>DASXVN010000031.1:0-79739 GCA_036504235.1 Armatimonadota bacterium | reverse complement strand
TGCTCCCCTCTCCCGCGAGGGAGAGGGGCCGGGGGTGAGGCTCCGACGGCGGGGGACGTAGCCCCCGCCCTACATGTCTTGGGAGGAGAGAATCATGAAGAAAGTAGCATATCTAGTCACCCGTGGCGGCACCCAGGAACTGATCGGGGGCTGCCTGCTCAACACCGTCAGCACCGGCCGGCACGGCGCGCAGGTGGTGGCGATGCACTTCGCCGAGGACGGCGTCTACCACCTGGTGAAGGGCAGCAAGAACGGCGAGAAGGTGGCGCGGGCCATTGCTGAACAGGGCGTCAAAGTGACGGCCTGCGAGTGCTCGGTGGAGAACCGGGGACTGAAAGACCTGCTGATCGAGGGGGTGGAGATCGGTCACTTCTCGCACTTCTTCGCAGCGGCCGAGGAGGCCGACCACGTAATCGCGCTGTAGGACTGCCGCATGAGGACAGAGACAGGCGAGACGCCTGTCCTACCAGACATCAAGGAGTGATTCAGATGGACCTGACCAACCAGCCCAGCGAGCACGCCTCGGTCGTCGAGGCCTATCAGGTCGTACACGGCGCCGGCGTGAGCAACACGGTGGATCGTTTTGTCGCGCAGGGGACGCGCTGCACTTTCTGTGAGGGCGGCATCCGCTGCGCCATCTGCTCGCAGGGGCCCTGCCGGATTCTGCCCCGCGCGCCTCGCGGCGTCTGCGGAATCGACGGCGACGCCCTGGCGATGCGCAATCTCGTGCACCTGAACATCATGGGGATTGCCGCCTACAGCCACCACACCCGGGAGGTCGCTCGGACCCTCGCCGCCACCGCGGAGGGCAAGACGCCCTTCTCGATCAAGGAACCGGGCAAGCTGGCGCACGTCTGCCAGAAGCTCGGCGTGGCCGGCGACACCCCGGAGGCCCAGGCCACCGGCCTGGCCGCCAAGATGGTGGAGGAACTCAACCTCGACTATTACGACGAGTCGCTGATGGTGGAGGCGCTGGCCCCCGAGGGCCGCAAGGCCCTCTGGCGCAAGCTGGGCATCTTCCCCGGCGGTCCGCTGTCGGAGATCCAGGCGGCCTCCACGCGGGCGATGACCAACATTGACGGCGACTTCGTCTCGCTGGCGCTGACCGCGCTACGGCTGGGTGTGTCCAGCGCTTACGGCGCGCTCGCGCCGCTGCAGTTCGGCCAGGACATCCTCTTCGGCACGCCCCGCCCCCATGCGGCCAAGGTGGATCTGGGCATTCTCGACCCCGGCTACGTGAATATCATGCCCAACGGCCACATGCCCTTCGTGGGTTTTGCCCTGGTTGAAGCGGCGCACAAGCCGGAGAATCAGGAAAAGGCGCGCGCCGCCGGCGCCAAGGGCCTGCACATCGTCGGCTCCATCGAGACCGGCCAGGAGATGCTGCAGCGGCTGCCGGTGGATGACGTCTTCGTCGGTCTGACCGGCAACTGGATCACCCTGGAATACGCGCTGGCGACCGGTGCCGTGGACGTGCTGGCGGCGGACATGAACTGCACTCCGCCGCACATCAAGGAAGTCGCCGACCAGTTCGGCACCCAGGTCAAGGCCGTCTCCGAGGTCATCGGCCTGCCCGGCGTGGAGCACATGAACTACGCGCCGGCGAAAGCCGCGCAACTCGCGCAGGACCTGATCGACCTGGCCATCGCCAACTTCCCGGCGCGGCAGAAGCTGCCGCATCACCCGGTGGCGCGGACCCAGGAGATCATGACCGGCTTCTCCAACGAGGCGGTTATCGAGGCGCTGGGCGGCACGCTGGACCCGCTGCTGGACGCCATCAAGAGCGGCGCGATTCGCGGCGTAGCGGCGCTGGTGAGCTGCACGACGCTGAAGAATGGGGCGCAGGATTCGATGACGGTCGGCGTCGCCAAGGAGCTAATCAAGCGCAACATCCTAGTGCTCTCGGCGGGCTGCGGCAACGCGGCCACGCAGGTGGCGGGGCTCAATTCACTGTCGGCCCAGGCGCTAGCGGGCGATAGCCTGCGCGGCGTCTGCGAGGCGCTGGGCGTGCCGCCGGTGCTGAGTTTCGGGACGTGCACCGACTGCGGTCGGATAGCGCTGCTGGTCGGCGCGGTGGCCGATGCCCTGGGCGTGGACACCGACAAGCTGCCGATCGTGGTCACCGCGCCGGAGTACATGGAGCAAAAGGCGACCATCGACGCGCTCTCGGCGCTGGCGCTGGGCCTCTACACCCACGTCTCCCCGGCGCCCTTCATCGGCGGCTCGCCGACGCTGGTCAAGCTACTCGGCGAGGACCTGGAGGGGATAACGGGCGGCAAGGTGGCCCTCGCCGACGACCCGGTAACGGCGGCGGAAGGCATGGCCGCGCACATAGACAAGAAGCGGACCGGGTTGGGGCTGAGCTGTAGCGTGTAGGTGCGGCGGCCTCACCCCCTAACCCCCTCTCCTGGCAGGAGAGGGGGAATTCAGAGGGGACAAGCGAAACGCAAAGGGGCCGGGTAAGCTACCCGGCCCCTTTGCTTTGTAGAGAGATCAGCCGCCGCTCCAGTTCTTCCTGCCCTATCCCCGCCCCGCGCACCACCTTATCCCTCGCCCGGTCGCCGGAGACTATCTCCAGGTCACTCGCGCGCACGCCTAGCTCCTTTGCCAGGAACTTGAGCAGCGCCGCGTTGGCCGCGCCTTCTACTGGGGGGGCTTGCAGGCGGATGACCAGCGAGTCGCCCCGCTTCCCGCCCCACGCGGTCTTGCTGGCGCGCGGGATGACGCGGATCTTGAGCTGCGCGGCGGGCGGCTCCGCGCTCACAGCGCCGACACCGCCACCATGACCGCGAAGACCAGCAGGTTGTGGAGGGCGTGGATCAGGATGCAGGGCCACAGCGAGCGGGTGCGCTCATAGAGGAGGGACAGCATCACCCCGAGGGCGGCGATGACCACCATGCCGCTGGCCGCGCCGGGGAGGTGGGCGGCCGAGAAGGCCAGGCCGCTGAGCAGCGCCGCCGCCCCGACGGGAAAGTGCCGGCGCAGACCGGGGTAGAAGAACCCGCGGAAGATGAGCTCCTCCGCGACCGGCGCGATCACACAGAGCAGCAGGAAGTAGAGCGCAAAGGCGACGGGCGGCTCACTGCCCCGGAAGAAGGCGCCGTTGTTGATCAGGTAGTGATTGAGGACGTAGAGCCCCGCGGGTACGAGCAGGGCCAGCAGGGTCGCGTAGGCGCGCAGGGCCGGCCAGACCACCAGCCGGGCCGCCAGCGGGCGCAGCCCCAGCAGCCGCCAGGGCCGGTACCGCCCGGTCACGCGCTGGTAGATGAGCAGCAGCGCCAGGCCCATGTACACACAGTAGCTGCCCAGCAGGAGCAGCGGCTGCAGCGCCCCGCCCAGCGCGTCGGCCGGCAGATGCTGCTGCAGGGCGCTGACCCCAACGCTGGCGAGGATGAGCAGGAACACCAGCAGGGCGAAGACCTCGGCGGCGTCGTAGATGTTCCAGGGGACGTGCAGCGGCGGACGGAGAGGGTGGCCGGGTACTCGCGTGATGCGGTGCAGCAGCCAGGTCAGCAGCATAATCAAGCCGACGGCCACCAGCAGCATCACGACGGCCTGGACGCAGACCAGGATCAGGCCGAAGCGGTTGAGGTGGGCCAGACGCAGCTCCTCTGCGGCGGCGGCCGTGGTCGCCGAGCCCCAGCGCGTCTGTAGCTGGACCTGGACTAGTTCCTGCAGCCAGGGCGGCTGCTCGTCCAGTTGGTGCAGGATCGTGGCTAGCCCCTCGGGGGAGGGGGAGGCCGGGTCGTAAACCTGCACCAACCCCCAGTACAGCGCGTAATGGTGCGGATCCACCCCGCCGGCGCGGCGCAGCATCTCCCGGCCCTGCTCCACATACCCCTGGCGCGAGTACAGAATTCCCAGGCGCAGGAGCGCGGCGGGGTCCGCCTCTCCGCCCAGCGCCTGTAGCTCGTACAGTGCCAGACCTCGCTGGTTAAGCAAGTAGCCCGGGTACCAGCCGACGTCGGGATGCTGGCGGGACTGCTCCTGGACGAAGTCGCCCAGGCGGTAGAACAGGTCGCCCACGGCTACCGCCTCGCCGGCGCTCTGGCGCCAGTTCTGGAGGTTGCCGCGGTCGCGCGGGCCGCCCTGGCCGACCAGGACTACCGCAGCGGCGAGCAGCACCAGTAAGGCGAGCAGCCGCACGCGGCTGGGTACGCGCTGAATTGTGGGCGGCGGATGATAGGCCATACGCAAAACTGGCGGGAGCTAGCGGAAGACGTACGCGCGAATCGCGTACATAATCAGCATGAGGACCATGGGCGAGAAGTCCACGCCGCTGTTGCCCTGGATTGGGCGCAGGGCGCGGCGGAGGGGGCCGAGCAGGGGCTCGGTCAGCGCATACGCCAGGCGCAGCGCGCTAGCCCAGCCGCTCTGTCCCGGCTGGGCCGGCATCCAGGAACCGATGACGCGGATGATCAGGATTATGAAATAGACCTGGTAAAGGACGTCAAACAGGGAAAAAATGCCAGGCACAGTAACCTCCTCGTGATGTCAGCAGAACAAAGCGCGGCGCACCGAACGCTGGGCGCGCGCCGAAAGGGGGGCCAGGCTCGCCGGCAGGGCGCAACCGGTCCCCAGGGGCGTCGCGAGTAGCCGCGAAGGCCGCAGCACCCGGCGACCCTGCCAGTGTATGTGGCGGCTCTCCCCGAACACCTCAAAACCCACCGTGAAATGGGCCAGCAGCGAGACGATATTGCCCACGGCGCTCTGGCTGTACAGGTGCGTGTAGCCCTGCGGCCGGAGCCAGTCGACCAGCCAATGCAGCCCGGTCGTGAACAGCCCTTGGCCGCGGAACCGGGCCTGCGTATAGGCGCCATAGATGTAGGCGAGCCGCTCTCCCGGGCGCTCGCTGAGGGCGTCCGGCGGAATCTCGGTCCGGTCGAGTTGCACCCACTCCCAGAAGGCCGGCTGGCCCTCCAGTTCCAGATAGACGCAGCGGTCGGCGCGCGCGAGCCGGCGCAGGACGTCCGCTCGCTCAATCCCTGGCAGGTCGGACAAGAGCGTCGCCGCCGCGCCGGGCTCCAGCACCCGGTAGGCCCCCTCCGCGGGAGCAGTCCCGGGCGCCAGGCGGGACAGGTCAGCGCGCAGGAGCAGGGTGGAGTCAAACTCGGGCAGGATGCGCCCCAGATGTGCGCCCAAGCGCTCCCAGAGGGGCTCGGGCTCATTCGGCGATGGTGTAGATGCGCCAGGTCTCAAGCTGCCTCCGACGGGTGCCAGATGTATGAAGATAACGGCGGGCGGCTAGCCGCGGCCCAACTCCGCGGAGCGAGCGGCGGCGGCCAGGACCGCCTCCATGGTCGCGGCTCGCAAGCCGCCGGCCTCCAGGGCCCGCAGCCCGGCGATAGTGGTGCCGCCCGGCGAGGTGACCAGGTCCTTGAGCGCGGCCGGCGCGTGATGCTCGCGAATCCAAGTGCCGGCGCCCACCAGCACCTGGGCGGCCAATTCCACGGCGATGCCGCGCGGCAGACCGGCGGCGACGCCACCATCGGTGAGCGCCTCACAGAAAGCGGCGGCGAAAGCCGGGGCGCTGCCGGACAGGCCGGTGACGGCGTCCATCAGCCGCTCCTCCACGCGCAGGGCCAGGCCCACGCTGGACAGGAGCTTGTCTACCCACGCGACCTGCTCCGCCGGCAGCGCGGCGTCCGCGGCCCAGGCGGAGGCGCTTTCGCCCACGGTGCACAGGACGTTAGGCATGACCCGCACCAGACTGGGCGTCTCGCCGAGGAACTCGGCCAAGCGCGCCAGCGGCACGCCGGCGGCGATGGAGATCACCAGTTGCGAGGCGTGGAAGCCGCGCTGCAGCGGCGGCAGCACCTCGGGCAGGACCTGGGGCTTGAGCGCCACCAGAATGGTCTCGCACTGGCTGACCAAGTCGCGTGCGCCACCGGCAGCCTTAACGCCGGTTTGCTCGCAAACGGCCTCCCGGCGCGCGTCGTCAATTTCCCAGAGCAGTACCTGGTCGGGGGTGAGTACCCCCTTATCCAGAAAGCCGCGCAGGAGCGCGGAGCCCATGGCGCCCGCCCCTAGCACGCCCAAGCGATAGGTATAGCCGTCAGACATCGTTTTTCTCATGGTTCCCTCACGTGGTTCGTGTGGCGCGGGCTAGTCAACTCCGCAGGGGGTCTTTACGTCTCGCGCCGAGATTCGCTGCAGGTAGAGTATAACGCCGCGGGCGGTCTCCGGCAAATGCGGGGAACAGAATCGGGGGCTGAGCGGGGCAGGCCGGGCGAGAGGACGGGGCGGCTTGCCGCCCGCCGAGCTTCAGCGCGGCCGGCTTCGTGGCGGCCGCGCTGTCCCCAAGTCGGACTTCTCGCCGGAGCCGAGTACCCTAGAGCTGGGCGACTGAGTCCTCGCGCTCCAACTCAAAGCGGTCTCGGCCCTGCCGGGAGGGGTCCAGGACCAGCTTCTCGACCGGCATGTCGAAGGGGGCGCAGATGTAGACCCAGGAACTCAGCCGGCGCATATAGCCGTTGAGCCCGTAGGTGACGCCGCCGAGGAAATCAACAATGCGCCGCGCCTCGGCCTTGTCCACGCTCTCGAGGTTCAGCACCACGGGGTTCTGGTGCTTGATCTCGTCGGCGACCACGGTGGCCTCGTCGAGGTTGCGGGGTTCCGCGCGTACTATCGGGCAGTTGATGTTGTCGGTGGTGCGGGGGAATTCGATGACGTCGTTCTCGGGGTTGTAGTAGGCATCCTCAGAGTTGAGATGACTACCGGTGCGGCGGCTGGGCCGATGGTTGAGCGGCGCCAGGCCAAAAAAATCTCGGACTTGGGCCAAAGCGGTCTTCGGCATGTGCGGTTCCCTCCTGGTACTGTAAAGCAATCTGCGATTGGTGCGGTAATGTAGAGTTCGATTATTAAGGAACGGCAACGACGGTCAGGCAGGCCGCGGGCGGGGCCCGAACAGGACGGTGCCCAAGCGAATCAGAGTCGCGCCCTCCTCCACCGCCACTTCAAAATCCCCGCTCATCCCCATAGACAACTCGCGCAGGGCGGAGGCGGGCAGACCGGCCCGAACTCCCTCGGCGGCCAGTTCGGCCAATTGCCGGAACAGCGGTCGGCTGTCCTCCGCGGCCTCGCTGTAGGGCGGCATGGTCATCAGACCGCGCAGCTCCACCTGGGGCAGAGCCAGCACTTGCTCGGCGAGCGGCAGCGCCTCCGCGGGAGCCATGCCGCTCTTGGTCGCCTCGCCGAGCAGGTTGACCTCCAGCAGCACCGGCTGAATCAAGCCGCGGGCGCCGGCGCGCCGGTCAATCTCGCGGGCCAACTCCAGGCTGTCCACCGAGTGCACGAGGGCCACCTCGCCCGCTACATACTTCACTTTGTTGCGCTGGAGGCGCCCAATTAGGTGCCATGATACGCAGCCGGGCCGCGCCTTGTCAATAGGTTCACGTTTGTCCAGGAATTCTTGTACATAGTTCTCCCCCAGATGACGGATCCCGGCGTCCAGCAGTTCAATGATTTCGGCGACCGCGCGCGTCTTGGTGGCGGCGACCAGGGTGACGTCCTGAGGGGAGCGGCCGGCGCGGGCGCACGCCGCGGCCAGGCGCAGGCGGACTTGAGCGACGTGGTCGGCGAGGGTGGCCATTAGTCCGCCGCCAGGGTCGGGGTGAAGCGGTAGCCGACCCCATGCACCGTCTCGATACAGGGGGCCAGCGGCGGGAGCTTGGCGCGCAGCCGCCGGATGTGGACATCCACGGTCCGCGCTCCGCCGTAGTAGTCCTCGCCCCAGACGGCATCGAGAATGGCCTCGCGCGTGACGACCCGATCCCGGGAACTCGCGAGGAAAACCAGTAGTTGGTATTCCTTGATGGTCAGGGTCACCGGCACGTTTTCGACCAGCACCTCGTGGCGCTGGGCGTTAATCAGCACCGGGCCGACCTTGATCAGCACGTCGGTCTGCAGGTTGGCGTCGCGCCAGATGATCAGGTTCATGCGGACGGTCAACTCGCGGGGGTCGCCGGGGAACACGGAGAAGTCATCCACGCCCCAGGTGGGGTCAAAACTATCCAACTGGGCGGGTTCCAGGAGCGCCAGCAGGCGCAACTTGCGTTCCCCGGCTTCCATGCGGAAGCGGCGGCAGGCGGCCTGGGCGTGCGCGGGCGGCACCTCGACAAAAGAAACCAGCAGCAGCGTGGAGAGAGGATACTCCAGGATCGCCTGGACGGTCTCCGCCACGCTACGCCCCACCACGATGCGCCGACCGAGTTGGTCGAGGAGCGTGACGGCGTGTTTGTAGGCTCGTTCATTCTCGCACCAGAAAATGACCGGGTCCTGGGCCGGCGCTAGCTCAACTCGCGGCGCTTGACAGGCGAAGGAGACGTTCATACACTAAAAGAGTACAACTATTGGGCGATTTGAGCAACACTTGCCCCGGTAAAGGCATCAAATCAATGTGGGATAGACTAGCCGTTTCCGCGCCCGGCCGCCTCTGTCTCTTTGGCGAGCATCAAGATTTCCTGGGACTTAGCGTCATTGCCTGCGCTATCAATCTCGACATCCAGATCGTGGCCACTCCGCGGGGGGACGACCAGATCTGTCTGGACCTCCCCGACCTGGGCGAGCAGGATTGCTTCTCGGCCCGCGAGGGGCGGGAATTTCGGCACAACCGCGATTACCTGCCCTCGGTGGTGCGGGTGCTGCGGCGCGAGGGGTGCGACTTCCCCGGTCTGGACGCCACCGTGCGCGGGACCATCCCGATCAACTCCGGAACCTCGAGTTCCTCGGCCCTGGTGACGGCGTGGACGGCGCTGCTGCTGACCGCGGCGACCGGCGAGGTCCCCGAGCCGCTGACCGTGGCGCGGCTGGCGCACCGGGGGGAGGTCCTGGAGTTCGCCGAGCCGGGCGGGATGATGGATCACTACACCTCGGCCCTGGGCGGGCTGCTCTACCTTGATTGCCAGGAGCCGATCACGGCGGAGCGGCTGCCCGCGCCCCTGGACGGCTTCGTCCTCGCCGACAGCCGGGTGCGCAAGCAGACCACGGCGATGCTGCTGCGGACGCGGGTATTCGTGAAGCAGGCGGTGGCCGAGTTGCAGGTGCATTTCCCGGAGTTTGACCTGCGCGTCACTCCCTGGGAGGAGATCGCCTCGTTCGCGGCGGGCCTCCCCGAGGAGCAGCGCCGGCCCTTGCAGGCGCAGTTTGTGAACCGAGATTTGTGCCAGGAGGCGCGAGCGATGCTGGCCTCCGGGGAGGTGGACCCGCCGCGGCTGGGCAAGATGCTCCTGGAGCACCAGCGCCAGCTCCGCGAGGGCGTGGAGGTCTCGCACCCCAAGCTGGACGAGCTGATCGAGGTAGCGGTGCAGGCCGGGGCGCTGGGCGGGAAGCTCAACGGCTCGGGCGGCGGCGGGGCGATGTTCGCCTACGCGCCGGGCCGCCAAGCTGAGGTCGCCGCGGCTCTCAACGCCGCCGGCGGGAAGGCCTTCATCGTCGAGCCGCGCGGAGGAGTGACGGTGGAGGTGGGCTGACGGTCGTACCCGCCCTTGTCGTCCGGAGGGGCCGAATACGAGCACGACCGGCGTCTGCGCCGGGCGCGCGCAAGTATCCGGCCCAGGCCTAGCGGTTGCCCTGGGCCGGATACTTGCGGTGTTCGCGTTGCGAACATCCTCGTATTCGGCCCCTCCGGGATAGAGCCGCAGCCGTTCCCCCCTCTCCTGCCAGGAGAGGGGCCGGGGGTGAGGCCCGGCAGCCGCACAGGCTTGGAAGCCTGTGCTACCCAGAATAGAGGCGCGTATGAGAGTCCTCAAAATATCCGTCGCGGGAGTCCGCGGCATCATTGGGCAGACGCTTACGCCGGAGTTGCTGGTGGACTTCGGGCAGGCTTTTGGCACCTACTTGGGCGGCGGACGGGTGCTGCTGAGCTGCGACACCCGGCGCTCCGGGCCGATGGTGTCGGCCTCGGTGCGGGCGGGGCTGATGGCCGCCGGCTGCGAGGTCGTGGACCTGGGCATCTGTCCCACCGCGGCGCTGCAGTTAGCGATCAAGGATTCTCCGGCGACCGGCGGGATCGCCGTGACCGCCGGCCATAACGACGCGAGCTGGAACGCGCTCAAGTTCATCCGCGACGACGGGATCTTCCTCAACCCCCGCCAGAGCGAAGAGCTGCTCGACATCTACCACCTGGGGCGCTTTTCGGACGCGCATTGGGACGAGTTGCGCCCCCTGCAGACCGACCCGCAGGCCGGCGAGCGGCACCTGGAGGCGGTGCTGGCCCAGGTGGACCGGGCCGCGATCCGGGCGCGAGACTTCACCGTGGCCGTGGACTGCGCCAACGGGGCCTGCTCTCTATACACGCCGCGGCTGCTGGAGGCGCTCGGTTGCCGAGTGGTGGCGATCAATACGGAGACGCATCTGCCCTTCCCGCACCCGCCGCAGCCCAGCCCGGAGAACCTCAGCCAACTGCAGGCGCTGGTCCGCGCGACCGATGCGGCAGTGGGCTTCGCGCACGACGCGGACGGCGACCGGCTGGGCGTGGTCAGCGAGACCGGCGCGCCCGCCGGCGAGGAAGCCACCATGTGCCTGTGCACCGAAATGATCCTGCGCCGCGGCGATCCCGGGTCGGTGGTGACCAACTACTCGACCTCGCTGGCCGTGGAGGAAGTGGCCCGGCGCTACGGGCGCGTGGTGCACCGCACCGGCATTGGCCAGGCCTTCATCACCGAGGCGGCGCTCAACTATCAGGCCGCAATCGCCGGAGAGGGCAGCGGCGGCGTGGTCTTCCCGCGACTGAACTACGCTCACGACGGCCAGGCGGCGATGGTGCATGTCCTGAACCTGATGGCGCAGTCTGGGGCGTCCCTGAGCGAGCTGATTGCCGAGGTCGTCCCGCGCCTGGTGATGGCCAAGCGGGAACTGCCCTGCCCCTCGGAGCAGGCCTACTCGGTCCTACAGCGCCTGCGCCAAGAGCCGGAGCCGGCGTGGGTCACCGACCGCCTCCAGGAGGACGGGCTGCTGCTGCGCGGCGACCGCCGCTGGGTGCACGTGCGGGTCTCGCAGACCGAGCCGATCATCCGGGTCATCGTGGAGACCCCGACCGCCGAGGAGACCGACCAATTGCTGCAACAGTATCTCACCAAAGTCAGGCGGGCGATGTAGCCATGCCCGGAATCAGGACACTCAAGACCGGTATCTCGGGAGTGCGGGGCGTGGTGGGCGAGTCCTTCACGCCGCAGCTCGTCTCCGCGCTGGGCCAGGCCTTTGGCACGTACCTCACCGGGGGCCGCGTGGCCCTGGGGCGCGATACCCGGCCCAGCGGCGAGATGGTGCGTGAGGCGCTCACCGGCGCGCTGCTGGCCAGCGGCTGCCGGGTGGTGGACCTGGGCGTGGTGCCGGTACCCACCCTTCAGATCGCCATCAGCCGTAGCGACAACTATGACGGCGGCATCGCCATCACCGCCAGCCACAACCCGCAGGAGTGGAACGCGCTCAAGTTCATCCGCGCGGACGGGGTCTTCCTGTACCCGTACCAGGCGGAGGAGCTGCTCAACGTCTTCCACCAGGGCGATTTCACGCTGGTCCCCAACGAGGAAATCGGCGACCTGCACTACGATGATACGGCGCTGGACCTGCACCTGGGGCTGCTGCTGGAGAATATTGACGTCGAGTTGATCCGCCGCCGGCGCTTCCGCGTGGTCGTGGACTGCTGCAACGGCGCGGGCACGAAACTGGCGCCGCGCCTGCTGGAGGAGCTGGGCTGCGAGGTGACGGTGCTCAACGGTGAGCCCACCGGGCACTTCGCCCGGCCGCCGGAGCCGCTGCCGGCGAACCTCGGCGCGTTGGCCGCGGCGGTGCCGGAGCTGGGCGCGGACCTGGGTTTCGCGCAGGATGCCGACGCCGACCGCCTGGCGGTGATTGACGAGCGCGGCCTGCCCATCAGCGAGGAATTCACCGTGCCGCTCTCCGCGGAGGTCGTGGCGGCGCGCGGTCCGCTGCCGCTGGTGACCAACCTCTCGGCCTCCCGCCTGCTGGAGGAGGTCGGCCGCCGCTGGGGCTGCCCGGTCTTCCGCGCCAAGGTGGGGGAGATCAACGTGGTCGAGATGATGCAGGCCGAGGCGCGGGCCTGGGGGCAGGCCGGTCACGAGCCGGCGGCCTTTGGCGGGGAGGGCAACGGCGGCGTGATCGACCCGCGTCTGCATTACTGCCGCGACTCGCACCGGGGCATGTGCCTGATCCTGGAAGGTTTGGCGCGCCGTGAGCAGAAGCTATCTGAGTGGGTCGCCGGTTTCCCGCCCGCGGCGATGGTCAAGCTGCGCGTGGAGTGCCCGGCCGCGCGGGTGCAGCGGGTGCAACTGGCCCTCCGCGAGGCCTACGCGGGCGAGGGCAGTCTGGACGAGACCGAGGGCCTGCGCATCTCCTGGCCCGACGGCTCCTGGCTGCACGTGCGCCCCAGCAACACCGAAGCGATCATCCGCATCATGGCCGAGGCCGATACCGAGCCGGAGGCCCGAGCCCGGGGCGAACACGCCCAACACCTGATCGAAGCCGCTTTGCGCTAACCTGACTGCGAGAGGATTTGCATGACTTCCTACGAAATTGTACGACGAGCGATTGAGTTCGACTCCCCCGAGCGCCTGCCCTTGCGCTTTACCTCCATGGGGATTGACGACACCTTCGGAGTGCCCCTGCAGGTAGGCACCGGCTGGAAGAGTGAGAACAATGATACCGATGAGTGGGGCTGCCAGTGGCAGCGCCCCGATCCGGCCAGCGGGATCACCAATATGGGCCAGCCCAAGGGGCACCCGCTCCAGCGAATTGAGGATATGGACCAGGTTCCCTGGCCCGATCCCACCGACGACCACCGCTACGCGGCGATCGAGGAGGCGCTGGCCGGCGCGGGGGACAAATATGTGGTGACCGGACTGGGCTTCACGCTCTTTGAGCGCATGCACTACCTGCTGGGGATGGACAATCTGTTCGTCGCCATGTACGAGCAGCCCGCGCTGGTGCACGAGTTGGCCGAGCGGGTGCTGGCCTTCCCCGTGGGCCTGGCCCGCGAGTTGGGGCGGCGCTTCGGCGGGCGCATCCACGGCTTCGGCATGACCGATGATTGGGGTACGCAGCAGTCCACCTTCATCCAGATGCCCATGTGGCGCGAGTTCTTCAAGGACCGCTACACTCGCCTGTTCGCCGCCCAGCACGACGCGGGGATGCACTCCTGGATGCACTCCTGCGGCCACGTGAATGAGGTCATCGGCGAGTGGATTGACTGCAAGCTGGATGTGGTCAACCTCCAGCAGCCTCGCAACCTGGGCATCGAGGAGATCGGCGCGCGCTACGCCGGGAAGATTTGCTTTGAGACCACCTGTGACATCCAGATGACCCTGCCCTGGAAGAACCCGGAGGCCATCCGCGAGGAGGCCGCGCTGCTCTACAAGCACTGGTCTACCCCGACGGGCGGGTTCATCCTCAGCGACTACGGCGACGGCAACGCGATCGGCGTGCCGCTGGAGAAGAAGCGGATCATGCTGGAGGCCTTCCGCGACCTGGCCGCGCCTGGCCTGGAAATCCCCGAGTCGATCGAAGCCTAGTCGCTGGTATGGCCGGCGTGCCGTTGCCGTTTGTAGGGGCGGAAGTTGACCCGTCTGCGGGACAATCTCCGCCCGCGCCAGCCACACACGTTAGCGCCACTCGCGGGCGGAGATTCGGCGCGGACGCCGAACTTCCGCCCCTACGGGAAAGCGTCGGCCGGTAACCCCGGAACGTCCCAAAGGGGAACTACTCATGGAAGCCGCAACCATCAGGATTGGCGATAAGCTGGTCGGAGCCGGCCAACCCGTTTATTTCATCGCCGAGATCGGTATCAACCACAACGGCAATCCGCGGCTGGCACGGCAGCTCATTGACCTGGCCGCCGAGTCCGGGGCGGACGCGGTCAAGTTCCAAAAGCGCGTGCTCACCGAGCAGTTTTCAGCGGAGACGATTGAGAACCTGGAGAGCAGCGACAAGGAACTGCAGTTCCTCATTCCCTTCCTGCAGCAGGCCGAGTTGTCCGACGCGGACCTCGGCCGGCTGGCGGAGTACACCCGGGAGCGCGGGCTGGAGTTCCTCTGCACCCCCTGGGACCGGCCCAGCGTGGACTTCTTAATGGATCTGGATGTGGCGGCCCTCAAGCTGGCCAGCGCCGATCTCACCAACGATTTCCTGGTGGAGTACCTGGCGCGCACCGGCCTGCCGCTGCTGGTCTCCACCGGCATGTCCTCCTGGCCGGAAATCGAGCACGCGGTGGGGCTACTGCAGGCGGCGGGGGCCCAGTTTGCGCTCTTCCACTGCCAATCCGCCTACCCGGCGGCCTTCCAGAACGTCAACCTGCGGGGGATGGACCAACTGCGCCAGTTCGGCGTGCCGGTGGGCTACTCCGGGCACGAGCGAGGCATCGCCATCTCCACCGCCGCGGTCGGCATGGGCGCCTCTCTGATCGAGCGGCACATCACGATGGACCGCACCCTGCCGGGGCTGGACCACGCGGCGAGCCTGGAGCCGGCCGGCCTCCTCAAGCAGGTACGCGACATCCGCGCCCTGGAGCAGGCCCTGGGCGGCGGGGGGCGCTCCCTCTCCCGGGGCGAGTTCCTCAACCGCCACTCCCTGCGCAAGAGTCTGGCCGCGGCCCGCGACCTGCGCGCCGGCGAGGCGCTGACCCGCGACATGCTCCAGGCCCTGGGGCCGGGCAGCGGGGTCAGCCCGCAGCGCTACCGCGAGCTCTTGGGGCGCCCCTTGCCCCGCGACGTGAAGCAGGGCGAGCAGTTCCGCGAGTCGGACTTCACGGACCTGACGCCCACGCGCGTGACGCGCGACTTCCCGCGGCCCTGGGGCTGCGTGGTCCGCTACCGCGACTGCGAGCGGATCGCGGAGTGGCAGCCGGACCTGCTGGAGTTCCACCTCACCGACTACGATCTCGATCACCCGCAGATTCCGACCCGCCGGTTCCCCGGGCGCATGTCCCTGCACGTGCCGGAGTACTACCACGGGCAACTGTTGGACCTGTGCGGGGAGGACGCCGACCAGCGTGCGGACAGCCTGGAGGTCGTCCGCCGCAGTCTGGAGACGGCGCGTAACCTCCACGATGCCTGCTTCCCCGAGCAGCAGGACCCGGTGCTGATCGTGCTGCATCCCGGGGGCATGAGCTACGAGGAGCGGGTGCCGGACCCCCAGGTGCTGCTCGATAACCTGCATGCCTCCTTGGACCAACTGGCGGGCGAAACCGGGGTGGAGGTGCTGCTGGAGAACATGCCGCCCTTCCCCTGGTACTTTGGCGGGCAGTGGCACCACAACATCTTCGTGGACGCCGAGGAGGTCGCGGCTTTCGCAGCGGCGCGCGATCTGCACCTGTGCTTTGACCTGTCCCACGCGCAACTCCAGTGCAATCTGGTGGGCCAGGACCTGCTCGATTACCTGCGGATCATCCGCCCCCACATCCGCCATCTGCACCTGGCCGACAGCTCCGGCACCGACGCGGAGGCCCTCCAGTTCGGCGAGGGGATGACCGATCTCGTGGGCGTCATGCGCGAGCTACAGGACGTAGAGGCGATGGTGATCCCGGAGATCTGGATGGGCCACCTATACGGTGGGGAAGGCTCCCTGGTCGCGCTGCTGCGGATCAAGGAAGCCATCGAAAAGATTGGCGGCTAGCAGTCCGGCCTCGCGCCACTCAGGAACTACAAAGCCCCTCTCGATCCGAGAGGGGCTTTTCGGTTGCGGAAAAGTCGGGAAGTCGCGGCTACTGCCCGCCGCCCACGGCCACCGCCGGGCGCGGGCTCATCGAGAACTGCAAGGGCGCCGGTGCAGTGGAGGGCTCCGCTTCCGGCTCGGCCGAGGCCGCTAGCTGGCCGCCCAGGAGCGCGGCGAGGTCCAACCCGCCGGCCGCTCGGGTCTGCGCGCCCCGCGTGGGGTGCGCGGTGGGCGGCGTGGCTCCACTGCTAAGCAGTTGGTCTACGGTGACGAATTCATAGCCCTGCGCGCGCAGGTCGGTGATCACGCGGGGCATTGCCTTGATGGTAGCGGGCAGACCGTCGTGCAGCGCGAAAATGGCGCCGGGTCGGGCCCGCTGCATGCAGCGGCGGTAGATCAAGTCACTGGAGGCCGACATGTCGTAGATGTTGGTGACGATCGGGTCCACGCAAACCAGATGGCACTGCGTAGCGATCTTCTCGATCGACCCGTTGAAAGCGGCGTGCGGGCAGCGCAGGTAGCGCGGCGTGACGCCGGTAAAATCTCGGATCGTACGCGAGCAGAGGTTGAACTCGTCAGCGACCTGGACGGCGGTCAGGTCGGTGAGACGATAGTGGTGATAGGTGTGGTTCTGAATGCTGTGCCCCTGCGTCAGCGCCAGGGCGACCAGGTCCGGATAGTCGCGGACCTTGTGCCCGATGGCGAAGAAGGTGCCGGGCGCGTGATACTGCGACAGGACGTTGAGCAGTTGCAGGGACTCTTTGGGGAAGGGAAAGTCGTCGAAGGCCAGGGCGATGAGCTTGCGCTGCCCCACTTGCCCGTTGAGCAGGAGGCGAGCCTTGAGGCCCAGGATGGAGTCGTCCGACGAGTCGGCGATGACCCGACGCAGTTGCGAGCGAGCCGCAGGGAGATCGCCCTGGCTCATCAGCAGCCCGGCGGCCAGCCAGTGCGCGGCGTTACTGTCGTCGCCGGCCAGCAGCGCCCCGTCGAGCAGGCCCAGGGCCGCTCCATACTGGGGCATGGTGCTGTCGGCCGTCATGCTCGCCGAGCCGGGGCCGGGGAGGGAGTAGCCGACCTGGAGGGCGTCCGGGTCCCAGGCGGGAGCGGGGGCCACCGCCGTGCGCACGGGCACCAGCGGCGCCGCCTGCGTTTCCGCGGCGGCGCGGTCCCGCGCGCTGCTATGCAGCAGCAGGCCGAACAGGAACAGCCCCGCCAGGCCCACGGTCAGATTCCGCAAGAGCGGCTTATTCATTCCCAAACGAAGTTCCCCCTCGGGTAGCGGGCCGGACTAGCCGCGCAGCGTCTCGCGGACGGCCGCGGCGATACGCTCCACGGACGGAATGTTCAATTGCTCCAGGGGCGGAGCCATCGGCGGCGGCACGTTGCAGGCCGCCACCAGGCGCACCGGAGCTTGCAGCGAGGAGAAGATCTCGCGCTGTACGGCATAGGCGATATGTTCGCCGAAGCAGCCGGTTTCCGGTGCCTGCTGGACTACGACCAGCCGGCCGGTCTTGCGGACCGAGGCGGCAATCGTCGGCACGTCGAGTGGAATCAGGGTGCGGGGGTCGACGACCTCCACGCTGATCCCCTCGGCCGCCAGGGCCTCAGCCGCGGCCATCGCTCGGTAGTACATATAACTGTACGCTACTAACGTCACATCGGTTCCCTCGCGGGCGACGCGGGCCACGCCCAGGGGGATCGTGTAGTCCTCGGTGGGCACCTCGCCGCGTTCCAGGTAGGTGAGCTGGTGCTCAATGAAGATGACCGGGTTATCGTCGCGAATGGCGGCCTTGAGCAGCCCCTTGGTGTCGGCCGGGGTGGCCGGGGCGATGACCTTGAGACCCGGCATCATGGCAACGACGGCTTCCAGGCTCTGCGAGTGCTGTCCCGCGTAGCCCTTGCCGCCGCCGATCGTGGTGCGGATGACCAGCGGCAGCTTGGCCTTGCCACCGAACATATAGCGGTTCTTGGCGATCTGGTTGCCCACCTGGTCCATGGCCATGAGGACAAAGTCAATGTACATCAGCTCGACAACCGGCCGCAACCCGGCCATAGCCGCTCCGCAAGCCGTGCCGCAGATGGCAGCCTCAGAGATGGCACTGTTGAAGACCCGCTCGCGGCCGAAGACCTCAAACAGCCCCCGGGTGGCGGCGAAAGCGCCCCCGTAGTCGGCCACGTCCTCGCCGTAGAGCACCACGCGCTTGTCACGCAGCATCTCCTCGAGCAGTGCCTCGGTGACGGTGTGGCGCTGCAGCGCCTGGGTGGAGCGCCGCGCCTTGGGCAGTTCGCCGACCAGTTGCTCCGCCGGCGTCTCCCACGCGGGATCAGCCTGGGCGGTGCTGGTGTCGGCGAACAGCCCCTCGTAGATGGTCGAGGGGTCCGGGTCGGTCGCGGTGGCGGCGAACAAAGTGGAGCGGTCAATGCGCTCCTGCGCGAGCTGGCGATGCACCTGCAGCTTGTCCGCGGTGGCCAAGCCGGCCGTGGTGAGCTGCTCCTGGTAATGGTCGAGGGCGTCCTGGGCGCGCCAGGCGGCCTCCTCTTCCTTGGAGCGATAGGTGGTGCGGTCGTCGGAGAGCGAGTGGCCCATGTAGCGGTAGGTCATGGCCTCCAGCAGTACCGGGCCCTCGCCGTTGCGGCACAGCTCGGTGGCGCGGGCCACGGCGTCGCGGACCGCCAGCACGTCCATGCCGTTGACGACCTCCGCGTGCATGTTCTCCCGGTTGTAGCCCGAGCCGCGGCGAGCCAGGTAGTCCACGCCGGTGACCTCGTTGCGCTGCTGCCCGGTCATCCCATACTGGTTGTTCTCGATTAGGTAGACCACCGGTAGGCCGCGCTTGAACTGGCTCATGGTGGCGAAGTTGTAGGCCTCGTGGGCGATGCCGTTGTTGGTGGCGCCATCGCCGATCAGGCAGAGGCAGACCTTGCCGTTGCTGAGCTTGTCGCAGGCCAAAGCGGCGCCGGCGGCGATGGCGTACGAGCCGCCCACAATGGCGTTGGCCCCCAGGTGCCCCATGTTGAAGTCGGCGATGTGCATGCCCCCGCCGCGCCCGCGGCAGTAGCCCTCTTCTTTGCCGAACAGCTCGGCCATGGCGCGGTTGAGATGCACTTGTAGGGCGCAGTCCAGCAGCCCCGGCCGGTCCGTCAGGTCCACTTCGGTGCCGATGAAAGCGGCCAACTGGTCAACGCTGGCCCCCTGCAGCCAGTAGTAGCCCTTGGCGACGGAGTGGCCGTGGCCGCGGTGGGTGCTGGTGATCAGATCGTCCCACTGCAGGGCGGACATCGCCCCGACGGCGACGGCCTCCTGTCCGATGGACAGGTGGGTGGCGCCGATGAATTTGAGGCCCGGCAACTGGTCGAACTTGCCGTCCTTGAGGCGAATAATCATCTCCTCAAACAGGCGCACGTAGAGCATGGAATCAAGCAAACCCCAAGCGTCATGCGGCGCGAGTCCCGCCTGCAACTCGGTAGCCAGGTCACCCTGGTACGAGAAGGTGGGGATGGGGTCGAAGGTCAGTTGACCGCGGTCAAATTCAGGCAGAACGTCGTAGTTCTTGGGCAACAGAGACACTCCAAGTCTTGGTGGTCGCAGGCAAACAGCCACCCGCAGAGAACCGGGCGCAGCGCCGGAGGGCCATTATTCGTTGAGACGTGCAGACAACCTAGTTAGTTTAGCACAATCGGTGGAGAGGTAGCAACCGAGGGGGCCGGAGAAGGGGGGAGGGGTGAGGTGACCATCTAGTACGCCGGCATGCGGATTCGCGACTGCCGCGTCAGGTACTTCTGCCACTCCTGCTGCCACTCGTCCAAGCCCGCCAGGTTATCCCGGGCCGCCGCCCCAGACTCGCCGCCTGGGTCCAGGGCGACCGCTCGCTGGAAATCCGCGCGGGCGAGGTCATAATAGCGGATCTTCATCCGGGCGTTGCCCCTCAAGTTGTAGATCGCCGGGTCCTCGCCGCAGCGTTCGAGATAACGCGCGGCGCGCTTAGTGCATCTGCGATACTGGCCCATGTAGTAATAGCAGTAGGCGCTGTGGAAGAGAGCGTCGCGGTTGGTCGGGTCCAGCCTGAGTACGCGGTTGTGGTAGGGCAGGGCCTGGCTGTAGTGACCGCTCGCTTCGAGTAGCCACCCGTATTCGTTCAGGACAGTAAGGCAGTCCGGGTTGATCGTCAGCGCGGCGTCCAGGTCGGCCCGCGTCGCGTCGTAGTCCGCTATCGCATGGTAGCAGCGTGCCCTGTCCAGGTAACCCCACACCGAGCGCGGCTCCAGCGCGATCGCCCTCTCGTAATCAGCCAGCGCGGGCGCATAGTCCTTCGCGTGCTGGTGGAGCAGCGCACGGGTGCGCAGGGCCCCGGCTGAGTCCGGGTGCTGGTCCACGGCGAAGTCAATCGCCGCCAGCGCAGCCGCGTCCTGATGCAGGAGATCCAGGACTCGGGCGCTTCCGAGCAGCGCTTTGAGATCCGTGGGATTGGCTCGCAGGTCGCGCTCGTACAGCGCCTGGGACCGGAGCAAGTCCTGTTTAGCTCCGCTCGCGCCCGACTTGCGCGGCAGTACTGCGCGGAGGCGGAATAAGAATGCGTTGTCGGGGCTCAGGGCCAGGGCGCGATCGAGGTCCGCCCGGGCCGCAGTGAACCTTCCCAGGGAACTCTCCGCCTCCATCCGAGCCTCATATGCTGCGGCCATCTCCGGGTGCGCCGCCAGGGTCGCTGTGGCCAGGTCAATGATCTCGAGAAACTTGCCTGCGGCGACGAGATCGGTGGCCTGTTGCTTGAAGGCCTCGGCGGTGGCAGCGGGAGGCGGGAGGGCGCGGCGCACCGGCAGCGGCATGTCGCCATACCGCGCCCACAGCCACCACCCAGCCGCTAGGGCCAACAGCACGACCAGGATGACGGTCGAGCGCCGCGTCCAGCGGAGAGTAAGGTCTTCTTCCTCGGTCTCAGCTTCGTCCTTCATGATCTACTCTCCCCAGTCGTCTGCTTGCCGGTTGCATAACGTTATACCGCATTGTTCCTCTTGCGCCCGCGCTCTCCTGCCCCCGCGAACAAAGGTCGCCGCGTCGCCGTCAAAGAACCAGACGTTCCGTACTCACCCCTGTCAGGAGGCAACAATCATGAAAGTAAAGCCCGGCGATGTGCTGGTTTGTCAGTGTGAGGATTGCGGTCTGGAACTGGTCGTCAAGGAGACCTGTAGCAGCGACGCGTGCGGGCACGAGGCCTGCGATGTCGAGGCCACCTGCTGCGACAAGCCGCTGGTGCTCAAGAAGTCGGAAGGTTGCTGCTGCGGTGGCGACTAAGGAAACCCCGCAAATGGCGCGCGATTACCTCGCACGCTACCATGAGAGCGTAGTCTGCGCCCTGCCGGCCGACGAGGTCGAGAAGTTTCGGATCAAGCTGGGCGGCAATCTGCTCCAGCCCTTCATTGACCAACTGGGCGGGGAGAAGCTGACCCGGGAGGAACTCTCCGACCGTCTGGCCGGCTATCTGCGCGACGAGTTGGGCATGGCCGAGTCAGTGGAGGTCCGCGCCGAGGGCGACGAGATCGCCGTGGATATTCGCGGCTGTCACCTGTGCTTTGGCAACGACCGGCTGCGCGCGCGGGAGATGAAGGGCTGCTGCCCCTTCGCCCCCGGCGTGAACCGGGCGCTAAGCAAGGCCCTGGGCGGCGGCGCGCACCTGGAGGGCGTCAGCAAGCCCTCCGGCCAGACCGGCGAGTGCATCATCAAGTACACCGCCGGCGGGTAGTCTTTCGCCAGAATAGGGGCGGATAGCGCGTGCTGTCGGGCGCCGCTCTCCGCCCTTTCGAGCTTGCTGGCCCCCCCTGCTGCCTGCACTGAACCAACGTCCCCGCGCCTGCGTCAGACTGCCCAGAAATCGTTTCCCCGTGGGGGATCGCACTCTTCGTGGTTGTGGGGTGGATCATGGCAACGAGTATGACTGGGCAGGCAGGTAGGGCGGAGTTCCGGCGGGCGCGGGTAGGCGGGGTCTCCAGTGTGACCTGCGAGCGCGCCCGGCAGATTCTGCTCGACGACCTCCGGCCGGAGCGGCAAATAGCCGTTTCCCGCGAGGAGTACGCCGAGTTCATGTGGCACATGTGTTGGTGCCCCGCATGTGTCGCCTACGAGCGCGCCTTGGAGCCGCCCTGGATGCCCTAACGATGCTGCCGGCGCGCCGGCGGCCTTGATTTGTGAGACGTTACATGTGCGGAAGGTAATAGCCCCCGCGCGGGGAACAACCGGTTCAAACCAAATCGAGACCGTGCCCTCCCCTGGGCGCGGTTTTCGCTTGCCGGAATCCTGACTCAGGGTAGGTGCCTTCCATGTCTAGTCAGCCGCAGGTGCAGCTTGACCTCTCCGCCGGGACCGCGCAGGTGCAACTGGGCGACGGCGTGAGCCTCTCTTTCGACTTCAGCCGCCCCGAGGTGGCCGGCCTGACCGCCGTCACTGTGGCGGGCGTGCCGCTGCGGGACGGCAGCTATCCCCTGGCCCCCGCGATCGCCACCGAGACCGGCCTGGTCTTCGAGAGCTACCGCTTGCAGGACGCTCGCGTGGAGGGCGACCAGGTGGTCCTGGTGGCGCAGGCTACGGCCCGGGTGGATTACTACCAGGAGAAGCCGGACGCCTACAACCAGGAGATCAGCACGGAACTCCGGAAAGCGCCGGTCACCGGCACCCTGCGCTGGTACCTCCAGCCCCACGCGGTCACCGTCCGCGGCGAGGAGTTCCTCGGCTTCGGCTACCGCTTTGAGTTCGACTCCCCCGAGGTCGTCGTGCACCACCTGCTGGACCGCCAGACCTGGGAGATCGGCGGCGCCGCGGCGGGCAACACCACCATCAACCGCGGCGGCTATATCAAGCCGGAGCACACCGCCACCGTGGACTCGCGCCACACCACCTCCGAGGAGTTCAAGCGGGTGGGCAAGCGTTTCTTCAGCTTCATGCAACTGCGCCCCCGGTTTGCCTACGTGCAGTGCTTCGACTTCCAGACCGGCCCGCCGGGGTCGCTGCTCATGTACTTCGAGGACCCCACCTTCATCATGAGCCTGCTGCACAAGGAGCGGGGCCGCAACCTCTTCCAGTACTTCGATGACCACTGGCAAGCGGCGGGCCAGGCGCTGGGCACCACCTGGCGCTACGTGGTCTTCCACGCCACGCCGGAGGCCCAGGACCTCTGGGCCGGGCGCAACCGCTGGCTGGGCTGCTGGGACTTCTGCGCGGGGCACTACCGGGACAAAGCGGGGATGACCGAGGGCTCGCCGGAGTGCGGCCTGTCCCTGGGCTACTGGACCCGCGACATGGAGCGCTACAACCGCTTCATCGACAACGTGTCGACCCTGCTGCCGCGCATGGAGGAGTTGGGGTTCAAGTACTGGTGGCTGCCGATGATGAACGACTGCAACATGACCGCCGACGTGCAGATCGTGGCCAACATGATCACCTCGCACAACCCCTGCTGCCCGCGTGATTTCCGCTTCGCGGAGAGCGTCGGCGGCGACGCGCGGGTGCGGGAGCTGGTCGCGCAGGCCGAGCAGAGCCATCTGTCGGTAATGCACTGGGTGGCCGGGCACCTGGCGATTGAGTGCCCGACCTCGCCGCTGCTGGCGGAGCATTCCGATTGGGGCGCAATCGGCAACGCCGGACTGCCTTACTGTCCCGCTACGCGCGTCGCCACTTCCGGCGATTTCAACGGCCCCTACGGAGAGCGCTTCGCCGCCAACCTGGAGCACTGGATCCGCGACCTGGGGCTCAAGGACCTGTTCGTGGACTCCTACCCCAACTTCATGATGATGGTCGTCAACTACGCCGACGAGCAACTCCGGCCCCAGCAGGACGCGGTGCTGGCCATCCAGAAGCGCTGCAACGACCTCGGCTCGCAGTGGTACGTGGAGGGGGAGAGCCCCTTCGGCATCTCCAGCAACGGGTTGGCCGGGCCGATCCTGGGCCTGGGCGGCGGCGAGTCCGAGCGGGTCCAGAACCTGCACCACGACAACTGGACCCTGGACAACTTCACCGGCGAGCGCCAGTACGTGCTGTACAAAACCTCGCTGCGCACCGACCTGGCCGACCTGAAGGCCGGCAAGATCCCCCTGGACCTCTTCTACCGGCTGATCGCCTTCAAGGCCCCGCTCGGCCTCGGCTATGAACTCAAGGACCCCATGAGCGAGTATATGCCCGACCTGGGAGTCACCGACGAGCAGATTCCCGAGTACGCCCTGACCTTGCTCGACGAATTCCCCCTGGAGTTCGCCGAGTTGATGCACCTCTACGACCGGGTGCGCCCCCTGCTGGGTTGGGGGGAGATGCTGCCGGACTACGCGGGCAGCCTCTGGGAGAGCTACGACGGGAAGAGCCGCGTCGTTTTCGGCTTCGAGCCGACGCCGGTAGCCCTGCGCGCCGGCGAGACGGTGCGCCGGGAGCACGGCGACACCCCGCCGCAGGTCACCGACGGCGTCCTGGCCGTGCAGCCGGGCCACGTGTACGTGCTGGAGGCGTAGGGGGCGCGATCGAGACTAAGGAGCGATAACCATGTCCGTGGAGCTAAAGCAGGGCGCGGTCGTCATTGACGGCCGGCCGACCTTCGTATATTCGGGAGAGATTCAGCCCTATCGCCTGCCCGCCGGGCTGTGGCAGGACCGGCTGGAGAAGGCTCGCGCCGCCGGCCTGAACTGTGTGGGCTGCTACTTCGGTTGGAACTTCCACGCGCCGGATGCCGAGACGGTGGACTTCTCCTCGCCGGACCGGGACCTGGCGCGCTTCTTGGAGCTGGCCGCGCAGGCGGGGCTGTACGTGTTCGCGCGCCCCGGACCGTACGTGTGCAACGAGTGGGACCTGGGCGGCTTCCCCGGCTGGCTCCTGGCCGAGGAACAGGGCGACTGGCGCACCGGCGACCCCCGGCATCTGGCCTGGGAGCGCCGCTGGTACAGCCAGATCAACCCGGTCCTGGCCCCCTACCAGCACGGCCGGCAGGGCTCGGTCATCCTCTATCAGGTGGAGAACGAGCACTTCTGGGGCGACAAGCCGCTCTTCGAGGGCCTGGCCCAGGAGGCGCGCGCCAACGGGATCACCGTGCCCCTGGTCAGCAACAGCGGCGGCAGCGTCAACCTGGTCGGCGCGCAGGGCCTGGTGGACGGCATGGACTGCTACACCGACGTCAACGAGCTATACCGCTGGCGTGGCTGGGCTGACGTCTTGCGCCGCCGGCAGCTCCCCGACAATCCGCTGATGGTCCTGGAGTATCGCGGCAGCACCATCACCCTGTGGGGCGACCCGCCGCCCAGCGACCTCAGTCTGCCCCCCGCCTGGGTGCCGACGCAGGACCGCCTGTACATCGCGATGGGCGCCAACGTGCTCAACCATTTCATCTCCGTCGGCGGCCTCACCCCGGTCGGCTACGGCAGCGACCACATCACCACCAGCTACGGCGATGACGCGGCCGTCTCGCCCTGGGGCGAGTTGACGCCGCAGTTCTACCTGCTGCGCCGCCTGGGCCTGCTGCTGGAGTCGCTTAACGACGCGCTCATGGCCTCCACCCCCTGGCCGACCCCCTGGCTGGCCACCGATCCCCGGGTGGACTGCACGGCTCGCCACGGGGAGCGCGGCACCTTCTTCTTCGCGGTCAACAGCACCGGCGAGCCCCTGGACTACGCGCTGACCCTCCCCGACGGTCGCCGCCTGCCCGCCGAGGGCGTTATGCCGATGGGCCCCCACGAGTCGCAGACCCTGGTTGCCGACCTGGACCTGGGCGCGGGCCGCTGTCTGGACTTCTGCTCCGCCCAGATTTTTAGCCTCTGGGAAGACGGGGGCAATATCAGCCTCGTGGTCTACGGGCCGGAGGGGCACGCGGCGTGCGCGGAGTTCTCCGGCGCCGCCCAGTTGCTGCAGATCTGCTTCACCTGCACGGCGGCGGTGCAGTGCGTGGAGGGCGACCTGGGCAACTGCCACGTGACCCTCTACGCCACCACCCCGGAGGTTGCGGGTAAGACCTGGCCGGTCGAAGAGCAGGGCCGCACGGTGCCGCTGTTCAGCAACCTGAGCCTGGTGCGCCCCGGCCGGGACGAGCAGGGCGCGCTGCGGGCCGAGTTGCCCGCCGGCGAGACCCTCTGGCTGGTCGCGCCGGGCGTGAGCGCCCTGACCGTCAACGGCGAGCGGCTGCCCCTGACGCCGCGAGCCGACGGCTTGGGCGAGTTGCACCACTCCCGGCCCGCGCCCGGCGCCGTGACGCTGGAACTGGGTCCTGCGCAGGCCCGCGCGGAAGCCGACTGGACCGCCACGCTGGGCACCGCGGAGGAGGGCTGGCTGCCGCTGGAGGCCGCCGGGCCCGAGGGCGACCTGATCATTGATCCCGGCACCTACGAGTACCAGACCACCTTCCTCGTCGGCGGGGAACCGCCCCGCATGCTGGAATTCATGGGCCTTTCGCATGTCGAGGTCGTCGTCTCGCTCAACGGGCAGCAGATCGGCGTCTGGCCCCCGACTCGCCCCGCCGGCTACCCGCATGCCTTCCGCTACTTCGGCCTGAAGCTGCCGGTGGAGGGTGTCCTGTGCCCCGGCGAAAACCTGCTCAGCGTCTCCGTGACCCTGGTGGGCCGGCACAACTCGGGCCGCCCCATCTACGCGGGGCTCTCCCATCCCGTGGTCCTGTACCGCACCCCGGGCGTGCAGGAGATCCCGGTCTGGGAAACCACGGACCCCGAGCCGCACGCCTGGGACTCGGCGGAGTTGGCGGCCAGCCCCGCCCCGGCGCAGCCCAGCACCGACCGCAGCGGCTGGCGGAGCGAGGACACCCGCGAGGTCCGCGCCTATCCCCATGCGGAAAGCAGCCAGTGGCGGCATGTCCGCTGGTACCACGCCTGCGTCACCGTGGCCCCGGAGTTGCGCGGCAAGCCCCTGTTCCTGGAGTGCCCCTACTGGGAGGAGGCCTGGGCCTACGTGGACGGCGTCTGCGTCGGGAGCAACCTGACCGGCACCCAGACGACCTTCGACCTGACCGCCTACGCTGACCGCGCGGAGCTGGACCTGACCGTGGCCTTGCGCTACCAGTGGCAGGGCGGCAACTGGGCGCTGACCGCGCCGCCGAAGCTAGTGACGGCAGACCAGGTCCTGCGCGGCGCCTGGCAGAAGCGCCTCGGCGCCGAGGGGCAGCGCGAGCAGTGGGCGGCCGCGACCGACGGCTGGGCGGACCCCGCCGCGACGGCCCCCGCCCGCCGCGTCTGGTACCGCCGCGAAGTGCATATCGAGCGCCCCGCGGACTTGGTGGCGCCGGTCTACGTGGAGTTGCACGACGTGGCGACCTATGCCACGCTCTACTGGAACGGCCACCCGATTGGCCAGTACGCTCCCGCCGGCCCCGACCGTCGCTTCTACGTCTGGGACGACCTAATCCAGGCGGACAACACCCTGGTGC
Source organism: Armatimonadota bacterium (assembly GCA_036504235.1). Classification (GTDB taxonomy): domain Bacteria; phylum Armatimonadota; class Zipacnadia; order Zipacnadales; family Zipacnadaceae; genus Zipacnadum. The sequence continues at coordinate 52,677 of DASXVN010000031.1, read as the reverse complement.
TGGAGGTAGACGGCTACCCCGCCCCCGCCGCCGAGGGGCAGGTCAGCCTGGGCGTGTACTACCAGAGCGTGCCCCTGCGGTTGGAGCTGGAATAGCCAAAGTAGGGCAAGAAGAGCGGGCTTGTGGTACAATACACGCTAAGCTTTGATATGGTGGTCTGCCTCGGCGGCCACCATATCTGTATCCGCCGCCCTCGGCAGAATTGCGGCGGCCTAAGGGAGCGTTTACCGTGGACCTGTCTGAGCTGATTCGACCGAATATCCGCAACATCGTACCCTACTCGCCGGGCAAGGACTCCGAGGAGGTCAAGCGCGAGCTAGGCCTCGATGAGGTCATCAAGCTCGCCTCCAACGAGAACCCGCTGGGCCCGTCGCCGGCGGCGGTGGAGGCCATCCGCTCGGCCGCCCCGGAGGTATTCCTCTACCCGGACCCCACCTGGCGCGAGCTGGTCGGCGAGTTGGCGGCCAAGTACGATATGCCGGAGGACACCATTGTGGTGGGCCGGGGCTCCGACGAGATCATCCACATGGCCGGTCTGGCGCTGCTGGGGCCGGAAAGCGAGGTTGTCTACAGCGACCCGCCCTTCGCCCTCTACCCGCTGACTGCGCGGATGATGAACTGCAAGGCCGTGCCGGTGCCCGCTCGTGATCTGCGCCATGACGTGGAGGCCCTGGCGGGGGCCTGCAACGAGTACACGCGGCTGCTGTTCATCTCCAACCCCTACAATCCGACCGGGACCATCGTCCGGCAGGCCGAGGTGGACTGGCTGCTCGAGAACGTGCCGGAGACGACCGTCGTCGTGCTGGACGAGGCCTATTTCGAGTATGCCGACGATCCGGAGTACCCCGAGTCGCTGGCTTATGTCCGGGACGGCCGGTCGGTGCTGGTGCTGCGGACCTTCTCCAAGGCCTACGGCCTGGCCGGTCTGCGTGTCGGCTACGGCTTTGCGCCCCCGGCGCTGGCCCGCGGCCTCAAGCAGGCCTGCGAGCCCTTCAACGTCAGCACCGTGGCCCAGGTGGCCGCCGTCGCCAGCCTGCGGGACCCCGAGCAGGTCCCCCGCACTCAGCAGGTAGCGTGGGCGGGCCGCGGCTACCTGTACCGTGAGTTCGACCGCCTCGGCCTGGAGTACGCGCCGACGCAGGCCAATTTCATCTACTTGAACGTCAATATGGACTGCAAGGAATGCTTCACCGGCCTGATGTGCCGCGGCTGCACCGTGCGGACCGGCGACGTTTTCGGCATGCCCACCTGGATCCGCGTGACCCTGGGCATCATGGAGCAGAACCAGGCCTTCATCGCCAAGCTGGAGGAAGTGCTGGCGGCAGCGCGCTAAGCGGAGCCAACCATGACTGAGACCATGACCTCCAAAGCCCGTTGTCTGGCGGCGATGAGCGGCGCACCGGTAGACCGCACTCCCGTCTTTCCGCTGTTGATGTTCTTTGCCCAGAAGCGGGCGCTGCCCTCGTATCGGGTCTACGCGACCGACGGGCAGGCGCTGGCCGAGGCGCAGATCCAGGCCTTCCGCACCTTCGGGATTGACGCGGTCACCTCGTGCTCGGATGCCTTCCGCCTGTCGGCGGACCTGGGCGGGGAGATGGTCTTCCCGGAAGACCAACCGCCACACCTGGCCCGGCCCCTGGTCCAAGGCCCCGCCGACCTGGCCCGCCTGGGTCGTCCCGATCCCACGGCCGGCCGTATGGGCGACCGGGTCCGGGGGACGCGCGCGATTGTGCAGGCCATCGGCGAGGAGGCCCTGGTGCTCGGCTGGGTGGACCTGCCCTTCGCGGAGGCCTGTTCGCTGTGCGGCGTGCAGAATCTCATGATCATGCTCTACGAGGACCCCGGCTTCGTGCATGCCGTGCTGGAGTTCCTGACGCCCTTGGTCATTGACTTCGCGCTGGCCCAGGTCCAGGCGGGCGGCGCGCCGATGGTCGGCGCGGGGGACGCCGCGGCTTCGCTGATCTCACCCGCGCAGTACCGTGAATTCGCCCTCCCCTACGAGCAGCGGGTTTCCGCCGCGCTCCACGAGGCGGGGGCGCTGTGGAAGCTGCACATCTGCGGCAATACCACCAATCTCTTGCCCGACCTGGTCGCCGCCGACGCGGACCTCTACAATGTGGACCACCTCGTTCCCTTCGCGCAGGCCTGCGAGGTCTACGGCTCAGCCCAGAAGTGCTTCAAGGGCAATCTCGATCCCGTCAGCGACCTGCTCACCGCCACCCCGGACCAGTGCCGGGCGCGGGCGCGCGAGTGCGTCGAGCAGGCGCGCGGACTGCCCTACATGCTGAGCCCGGGCTGCGAGGTCCCGGCCGATACCCCCGACGAGGTCATGCACGCGTTCTGTGACGCCGTACTCTGAGGGGAGAGCCGCACAGTTGAGCCCAGCTGTAAGCCTGAGATTAGCGTTGATCTGAGGTGTCGGTGGCTCGGGATAGTGGAGACTGCCCCGGACTTCCCAGTCCCATTCTGACCCGAGAAAGGCAGTGACGCAAATATGATCATCGTAATGCAGCCCGGCGCTAAGCAGAAGGACATTGACAACGTGGTGGCGCGGCTTACCGAGCGCGGCTACGAGCACCACCTCTCGCAGGGCGTGGAGCGCACCCTGATCGGCGCGATCGGCGCGGTGGAGGGGGAGAAGGAAGCGCTGGCCGAGCAGTTGGCTCTCCTGGCGGGCGTCGAGCGCGTGGTCCCGATTCTGCGCCCCTACAAGCTGGTGAGCCAGGAGCATGCGACCGAGCCCAGCATCGTGCGCATCGGCAAGGTGCCCTTCGGGCGCGGCCATATCGCCGTGATCGCCGGGCCCTGCGCGGTGGAGTCCGAGAAACAGATGATGGAGTCGGCCCGCGCCGCCAAGCACGCGGGCGCCGCCGTGCTGCGCGGGGGCGCCTACAAGCCGCGCACCTCGCCGTACGTCTTCCAGGGTCTGGGCGAAGAGGGAATTCGGTTGCTGGCCCAGGCGCGCGCGGAGACCGGCCTGCCCTTCATCACCGAGGTCATGGACCCGCGGCAGGTTGAGGGCGTGGCCGCGGTCGCTGACGCCCTGCAGATCGGGGCGCGCAACATGCAGAACTACGACCTGCTGCGCGAGTCCGGCGCGGCCGGCAAGCCGGTAGTGCTCAAGCGCGGCTTTGCCGCCACCGTGCAGGAGTGGCTGCGCGCCGCGGAATACATCATGGCCGCCGGCAACCTGGACGTCATCCTCTGCGAGCGCGGCATCCGCACCTTTGAGACCGAGACGCGCTTCACGTTGGACCTCGCAGGCATGGCCGCCGCCAAGCTGGAGACCCATCTGCCCATCATCGCCGATCCCTCCCACGCTACCGGCCTGCACCGGCTGGTGCCGCCCATGGCGTTGGCCGCGATTGCCGGCGGGGCGGACGGGCTGATGATCGAGATGCACCCGCATCCGGACCGGGCCCTCTCGGACGGCCCGCAGTCGCTGACCCCCAAGCGCCTCCAGTCGCTGATCGAGCAAGTGCGCAACCTGGCCACCGCGCTGGGGCTCCAGTACGCGGAGCCGGAGTAGGCGGAGACCGCGCGCTCATGGCCTTTAACCGCGTCGCGATCATTGGCATCGGCCTGATCGGGGGCTCCTTCGCCCTCGCGGCTCGCCGTGCCGGCTGGGCTCGGGAGATCATCGGTGTGGCCCGCTCCGCGGAGACGCGGCGGCTGGCACTCGCTGCGGGTGTTGCCGACGAGGTCACTGCCGATCCGGCGGCCGCCGTCCGGGGCGCGGACCTGGTGTACCTCGCCACCCCGGTGGACACCATCGTCAGCCTCCTGGGCAGCCTGGGACCGCACCTCGCCCCCGGCGCATTGGTCACCGATGCGGGCAGCGCCAAGGCCGGCATCGTCGCCGCCGCGGCGGCCCTTCCGCCGAGCGTGCGCTTCGTCGGCGGGCATCCCATGGCCGGGTCCGAGCAGGCGGGCCTCGCCTGGGCCAGCCCCGACCTCTTTGCCGGGGCGCACTACTTTCTGACCCCCACCGCCGCCACCGATCCCGCCGCGCTGGCGCAGCTTCAGGAGTTGGTGCCGGCGCTGGGCGCGGTGCCGGTGCTGGTGGACCCCGCGGAGCACGACCGCCGCGTGGCGCTGACTTCGCACTTGCCGCACCTACTGGCCTGGGCGCTCTGCCGGGCGGCGAGCGAGGGGGATAGCCCCGAGCGGCTGGCCCCCTTCACCGCCGGCGCCTGGCGCGACACCACGCGGATCGCCGCTAGCTCCCCCGAGCTGTGGGCGGAGATCTTGCTGGCTAACCGCAAGGCCGTCCAGGAGGCCGCCGGCCGCTGGGAGCAGTGCCTGGACGAGCTGCTCACGGCGCTGGAGGCGGGCGACCGGGAGGCTCTGGTCGCGGCCCTGGCGGAGGCGCGGGAGTTCCACGGGAGGATGCAGACCAGTGAGTGAATTACGCGTACGCCCGGGCCTGTCGCCGGAGCCGGTGCGCCTGCGGGTGCCGGGAGACAAATCGCTGAGCCACCGAGCGCTGATTCTGGGCGCGCTGGCCGAGGGGCCGACCCTCATCCACGGGCTGCTGCAGGCGGAGGACTGCCGGCACACGGCGCTGGCGCTGAACCGCATGGGCGTCGCGATGTCCGACTGGGGCCAGGACCCCTTCCGGGTGGAGGGCGTCGGCCGGCAGGGGCTGCTGACCCCCGGCTGCCCGCTGGACCTGGGCAACTCCGGCACGGGCTTGCGCCTGCTGATGGGCGTGATCGCCGGGCAGAACTTCACGGCCACCCTGCAGGGCGACGACTCGCTCAACCGCCGGCCCATGGACCGCATCGCCCGGCCCCTGATGGAGATGGGCGCGTTCGTCGAGACCCGCGGGCCGCGCTCCACGCCGCCGGTGACGGTGCACGGCGCGCCGCTGCACGCTATCCACTACCAGTCGCCGATCGCCAGCGCCCAGGTCAAGTCGGCCGTCTTGCTGGCCGGCCTCAATGCCCCCGGCGAGACCGCGGTCACCGAGCCGGCGCGCAGCCGCGATCACACCGAGCGGATGCTGCGCGGCTTTGGCGCGACCGTGGCGGTAGACGGCCTCACCGTCCGCCTGCAGGGCCAGCCGACCCTGCGCGGCCAGGAGATCGCCATCCCCGGCGACTTCTCCTCAGCCGCCTTCTTCCTCGTCGCGGGGGTCTTGGCCCCGGCGACCACTATTACCGTTGAGAACGTCTTGCTGAACCCGACGCGGACCGGCTTGCGCGAGGCCCTGGAGCAGATGGGCGCCCGCCTGACCGTCTCGGAGGAGCGCCTGGTGGCGGGCGAGCCGGTGGGCACGGTGACCGCCTCCCCGGCCTCCCTGCGCGCGGCGGAGTTCGGCGGCGACCTGATTCCCGCGCTGATCGACGAGGTCCCCCTGCTGGCGCTGCTCGCCACTCAGGCGGAGGGCACGACCGTGATCCGCGACGCGCAGGAGCTGCGGGTCAAGGAAAGCGACCGGCTGGCGACCACCGCCGAGGCGCTGCGCGCCCTGGGCGCGGAGGTCACGGTCACGGAAGACGGCCTGATCATCCCCGGTCCGCAGGCGCTGCGCGGCGGCGTGGTGGATAGCCACGGCGACCACCGCATCGCCATGATGGCGGCCATCGCCGGCCTGCTCGCCACCGGCGAGACGGTCATCCGGGGGGCCGAGTTCATTGCGACTTCCTTCCCGGATTTCGTCCCGGCGCTCCGCCTCCTGGGGGCCGAGGTGGAGAGCGCATGAGCGATCCCCGGCGCGTAACTCTGGCGGTAGACGGCCCCGCCGGAGCGGGCAAAAGCAGCGTTGCCCGCGCGGTGGCGCAGGCCCTCGGCTACATCTTCATTGACACCGGTGCGATGTACCGGGCGGTTGCCTACCGCACGCTGGTCGCGGGGCTGCAGTTGGGCCGCGATGATGAGGCGATCGGGCGGCTGGCCGGCGAGTTGCATTTTGAGTTCCGTCCGGTCGGCACGGAGCAGCACCTGTTCGTGGACGGTGATGACGTGGAGGCGGCGGTGCGGACTCCGGAAGTGGGGAATCTCTCCTCCCCGGTGTCGGCGATCCCGGCCGTGCGCGAGCACCTGGTCGCCGCGCAGCGGGCCATGGCGCACGGCGGCGGCGTGGTCATGGAGGGGCGCGACATCGGCACGGTGGTTCTGCCGGACGCCGAGGTCAAGGTCTTCCTGACGGCCTCCGAGGAGGAACGCGCCCGGCGGCGGCAGGGGCAACTGCGCGATCAGGGCGTCGAGCGGCCGCTGGAGCAGATCCTGGCCGAGCAGCGGGAGCGGGATGAGCGGGACAGCACCCGGGCGGTGGCGCCCCTCTGTCAGGCCGCGGACGCCCGGCTACTGGTCACGGACGGCATGGAAAAGGCCCAGGTCGTGGCGCTGCTGGTGGAGTTGGTCCGGGCAGCCGAGCAGGAGGCAAGCGCGTGAGGAAAGACCCGCAGAAAGTTCGCTCCTGGACCTGGCCCCACTACACGCTGGCCCGCGCCGCCCTGTTTCCGGCGCTGTTCCACTGCGCGGGCGGCTGGCGGGTGTGCGGCCGCGAGCACGTGCCGCTGCGCGGCGGCGCGCTGATCGCCGCCAACCACGTTTCCTACATGGACCCCCCGGCGATTGGCGCAGCGCTTCCCCGGCGCACCTACTATTTTGCCAAGAAAGAACTCTTCCAGGTCCCGATCTTCGACTGGCTGATCCGCACCACCTACGCCTTCCCGGTGGACCGGGAGGGTGATGATAAAGTGGCTTTTCGGCACGCGGTCAACCTGCTCAAAGAGGGGGAGTTGCTGACGGTGTTCCCGGAGGGGGGGCGCAGTCCCGACGGGACGCTCCAGCCGGGCGGCCGCGGGGCGGCGCTGATTGCCGCGCGCGCCGGGGCGCCGATTATCCCCTGCGCGGTGGGGGGCACCAATCTGCTGCTCCCGCCGCACGCCAAATGCCTGCACCGGGCGCTGATTCAGGTGAGTTTCGGGCCGCCGATTGAGACGCGCGCGGACGACCCGCTACACAAGGTGGGGTTGCAGGAGATCACCGATCAGGTGATGGCGGAGATTGCCCGACTGCAGGCCGAGCAGGCAGAGTGGCGCGCGGCGCAACGGCGCAGGTAGGCAAGCGATACTGAGAGGTCCGGCGGCGCAGCTCCCGTCCTACTGGAGCTTGTCCTCGGGCTTTTCTTCCTCCGGCAGGTCCAGAGCCCAATCCCCGAAGTCAAAGTCCGCGGCTGAGCCCAAGTCCACCGCGTCCGGCGCCGGAGCGGCGACGGGAGCAGGCGGAGTCTCCTCTAGATTGAGCGCATCCGGGGGCGGTGGCGGGGGCGCAAAAGCCTCCTCGTCCAACGGCGGGGGCGGCGCGAACTCCGCGGCCGCCGGAGCCGCTGCGGGAGCGGCCAGGGTGTCGGGTGGGGGAGGGGGCGGAGCCCACTCCTCCTCTTCAATTTCCGGCGGCGGCGGGGGCGGAGCCGTGGCCGCGGCGACCGCGTGGGCTGCCTCCGCATCGGTGGGGAGCGCGGCGGCGGGCGTCTCTACGAGCCCCGGCGCGCGCGGAATAAACATTTCCTCTTCTTCTTCGGCGGGAGCCGCAGCGGGGGCGGCCGGGGCCTCGGAAAGCGGCTGGACGGGCGGGGAGACATAAGCCGCGGCCGGAACCGCCGCCATCTCGCCTGCCGACTCAAAGGTGCTGTCGAAATCGCCCGCGTCGGCGAGGCCACCGCCGCCCGCGGCCTCCTGGTACGCCGGCTGGCCGTATCCGGCCTCGGCGCCGCCATACTGCGCCAGCAGGCCCGCCAGGGCCAGGGCGCCGGGCACGGCGGTTACGCCTTCCGCCAACGCGGTCCCGCAGGAGCCACAGAAGCTGGCGCTAGCCGAAACCTCCGCGGAACACGAGGGGCACTGGCGGCCACCTCCCGTCTGATCCAGTCGGGCGTAGCACATCAGGCACGCGCCGCGTTGGGGTGGATTATCGAAGCCGCATTTCGGGCAGTACTTTCCCCCGGCCATCTTTCGCACCTCGCGCAGGGTCACAATCACCGCGCTGGGGAGAGCCCCAACTCGCCGCGAATATAACAGACGCAAGAGGCGGTGTCAAGGAAGCTCGCCCCCCGGTTTCCCCCCGTCGCGGCCGCTGGGTCGCGCACCACGGGAGCCGCCACTTCTGCGACCGGTTCCGCGGGGAGGCAGGAAAGCGCGCGCGCGAGTCGAAAGTGTCTCCAGGGAACGCCGGCGCGGCGCCCCGGTTCGGGCTCAGGGAGGGTTACGATGACTGATTTGCGAGCACGCATCACGGGGGCCGAGGGCTCTCTCCAAAAGCTGACCGCCTCCATCCCCGGGTTCGCCGGCTACCGCGAACTCGGCCTGCGGCGCAAGGCCGATCAGCTAGTGCGCGAGCACCTGGTAGGCCTGCTTGACGACGTGCTGGCCCGGGCGCAGCAGGTGGTCACAGCTTGGGCAGACGCCGGAAAACTCGACCAACTGGACCCCCTGGACCGACTGGTAGGCCGGTTGCGGCTGGTCCGCGACCAGGTCCGCTTCGCCGACTACGGCTACTCCGGCTGGTTCGACGCCGTGAAAATCAAGGAGCCGGAACTGGACGCCCTCTACGACTACGACCTGAAAATGCGCGAGGAAGTCGTGGCGATTGACAGTGCCGTGCAGGACCTGGCGACGGCGACCGACGCGGACCTAACCGCAAAAATGGCGGCAGTCGGCGAGCAGATCGAGCGGCTCAAGAGCGCCCTCGACCACCGCGGCGAGATCACCGCGAACCTGGTTCCGTAAGCCGGTAGGACGGGCGTCTCGCCCGTCGAGGAAAGCGACGCGCAGCGAGAGATTCTCTGTCGGGGAGGCTAACAAATGGCAATTTTGCAGACTATCGAATGGACTGACGAATCCGGGCAGGTCCTGGTGCAGCGCTGGCCGCAGGACGGGCCGGGCAACGTCTCGCTGGGCGCGCAGCTCACCGTGCGCGAGAGTCAGGCCGCGGTCTTCTTCCGCGATGGCCAGGCCCTGGACGTCTTCGGCCCCGGTCGCCACACTCTGACCACGCTCAACTTACCCCTGCTCCAGACGCTGATCGCCGCGCCCTTCGGCGGCGACACCCCCTTCCAGGCCGAGGTCTACTTCGTCAACATGCGGGTCATGACCGACATGAAGTGGGGCACGCCCGAACCGATTCTGTTCCGCGACAAGGAACTGGACTTCGTGCGTCTGCGCTCCTATGGCGCCTACACCATGCGCATCACGCAGCCGCAACTGTTCGTGAACATGGTCGTCGGCACCGAGCACATCTACACGCAGGACCAGGCCATGGAGTGGCTGCGCAACTTCATCGTCACCCGCTTTACCGATGTCCTGGGCCAGACGCTGACCTCCATCCTGGACCTGGCGCAGCACTACAATGAGTTGGGCGTGGCGGCCAAGGCGCGCCTGAGCGAGGACTTCAGCCGCTACGGAATTGAGCTGGACGACTTCCTGATCGAGGCCATCACCCCGCCGGAGGAAGTCGCGCAGATGCTGGACCAGCGCGCCTCCATGAAGGGCGTCGGCGACATGCGCCAGTTCCTCCAGTACCGCACCGCCCAGGCGATCGGCGAGATGCCGCAGGCCGGGGGGACGGGCGGCGGCGCGGGCTCCACGGCCGGTCTAGGCGCGGGCCTGGGCGCCGGCGTGGCCATGGGCGGCGCGATGATGGAAGCCATGCGGGACGCCTTCAAGGGCGGGGACCAGCCCGCGGCTCCCGCTCCCAGTGGCACCGGCGTCTCGCCGGTGGGGCCTACCTGCCCGCAGTGCCACCAGGCGGTGCCGGCGGGGGCGAAGTTCTGTCCCAACTGCGGCGCGAGCTTGGAGGCCGCGACCTGCACCTGCGGCGCGGAACTGCCCGCGGGCGCGAAGTTCTGCCCCGCCTGCGGCAAGCCGGCCTGAGGCGGGAACTGAGGTACGTGAGTAGAGAGGGTGGTATCTACGCGTTTCGGTCTCCGGGGTCTGTCGGGTCTCGCCCTGGTCGTGTTGGCCGCCATGAGCTTGCTTGTGGATCTCGACAGGCCCCTGACGTACCGCCTTGCTCTCTTCGGCCTCAGCGCGGGCGCGTTACTCCTGGTGCTGGCGGTCCCCTCGGTGATGAAGCGACTGTTGCCGCGAGCCGAGGAGGACACGCGTTTCGTCGCTAGCCTGTCGCTCTGGACCCTCCTCTTCGTCGGCGGCACAATCGCCGTGTGGCAGGGGGGCCGTCTGGAGCAGGCGTACGTTCCCCTCGGGGGGGCGGCCCTGGGGTTCTTCCTGGCGATGGCGCTAATGCGGGCCACGCACGCGCAGGAGATCGAGGCTTTCGAGGCCGGTCAGGCCTCTTGGGTTAGGACCCTCTGGAAGGCGCTTTTCTGGTTGTGCGTGGGGGCGGTCGCGCTGGGCGGCCTGGCGGCGTTGTTGGCCTGGACACTGTCGCAGCGATGACGAGTGTGGCGCGGAGCTGCCGGCGGGCGCGAAGTTCTGCCCCGCCTGCGGCAAGCCGGCCTAGACCAGCCATGAATGCAGCCGGGCGGGCGCAGGGCGCCTCGCCTGGCTTTTCTCAGTAGCGCAATGCCAAGTCAAGAGGTGGTACCGATGTGTTTCGGTTTCCGCGTTCTGCTGGCTTTTTCGCTTTTGCTGCTAGCCTCCGCCTGTCTGGCCGACTCCGCGTCCCTGCTGACCCCCCTTACCGCGACCGGCTACCTGCCGGCCGACTCGGCTCCGGCCTTGGCCGCTGACGCCAACGGCCGGGTGATGGTCGTCTACCTCGGCAAGGGTCCGGACGCCAAGTGGAAGCTGTACTCGCTGCTCAACTCCGGTGGCTCCTGGGCGCAGACCGCCTTGCCCATGCCGCCAACCGGCGCGTACCCCTCCGAACTCACGCCGTTACAACTGGTCAGCCGCACCCCGGCCGACGGCTTTCACCTGATCGCCGGCTATTACAGCCATCTGTACTACTGGCACTGGAAGGCTGGCTCCTGGTCGCCCTGCGAGCAGGTCACCGAGGGGGGCGCGTTGGGCGCGGGACTTGCCGTGGACGCGAGCCTCCAGCCTCTGATCGCCCGCAGCTCAACTCGCTTCCGTCTGTACCGTAAGGTGGGGCAGACGTGGCCGGAGACCGTCCTGCCGCCCGCGACCGCCCAGCACTCCCTGCCCGCTATCTACGCCGGCCAGCGGGGCCGGCCCGTCCTGTTTGGCTTGTCCCGCAAGACCCCTCTGATTGCGTGCCAGGCTCCCGGGCATGACCTGGGCCAGGCTGCCGACTGGCAGTATCTGCCCCCCGGCGCCTCGACCGGCTGGACCTCGGCGGTCCCCACCGCGACCACCCGGGACCGCTGGGCTCTGGACTGGCCCCACCAGCGTGCGTACGCCGCTTGGCCGCTGACCGCCGGCCTGAGGGTGGGCTCGGCCCCGGTCGGGGCGACCACCGCGACCGACTGGCAGACCTCGGAGATCACCCTCCCGGAGCACACGACTCTGCGGGACGGCACTCTGGGCGTGGCTTCCAGTGGCTATGGCGCGGTCGCCCTGGCCTACCAGTGCCTCGCCGCCGGCGCGCCCAGCCTGCATTTCCACTGGCTCAGCGCTACCGGCCCGGGCCCGGACCTGGCGCCCGACCGCCCCGGCACGCAGACCGAGGCCTCCGTCTTTGTCTCCATGGCCACGGACAGCCTGGGCCTGTCCGTGGCCCCCTCGGGCACCGCCTATCTCGTGGTCAAGGCCGTCAAGCGCGGCGAGATTCCCGCCGGCACCGCCCGCCTGTTTTTCTGCTCGGTCACCGGCGGCGGTAGCTCCCCCCACGATCCTGACGCCGGTGGCGGCGCCACGGCCGGCACGACGGGCGGCGCCACGGAGCCGGAGGGCCCGCAGCCGGACTTCACCGTAGCCGTGGATACTCCGGACCAGGCGCTGACCGCCGGGGTGCTCCGCCTGACCTACACCGGCGACCGCAACGGCATGACCCCCCGCCTGCAGATCACCAACCAGGGCGCGCAGTACTTCGGCGACCTGAAGATCAAGGCGGTGATTGACGGCGCGGTCTTCAACGTGACCCTGCCTGACGAGAGCGGGCACCAGCTCCCGCTCTTCACGCGCGGCCAGACCAAGAGCGTCTACCTGCCGCGGATTCTCTACGAGACCGCCTACCAGGCCACGCCGCCCCCGACGACTACTTACACCATCGGCGTGCCCGGTAAGCCCCAGACGGTGCGCCTCTACTCCGGTCTCGGCCGCAAGCGCCTGTCCGTGACGGTGGACCCCGACAACGCGATCACCGAGGCCGACGAGACCAACAATGCGGCGCAGCTCGATTACACCCTCTACGATGGCCGCAACGTGAATGACCGTCGGAAGCCTGCCGCCGGGGCCACGGTATACGGGCTCAACGACTTGGCCGTGACCCTGCCCCGGCTGCTCGGCAACACGCAGCTGCTTACCGCCGGCTACGTCCAGCGCCCGACGCGCTTTGACGTGCTGGTCGTCAACCCGCTGCGGGCCGGCGTCTTCCCGGGGGCAACCGTGGTTCTGTCCCTGGACGGCCGGGAGCTGGCGCGCCAGACGGTGCCCCCCCTCGACCGCCTGCCCAACCTGGTGCTGGGCCTGATGGGGCCGACCCGCTACTACGGCCAGCAGCCCAAGCCCGACACCTCCGGGGTGATGCTCCACTTCCCGGTCGATCTGACCGCCGTCGCCGAGGGCAATCATACGCTCCAGGTGGTCGTGGACCCCGAGGACCAGTTCGCCGACCTGCAGCGCGACAACAACACTGCGACGCTGGACTTCCGGGTCCGCCCGCCTGGGGGGACGGTCCGCGTGCATGTCAAGGACTTCACCAACCCCAACGTGCCGGTCGCGGGCGCTTTCGTGAACCTGAAGAGTTGGTGGGTGGGCTGGACCGACGCGCACGGCCTGGAGACCATCCCCGACGTGCCGGCGGGGACCTATGGCCCCGAGACCATCCTGGGCCAGCGTGAGTCGCCGCCGCGCTACTATCCCGGCACCACCGCGGCTTTCACCGTGGTCAACAACCAGCCCGTGGACGTGTCTCTGGTGCTGGAGCGCTCGATCACCCTGGTCGGTGACGTACGGGTGGCCGGGACCGGCGCGTTGCTGACCGACGAGGGGATCAGCGTGGGGATCGCTGACCCCGACCTGGTCCTAAACGCGCAGATCAACGGTGCGCACTACCGCCTCGAGGACGTGCCGCCCGGCCGCCACCGCCTGCTGGCCGGCGCTTACGGCTACGTGACCCTGGACACCACCACCACCGCGGCCCGGGCAACCGGCACCGACGAGTGCCGCCTGGACCTGACCCTGACCGATGGCCCGCGCGCCACGGTGACCGGCACTGTGCAGGAAAAGATCTCCTCCACCGGTACGCCCCGGGCGCTGGCGGGCGCGCTGGTCTGGCTGCAGGAGGCCCCGCGCGGCGCCGAGACGGACGCCTCCGGCCATTACATCTTCACCCGCGTCGTCGCCGGGCCGGACTACACGGTCTGCGCGATGGCCCAGAACCACGCCGACGCCTCCGCCGGCCTCGCCGCGCTCATCAGCGGCCAGACCGCCACCGCGCCCCCGCTGGTCCTGCCGCAGATCCAGCAGAAGCTGACCACCATCGACTTCGACGCTACCACCTGGGCGCTCTGCGAGGAAGCCCCGGCTATGGGCGATATCGCGGCGATCCGGGTGGACACCAAGCTGGGCGCCTTCAAGGGAGCGCTGGGCCTGATGTCCCACACCGCCGTCGGCAGTCCCCAGGCCCACGCCGACTATCTGCTCCTGTGGCTGGAGGGTGGCAACTTCTGCGAGGGTGGAGTCTCCTCCACGCTCAGCGTCGAGAGCCTCACCGGCGTGGAGCTGGACACGCTCAAGGTGGGCCCCATGAAGGACCTGATCGAGGGGATGGGCAAGGTCTTCACCGTGGTCCAGGGGATCAACAAGCTCGCCGATTGGCTGTACGGCGACCTGGACCCCTCCCAGATTCACCGTAACAACGAGATTACGGCCACCTACACCACCCACACGGGGACCGAGTTCAAGCAGGACCCGTTGATTGACCTGCCGACCTCCCTCGAAGTCCCCGTCGCTATGACCTTCGTCGGCGGCGGCACGACCATCGTCCGGGTGGACCACATCCTCTTGAGCGACTCTTCCGGCCAGAAGAAGCGGATCGTGGCCGAGTGGTACTCGCCGGGGTTTGCGGTGTTCAAGCTGGACCAGGACGTGGACCTGCCCTCGGCGGAGGTCAAGCTGGAGGTGGCGGTGCTCAACGACCGCCAGTCCAGCGGGCTGCTGGGCAACGCCTCGCGGAATCTGATCCACTGGAAGCCGGGCCAGGCCCACTGGCTGCGCATTTCCGGCTATCAGTACCCGGATTGAGCGCGCGGTCCGGGAACCTGAGTGGCGCGGGGCGCGTCGAGAGGATATACTGAGCAAAGTGGAATAGCTCTACCCGGAGTCCTGGGGAGGAATGTCGGATGCGAACGGTGCTGACCATAATCGGGTTGGGCGTGGTTCTGGCGCTGGTGGGCTGTGGCGGCGGTAGCGCCGGCACGCCGGGGCCTGCCAAGCTCGGCGGAACCCTGACCGGATCGCTGAGCGGGGCCAACCCGCAGGCTTACTCGCTCTTCGTGGATGGGCAGAAGGTCAAGCCCAAGCCGGCGGCTAACGGCTCCTTCTCGATCCCCGGCGTGCCGCCGGGGAAGCACACCTTCTCCGCCCTCGCGGAGTCCGGCATGACCGGCATCTCCCAGGGCTGTACGGTGGTGGCGGGCGAGCCGGTGGACCTCGGCGATCTGACGCCGCAGCTCGGCGGGCAGATTGCCGGTATGGTGGTCAAGCAGGACGCGGGCGGAGCGCTCACCCCGCTGGCCGGAGTCGAGGTGCTGGCCACCTCGGCCACGCCCTACATGATGATGGGGAGCACGAATCCGGTGCGCTTCCCGGTGCCTGCCTCCGAGGTAACGCTGCGCGGGGTCACCGATGACCGGGGCAGCTACGTGATTCCCGCGGTGCCCCCCGGCTCGTACGTGGTGACGGTCAACGTGCCCGGCCTGGTGCAGGGGATACAGTGGGTGTGGGTGGACGCGGCGAGCACGGCGGCCGCCGACTTCCAGCTCCTGCCCGCCGTTGAGACCGGCGTCGCGACCCTGAACGGCACCGTCTACGGCAAGCCCGCCGCGGGCTCCCCGGTGCCGCTGGAGAACGCCACGGTGACCGTCACGCTGCCGGCCCCCTGGTCGCCGCTGCCGCCGGAGCCGCTGCCGCTTACCGGTGTGCCGACCGGAATGCAGGCCCGGCTCCGGGCGCATACCGCTGGAAGCACCGCTTCCGCGGTCCTGGTGCCGCCCTCGTACGTGTTCCGCGCCTTCACGACGCTGACCGACGCGCAGGGCCACTACTCCGTAGAGGTCCCCAGCGGGTACCTGACGGTCGAGGCGTGGGCGGATGGCTACCTGTGGACCACCCAGGAGGTAACGGTGGAGCCCGGCCAGGTGGTCACCCGGGACTTCACTCTGGACCTGTGGGTGGAGCCGGTCCTCCCGCCGGAGCCGCCGGCCCCGGACCCGACCGTCGGCAAGTGAGGAATTCGAGCTCTCGTGAAAGCAAAAAGACGGCAGGCGCCTGGTGGCGTCTGCCGTTTCCCTACCCTAGACTCTAGACCACCGACCCTCAATACAAATCGGCCCGGCTGCTGCTACCCAGGACGCGGAGATGCTCGCTCACGACCGGGACGAGATGCTCCTTCATTTGGCGCAGCGCCGTGCTGTGCCAGAAGTACCCGCCGCCATGCTCCAGCGCCTCGGCCATAGTGTGCACGAAGACCCGGTTGAGATCGCTGGCGATGTTGACCTTGCGGATGCCCAGCGAAACCGCGCGCTGGACCTGCCCCGCCCCGCGCCCCGTGCCCCCGTGGAGCACCAGCGGCACGTTCACGCGCTCGTTGATCGCCTCCAGGCGGGCGAAGTCCAGTTCCGGCAGCCCCTGGCCCAGACCGTGGGCGGTGCCCACGCTGACCGCCAGCGCGTCCACGCCGGTCGCCGCGACAAAGGCCTCCGCCTCCTCCGGCGTGGTCAAGGAGCTCTCCGCGGTCATCACCTCGTTGCTGGAGCCGTCCGCGGTCCCCACGTGCCCGATCTCGGCCTCGACGCCGGCGCCCCGGGCGCGCGCCAGGGCCACCACCTCGAGCGTCGCGGCCACGTTGTCCTCCCAGGCGTGATCCGAGAAGTCCAGCATCACCGAGGGGAAGCCGGCCTCCAAGGCCTCGCGCGCGGTCTCCACGTGGACGCTGTGGTCCAGGTGCAGGCAGACCGGCACGTCGTAGTCGGCGGCCAGCAGCCGCACCAGCCGCGCGAAGTTCCTCAGCCCCAACAGGGGAATCTCCATCGGGCCCACCATGGCGATGAGCGGCGCGCTCTCGCCGTGCGCGGCTACCAGCATGGCGTCGAGCGACTCAGCATTCCACATAGTAAAAGCGCCCACCGCGAAACCATGCCGCTGGGCGGGGGCGAGGATCTCCTGCAACGTATACAGACCATCAATCATCAGGGTCACTCCTTCAGCCTAGTGAAAACCACGCTCGCCCTTTCGCCACGCAACCGGCGTCACCTCCCGCGCAGGATTGGGCGACGGCGGGGCGAATAGAACTAGGAAAGCCAACGCTAACGGAGGTGGGCGTCGTGAGCAAACGTCAGGAAGATCAGGGCTGGGTCGGGCCTTTCTACACCACCACCGACCCGGTCGCCGCGTCGCGGTTGCAGGGGCTGCTCGAGGACCGGGGCGTCCCGGCGATACTGCAGACGCGGCACCGAGGCAACACCGGGACCGTTTACCTCGATCTGGGCCGCCCGATGATGTACCAGGTGCTGATCTCTTCTAAGGACGGAGATGCGCACCAGGAGCAGGTCGCGGCGGCGCTGGCCGAGGTGCGCCAGGAGCTAGGACAGGAGAACGAGGTGTGGTAAATGAACAACAACTCAACGCAGGACTCGCACGAATCCGAGGGGCGTGTGCTGGTCTACGGGACCGATGACCCCGTGGCCGCCGCGCAGTTGATGGCGCTGCTGGCGGACCTAGACATCGAGGCGCTGCAACTGACTCGCCCCGATGTCTACCCCCATCTGTGGCCTCAGTTTCCCGGCGCCTACCAGGTGCTGGTCCCCGCCGAGGTGGCCGAGGCCCGGCGTGAGGAGATTGACGCGGCGCTGGCGGAGCTGCAATTGCCGGCGCCCGACGAGGAGACCACCGAGCCGGCATGAGTTCCTCCCTGATCCGGGTCGCGCCCTCCGGCAAGTATTTCCGCTTCGGCGATGGCCGGCCTTTCATGCCCCTAGGCCACAACACCTACAGCGAGGTGTTCACTGTCTACGGCTATGAGAGCACGCTGTACCCGGTCGAGCAACTGGAGGAGCGCTTCGCCCGGCTGGCCGAGCACGGCGGCAATTTCCTGCGCCTGTTCATCCCCGCGAACCTCCAGCGCGGCTTCTTCCGCACCGGGCAGATGGACCCGGAGGAGGAGGCGCGCCTCGACCTGGTCTTCGCGCTGGGCGAGAAGTACGGCCTATACTTCTACGTCGAGTTGCTCATGAGCCAGTACTACACCGCCTGGTACCACGCGGACCAGTGGCTCGCCAGCCCCTACAACTCCGCCAATGGCGGGCCGGTCACTTGCGCGGCCTGCCCCGGCCCGTTGCCCGCGAACGAGCACCCGGACTTCCTGGAGAAGTACCGGGCCCGGCTGCGCATGGGCTACAGCCTGGACAACGCGGAGTTCGTGCGCGCCCAGCAGGCCAAGCTGCAGTGGTTCCTCGACCGGTTCAGCGGCAACCCGCACGTCTTCTGCTGGGGGCTGAGCAACGATCTGCCCCTGCACGACGAGATGGACGAGGTCCTGCAGCCGTGGCTGCGGGAGATGTCCGGCTACCTGCGGGAGCACGATCGCCACCATCACCTGCTCACCCTGCAGACCTATAGCGGCACCGTCTGGCCCGAGTGGGTCCGCGACTGCCTGGACTTCACCAGCATCCGCGCCTATCCCTGGTCCACGCCGGGCATCCGCGACGACGCTCTGCCCGAGGAAGTCCAGGGCCGCAACCCCAACAATATCGCGATCTGGCTGAACCACAAGGCCAAGGAGCACCTCGCCTACGGCCAGCCGGCGATCTGCGGCGAGTATGGCGGCTGTACGGTGCGCACGGATGACGCTCACGGCCAGCGCTTCAGCCTCGACAACCGCGACCTGCTGCGCTCCCGCGCCACGCTGTACGGCCTGTGGGCGCCGCTCTGCTCGGGCAGCATGCCGGGGCACCGCTGGACCGGCTATGACGGCTTCTACCCGCTGACCACCGAGGAATATGGCTGGCTGGCGGCGGTCCGCGCCTTCTGCGACCGCGTGAACTGGGCGGCCTTCGACCCGCACAGTGCCGACGAGCAGGTCAGCGTGGACCGGAGCGACTGCTCGGTAGTCGCGGTGGCCGACGAGAGTCTGCTGCTGGCCTGGGTCTGGGATCGCCTTTGGGTAGGTGGCCCGCGCCGCGTGCCGGTGTCGCTGCGCCTGCGGGAGGCCCCGGCCGGCCCGGTGCGCGTGGAGTGGGTGGACTGCTACACCGGCCGGATCACCCGCGCGGAGACGTACGCCCAGGCTCCGACGGAACTAGCGCTGGACCTCGACGAGTGCGCCGCCCTGGTGATTCGCCGGCTCTAGCCGGGGCCCGAGCGGGGGCGGTGGGCAGGGAAAGACCCTCTCGCCGTTGAAGATATCAGCACGCATCATCCTACGTGCCGGCCTCCGGTGCGTCCGGGGAGACGACTTTGGCCTGGTGGGCGGAAGTACTGACGTGGCTGGGCTCGGCCCTATATGTGGCCACGCTCGGGATAGGGGTTGTGGCGGCCTTTCTGGGGCTGCCCGGCCTCCCGCTGGTCCTCGCGGCGGGGCTGATCTTCTCCGCCGCGCATGGTTGGACGCAGCCCGTTTGGTGGCTGCTGCTGGCGCTCTTCCCGGTGGCGCTGGCCGGGGAACTGGCCGATAACCTGTTCAGTATGGCGGGCGTCCGCCGGCTGGGCGGGACCAGCCGCACTATGTGGTGGGCGGCGGCCGGCGGCTTGCTGGGCGCCCTGGCGCTGGGCTGGCTCAGCGGCGTGACCGGGGTCGTCGGCCTGGTCGGCGGACCGGTGGGCTTCCTGATCGGCGCCTTGCTCCCGCCCCTGGCCGGGGGTCTGCTCGGCGGATTCCTGGGCGGGTACCTGTACGAACGGCGCTCGGGCAACTCGCCGGAGACCGCGCGCCGTGCGGGCTGGGGCGCCCTGCTGGGCCGCCTCGCCGGAGGTGCGGTCAAGGGCGGCTGCGCCTTGCTGATCGCCGTCCTGCTGCTGATCTACTCGTGGTAGCCGTAGCTATTCCGCGGCCGAGAGGTGATTTGATGAGAATCCTGGTAGCATACGTTAGCGGTTTTGGGGCCACCGAGGAGGTGGCCAAAGAGATCGCCAGTATCCTGGCGCACCACCATGTCGTGGACCTGCGGCCGCTCAACAACGTGCGCAGTCTGGATGCCTACGAGGCGGTCGTGGTGGGCAGTTCTTTGCGGGCGGACAAGTGGCTGGGTGGCATGTTCAAGTTCCTGAGCCGCTTCCGCACCGAGTTGGCGGCGCGGCCGCTGGCCATCTTCACCATCGCCCTGACCGCCCGCACTCTGGACGGCAGCCGCCGCGTGGTGAACGAGTCGCTGCCCAAGCTCATGGCGCGCTTCCCGGAGCTGCACCCTGTGGCCACCGAGGCCTTCGGCGGCGTACTCAACTTTGACAAGTACAACCCGGTAATCCGCACCATCATGCGCCGCGTGGCCCAGCAGGAGGGGCTGCCCACTTCCGGCCTGAGCGACTTCCGCGACTGGGAGGCGATCCGTCACTGGGCGGCGCAACTGGGCGAGGAACTGGCCGCCCACAAGTGCTGAGAGTTGGAGTTTGCGAAAAGACAAAGGGCAGACCAGGTAGTTGGCGTGGCCAGCTACCCGGTCTGCCCTTGTTGCTGTGCTTAAGGTAAGCGGATCGGCCTATTTCGCGGCGGGCAGCGGTCCCTGGAAGCGCAGGTTACCGAAGCGCTGCGGCACGTGGAAGTTGCCTACGCCGACGACCGACCAGGACTGCAACTCGCGGTCGGGCTGATTCCAACCGTGGATGCGGTACAGGTTCATGCGCCAGACCTCGCCCGGCGTGGGGGTGTGGCCGCCCGGAGGGCCGTTCAGCGGGATCTGCACCTCCATGGTCCAGCCGTAGTCCTTGTGGCTGGGATCGTTGACCGTCCCGTTCAGGTGCGAGGCAACCTTGACGTCCTCGGGGTCAAACGAGGGATCCACCTTCATCAGCATGCGGTGCTCGACCGGCTTGGTGAAGTCGTAGGGGTTCTCGATGCGCCCGTCCCAGATGACGCCGGTGGGGGAGATGTCGAACTCCGCGTAGCGGCTGGTGCCGGTCGGGTAGTCCGGGAAGCCGGCGGGAGCCTGGAGGAAGTGTTCCACACAGGCCTCGCCAAACACGGCATCGTTGCGCTTCTGGTTGTGGTCCTCGATGTCGAACTCGCTGACCTTCCAGGCGAAGTACAGATAGTCTCCGTGCCAGATCACCTTCACGGAGGTGGGCTGGGTGGGGCCGATCCCGCTGACGCAGCGGTGCAGCTTGATCGCGGGGATTCCCTGCCAGCAGGCATCGTCCAGGTTGCCGTCGAGCACGGGCGGCTCCGCTGCCTGGTAGCAGTCATAGGTGGGCAGATCGGGCATCACCGGGGGCGGGTACTCCCAGTGAACGGCAGCGGACGCCAGGGAGGTAAGCAGCATACAGGCCACAGCCACATAGATCCAGTTCATGGTCGGTCACCTTTCTGGGGCATCGAGAGCAGACGCGCGCAGCCCAATTCTCGCGCCGGGCTGCCAAGTCCTCCCCGCCCGGCGGAACTTCTCTCCCCCGGTGGCGTTTTTATGGGCAGTGTTTGTCGGGCAAGGTTAGAATTGCGAGGGTGGAGTCATGAGGAAATGCAGTATCTGGGTTTGCGGGCTGGTGCTCCTGGTCGGGGGCTGGGGGGCGCGACCGGCGGGAGCGGAGGTGCCGCGGCCGGTCACGGTGCAAGCCGTGGCCCAGCAGATTGAGACCAAGATGCGCTCCAGTTTTGAACTGACCAACCCGCGCATCGAGGTTGTGCCCTTCGACGATGACAGCTACACGCAGCAGGGCCGCTTCCAGTGGATCGCCCTGTCGGCCGACCTGGTGAAGCAGGAGAACGTGTCCAGCCGGGACTTCTTCTTCAAGGTATACGACGTTACTCTCAACTTGGATCACCTGTTCGCCGAGCGCATTCTGGTTGACAAGCTCTCCTCCGGCCGCAGCGTCATCTCCGCGCGGATTGACGAGACTGACATGAACGCCGCCATCGCGCACGGCAGCAACTGGACCCGCAACAGCTCCATCGACGATATGCGCATCGAGTTTCTCGACGGCGCGGTCCGGTTCACGGGGAAGTACAAGGCGTTCTTCGGCTCCGACCTGGAGATGCTGGGGACCCTGAGCGTGACCGACGATCAGGCGGTCAACTTCAACCCGACGGCGGCCAAGATCAACAGCATCCCCCTGCCGGCGG
Organism: Armatimonadota bacterium; assembly: GCA_036504235.1. Classification (GTDB taxonomy): domain Bacteria; phylum Armatimonadota; class Zipacnadia; order Zipacnadales; family Zipacnadaceae; genus Zipacnadum. The sequence continues at coordinate 31,092 of DASXVN010000031.1, read as the reverse complement.
GCCCGCTCAAGGGTCTGCTCAAGAAGCTCAATCCCATCTTCAACTTCAACAAGGTGCCCCTGCAGCCCACCATCGAGACCGTCACGGTGCGCCCGGGCTACATCCTCTTGCGGGGCTAGCTGCCGCTGCCCCCGCCCCGGGCGGGCCGCAGCAGGGGGCCAATCAGGATGTCGCCCAGTAGCAGGTACACCAGCCCCAGGACGGCCAGCCCGACGCCGAAGGCGATGCGGGCCGGGTTGCTGGCGAAAGTGCCGGTATACTGCGGGCTGAGCAGGCCCTCCACCAGCGCGCAGACCAGCAGCAGCGGCACCGCGCCCAACGCCATCCGGACCGCCTCGCGGGCGCCCTTAATCAGCGACTCGGCCCGGGTCAGGTCCCCCGGAACCGCCAGCGCCGCGCCTAGCACCAGCCCTGCGGCCGCGGCCAGGGTGAAGGCGCTCAGCTCCAGGATTCCATGCGGCGCGACCACGGCGAGCACCGACACCAGCGCCCCGCGGCTCGCGCCGATGCCCAGGAAGGTCCCCAGCATCAGCCCGTTGGTGAACAGCACGGCGATGGTGCCCAGCCCCAGGGTCAAGCCCAGCGCAAAGGCGGTCAGCGCGGCGCGGACGTTGTTGCTGAGGATGAAGCCCGAGAGGTTGCCGCCGCCGATCTGCCGCGCACTCTTGGCGAAATACTCCCCGGCCGGCTCCTGGCTCTCCACGAAAGCGGTCGCGGCCTGAGCGGCGCCGGGCGAGAGCGTCGCGGCCCACTGGTCGTCGTGCCGCACCAGCGTGAAGGCGATGGCCGAGAAGACCACCAGCAGCGCGGCCGCCAGCCCCAGCGCATCCAGCCGCGCTCGGCAGGTGCGGGGGATTTCCACCGCGAACAAGTACCCCAGGCGCAGCCGCGACTCGTGCCGCCGGGCGTAGACCAGGCTATGGCCGCGGGCGACCAGCGCATTGAGGTACTCGAGCATCTCGGGGTCGCGCCCCCGGGTCCGCTCGCGGGCCAGCGCCGCGGCGGCCTGCCGGTAGAGCCGATCTAGTTCTTCCAGTTCGCGGACCGGCAGGGCGGGCAGCCCTGCGGCCTCGACCTGGCGCAGCAGCGTCGCCAATCGTTCCCACCGACCCAGTTCCAAATCGCCGGAGACCATGCGGGAAACCTCCCACCGGATATGAGCGCCGAACCCGACGCGATTCAAGATAACTTAGAGATTGAGACCCCGGAGCACATTGTGCTCCGCTACGAGCTTGCGGGCCTGGGCTCGCGTTTTGTGGCCGTGATGCTGGACGGACTGACCCAGTTCCTGGTGCTGGCCACGATCTTCGGCCTGGTGTGGCGGCTGGGCACCTTCCTGCAGAGCCGGACCACCGTCTTCACGGCCATCGTGGTTGTATCTTTCTCTGCCCTGTTCTCCCTCGCCTACTTCATTGCCTTCGAGTTGGCCTGGAAAGGGCAAAGTCCGGGCAAGCGCTGGATCGGCCTGCGCGTCATCCGCAGCAACGGCACCCCCCTCAGTCTCACGGAAAGCGCGGTGCGCAACATCGTGCGGATCGTGGACTGGCTCCCCTTGCTCTACGTGGTGGGCGGGCTGTTCGTCTTCTTCAGCCGCTACTGCCAGCGCGTCGGCGACTTCGCCGCGGGGACGCTGGTGGTCCGGGAGCGCCTGGCGGGCCCGCCGCGCCGCCGGACCGCGGCTATCGCTGACCAGGCCGTGGTCTTGCGCCTGTCGCGCGAGGAACTGGACTTGGTGGAGCGCTTCCGCGAGCGGCGGACCCAGCTAGACCCGGCGGCCCGCGCCCGGCTGGCCGCCCAGATCGCCCAGCGTCTGCGGGAGCAGTACCCCGGCGCCCTCCCCGCCGGGGCGGCGGAGGAGACCGTGGATCAGGCCTGGCGGCTGCATCACGCGGCCTCCGGCCCCGACTAGGACCCGGTGAAAGGTGATTCTCATGCCCGGCCCACTAAGGTTGAACCCATCGCTCAAATCGTGTCTGGCGCTGCTGCCGCTCGTGGCGGCCCTCGTAGTCGCCCTCCCGACGCTCGCCCGGGCGGAGGGCTACCACCTCCTGCGCCAGTGGGGCTCCCGTGGCGTCGGCGACGGGCAGTTCAAAGGCCCGGTGGCCCTCGCCGTGGCCGCGGCCGGACCGGTCTACGTGGTGGATCAGGACAACAACCGTATCCTGAAGTTCACGCGGGAGGGCGAGTTCGTCGCCCAGTGGGGCGGCCCCGGCGCCGAGGCGGGCCAGTTCGACTACCCCAGCGGCGTGGCCGTGGACGCCGCCGGCCATGTGTTCGTCGCCGACACGGAAAACTGCCGCGTGCAGGAGTTCACCGGCGAGGGCGTCTTCGTTCGCCAGTGGGGCTCCGCCGGCGCTGGCGAGGGGCAATTCGGCCGGGACGAGGACACGGGCGGGGGAGGGCTGACCGCGATCGCCACCGATGGGCAGGGCTTCGTCTACACCCTCGACAAGCAGCTCAATCGCGTCCAGAAGTTCACCGTTGAGGGGAGCTTCGTCACCCAGTGGGGCTCGGAGGGGGCGGAGCCGGGCCAGTTCGATATTCCCGGAGGCGTGGCGGTGGATGCCGCGGGGAACGTCTTTGTCGCCGACACCTTCAACTACCGCATCCAGAAGTTCACCAGCGCGGGTGAGTATGTCGCGCACTGGGGCGGCAAAGGCGAGGCCCCCGAGCAACTCCTGGGACCGACGGCCCTCGCCCTGGATGCCGCCGGGAACGTCTACGTGGCGGAATCCAACGCGGATGACTTCATCACCGGGGAGGCCGATCTCCTCAACCGGGTCGCCAAGTTCACCGCTGCGGGCGAATTCCTCGCCCAGTGGGGCGTGGGGGGCCAGGAGGGCGACGCGCCCGACCAGCTCATGCTCCCGCAGGGCCTCGCGGTGGACGCGGCCGGCAACGTCTACGTGGCGGACACCAGCCACGATCGCGTGGTCGTCTACGCGCCGGACTAGGGCTCTGGCGCTGCTATTCCGCGTCCTCGGGGTGGGGCGTAATGACGTGGTGCGAGCTCAGGTCCTCCAGCTTGCCCGTCGCCATGTACGCCACCCGCTCCACGACGTTGACCACGTGGTCCGCGATGCGCTCCAGATAGCGGGCGACCAGGACTAGCTGCACCGCCTGCCGCACCGTGTCCGGCCGCTGCTCCATGATGGTGATCAGTTCTTCCAGCAGTCCGTACCACAGGCGGTCCACCTCGTCGTCCTGTTCCACGACCTGCCGCACCCGCTCCAGGTCCTCATGCACCAGGGCCTGCAGCGCCCCCCGCAGCATGTCGCCCACCACCACGCCCATGCGCGGAATATCCACCAGTTCCTTGAAGTACGGGATGTCCGCCATGCTGAGCGCGACCTTGGCGATGTCCACGCAGTAGTCGCCCACGCGCTCCACGTCGGCGATGACCTTCATCACGGTGCCGACGGTGCGCAGATCGCGGGACATGGGCTGTTGCAGGGCCAGGAGCCGCATGCAGTGCTGCTCGATCGCCAGGTCCAGATCGTCAACCACGTCGTCGTCGGCGATCACCTGCTGCGCCATATTCACGTCGTGCTGCTCCAGCGCCCGCACGGAGCGATCCAGCATGGACTCCACAAAGGCGCCCATCTTGACCAGCTCCTGCTTGAGGCCGGTGAGTTCTTCGTCAAAAGCGTGTCGGGTCCGCAGCATGCCAGTGCCTCCTATCCGTACCGGCCCCGAACGTAGTCGTCGGTGCGCGGGTCCCGAGGATTCTCGAATATCTTCTCGGTTTTGTCAAACTCAATCAGGTCGCCCAGCAACATAAAGCCGCAGTCCTGCGACACCCGCGCCGCCTGCTGCATGTTGTGGGTGACGATGACGATGGTGTATTGCCGCCGCAGTTCGGTCATCAGGTCCTCGAGACCTTGCGTGGCCGCGGGGTCCAGGGTGGAGCAGGGCTCGTCCATCAAGAGCACGTCGGGCATCACCGCCAGCAGCCGGGCGATGCACAGCCTCTGCTGCTGCTCGAGCGACAGGTCCAAGGCCGAGCTGCGCAGTTGGCTCTTCAGATCGTCCCACAAAAAGACCGAGGCCAGGCAGCGCTCCACCAGCTCGTCCAGCTCCGCGCCCCGCGCCGTCTTGTGTACCCGCGCGGCGAAGGCCACATTCTCGTAGATGGACAGCGGGAAGGGATTCGGCCGCTGGAAGACCATGCCCACCCGCTTGCGCAGGGCCACCAGGTCCGCGCCGGGGGCGTAAATGTCCTGCCCCAGCACCGAAACGCGTCCCTCCACCCGCACCCGGGGGATGAGATCGTTCATCCGGTTGAGCGTCCGCAGGAGCGTGGACTTCCCGCACCCGGACGGCCCGATCAGCGCCGTGATTCGGCAGGGCGCCACGCTCAGGGATACTTCCTTGAGGGCCTGAAAGTCCCCGTAGAACAGGTTGAGCTTCTCCGTCTCGATAACCGGCTGGTCGGAGTGGGGCTCGGTGACACAGCTCGGCGCCGTGGCGAGGGGGGTGGATTCCATGTGTTAGCCGAACCTCCCCTCCAGGTAGTCGGCCGTCCGCTGGTCGGACGGCGCGGTGAACAGCGTCGCGGTGTCGTCGAGGTCCACCAGTTCGCCGGACAGGAAGAAGGCCGTGCGGTCGCTGACCCGGGCGGCCTGCGCCGTCAGGTTGGTCACCAGGATCAGCGTGTAGTCGGTCTTGAGTTGCTGCATGGTCTCCTCCACCATCGCCGTGGACACCGGGTCCAGCCCGGAGCAGGGCTCATCGAACATGAGCACCTCCGGGCGCACCGCCAGGGTCCGCGCGATGCAGAGCCGCTGCTGCTGCCCCCCGGAGAGGTTCAGCGCCGGGTCCCCCAGACGGTCTTTCACCTCGTCCCATAGGAAAGCCTGCCGCAGGCACTGCTCCACCAGGTCGGCCATTTCCTTCTTGGACACCAGCCGGTGATGCCGCGGGCCATAGGCTACGTTGTCGAAGATGGACAGCGGCAGGGCCAGCGGCAGCGCAAAGACGATGCCGACCCGTCGGCGCAGCCCGGCCACGTCCCGCATCTGCAGGATGTCCTCCTCGTCCAGCAGCGCCCGGCCCGAGGTATGGACGTGGGCCGTGAGGTCGGTCATGCGGTTAAGCGTGCGCAAGAAGGTGCTCTTGCCGCTGTTGGCGGGGCCGATGATCCCCAGGATTTCGTTGCGCCGGACGTTCAGGTTGATCGACTTCAGCGCCGGATGCCGCCCGTAGGACACGGAAAGCTCCTCCACGCGCAGCTTGTCGGGTGCGGTCATGCTCACCACTTCCTCCGCGCCCGCAGCCGCGCCCGCAGGATGATCGCAAAGCAGTTGACCCCGAAGACCAGCGCGAGCAGCACCAGCGCGGTGCCGTAGCGGGTCTGCATGCTGATGTTCGGAATCTGCGTCGAGATGGCGAACAAATGCGAGGGCAGGGCCATGACCTGGCTGAAGACGGACTTGGGCAGGCCGGGCAGATAGAAGGCCGCGGCGGTGAACAGGATCGGCGCCGTCTCGCCGGCGGCCCGGCTGACCTCCAGGATGATCCCGGTCAGAATGCCGGGGATAGCGTTGGGTAGCACGATGTGGCGGATCGTCTTCCACTTGCTGACCCCCAGCGACAGGCTCACCTCGCGGAAGGTCTGCGGCACGGCGTCCAGCGCCTCCTTGGTGGCGGTGATGATCACCGGCAGATTCATGACCGCCAGGGTCAGCCCGCCCGCCAGGATGGAGGAGCCGAACTTCAGGAACATAACGAACAGCCCCACGCCGAACAGACCGTAGACCACGGAGGGTACACCGGCCAGGTTGATGATGGCCAGTCGGATCAGACGCGTGAGCCAGTTGTCGCCGGCGTACTCGTTAAGGTAGACGGCCGCCAGGACTCCCAGCGGCACGGCGGCCGCCACCGCGGTAGCGACCAGGCAGAGGGTCCCTACGATCGCCGGGAAGATGCCGCCCTCCCGCATGCCGTGGCGGGGCGCGGTGGTCAGGAACTCCCAGGAGATGGCCCCGGCGCCGTTCTTGATGATCAGTCCGAGGATCAGCAGCACCGGCACGGTCACCAGCACGGTGGTCACGCCCAGCGCGGCGAAAGCCAGTTTTTGCGTGGTGGCTGACTTCATCGCAGCGTCACCTTCGAGCGGTGTAGGAAGGAATCGGCGATCAGGTTGACGAGGAAAGTGATGACGAAGAGCACGATGCCGATGGCGAACAGGGCCGCGTAGTGAGTGCTCCCCTTGACCGTCTCGCCCATCTCGGCGGCGATGGTGGCCGTCATGGTGCGGACCGGCTGCAGGAAGCTATGCGGGATCAGGCCGGCGTTACCGGTGACCATCATCACGGCCATGGTCTCGCCGATGACGCGGCCGATCCCCAGCATGACGGCAGCGACAATGCCCGGCGCCGCGGCCCGCAGCGCCACCCGGTGGATGTACTCCCAGTGCGTCGCCCCTAACGCCAGCGCGGCCTCCCGGTAGCGTTTCGGCACCGAGGTGAGCGCGTCCTCGGTGATGCTGACCGTAGTCGGCAGGGCCATGAGCGACAACATTATCGCCCCCGCGAGGGCGGTCTGCCCCGTGGGGAGGTCGAAGGTCTGCCGCAGGAAGGGGACGACCACCACTAGCCCCACGAAGCCTAGCACCACGCTAGGAATGGCCGCCAGTAGCTCAATCCCCGTCTTGAGTACCTCTTTGATCCGCGGGGGCGCCACCTCGGCGATGTAGATGGCGCTGGCCAAGCCCAAGGGCACCCCCAGCAGCGCGGCCCCCAACGTGACCAGCGCCGATCCGCAGATCATCGGCAGAATCCCGAACTGGGGCGGCGTGGAGATGGGGTACCACTTCCGGCCGAACAGGAAGTCGGAAAGAGAAACCGTGGCGAAAGTCCGCAGCCCCTCGCGCAGCAAGAAGATGAAGATCAGCACCACAAAGACCACCGAGGCCAGACCGGCGAGCAAAACAGCCTTCTCGATGAGAAACTCCCAGATTTTAGTGAGTGTCGCGCGAAAACGCATAGGCGGCTGGCCCCTGACGGAATATGCGCGAGCGCGCCGGGGAGTGCTAATCGGTCACCCGGCGCGCCCGGACTGAGGAAGGCGGGTCTACGCGGACGGCTTGGTCGCGGAGGTGCCCACGGGCACGAACTCCTGTTCCTCCACGATCTTCTGCCCCTCCGGGCTGAGTACGAAGTCCATGTACTCCTTGACCAGGCCCTGCGGCTCGCCGTTGGTGTAGAATAGGAGCGGGCGGGAGATCGGGTAGGTTCCGTCCAGGACATGCGCCGCCGTGGCGCCTACATAGGGCCCCGCCGCGGTCTTGGCCACCTCGATGGACTTCACCTTGGGGCTCAGGTAGCCCATGCCCACGTAGCCGATCGCCTTGTCATTTTGGGCCACCTCATCGGAGATGCCCTGCGACGAGCTCTGCGGCAGCGCCGTCTCGGCGAACTCCTCGGTGCCCTTGGCGTTCCCCTTGCGCAGCACGTGCTCCTTGAAGTAGACATGCGTCCCCGAGTTCACGTCGCGCGACAGGATCACGATGGCGGCATCCGGACCGCCGACTTCCTTCCAGTTCTTGACCCGACCGGTGAAGATGTCGGCGAGTTGGTCAATGGTCAGCTTGCTGACCGGGTTCTTCGGGTTGACGATGACGGCCAGGCCGTCGAGGGCTACTTTGTACTCTTTCGGGTTGATGCCCTTGGCCTTGGCGTCCGCGGTCTCCTGGGGCTCAATCATGCGCGAGGCCTCGGCGACGTCGCACGTTCCGCTGAGCAGCGCCGCAAAGCCGGTGCCCGAGCCGCCGCCGCTGACCATCACCTGCGCGCCAGTCTTAGCGCCGAAGGCCTCGGCCCAGGCCTGCCCCAGGTTCACCATCGTGTCGGAACCCTTGATCTGAATAGATTTACCGGAGGTCGGTGCCGTCGGAGCAGCGCCGACGGGGCCGGGAGTGGCCGGAGCCTGCGGTTTGGAGCAGCCCACCAAGCCGAGGGCCAAGGTGGCCGACAGCCCGGCGACTATACCTGCGAGCAGCGTCTTGTGAGCTTTCATAGTGCGTCTCCTTTCGATACGGCAGGGTTATTTTCCTGCTCGTCTTTGCGTTTGCTGCGAGCAACCGAAACTATTCGGGGCGGGCTTACTTGCCCCCGTACATGATCTGCCATTGCACCCCGATGTTGGTGAAAGTGCCGGACTTGACGTCGTCGTAGCGCTCGCCCTGGACGGTGATGCGCTCGTTCTTGGCGATGTCCCAGCCTACGCCCAGGGTGTTGCGCTGGTAGAGCTGATGGCCGGCGATGCCGTCATCAAACTGGTCGTAGCGGTAGAAGGGCATGGCGCGCTTCGGACCCGGGCGGTACTCGGCCAGCAGATAATAGCCCTTGGAGCCCACGTCCAGGATCTCACCGGTGTAGTACTCGCCGGCCAGTACGAGATTGTTCGGGCAAATCCAGCGAGCATGCACGCCCAGGACGTTCTGGTCGAAGTGCTTGGTTATACCGCCTACACTGCGCGTACGGTCGGCGGTCTGGTACGAGACACCGGCCACGCCGTTGCGCGGCAGCATCCACTGGACCCGGCCTTCCCAGGCGTGGTCCTTGGTGTCCTGGTCGCCGGTCTTGGCGTCCTTATCGCCCCAGGCGTACAGGCCATTGCTGTAGCCCAGCGCTACTTGCGGCATGCCCTTGGCCTTGGGGGCAGCCAGCAGGTACAGTCCCTCCTCGCGCTCTTCGGGGAAGAAGCTCAGGCCGGCCTTGCTGTGCTCGAAGCACAGCGCCGCGGAGTCCGAGCCGGGCGTCTCGTAGCCGAAGGGAACGCTGGTGAAGCCCATACGCGCGGCGACTTCCGGGGTGAGCGGATGCTTGAGCCAAGCGTCCTTGAGCACGACGCGGCGGTTGCGCGGGTCGGTATCATCCTGGCGGTCGTCGAGCTTGGCCAGGTCAATCTGGAGCGCCATCTCGGTGCCTTGGTCGTTGATGGGGCCGGCCACCTGCAGGCGGGCGCGGCGGAGGTTAAAGTCACGGTTGTTCGGCTGGTTGAGTGCCTCATCCAACTGGTTGAAGCGGAACTGCGAATAACCGCTCCAGGTCAGGTCGGCCTGCGCCAGCCCGGTCATCAGCAATAGGGCGGACGATGCGGCGATGATTGCGGCCAGGGTACGACGATTCACAGCGGGTTGCCTCCTCAAGAGCAGATCAGGTGGGCTAGGCCGCCCACCCGGGTAACGGGACCATGAGCATTGTAGGGGCCGCGCCTTAAGGCCCGTTTAAGCCCCTGTTAAGGTTGGGTTAAGGCGCGCCGCGGGACGGAGGAGAATCGGGCGGCTCCGGCGCGCTGGCCCCACCCCCCGGAAGAGCAGCCGGAGCCGGGGGAATCCCCGGCTCCGGAGTGGTCCCGCTCTGCCTGGTGAGGCGTAGCGGAAACCTGACTGGTTTGAGACTAGCCTACCGGCCCACTGCCGTCCGGGCGCAGGATGGCGGCCTGGTTGGCGCAGCTATACGCCTTCTTGCCCCACTGGAAGTTGTTCGGATCCAGGGTGGCGGCCAGCTTCTGCCACTTGGCGTGGCCATCGGCATAGACGTAGTTGGAGCCGTCGTTATGCGCGCCGGGGCTGATGTAGGCGATGTGGTGCTGGCCCATGGCGTTGTTCAGAAGCGCGGCGGCGATGGCCAGGTTGGCCTCGTCGACGGTCAGCGCGCGCAGGTTGCCGCCCGCATACGTTTCGCCGTCGAAGACGCCGCCCCCGGCCAGGGCGACGCCGCTCGTGGGCCGGTGGCTCTTGACCGCGTCGCCTCCGGTAGGCGAGCTGTCCAGCAGGCAGTTGAGGGCCGGCGCGAACTCGGCGATGAGGATGGTGCCGGCGGTGTCGTCAATGGTGTTCTGCGCGACGACCTGCTGCGGCACGGCCGCAAACTTCTTGCGCGGCATGAGCAGCTCGTTGCAGGTGTAGGAGAGGCGGTACGCCTGGTTGTCCATGACCCCCGCCTTGAGCGAGACCTGTCCGGCCGGCGGGTCCACCGGCGGGGTGGTGAAGCAGGTGGGGGCAAAGCCCTTAAGCGGATGCGAGGGGCATACGAAGATCTGCTGGTTCTTCACGTAGGGCATAATCATGCCGCTCCACTGGACATAGCCGTTGTTGCTGTTGGCGCCGTTCACGTAGTAGTAAGCCGCGGGGAGCGTCTCGTCGTTGTCGCTGGTGTACATCATCAGCCCGAGGCCGATCTGTTTCTCGTTGCTCAGGCAGCTAGACTGCTGAGCCTTGGCGCGGGCGCGGGCGAAGACGGGGAAAAGCATGGCGGCCAGGATCGCGATAATCGCGATCACGACGAGTAGTTCGATGAGCGTGAAACCCTTGCGACCAGTTGTGTGGGACATGGGCTGTCTGCCTCCTGTGTGGGGATCCGGCGGCAGGGCCGGGGTGTTCCCCTGTGAATGGGGCGAGCGGCGGGGCCGCTGCCGATTCACAGTGTAGGGGAGGCGCGTTAAGACGAGGTTAGGGGCCGGTTAAGCTCAGGTTGCCGCACGGTTAAGTCTCGGTTAAGGCTCCGCGGGAGGCGGCGCGGCGCTCTCCAGGAGCGGTGCGGGGAGAAAGACCGTGAAGGTTGAGCCGTGGCCGATTTCGCTCTGCACGGACACGCGGCCGCGGTGCGCCTCGGCCAGGTGCTTGACGATGGCCAGGCCCAGGCCGGTGCCGCCGGTGGCGCGGTCTCGGGCCTTGTCCACCCGGTAGAAGCGCTCGAAGAGGCGGGGGAGATGCTCGGTGGCGATGCCCGCGCCGGTGTCGCTCACCGCGATCTCATAGCCGCCCGGCGCCGGCCGGCCCCGCAGGACGATCTCGCCGCCACCGGGCGTGTACTTGATGGCGTTGTCCACCAGGTTGGTCAGGATCGTCTGCAGCCCGGCCGCGTCGGCGAAGACTTGATCTTCCGCACCCGCCTCGGTCCGCAAGCTGACCTCCTGCTGCATCGCCAGGGGCTGGAGATGGGCCACGACCTCCGCGAAGGCCTCGTCCGAGGGGATCCAGCGGGGATGTACCAATTCGGCGCCCCGCTCGACGCGGGTCAGCGTCAGCATGTCGTCGAGGATGGCGGTCAGCCGGTCCGACTCCAGCACGATCTGGGCGAGGAAGCGCGGACCCTTCTCCGGATCATGCAGCGCGCCGGACTCCAGCACCTCGGCTAAGGCCCTAATCCCGGCGGCGGGGGTGCGCAGCTCGTGGCTGGCGTTGGCCACGAAGTCGCGCCGTACTTGGTCGAGTCGCTGCAGCTCCGTCATGTCCCGGAGCAGGCCAATCGCCCCGATGATCTGGCCCTCGGCGTTGGCTAGCGGCGTGGCCACCCCATACAGCGTGCGCGGCTGGGGCCGCACCAGGCCGACGGCTCCCTGCTGCGCCACCCCCTGCTCCAGCGCGCGCGTCAGCAGCAGGTTCAGCTCGTAACTGAGCCCCACTTCCTCGAGGCGGTGCTCGGGTCCCCAGGTCGGATCCAGGCCGAACATCTCCGCGAACATGCGGTTGATGAGCTCCACTCGCCCCTGCCGATCGATGACGACCACCCCATCGGTCATCTGCTCCAGCAGCGCCACGTAGCGCTGGGTCTCCTGCTGCGAGGTCGCCAGGAGATGCGCCAGTTGATCCACGGCGCTGTTGAAGACCAGCGCCAGCTCCCGCAGCTCGGCGCTGCCGGAGGGCTCCGCCACCCGGGCCGCCAAGTCTCCCCGCGCCACGCGGCGGGCCGCTTGCACCAACTCTTCCCAGGGCCGGGTGAGGCTGTCGGTGAGCCGGAGACTGACCACAAAGACCACCGCCAGCGCCAGCAGCAAGGCCAGGGTAAAGGCGCCACGCAGGGTGTCGGAGGCCGCCTCCACCTGGGTCAGGGGCAGGGCCAGCCGCAGCACCGGGGGCGCGGCGCCGCCGGTCGCGGGCAGGGCCACGGCCACGTAGAGCATGTCCAGGTGCAGGGTGGCGCTGTAGCGTTGGGCCCAGCCCCCGCCGGTGGCCACCGCTTCCAGGCGCTCCGGACGGTTCGCGTGGTTCTCCATAGCACTCGCTGAGGCGCGACTCTCGGCGAGCACGCGCCCAGTCGGGTCAATGTAGGTGAGCCGCGCCTGACACAGCTCATCCAGCCGGAGTAGTTCCGCCCCTAGTTGCTCCGGCGGTAGGCGGTGGGCGGCGGAGAACTCGGGGACAATCAGACGAGCTTCCACGAACAGGCGGTCGCGGAGGGTATCGGTGGTACTCCGCCGGACCAGGGAGTCCAGGTACAGGCCCAGCGCCGCCAGGACCACGGCGGAGAGCAGGGAGAAGGCCAGGGCGGTTTTCCAACGCAGGTTCAGTGACATCAAGTTTCCACAAACTTGTACCCGACCCCGCGCACGGTCAGCAAGCGGCGCGGTTCGGCGGCGTCGGCCTCGATCTTCTTGCGCAGCCAACGCACATGTACATCCACCGTGCGCTCATCCAAGTACGCGTCCTGGCCCCAGACCGCCGCCAGGATGTTCTCCCGCGAGCGTACCCGGCCGCGGTTCTGCACCAGGTAGGCCAGCAGGTCGAACTCCTTGGGCGAAAAGCTCAGCGGCACCCCGTCCACCAGCACCTCATGGCGCCCCAGGTCAATCCGCACGCCGTCGGCCTCGATCTGGGTCTCCGCGACTTCGTCGGCGGGAGAGGGGGAGCTGCGCCGGAGCACCGCCCGGACCCGGGCGATCAGCTCGCGCATGCTGAAGGGCTTGGTGACGTAGTCGTCAGCCCCCATTTCCAGCCCCGCCACGCGGTCGGCCTCTTCGGCCCGGGCCGTGAGCATGATCACGGGCACTACGCCTAGCTTGCGGAAGGCGGCGAACAATTGCCAGCCGCTCAGGCCCGGCAGCATCAAGTCGAGGATGACCAGGTCGGGAGGGGCGGTCTCAAAGCTCTGCAGGGCGGCGCGGCCTTCCATCGCCACCTCGGTGGCGAAGCCCTCCTGGGTGAGGGCATAGGAGACCGCCTCAGCCAGACTCGGCTCGTCCTCAACAATCAGGATTCTCTCGGGCATGAGTCTCGGCCGCCTTATCGGGGCACCCCGGGGGCCCCTGCCTGGGGATGTGGAAGGTTACTCGTAAGCCGGGGCTGGACTTGGGCTCCACGGCGATGTAGCCTCCATGCGCCTCGACAATCGTACGCGCCAGATACAGCCCCAGCCCCAGCCCGCCGGATAGCCGGGTGCAGTCGGTCTCCGCCTGGTAGAACATACTGAAGATGCGCTCTTCATCGGCGGGGCCCAGGCCCGGACCGGTGTCGTCTACGCTCACCCACGCGTCAGGACCCGTCACCCCCGTCGCCAGGGTAATGTGGCAGCCCGGGGGACAGAACTTCAGCGCATTGCGGACCAGCACGCCTAGTACCTGCCGCAGTTGCTCCCGGTCCGCCTCAATCACCAACGGGACCGGTTCCGCCTCCAGGCTCCACTCGTACTCGGGGTGCTCCCGGGCGGACTCCTGCTCGACTTCGTCCACCAGCGAGCGCAGGTCGCAGCGGCCCAGGCTGAGCAGCGCGGGTCCGCCGGAGCTGAGGCGGGAACTGAGCAGCAGATCCTCCACCAGACGGATCAGCGCCTGGGTGTGCTGCTGGACGCGTTGCAGGGTGTGAACCTGATCGCCGGCCAGACGTTCCTCATGGGCCAGCAGGGACACGAGCAGCCCCATGATGGCGCTGAGCGGATTGCGGAGTTGATCCGAGACCATCGCCAGAAACCGCGTCTGCAGGTCATGCAGGCGGCGCTCGGCCGTCAGCCGGCGGATGAGGTTCTCCTGGTCGGCGATCTGCACCCGCTGGAGCACCTCGGCGCGCTCCTCCCCGGCGCAGGCGGTGTCTAACGCTTGCCAGAGCCGCCAGCGCGGGTCGTTAGGGCTGAGCCGGTAGACCGTGTCCGGGCCGAAACTGCGCGGGCCGTCCGCGTGGAGGAATCCGGCGGCGGTCAACTCGCGCGCGGCTGTGTCCACCGCGGCCGGGTCATGGCCCAGTTCCTCGCATAGAGAACGCAGACTCTCCGTGGTAAAGGGATGGCGGACGAAAAAGCACACGAGGTCTAGCTTCGTCTGCGAGTCCACGGCGTCGGCGATGAGTTCGGCGAGGTCACCGTTCGTCGGCTTCACCTCTCAGGCGTGTGATGGGTCGGCGGGCGGGACGGCGTCTCCGGCCTCCGGGGGCGCGTCTACTTTCCAGCGCCGATGCAGCCACAACCACTGTTGCGGGTGGGCCATGATCTCCCGCCCGATCACCTCATTGACCAGAATCGTGTTGGCGCGTATATCTGCGTCTCGCTCCCCGGTGTGCGCCAGCGACAGCGCCGGCTGGATCACGGCCGAAAAGCGGCCGTCGGGCCGTCGCGTGCAGAACACGGCTAACACCGCGCAGCCGCTGCGCTCGGCCAGGGTAGCCACGCCCACCGCCGTGGCCGCGGGGCGTCCCATAAAGTCTACCACAATGGAGCCCCCGGCGGCGTGCTGATCCGGCAAGATAGCCAGAATTCGATTGTCGTGCAAGGCCCGCAGCATGGCCCGCGGGTTGTCGCGGTCCACGACCTTCATTCCGTGGGTCTCGCGAGCGCGGTTGATCAAGGCGGCGGTACTCGGGTCCTCGGAATCGCGGGCGACCGCCGAGACCGGGAATCCGTCGTACACCAGACGAGGCCCCACCACCTCCCAGTTACCGTAGTGCGCGGTCACCAGGATCACGCCTTTGCCCTGGTCCAGGGCCTGGCGCAGGTGCTCCTCGCCGTCTATCAGCGTAAGCTGCTGAAACTGCTCGGGACTTAGGTACGGGAACTTGAGGAGTTCCGCCATCGTGCGGCAGATGGAACGCGTGGCGTCCGCCGCCAGTGCGCGATATTCCCGCTCGGTATACTGGTCGCCGAAAACGCCGCGCAGATTGTCCCTAGCCACCCGCTGGCGCGAGGGCGCCAGGTGGCGGATCAGAAACGCGCCGCCGTCCGCCAGGTGGCGCAGCGCGGACAGGGATAGCATCCGAGCCAGAAAGCTGACCAGACCGGAAGTCGCCCGGGTCAGCGTGCGTTCACTGCGCTTACGTAGTTTGTTCTTCTCTCGCCTCATGGTGGGTAACGGAATCGCGGGTCGCCGGCGCCGGGCGCGCCGCGGCCTAGGGGCCGTGCGGGCGGTCGCGAAGTTCCGGGCAGGCCGGCCACGGGAGCGGGGCCTGCTCGGGAATGTCGTCTATATACTTCCGGCGGAAATCCTGGTCCTGCATGCGGCAATGCGGGCACCGCTGCTGGTACGCCGGGTGCTCCAGCATCCGGTCCCAGATCGCCTCCAGCGACTCGTCGCGCACATTGCCAAAGGTCAGCGGCGTGAAATCGCAGGGGTCCATGTCGCCGTAGGCGGTCAGGTAGAACTGCGAGAAGGCCGCAAAGCAGCCGGCTCCGTCCGGCCCGTTAACAAAGGACTGCGCCACGAGGTGCGGACACCCCGGACGCTGGTTGTACTCCGCCTGGAAGGCGCACAAATGCTGCTTGTCCTGCTCGGAGAGCAGGCTCGCCTCCTCCAGCGGGAGTAGCTTGCCGGTGGGCACCACGTCAAAGATCGTGACCTCATGCACGCCCAAGCCCTTGGCCAGTTCGACGGTCTGCTCGATGCGCCCTTCCCGGACCGCCTCCGGCCCGGCATAGGTAGAGATGCCGACCAACAGGCCGCCCTCCAGGGCGTTCTGAACCCCGACCAGCGCCTGCTGGAAGCCTTGCGGGGCCCGGCGCAGTTGATTGTGCACCTCCGGCCGCGGATCGTCAAGCGACACATTAAGCGAGTACAGCCCCGCCTCCACCAGGCCGGCGACCTTCCCCGGGGTCAGTAGCAGACCGTTGGTGAACATCATCGCCTGCGCTTGGTCGCGATCCACGGCGGCGATCAGTTCCAGCAGATCGGGGCGCAGCAGCGGCTCCCCGCCCGTGAAAACGATGTTGAATATGCCCAATTCCAGCGACTGGCGGATGACCTCGCGCCACTCGTCCAGCGACAATTCGTCCCGGGCCGGGTTCTTGAACCGCGCGGCGCTGCAGTGGTAGCAGTCCAGTTGGCAGCGGGCGGTGACTTGCAGGGTGCAGGTGCTCGGCCGGGTTCGGGGGGAGCGGCGCATGATCTGGCGCGCCAGGTGATTGACCATCCGCCCGGACGGCACCGGCGGCTGGTAGAGGTTGTAGACAAAGCCCCCCTCGCGCACCGTGCAGGGCGGGCCGAAGCTGCGGAGCCGCTCGGTGAGCCGGTTGGTCCGCTTGCGCATCAGGCGACCCAGGGGGCCCGTGGGACGGATGGTCAGCTCCCCGGCGTCCTCGTCCACCTCCACGTCCAGTCCCAGCAGAGGCAACTCGCGGTCCCGGGTGAGGCTGGCCAGACCCGCGGCCACCGCCGACGCCACCGGGTACTTGGCGCACAGGTCCACGCCCTGCTCTGCCAGATAGCCGCGCGCGGCGCGGGTCCCGTTCTCTTTGGCCACAGAGGCCAGGTTGAAGTGATGCGTGGGCACGGTGGGCACCCCCTGAGGGTTGCCCGTCAGCCGGGAGCGAGGCGGAGGTCAAGTCTGCCCCCTGCGCCTGGCCTGCGGGCGGGTGAACTCCTACAGGAAACGACGGTCCCGAGCTCGCACTAGTTCACAACTTGACGGCGCTGCGCACTGCGGCCAGCGCGGCCGTCACCTGCTCTTCGCCCTCCATTATATCCAGTTCGCTCTCGGCAATCCAGACCTCAAAGCTGAACCGGGCCGGAAGCTTGACCGCATCCTTCTCGGTGGTGACCACCAGGTCCGCGCTGTGTTCCACCAACTCGGCCCCCACCTTCTCCAGGTCCTGGACGGTGTAATGGTGGTGGTCGGGGAAGCGGCAGGGGATAACCTCCGCCCCCTGCGCGCGCAGGGAATCCTCAAACGAGTCGGGGTTGCCCAGCCCCGAGAGCGCGAGCACCCGCGTGCCGTTCAGGACGTGCGGGGCCTCCTGCTCGCTGTGTGGCCCGCGCAGCCGGGTGAAGAGGTGGCGCGTGAGCACCGGATCAGTGACGCCCCGCAGCCGGCGCAGGAACCGCCGCAGCGTATCCAGGTCCTCGGGCCGCGCCCGGTCGGCGTGGGTCAGCCAGACCTGCTGCGCGCGGCGCAAGTGCGACCACGGCTCCCGCAAGGGCCCGGCCGGGAAGACGCGGTCCCCGGGCCGGGAGCGGCTGGCGTCCACCAGCACCAGGTCCAGCAGCTTGCGCATGCGGAAGTACTGAAACCCGTCGTCCAGCAGGCACACCTGCGCCGCGGTCTGCCGCCGCAGGAGGTTCACCGCCGGCTCCCGCCGCTTGCCCGCGACCACCGGCACCCCCGGCAGCAGCGCCGCCAGCATGGCCGGTTCGTCCCCGGACAACTCATGACCCACCAGCAGGCCGTGGCCGGCGGTGACCAGTTGCAGGCTGTCCGGGTCCTGCCGCCCATAGCCGCGCGTGACGACTCCCGGCAGCACGCCCAGCGCCTCCAATCGGCGCGCCAGGAAGGCCACGGTGGTGGACTTGCCGGTGCCGCCCAGCGAGAGGTTCCCCACGCTGATTACGGGCAGCGCCGGCCGGGTGCGCGGCTTGAGCCCGCTTTCGTAGAGGGCGAGGTTGGCCGCGATCACGGCGCGATAGGGGTAGGTGAGCGCCCGCAGGCCCGCGTAGGCCAGGCGGTCGGCCGGGGTCCGGGGGGCGCCGGCGATCAGCGCCAGCCACCAGTTCTGCAAGGAGGGGTGCTGTTCAGGCGCGGGCATGGCGGTTCAGAAGGGGGAGCAGGCGCTGGACGGTAGCCCGCGCCGCTCCGGAGTTTCTCTGCAGCAGGGCGCGCGCCCGCACGCTCAGCAGGTCGCGTTGTCCCTCCGACTGCAGCAATTCGGTCACGGCGGTGGCCAGTTCCTCCTCGGTGCGAACGCTCATCGCCGCGCCCTCGCGCAGCACCAGCTCCGTCAAATCGCGGGAGTTGTTCATGTGCGGGCCGAAGATGACCGGCTTGCCCAGCGCCATCGGCTGCAGGAAGTTGTGCCCGCCGACTGGCACCAGACTGCCGCCCATGAAGACCACGTCGGCAATTGAGTAAACGCGGCTCAGTTCGCCGATGGTGTCCAGCAGCGCCACCTGCACCCGCGCGTCGGGCGTGGCGGGACCGGCCTCGTCGGCCTCCCGCGTCCGGCTGCGGCGCAGGCAGGCGTAGCCAAACTCGCCGATCAGCTTCGCCACCGCGTCGCCCCGCTCGGGGTGGCGCGGGGCCAGCAGCAGCCCCAGTTGCGGGAACTGGTCGCGCAAGCTGTGGTAGACCTGCAGGACCTTTTCTTCCTCTCCCGGATGCGTGCTGGCCGCCAGCAGCACCGGCTGGTCCTGGTCAAAGCCCAGGTCCTGCCGCCACTTGGCGGCCTCCTCGGGCGGCACCTCGGGGAAGTCCTCGTCAAACTTGGAGTTGCCCAGCACCTCCACCCGCGCCGGGTCCGCGCCCACGGCCACAAAGCGCTCCCGGTCCAGCTCGGACTGCGCGCAGATCAACCGGATATTGCCCAGCACCCAACTTGTGAAGAGGCGGGCGGCGCGGTAGGTGCCGAACGAGCGGTCCGACAGCCGGGCGTTGACGTGGGTCAGGGGAATGCCGCGCTCGGCGGCGGTCGCGGCCAGGTACGGCCACAGCTCCGTCTCGGCCACCACGATCAAATCCGGGCGCACCACGTCCAGGACGTGCTCGACAATGCCGGGGAAATCCAGGGGGAAGAAGAAGACGGCGTCCACTTCCAACGAGGGCCGCTCGGCCATATGTCGGCCGGTGGCGGTGATGGTGGACAGGGCGATCCGCAGGTGCGGCTCGGCGAGGCGCAACTCCCGGATGATCGGCTCCATCGCCGCAACTTCCCCGGCGGAAACCGCATGAATCCACACCACGGGCTCGCCCGACGCGTGGAGTTGAGCCAGCGTCGCAGGCAGCACTCCGAGCCTCTCCGCAAAGCCGCGTAGCGACTTGCCTTTGGCCAGGCGCGCGATCAGGTAGACCAGCCCCAGCGGCGACAGCACCACCAGCAGCACCGCCCACACCAGCTTGCGCCAGTTGAGCGGTGTCGGCGACGGAGGGGCCGGAGTTGGGTCCAGTGCCATGGTCAATCCTCCCCGGCCGCGACGGCGGTGGCGGGGCCGTCGCGATCCAGGATGGCCGGGGGCGCGGGCGCGCACTCCGGGCCGCCGGTCTCGGCCTCGCTGGATTCGTAAAGCTTGGTGTACAGCCCGCCCCGGGCCATCAATTCGTCGTGGGTGCCCTGCTCCACGATGCGCCCGTCGTTGACCACCATGATGCGGTCGGCATCACGGATCGTCGACAGCCGGTGCGCGATGATCAGCGCGGTCCGACCCTGCAGCAGCGTGCTCAGCGCCTGGTGCACGACCTGCTCGGAGGTCTGATCCAGCGAGGAGGTGGCCTCGTCCAGGATCAGGATGCGCGGGTTGCGCAAGAGCGCGCGGGCGATAGCGATACGCTGTTTCTGCCCACCGGAAAGCTTGACCCCCATCTCGCCCACCTGGGTGTCGTAACCCTCGGGCAGGGCCTCGATGAACTCCCCCGCGTTGGCCGCTCGCGTGGCGGCCTGGATCTCCTCAAAGCTGGCCTCCGGGCGCGCGAACGCGATATTCTCGCGAATGGTCCCGGCAAACAGCATCGTCTCCTGCGGCACGAAGCCCATGAAGGAGCGCAGCGACTCCTGCTTGAGGTCGCGCACATCGTGGCCGTCAATCAGCACCCGGCCGGCTTGCACATCATACAGCCGCGGCACCAGCCCGACCACGGTAGTCTTACCCGCGCCGCTGGGACCGACGAAGGCCACCACCTCGCCCGGCTTGATATGCAGATCCAGGTCGTGCAGCACCGGGCGCCCGGCCTCATAGGCGAAGCTCACCTGCTCAAAGCGGATGTCGCCCTCCATCTGTTCCAGGGTCACGGCGTCGGGACTGTCCTGGATCTCGGGCACCTCCTGCAGCAGCGACAAGGTGCGCGTGGCCGAGGCCTCAGCGCGCAGCAGCGACATAACCACCCGCGCCAGCCGGTTGATCGCGTCGCCCACCATGAACATGCCCAACATGAAGGTGATCAGCGTGCCGGGGCCAATCCGCCCGGCCATGATCTGGTAGGCCCCGAAGAGCAGCACCGCGCACAGCGCCAGGCCGATAAAGGTGGCCACCACCGCCGAGTTCAGCGCTCGCATCCGCGAGCCGCGCATCTCCGCCCGGTACACCTCGCGCGCGTCCAGGCTGAAGCGGTCGATCATGGCCCGATCGAGGCCGAACATCTTGATCACGCGGATCAGGTAGAAGGACTCGTCCACATCGGCCGTCATGGTGGCGAGGTTGGACTGCACCTGATGCGAGTAGCGCCGCAACCGGATGCCCAGTTGTTGCGTCATCAGCGCGACCGTGGGGCCGACCACCAGCATGACCAGGGTGAGCTGCCAGGAGACGGTGGCCATGTAGATGGTCACGCCCAGTGCCGTCGCCGGCGCGACCACCAGTTCCGCCAGGCTGGCCCCCAGCACCGCCTGCAGCATGGTGGTGTCGTTATTCAGCCGTGAGATCAGCTCGCCGGTGCGCCGATTCTCGTAAAAGCGCATGGACAGGCTCTGCAGATGGGCGAAAACGTCGGTGCGCAGGGCGAACAGGACGCGCTGCCCCAGCCAATCGCCCATGTACAGCGAGCCGGCCTGCGCGAACCCCGCCCCCACCATAGCGGCGCCGAAGATGAACAAAGCGTGCAGCAGCGCCCGCAGGGCCTGCTCGCGCTCCGCCCCCTGCGCCTGCCCCATCTGACTGATCAGGCTGGTGAAAACCCCGTTGCTCTTGACCAGCACCCCAATATTAAGCGCCGCGGAGGCGCCCATCAGGAGCAGGGCCAGGATCAGGCCCTTCCAGGAGCGTTTGGCGTAAGTCCGTAGCGACCATAGTCCCCTCATATATTCGTCATGTCCTCAGTCTGTAGCCTGGTTGGCTCGATCCCGACCGGCAACGGCTCCCCGCGTCCCAGCCGCAGGATCATCTCCGCGGTCCGTTGCGAGGCGCCCGGCGTCCCCAGGGCCGCCCGCACCCGGCCCAGCGCCTCATGCAACTGCGCCTGCCGCCGCGGGTCTCCCCACACCTCCAGGACCTCGGCGCCCAGCCGCGCCGCCTTGACCTCGCGATGCACCAACTCCGGGATGACCTTCTCTCCCAGCAGAATATTCGGCATGGCGTACAGGTCGGTCCCCAGGTCGGTCAGCTTCCACTGCAGCCACATCGCCGCATTGCCCCGGTAGACCGTCAGCGGCAGGCAATCCACCGCGGCCGCCTCCAGGGTGGCCGTGCCCATCGCCGTGATCACCAGATCGGCGGCGGAGAGCAGTGTCGCGCTGTCCGCGACCCCCTGCACCCCCGGCAGCCGCAGCGCCTCCGCGTCGGCGGCCACCCGCGGCCCCTGCGGCAGCACCGACCACAAGAACCGGGCCTCCGGCAGGCGCGGCGCGAGCCACTTCACGGTCTCCAGCAGCGGCCGGCTCAGACATTTGCGCTCGAGGGCGCGACTGCCCGGCATGAGGCCGATCACCGGCGCGCCGGCGGGCAGGTCGTGGCGGCGGCGGAACTCGGCCCGGTCGGTCACCGGAGCCAGTCGGTCCAGCACCGGATGCCCCACCCAGACCGCCGGCACGCCGTCCTGCTGCAGCAGCCGGGCGGAGTGCGCAAAGGGAGTAGCCACCGCGTCCACCAGAGGAGCCAGCCAGCTCCGGTCTCGGGGACGCGGGTCCCAGGAGCTGGGCGGGAAGTAGTACAAGATGGGCAGTTCCGGCCGGGCCCGGCGCACCCGCCTCGCCAGCCGCACGTTGAAGGCGCCAAAGTCCACCAGCACCAACACGTCGGGCGGCTCGGCCACGAGCGACGCCGCCAACTGGCGCATCCGCCGGTACAGCAGCGGCACCCGCCGCAGGGAGTCGCCCAGGCCCATGGTTCCCCACGATTCGCTGGGGAAGAGGGGCTCGACACCGGCCGCGCGCATCAGAGGACCGGCCGCGCCGCGCAGAGTCGCACCGGCGTCGCGCAGACAGGCTGCGACCAGGGACGCGCTCAGGTCGCCCGAGGGCTCACCGGCTACCATGAATACGTCCAGCGCTTTGGGCATGGGAAGAGGGCGGCTGGCCCGCGCCTAGCGGTTGAGCTGGCGACCTCGGCTGCCCAGATCAATCTCGCGCATGAAGTCAAGCAGCCGCAGCAACTCGGGGCTGGGCGTGGCCTCGTCCGCCCTCAGCTTGGCGATGGCCGCGGTGACGTTATAGTCGCTCCGGAACAGCAGCCGGTAGGCGCGCCGCAACTGGTCGCGCGTCTCCTCAGAGATCTTGTGCCGCTGCAGGCCGCGGACGTTGATGCCGCGCGGGCGGGCGGGGCTGCCTTCCACAATCGTATAGGGCGGCACATCGCGCACGATCCGCGACAGCCCCCCGACCATGGACATGGTCCCCACCGTCACGAACTGGTGGATAGCCGCCAGACCGCCGATATTGACGTAGTCCTCGATGACGCAGTGTCCCGCCACCGCCACGGAGTTGGCCAGCAGCGTATGGCTACCCATCGTGCAGTTGTGCCCGATATGCGAGTAAGCCATCAGCAGGTTACCGTCGCCAAGGGTGGTCGCGTTCTCCTCGCCACTGGCCCGGTGAATGGTCACATACTCGCGCAGTTCGTTATCGGCGCCAATGCGCAGGTACGAGCGCTCCTGATGGAACTTGAGGTCCTGAGGATCGCCCCCCAGGATCACCCCGCTGTGCACGTGGCAGCGCGCCCCCAGCGTGGTAAACTGGCGCACGGCGCTGAAGGCCTCCAGGTGGCAGTTGTCGCCCACTTGGGTGTTCGCCTCGATGACTACGTACGCCCCGATTTCGACGTCAGTCCCCAGCGCGGCGCTGGGGTCAACGACTGCGGTTGCATGAATCGCCATATTTAGCTGTCCTCGGCCGGAGTTTCCGTCTTAGCGGCTGTGTCCTTGTTCGCCACCAAAGCAAAGGAAAAGATGCCCTCGCAGGCTACCTCACCCTCCACCGTGGCCACCATCTGCACCTTGCCCACGTTGCCGCGAATCTTGAGCAGCGTCGCTTCCATGATGAGCTGATCTCCGGGGCGGACCGCCCGCCGCCAGCGCACATCGTCCACGCCGCCGAAGAAGGCCAGCTTGCCCTTATGTTCGGCGGTGCACAACAAAAAGACGCCCCCCGTCTGGGCCATCGCCTCCAGGATCAGCACCCCGGGCATGACCGGGTTCTCCGGCCAGTGACCGGTGAACTGCGGCTCGTTCATGGTGACGTTCTTGAGCCCCACGGCGCGGCGCCCGGGCTCCAGCTCCAGGATGCGGTCCACCAGCAGGAACGGGTAGCGGTGGGGCAGGGTCTCAAGAATTCCGGCGATGTCCATTTCGATCATAAAGCGGCGGCTCCTTTTGTGCCTGAACGGGAAAACGAAAGAGGTAAGGCGCCGGGGGCGCCTAGCCGGTAAATTATACCAAGGCAGCAGAACAGGGTCAAACGCGAACCTCCGGGTCGGGGTAGCAAGCCGTTAGTCGTTGTCGCTGGCCCCTCTCGTTTCGGGAGGGGTGCCCGCGGTCCGCCGCGGGCGGGGTGGGCCCGCTCGCCGCTTCCCTACGGCGTAAAATACCCACTCAGCAACTGTGCGGCGATCGCCCGCCCCCGCTCATTGGCATGCACCGGGTCGCGATGGAACCATTCCATCGGCTCGGTCACGCCCAGCATATACTGGGCCCAGGCGCCCCGCAGGTCGAAGAACCCCGCGCCCTCCTCCGAGGCCAGCGCCCGCATCCCCTCGCGGTAGCCCGGCCCGTCCGGGTCCGGCTCCCCGGTATATCCGCCCGGCACGGTGCGCGGATCGGTGACCTTGCCGAAAGCCCCGGTCATCAGCACGATCTCCGGGTTCGCCTTGGCCCGGACCTGCGCGATGACCTCGCGGATCGCCGCCAGGTCGCCCTTCTGGCTAATGCCGCCGATAATCAGCAGGTCCGGCGCGTAATCCAGCACGTACGACTGCACCCGGTTCTCCTCGCGGTAGTACCAGCAGCCCTTGCCGCCGCTCACCGCGGTGATCACTTCCAGGTGCGCTTTCGGGTCGGCCTTCTCCACCAGCACGTCCCAGGGGGAGCTGCCCGTGTCATTGATGATGCTGTCGCCCAGCATCACCACCCGCAGCGTGCCGCCCTCCTGCAACCGGTGCAGCGTCCGCGGCAGGTTCGCCCAGCGGTCGGCGGCCGGCTTGAAATGCCCCGGCGGAATCGAGGCGATTTGCTGCTTCGCCCAGGTCGCGGCCTCCGCATGCGTTGCCGCCTGCACCGAGACATCGTCAATGAGCAGTTGATCGCCGTTTGCCTGGAAGATCACCCGCGCGTGCGTAGCCTTGCCCTTGGCGCGGATGTACACCACGTGCTGGAGCCAGTCGCCCGAGGCGTCCACGTTGCTATAATGGTCGGCCTCCAGTTGCTCCCCGGCGGCGCTATAGAAGTACAGCGCATACAGGTTTTCGGTAGTCCCCGCCCGCGACCAGAACTCCAGCCGGTAATACGCACACGGCGTCACCGGAAACAGCGGGCTTTGCCATTGCCCGCTCGTGGCGGTCAGACAGTGCTTGCCGGTATGACCGGCAGCATCGGTCCAACTCGGCGCCGCCTGCCCCTCAGCGGCTTGGGCCACCCACCCGGCAGCCAGCGGATCTTGCTCGAAATTCGCGGAAAGTAACACAGAATCACTCCGAACGGGTATACCGCCCGCCCCAGCGAGCACGGCGACCAGAATTGCACAACGCAGCAAGTTATTCATTAGTTTGGTGTATCCTTCAGTGGCCGTTCGCCCTTCGCCGTCGCCGTTGTAGGGCGGGGGCTACGTCCCCCGCCGGCCGTCCGCCGTTGCCGTCTGCCTTCGTCGTTCCCCCTCTCCTGCCAGGAGAGGGGGGCAGGGGGGGTGAGGCCTCGTACTCAGTCCGCCGCCCGGTCCTCGGCGAACTCTGTTTCCGCCCGGTGCAGCCGGCGGATGACCTCCGGTTGTTCCAGGAGTTCCAGCAGATGGAACAAACTGGGACCGACGGTAGTTCCGGTCACGGCCGCTCGGCAGGGGTGGATGACCTTGCCCGCGCCCACGCCCAGGTCCTCGGCCAGCGCCCGCACCTCCGCCTCAATCGCCTCGGCGTTCCAGTCGCTCAGCACCGCCAGCCGCTCGGCCAGCGCATGCAGCGTCTCGGGCGTCTCGGGCTTGGTCAGCCACTTCTCCCGGGCCTTCTCATCGTACTCGTACTCGTCGGTGAAGAAGTACGCGGCCCAGGTGGTGAAGGTGGTCAGCAGCGGCGCGCGTTCCTTCATCAGGTCCGCGACCCGCGCCAGCCACTCCCGCCGTTCCGGCGTCGCGTCGGCCTCGAACAGCCCCGCCTTGGCCAGGTACGGCAGCAGCCGCTCGCCCAGCTCCTCCCCGGGCGTAACCTTCATATACTCGCCGTTAATCCACTCCGCTTTGGCCAAATCAAAGACCGCCGGCGAGGACCCGCACGCCTCCAGCGTGAAGCGCTGCATGATCTCCTCGCGGGAGAGAATCTCCTGCCCCGAGCTACCCGCCGACCAGCCCAGCAGCGCCATGAAGTTGAACATCGCGTCGGGCAGGAAGCCCTTCTCCGCGTACTCGATCACCGACACGGCTCCGTGGCGCTTGCTCAGCTTGCTCTTGTCCTCGCCCAGGATCAGCGGCAGATGCGCGTAAACCGGCGTGGGGAAGCCCAGGGCCTCCTGGAGCTGAATGTGGATTTGCGTGTTGGCCAGGTGCTCCACGGCCCGCACCACGTGGCTGATCTTCATCTCGTAGTCGTCCACCACCACCGCAAAGTGGTAGGTAGGGAAGCCGGAGGTCTTGCCGATTACCGGGTCGCCGATCAGTGCATTCTCAAAGCTAACGTCGCCCTGGATCACGTCATGTACCACAGTAGCGCCGGTTTGGGCGGCCTTGAAGCGGACGCAAGCTGGCTGCCCCGCCGCGCAGCACGCGGCCTTCTGCTCGGAGGACAGCGTCCGGCAGCGCCCGTCATACCGCGGGGGCAGCCCCTGCGCCTTCATCATCTCCCGCCGCTCGTCCAGTTCCGCCGGGGTGCAGTAGCACTCGTAGGCCCGCCCCTGGTCCACCAGTTGCCGCATATAGCGCTGGTAGATATCCACACGCTCGGACTGCACATACGGCCCATAGGGCCCCCCCACATCAGGCCCCTCGTCCCAGTCCAGCCCCAGCCAGCGCAGCCCCTCATAGATAACCGCCACGGCCTCCGGCGTATGCCGGGCCTCGTCGGTATCCTCAATCCGCAGAACAAACTGCCCGCCCTGCGAGCGAGCAAAGAGCCACTCAAAGATGGCGGTATGCAGGTTGCCGATGTGCATATATCCCGTCGGCGAGGGAGCAAAGCGCGTGCGAATATCGGACATAGTTTTCTCCTCTGGGTAGCACAGGCTGCTTGCCTGTGAGCCGTCGTCGTTGCCGTCAGTGGCACCGGCGTCTCGCCGGTGGCCGTTGTCGTCCTGTAGGGCGGGGGCTACGTCCCCCGCCGTGCCGTTCGTAGGGGTGGATCTTTCGCGGAGCCCTATCCCGCGAAACATCCACCCGCGCGAGTCGCTATCCTTTAGCCTGTCGCCGTTGCCGTCAGCCCCTCCCCTTTAGGGAGGGGTGCCCGAGGTCCCCGAGGGCGGGGTGGGCCCAGTCGTTGCCTCTGCCGTTCTCCCCCTCTCCTGCCAGGAGAGGGGGCCGGGGGGTGAAGCCGGCCCGCTGCGCCGGTCCGCCGTCAGCCCGCCACCTTCCCCCTCAAATCATGCACCTCAGCCTCAATGATCTCCACTTCCACGAACTCCCCGGCCTCCAGGCCCGCCGCCGGCGCGATCTTGACCACGCCGTCCACTTCGGGCGCGTCGCGGTAGGAGCGCCCGGTCGCCTCGGTAGGCCCGACTTCCTCCACCAGCACCCGCAGCCGCCGCCCCAGGAACCCCTCGTTCAGCGCCAGCGACACGTCCTCCTGCACCTGCATGAGCTGCGCCAAACGCTCGTCGCCGACCTCAAAGGGAACCTGATCGGGCAGCGTCGCCGCCGGCGTGCCCTCCTCCGGCCAGTACCGGAACACCGACAGCCGGTCAAACCGCGCCGCCCGCACAAAATCGCACAGCGTCGCGAAGTCCTCCTCGGTCTCGCCGGGGAAGCCCACGATAAAGGTAGTGCGGATCGCCGCCTCCGGCAGGTGCTCGCGCACGTGCGCCAGCAGCTCCAAGTAGCTCTCCGCCGACCCCGCCCGGCCCATCCGCCGCAGGACCTCCGGCGCGGCGTGTTGCAGCGGCAGGTCCAGATAGGGCAGCAGCGGCGGGCAGTTCGCCCACGCCTGCAGCAGCGGCTCGCTCAGGTGCGCCGGGTGCAGGTACATTAGCCGCAGCCAACCGGCATAGTCAAGCGTCCCCAGCCGGGTCACCAACTCGGCCAGCGAGCTAGGCGGGTCCAGGTCGCGCCCGTAGTTGCTGGTATCCTGGGCGATGAGCACGGCCTCGCGCACCTGCTCCGCCGCCAGCGCCTGAATTTCCTTCGCCACATCCTCCACCGTCCGGCTCCGATACGCCCCGCGCAGGTCCGGCACGGCGCAGTAGCTGCACCGGTTGTCGCAGCCGTCGGCGATCTTGACGTAGGTGCTCCAGCTTTGCCCCGAGCGCCAGCGGGGGGTCTCGGCGCAGTACAGGTAGTCCAGCGGGGCCAGCATCACCTGCCGCCGTCCGGCCAGCGCCGCCTCCACGGCCTCCACCACCCGCGGCACCGCGCCGGGAGCCAAAAAAAGGTCCACCTCCGGTAGTTGCTCCAGCAAATCGTCTCCGTGCCGCTGGGTGAGGCACCCCGCGCAAATCAGCGCCTGCAGCTTGCCCCGGTGCTTGAGGTCCGCAAGATCCAGCAGCGCATCCACGGCTTCCTCCACCGCCGGCTCGAGGAACGCGCAAGTGTTGACGATGAGCACCTCAGCGGCCTCCGGGTCTTCCACCAGGGGGTAACCGGCGCGCTCGAGGAGCCCCATCATAACTTCGGCATCCACCAAATTCTTAGGGCAGCCCAGGGAAACCAGGGCCACAGCAGGTAACTCCATAGCGGGAGACAGTATAGCATAAATGGGGGAGAGGAGGGCTGGCCGTTGCCGTACTGTAGGGCGGGGGCTACGCCGAAGGCCCTGAGCCTGTCGAAGGGTCCCCCGCCGGCCGTTAGCCGTTGTCGTCGCCGTTCGCCTTTTCCCGGAGGGGCCGCACGAAGGTCGGCCCTCCGTCTGTCGTAGCCGTTAGCCGTTCCCCCCTCTCCTGCGGGCGCTCGTCGGCGAGCGCCACGGAGAGGGGGCCGGGGGTGAGGCCGGCCAACCGCGCTGCGGGTCTTCCCGTCTTGCCCCTTCCTCCTCTTTCTGCTATGGTCGTCCCATGAACCTCACCATGACCCCTCGCGAGCGCCTGGAAGCCGTCTTTGCCGGTGAGACCCCCGACCGTACGCCGATTCTGGGCGGCTGGATCTCCTGCCCCGACCATATCGCTGCTCTCGTCGGCGTGAGCCTGGACGAATACTGGGAGGACCCGGCGGAGGTGAGTCTCGCGGCCTACCGCCTGCTGGGCAGCGACGGGCTGGTCTCCATGACCATCCCCGCCCACCGCGACGACTTCCGGATCGTGGATGTCGACAGCTACTCCCACGCCGACACCGGCGTATCCCTGCCCGATGCCGTCGCCCAGGTCGAGGCCCTGCCCTCCCCGGAGCAGATCGAGACCGACTTTGACTTCGAGGCCGACTACCAAGCCTTCGCCGCCGACCTACGCGCCTGGCAGGCGCGTTGCGGCGAGATGGTCTGGATGCCCGCGCAGTGGGGGGCGGGCATAGTCGCCTCCTGGTACGGCCCGTATGGGTACGAGAACTTCTTCCTCATCGTGGGCCTGTACCCGGAGCTGGGCCAGAAGCTGATGGAGGTAGGCGGGGCCTACGGGCGTTGCCGCTGCCGGCTGATCGCCCGCGCCGTGCAGGAGGGCCTCTACCCGCACGCGGTCCTGCTCGGTGAGGACATCTGCACCCAGCGCGGCCCCATGATTTCCCCGGCTTTCCTGGAGAAGCACTTGGCCCCGGCCCTCCGCTACGGCCTGGAGCCGCTGCTGGAGGTAGGCTGCAAGCCCGTCTGGCACTGCGACGGCGACGTCCGCCCGCTGCTGGACATGCTGCTAGACGCCGGCGTCCAGGGCCTCCAGGGCTTCCAACCGGAGTGCGGCCTAACGCTAGAAACAATGATCCAGCGCCGCACCCGTGAGGGCGACCCGCTAGTAATCTTCGGCCCCCTCTCGGTAACCACGGAGCTACCGGTCTGGACGCCCGACCAGGTCTACGCGGCGGTAAAGCACGCCATAAACATAAGCCGCGACCAAGCCCGCCTGGTCCTCTTCACCGCCAACACCATCAACCCGGACGTGCCGCTGGAGAACGTAATAGCCATGCACGAGGCGGTGGGGGCCGTCGGCCGCTAGGAGGCAGGGCAAGGGAGATGACCCGTTGCCGTTAGCTTCCGCCGTCGGTGGCACCGGCGTCTCGCCGGTGTGCCGTTAGCCGTTGCCGTTGTAGGGGCGGAGATTGGGTTCTGTTAAAAAAGTCCGTCCTGGTACTCCTCAAATCTTGGCGAATCTGCTAGACTGAAGGCACTTCACTCCGGAGGTGCTTTATGCTTGGCGATCACGAGGATGCGCCGGTCAGTTTCTTTATGCTTCCGCCCGCGGTGCCCGATTCGGGCAAGCGCGATTTGCTTCGGCGGATCCACAAACTTATCGCCTGGCCCGCCGTGCGCGCGCAGGCCGCGCCTTTTTTCGCCCCCACCGGGCGGCCTTCCATTGACCCGGTGGTAATGGTCAAAATGATGCTGGTCGGCTATCTTTTCGCTATTCCTTCCGACCGCCGCCTGGTCGAGGAGTGCGCCGATAGCTTCGCGATTCGCGAGTTTCTTGGCTATCAGCTCGACGAAAAGCTGCCGACTCATCCCAACTTCACCAACTGGCGCCAGCGCCTGGGGGCGGAGTTTTTCCGCGGCCTTTTGCATGACACCGTCCGCGAATTAGCCGCCGCGGGCGTGGAGTTTTCCACCGGCCGCTCCGTGGACGCCACCGCGGTCAAGGCCCAGGCCAGCAAAGAAGGCCCGCTGGTGGAGCGCCCGGTGGACGTGCCGGTGGACGAGTTTTTGGCCGCCTACTTCGCCGCAGACGCGCCCGCCGGGGACGCGCCCGCCGCGGCGGGCGAGACGGCGGCGGTGAACCTGCACGACCCGCAGGCGCGCTTGCAGCGCAAACGCGGCGAGATCGCCGAGTTTCGCTACCAGGTGAGCTTTTGCGCCGATCTGGACAACGGCCTGATCACTGACGCGACGGCCACGCCGCGCGAGCGGGCGGCGACCGCGCTGGAGCATGTGACCCGCGATCCGCTGCCGGTAACGGAGTTGGCCGCCGACAAACTGTACGACCACGGGCCGACGCTGGAAAAGCTCGCCGCGCGCGGCGTGACCGCCTACGTTCCGAAAGTGCAGCGCGACAAGCCCGGCCAGATCAGCAAGGACGACTTCACCTACCAGCCGGACCGCGAGGCCTATGTTTGCCCGCAAGGGCACGAACTCAAGCACAGCCGTTTTGACGTACGCAAACAGTTGCATTACTACACGGCGCAAGCCAGCGTGTGCCGCGCCTGCCCGCGGAAGGGCGATTGCACGCCGGCCAAGCGCCGTACCGTGACGCGCACGGCGGCCGAGAGCGGCCGGGAGGGCGCGGTGCGGGCGGGCCCGCGTTACCTCGAGAGGCAGCGGCGGCGGCGGGTGAACGAGCACCTGAACATGCTAGGCAAACGCGATCACAACCTGAGGCGAGCGCGGGCGCTAGGCCTGGAAGCGATGCGGATCCAGGCGGCGCTGACGGCGCTGGCCATCAATCTAAAGAAGACCGCAGCGCGCGGCGTGGAGCGAGCGAACGCTTTTTTCGGCCAGCGGCCCCGGCGGCAATACAACCCGGCCTGAAAGCCGCACCCGCGGAGGCGGTTTCTTAACAGAACC
>DASXVN010000030.1:0-102122 GCA_036504235.1 Armatimonadota bacterium | reverse complement strand
CCCCCCCCCCGCCCCTACAACGGCAACGGCCTGCACCCCTACAGTTACTCCCCACCCACATGCACCGTCATCCCGTCGCTAGCCGCGATTACCTCAATCCCCAATTCCTGACTCAGGCCCTCCGCCAGTTCCCAGGGCCGGTGATTGAGCACGCTCATTCCGAAGCTGGTCAGCACCGCCCGGCGCGGCTGCGCGCGGCGGATGATCTCCACGCCGTCGGCCACCGTCAGGTGCAGCAGCCCCCGCGGATTCTCCCAGAGCACGGTGCTGATCACCAGCAGGTCCAGGTCCGCGTAGGCCTCCGCCAGCTCCGCGAAGTACCCCGTGTCCACCAAGTACCCCCAGCGACCGCCGGGACTGGTGAAAATCATCCCGTAGGTTTCCGCCGAGTGGTGGTGGTGCACGCCGGTCACCGTCACCGGCCCCACCTGGTGCGTGGAGCCCTCCTGCAGCGTCTCCACGCGCGCGGGGAACTCCTGCACGTAACGGCAGAGCGGGCTGTCGCCGGTGAGCGTCTCCTGGGGGGCCAGCAGCAGACCGCGCTGCCGGTGGCCGCCCTCGGTCATGGCCTCGATCATCACGTTGGCGTCCGTGGCGTGGTCAATGTGGTGGTGGGAGATCAGGACGCCGTCGAGCTGGCCGGGGTCCAGGGGCGGGCGGGAGGCCCAGGCGCGGACTAGCGAGCCAGGGCCGGGGTCGAGCAGCAGGTTCTGCTCGCCCAGGTGCAGCCACAGGCCGCCCGAGTGGCGGCGCTGCGCGGTCATCACGAACCGCCCGCCGGCGGTCCCCAGG
This sequence comes from Armatimonadota bacterium, assembly GCA_036504235.1. Taxonomy (GTDB): domain Bacteria; phylum Armatimonadota; class Zipacnadia; order Zipacnadales; family Zipacnadaceae; genus Zipacnadum. The sequence goes on along the minus strand of DASXVN010000030.1, from coordinate 101,330 downwards.
AACTTGATCCAATCAGCCATCATCCACCGCCGGTAGAGGGGTCGAAATACGAGGGGGCGCACTAGTGCGCCAACGTTAGCCGGCTCGGCCCGGCAGCGGCACGGAGGCCAGGTCGCCCAGCGGGAGGCCCTGCGCGTTCTCCACCGCCAGCCGCACCGTGGTCGCGCCGCCCGGAGCGGTCAGCGTCTGGTCCAGCGTGACCGGCTGCTGCGGGCTGACCGGGACCAGGGTCGGCGTGGAGACGGGTTGGCCGGAGGCGTCCAGCAGCGTGATCACCAGGTTCCCCGGGGCAAAGACGGCCAGCTTGGCCTGTAGCCGGTAGCCGGAGCCCTCGGTGCGCAGGACCGGCGGCTGGTTGAGCGCCGCGATCTCGCTGGTGTCCATCACCGCGCCCGGCAGCAGGGAAGCGTACCAGTCCTGGGTCAGGGTCAGCTCTCCCCCGGCGGGCAAGGACTGCAGCGGCGTGGAGGAACTGAGCGCCAGATAGGAAGTCTTGCCCGGCAACGTCACCGCCGCGGAGGCCCCGCCGGGGTAGTCCCCGCCAGCGGTCGGGGAAAACCGCCGCACCAGGACGTGGTTGGCGACGGTCTCGCTGTAGGCGACCCAGCCGTCGCGGAGGTGGGCATCGATCCGACCCGGCTTGCCGTCCGTCGCCACCTGGAGGAGCTTGCCCTCGTTCAGGGCCGTGGCCTGGCCGTCAGCCGCGCCGGCCGGACTCCAGAAACCGGTGGGGTGCCCCGGTGCAGCCGTGACCGGCAGGAAAGCGCGGGCCTGGCCGCTCCCGGCCGCCACCAGTCGGGTGGTCGCGCCGAGCGCCCAGGTCGCGGGTTTGTCGCTGAGGTTACGCAAAGTGTCGGTGACCTGCAGGCGCGTGCTGCCCGCGTACAGGCGCAGCGTGCGGGTCAGCGCCACGCCGGCGCCGGTCTTGTCCTCGGGGCTGGTCAGTTTGACCTCGGCGAAAGTGCCGGCCGCGGTCGTGACTTGGCCCTGCCAAGCGCCCTCGAGCGCGCCGCCCTGAATCTCGCCCTTGGCGTTGACCGGACGAGCGGCGTCGCCGCCGGTCTGCGCCGCCTTACCGGAGGCTGCGTCGCGATACATATACTCGTACTTGCCGAGTTGATAGCTGAGAATCCGGCCCCCCGCGGCAGGCACGACGACTACCGTCACCAGACCGTTGGTCAACTGCAGGCCACGCGCTCCGGAGAAGTCCACTTCCTTCGCCTGCGCCTGGGAGGCCGGCTGGAGGGTCGCCGGGAAAGCCTCGCCGCTGATGTGCGGGTCGCTGTGGTCGCTGCTGCTCATCATGCCCGCGGGCGTACCGCCGCCGCAGCCCGCCAGTCCCAGCAGCGCGCCCGCCAGCGCTCCGGCTGCCAGCATTGCCGTCGTCAGTCCCGGTTTCTTTCCCCACGCCATAGCTCTCATCACCGGTTCTTGGGACGCCCGGACCCGGCTTCAGGTTCCCGGTAGGTCGGGCGTCTCGCCCGACGCCGTTTCCCCGATTGACCTACCTTCTGCGTTGCCGTGACAGGCGAGACGCCTGTCCTACCGGCGCGTTTTCGTTGACGGGCGAGACGCCTGTCCTACCCTTACTCACTCCAGCCCATCTTGCGCAGGCGGATGGCCTCATCGGGGCGGGCACAGATCCGGTCTACCTCGCACAGGGGCAGGAAATGCGGGCCGCCGAAGGCCATGGTGCCGGCCAGGGTGCGCGCTGCTTTGACCGCGATCTGGGTGGTGGTCTCCACTTCCTCGGCGGTGCGCCCGGGGACAATCAGGCCGTGATTCTGGACCAGGATGGTGCGCGGGAGGACCGAATATTCCTCGACAAAAGCCTCCAGCGCCGTGCGCAGGGCGCGCGCGAGGCCCAGGCCCGGATCGCTGTACGGCACCCAGCAACTGCTGCGGCCGCAGAAGGCGATCTCCTCGGGGGTCAGGCGGCCGCCGGTGGCTAGCTCCTGCCCGCGGGCGGAGCAGGTGATCGCGTTGATCGCGGTGGGATGCGTGTGGCCCACGAAGTTGATCCCCTCGTAGCTGAGCAGGTAGGCGTGCATCATGGTCTCCACCGAGGGCCGCGCGCCGGGCGGCTCAATTGCCGCGGCGAGCAAGGTCTCGGTGACCGCCTCGTCGGTGGCCTCCTCGGAGTAGAGCAGGGCCAGCGGCGGGCCAAACTTGGTCAGGACGTACCCCTCCGGGCCCGCGGTACCCAGTTGCGCGCCGGAGGCCTTGACGTAGAAGGTATCGTCATCCACGCGGGCCGAGGTGTTGCCCTCCCCGAGGATGACACAGTCCCAGGCAGGCTGGCCGAGGGTTTGCGACAAGCGAACGAGACGGTTGAGCAACTCCGGTGCGGTCAAAATAGGCGACTTCCTTTCAATTGTGGCGGACGCACTGCGCCCGCTCGGTTATCCGTTGAGGGCAAGGCCCTTGAAGAGTTCGTCCGTGTCAAACTGCAGCAGCTTGAGATAGGTGTTGCGGGTCGGGTCCTCCGCGTTGCCGACCTCATCGAGAATCAGCGTCTGGCCGCCGATCTCCTGCGCTAGGACGTCCGCCGCCTTGGGGGAGATCTGCGGCTCGGTGAAGACCACCTTGATATTCTCTCTCCGGGCCTTGAGCCCCAGCGACTCCAGATACTGGGTGGAGGGCTCCTTGCCCGGGAACTCGGTGATCACGTCGGCGGCGGGCAGGCCGCAGCGGAGCAGCAGATAGTCGAAAGCGCCGTGCATGGTCACCACGTGGCGACCGGCGTAAGGGCGGAACCGCTGCTCCATCTGCGCGGCGAAATCGGTGAGTTGCTTCTGGTACGCCTGGCTGCGCTGCTCGAAAGCGGCCTTCTGCGCCGGGACCAGCTTCACCAGCTCCGGGGTCAGGGCCGCCACCATCTGAGCCGCGCGCAGGGGGTCCATCCACACGTGGGGGTCCGGGCCGCCGGCCGGCCGGCCCTCGTCGAGGTCCGGGGACGCCATCGGCATGGTCTGCACCTGCTCGCCCAGGACCACGGTCGCGGCTCCCGGCGCGGAGGCCAAGTGCAGGGCCCAGTCGTCCACGCCCAGGCCGATCACCACGCGCAGGGAGGCCTGGCCGGCCTGCTCGGCGATCTGCGGGGTGGGCTCAAAGGTGTGCGGGCTGGCCCCCGGCGGCAGCAGGGCGTGGGCCTCCACGGCGTCGCCGGCGATCTGCTGCACCCAGTCCTGGAGGAAGCTCATGGAGACCACCACGACGGGTTTGCCGGCGGCGGCGGGGGTCTTTCCTCCGCCCGCACCCGGGGCGGGACATCCCGGCAGCAGGAGGACGGACAGTAGCCAGAGAATAGCCCCTGCAGGGAGAACCCGGCGAAGAGAACAGCGACTTCCCAAGGTGACCATGGGGGTACAATTCGCGAACCGGTCTGCCGGTTCCTGCCGGTCCGCCGATTGCTGCCGCCTAGACGCTTCGCTCGCCATCCAGTTCCGCGAAATCAGGGAGGAATACACATGTCCAAGGCCACTTCACTGTCACTGCTGCTGGGGATCGCGCTGCTCGCCCTCAGTTGCGCGCTGGTCGCCGCCGAAACGAACCCCAACGAGTACTACTCCTTCCGCGTCAATTCGGGGCTGCCCGGGATGATGTTCGCCGTCACCCCGGAGGGCCAACTCGATTTCTCCGGCGCCCTGCAGCAGAACGTACCGGTCGCCTATACGCCGTACTGGGGCAATTTCATCGTCAACGCCGATGCGGGCAGCAACGACAGCGGCTTGCCAAGCAGCCTGACCGGGTCGGAGGTCAACGGCACCGCTTTCCTGGGCGTGGGCTTCCTCGGCTCCGGGCATGGGCTGTACGTGGACACCGAGGCCACCAGTGACAAGGGCGAGGGCGCGACCAGCTTCCAGTACCAACTGGTCGCCGCCGGCGAGCGCACCCCCGCGGTGGCCCTCGGCGTCATGGACGTGTTCAACGAGCGCGACCGCTACGTCCGCCACCCCTCCCACGACGCGCGTTCGTTCTACGCGACCGCCACTACGCGACTGCTGCAGATGGACTGGCGCCCGGTCTATCTGACCGCCGGCTGGGGCAATGGCCGCTTCCGCCGCGGCTTTGGCGGCTTCTCGGTACCACTGAACGACAACTTCAAAGTCGTCGCCGAGTACGATGGCTTTGGCCCCAACGCGGGCGTAGCCTGGAGCCTGAACGGCGCCTATAACGAGAAAAGCAGCTTCGATGTGATCGGCTACGTCGGCTACACCGACCTCAAGCGCCCCGCGCTGGGCCTGAGCGTGACCTTCAAGTAGCCCGCACGAGGCCCTGAACGTTCGCGCCCCGGCGCACGTCTCTAGGCGAAAGGGGAGGCCTCGTTGCCATGAATATGCCCGATCAGCTAATCTCCCGCCAGATGCGCCGCTGGGAGTTGGACCAACGACTCCAGGAGCGCTTCGCCCGCGACGAGCAGGCCGCCCAGGTCCGGCGCAACATCGTGACGATCTCCCGCGAGCGGGGCAGTGGCGGCACCCTGGTCGGGATGATGGTGGCCAAGGAACTGGACTGGGATTTCTACGACCGCGAACTCATCAACGACGTCGCCCAGCACATGGGCGTGGACCCGGCGAATATTGCGGCGCATGACGAGCGCGCGCCGAGCTTCGTGCAGAATGTGATGCTCCAGTTGCTGGAGGGCAAGACGCCGACCAAGACGCAGTATCTGCGCTCGCTGGTGCGCATTGTCCGCAGCATCCGCTCCCGGGGTAACGCCGTGATCATCGGGCGCGCGGCGCATCTGATCGCCCCCGACGCTCTGCGCATCCGGGTCGTGGCGCCGGTGCAGATGCGGGTCGAGCGCGTGGCGGAGCTGGAGGACATGTCTCTCGCGCAGGCCGAACGGGAGGTGCTGACGGCGGACCGGGAGCGGGAGCAGTTCATCCGCTCCTATTTCGGCGTGGACTCGGCGGACCCGGTGCAGTACGACCTGATCATCAACACGGCCGCCACCAACCTCGAACATGCCGCGCATCTGGTCATCTGCGCCCTGGAAAGCCGGCGCCAGGCCGGGGCCAGCGCCGCGGAGCCGATCTAGCGCCCGGGACTGAACTATCGTGCCCCGGCGCAGCGTCTACGCAAGAGCAACCACGGCTCTGCAGGTTCGGGCCGCTCACCAGACCTCCCGCTTGCGGGACAAGGAGGAGTAGACAATGTCTCGATTGATCAGTCTCATCGCCCTGCTGGCCCTGCTGACCGTTGCCAGCGTAGCCTGCGCCGACGTCACCATCGGCATGCCCACCGCGGGTAGCACGGTAGGCCCGAGCACCGCCGTGACCGGCATGTGTTCCCAGCGCGCTTTCCTGGTGGTCTACAGCGAGGTCATCGACGCGAACAACGTGCCGATCGGTACCGTGCCGGGCATCCGCCATTGGACCAACGACAACAACTCGTTCGGCGTGCGCATCTCCACCCCGCGTCTGTTGTCCCAGGCGGACGAGCATCTCACCTACGAGATTCACGTGAAGGCCTACAGCCACGCGCCCAAGTCCATGGATGACGCTCCCGACCTCGGCGAGGCGCAGGTAAGCGTCGATTCGCATTAGCCGGCGATTCAATCTCCGCTAACCAGAAGGGCGAAGCCAGCGGCTTCGCCCTTTTCTTTGGCGCTAGTTGCACGGCCGCGGGCTAGGCCGAGCCCGCGGCGCCCAGGTCGACCTCCAAGCGGGGCAGGGCGGGGCTTAGCAGCGTCCGGCGGCACTCCAAGACGACCTCGTCGCCGGGTCCCGTCTCGGGCAGGTCCGTGAGGTCCACGCAGCACCAGTCCATGGCGATACGCCCCAGCAGGCGCGTCGGCTGTCCCGCCACCCAGGCGGCGTGCCCCTCCGCTCCCCGCACCCTCCGCCGCAACCAGGCCCGCACGCCCCCATAGCGCCGCGCCGCCAGCGAGGCCGGCACCACGCCCAAACCACTGGCCAACCCCACCGGCAGCAGCCCCACGCGGGTCTCGCGCCGGCAGGTATACTCCGCGCCATAGCCCACCGTGGCCCCCGCCGTCAGGGTCTCCACCGCTACAATCGTGCTGCGCAACTCCAGCGCGCTCCGCAACTCCAACGTCCGCTGGGCGGAGGGAATGTAGCCGGGATACTGGCCGTAGAGCAAGGTGCCCACGCGCACCAGGTCCAGCCGCGCCGCCGGCTGCAGCAGGGTCAGACCGCTGGCGGCCACGCTCAACGGCGTCGGCTCACCCAGCAGCCGGCCGCTCAGATCGCGCACCGCGGCGGCCAGCAGCCGGAAGTCTCCGCCCGGCCGCAATGCCTCCAGTTCGCTGAAAGAAAAGTCCGCGCCGTTATCCATGTGCAGATAGATCCCGGTCAACTCCAGGCCCGCGAACCCGGTGGCCAGTTCCAGCAGCCGGGGCAACGCGCGCCCCACGCCGGGGCGGCCGAGGCCGCCGTCCAGGAAGAACTGGAACCGCGCCGGGCGCCCCGCGGCCTCGGCGGCGCGCGCCAACGCCACCAGCGCGGCCTCTCCGGTTACCGTGGCCGTCAGGTCCGCGGCGATCAGCTCCGGAAACTGCGCCTCCGGGCAGGGCAGAAAGACCAGCGCGGGCAAGGTCAGCCCCGCGCGGCGCACCGCCCGGCCCTCCTCCAGCGTGCTGACCCCCAGCCAGTCAGCTCCCGCCTCGGCGAAAGCCGCCCCCGCCAGCTCTAGCCCGTGGCCGTAGCCGTTGGCCTTGACCACCGCCAGCAGCGCCGTTCCCGGGTCCAGCAGCCCCCGCACCTGGCGAAGGTTGTGCCCGAGCGCCAGTTTGTCTACCGCAACATAGGTCAGCGGTTTCACCCGTGACCACCTCCGATACGCCGGTACCCTCAGAATCCGAGAATAGTTTCCGCGCCCCTCGCCAAATGCCTGCCCGAGGCGCAGGAGGCTTTCCGACGCGGCGCGGCGAAGGGACCCCCGTTATGAACCCGGTTATCCTGAAGACCGTAATCCCACTTGCCGCCTTTATGCTCATCGTGATGGCGCTGTTCTGGTTCACCGTGGTCCGCCCGCAGGGGCAGGCCCAGCGCCGCCACCGCGAGATGATCGACAACCTCAAGGTGGGCGACCGCATCATCACCGCCGGCGGAGTCTACGGCAAGGTCATCAAACTCACCGACGAGACCTTCACCCTGGAAATCGCGCCGGGCGTGCCGGTGGTCTTTGACCGCCGCGCCCTGCGCCGCCACCAGGACTAAACCCGAGGTCCTGCTGCATGATCTATCTCGAAGTCGTCACCTCCGTGCTCGCCGCGGCCGCCCTGGTCGCCAGTCTGCTCGCTTGGCGGTCAGCCACGCGCGCCCGCCGCCTCGTCGCGTCGCTCAGCCCTGACACGCGGGAACTCCTGAGCGCCTGGCGGGAGCTGGAGCCCCCCGAGGCCGCCGGGCAACTCGCTGCCTTCCTCGAGCACGTCGGGCGCAAGCTGCACTCCCTCGACAGCCGCACGCAACTGCTGGCCGACAAGACCCGTCAGGCCTATGCCCACCGCGGGCTGGTCCGCTTCGACAGCACCGAGGAGATCAAGGGCAACCTCAGCTTCGCCCTGGCGCTGCTCGACGACGAGCAAAACGGCTTCATCCTCACCTCTCTGTGCAGCCTCACCGGCAGCCGCATCTTCCTGCGCATGGTGACGGGCGGGCAGGTGGACCGGGAGCTGCTGCCGGAGGAGTCCGAGGCCCTGCGCCTCGCTCGGCAAATCGGCAAGTGAGCGGTCAGGAGCACGGCCCTTGTTCGCGATACCCCATATGCTAGCCGGCGCGGCGATCGGGCAGCGGGTCCGCCCGGTCTGGGTGGCCGTGCCGGTCGCCTTCTTCAGCCATCTCCTGCTGGACGCCATCCCGCACCACGAACTCACCGAAATCCCTAGTCTGGTGCCCTGGAGTGAGTTCGTGAACGTATTCGCGAGCCTGGTCGCCGTGGGCCTGGTCCTGGTGCTGGCCGAGCCGCGCCCGCAGCGCTGGGCGATGATCGTCTGCGCCGTCGCCGGGGTGGCGCTCGATCCCCTCGACCACGCCGGGCCCGCCTGGTTCCAGCGGTGGTTTGACCAGTCCTGGCTCACCGGCTGGATCCGCCCCCCGCACAACTGGGTCCAGCTCCCCTCCGTGCAGGTCTCGCTGTGGTTTGGGTTCCTCACCCAGGCCCTGGTCATCGCGCTGGCCCTGTACCTGATCTTGGCCTATCGCTCGCCCCGCCGGGAGCCGCCCGCATGACCGCCGCCGCCCTCCCCCGGCAATTGCAGCACGAGATAGACTCGTTTCTGGACTACCTGGTGGTGGAGGTAGGCCGGGCGGAGATCACCGCCGCCGCTTACGGCCGGGACCTCGCCGATTGGGGGCACTTCCTCTTCGGCCAGGGTCACGACAGCTTCCGCGCCGTGGAGCAGGTCGCGCTGACCGACTACCTCACCCGCCTGCGCACCTCGCAGCGGCTGGCGCCGCGCTCGATCTCCCGCAAGCTCAGCAGCATCCGCGGGCTGCACCGCTTCCTGGTCCGCGAGGGCCTCTCCACCCAGGACCCCACCGCCAACCTGGACAGCATCCAGCTCCCCCAGCGCCTCCCCCACGTGCTCAGCCTGGAGCAATGCCGGCAGCTCCTGCACGCGCCGGACCTCGCCGCCAGCCGCGGCCGGCGCGACGCGGCCATGATCACGCTGATGTACGCGACAGGCCTGCGGGTGTCGGAACTGGTGGGGTTGCAGATCAGCAGCCTGGACTTCCGCCAGGGCCAGGTGCGGGTGCGGGGCAAGGGGGGCAAAACGCGCCTCGTGCCGGTCGCGGAGCCGGCGCTGGAGCTGGTGCGGCGCTACCTGAAAACGGACCGCAACGAGTCGCCCGGCGCGGCGCTCTCCCCGGCGCTGTTCCTCACCGACCGGGGCGGCCCCATGACCCGGCAGAACTTCTTCGCCCTGCTCAAGCGTTACCTGGCCGCGGCCGGCCTCCCCCGCGAGACCAGCCCGCACACCCTACGCCACTCCTTCGCCACCCATCTCCTCCAGGGCGGCGCGGACCTGCGCGTAATTCAGGAGCTACTAGGCCACGCCAGCCTCAGCACCACGGAAATCTACACCCACGTAGAACCGGCGCATTTGAGGGAAACGTACGAGAAGAAGCACCCGCGGGCGTGAGGACGGGGAACACCGCCCCCCAAGGAGCATACATGACCGACGAACCCAAAGACACCGCCAGTCGACAGTTCATGGCCGCCCACTACGACGCCGCAGTCGATGGAGAGTGGACTCGGCTCACTCGCGACTCGTACAACGAGTTGGAGTATATGACGACGATGCATTTGTTGCGTCGGTACCTGCCGTCCGAGGGCAGCATTCTCGACGCGGGCGGCGGGCCGGGGCGGTACGCATTGGAGTTGTGTCGCACCGGCTACGACGTAGCCCTCGTTGACCTCAGTCCCGGCTGCATCTCCAAGGCCAAGGCCGTTTTCGAGGAGGAACCGGAGGTGGTGCAGAAGCGACTGCTGGAGTGCCGCGTGGAGGACCTCTGCGACCTGTCGCACTTCCCCGCGGACTGCTTCGACGCCACGCTCTGCCTGGGGGGGCCACTTGCCCACTTGCCGGACCCCGCGGATCGCCGCCAAGCGGTCAGCGAACTTGTGCGCGTGACTCGGCCTGGCGGCATTATTTTCCTGACCGGTATCGGGGCGCTGGCAGTCCTGCGCACCATGATCAGACTTAGCAGCTACGAACTGGTGGACGGAGCGACCGAGACGTTCTTCGAGGACGGCAACAGCCCAGGCCCGAAACTGATGCTCTGGCACTGGTTCCGTGCCGACGAACTCCGGACGCTGGCCGAGTCCTGTGGGCTGGAGACGGTCACCATGGCCGGGCTCGAGGGCCTCTCTACCGGGCTGCCGGAAGCGACCTGTGCCCTGCGCGAGCATGCAGACCGCTGGCAGCGCTGGTGCGAGATTCTGCTGGCGACGGCCGAGGAGCCGGCGGTGGTGGACATGGCCGAACACCTTCTCTACATCGGGCGCAAGGGAGAGGCCTGAGGCGCGGGCTTCTCGCGGGAACCTCCACCACTTTCACCTGTGTTATATTAACCATGACCAGACTCGCCCGCCTCTTACTGGTCGCCGTGTTGCTGGTCGCGACGCTGGGCGTCTCGGCGGCGCTGCTGGCCCGGCGCCACCAGGTCCCGGCCGTCCCGCGCCCTGAGTTCCCCACTGTGCTCCTCCCGGAGCCGAACGTGCCCCTGCGCGATCTGGCGCACCAGGCCGGGCTGGCGGTGGACCCTATTCCCGGCGGGCGACTGGTGGTGCATAAGGCGGCGCTGACGCTGAGCTTCTACGCGGGGGACCGGCGGCTCAAGACCTACCCGATCGCCCGCGGCTTCGGCGACCTGGGGGATAAGGGGCAGCGCGACGACGGGCGGACGCCGGAGGGGACCCTGCGTATCGTGCAGCGGGTCCGGCAGGCGCAGCCGACGAACTGGAGTGACGTGTGGATGCGCCTGGACTACCCCCTGCCGGAGGACGCCGAGCGGGGCCTGGCCGCGGGGCTAATCAACCGCCGGCAGCACGACGCCATCGTCAGCGCCCACCGGCGCGGCGTGACCCCGCCGCAGAATACGGCCCTCGGCGGCGGGGTAGGCATCCATATCGGCGGCCCCTGGCCGCGCCAGTGGACCAGCGGCTGCCTAGGCCTGCGCCGGGAGGACGGCCTCGAAATCTACGACCAAGTGCGAGTGGGGACCACGGTGACGATTGGACAATGAAGCCCCTATCTAGCCCCACGCCCCCTCAATCGCCTCCTGCAGCGTCTGCACGTCGCGGGTGATCCACTCCGCGTTGTCCATCTCGGGGCGGAGGAACTCCAGGATGCCCCAGCCTTCGTAGCCTACCCGGGCTAGCTGGCGGCAGACCTCCGGCCAGTCTACCTGGCCCTCCGTCAGGGCCACGCAGGGGCATTCCCACTTGCCCTCCGGGGTGCGCTGCCAGCCGAGGTTCTTCACGTGCAGGTGCGCCAGGAAGGGGCCCAGAATGTCCACCGCCTCCCAGGGGTCCTCCCAGCCCTCGAAGACCATGTTGCCGGGATCGTAGATAGCGCCGATCCACTGCGGGTCGAGGCCCTCCAGCATCCGGCGCATGGCGCTGGGGCTGTGGCAGACGATTTTGGGATGGACCTCGGCGACCGCGCGGACGCCGTATTCGCGGGCCAGGGGGACCAGCGCCGCCCAGTGCTCGCGGGCGCGGGCCAGCAGCGGCTCGTAGGGGTCGCGCACATCGTAGGGCGAGACATCCACCTTGACGATCTGCAAGCCCCGCTCGGCGGCGGCCCGGAAGATCAGGGCCACGTCCTCGCGCCGGTCCGGCAGGAGGCTGCAATTGAGCGAGCTGATCTCCATACCGTGGGCGGCAGTGGCCTGGTCCCAGTCGGCCAGGTAGGCGGCCAGGTCCACGGGATCGGCCGCGCCGCGCGCGCCCGTGCAGACCTCCACGCCGCGAATTCCGCAAGCGGACATCAGCGCACAACGGTCCGCAACGGTCCGGCCGTCGGTCGGGGCGCTCTGAATGACACCAATACTTATGGACATTAGGGAAGGTTCCTTTCGCCGCAGGTTGAAAGAGTAGTTGCACGACACCGCGAAAGAATCCTGCCCGCGGGCGCGGCGAAGAGGTGGAGTTGAACCATGCCGAGCCCCGTCTTCGTCGGCAGGTGTTGGGTGACTATAGAGGAGGAATAACCATGAAGGTGCTCGGTATTCTGGGGACGCCCCATACGCAGGGCAACACGGTGCTGCTGCTGGACGCGGTGCTCGCGGGGGCCGCGGCGGCGGGGGCGGAGACGGAGAAGGTCAACCTGGGCGACTGCACGCTGAACTACTGCGTGGGCTGCGGCCGCTGCTACGCCGTCGGCGAGTGCGTCTATGACGATGACGCGGAGGACCTCAAGGCGAAGATCGCGGAAGCCGACGGGGTGGTGCTGGCCAGCCCCAATTACATCAACAGCGTCACCGCGCAGCTTAAGACGCTGATGGACCGCTGCAGCCTGGAGATTCACACCCAGCAATGGCTGGGCAAGTACGGCGCGGCGGTCGCCACCGCCGGCGGGTCCGGCGAGGACGAGGTCGCCGAGTACGCGAACGCCTTCCTGCGCGTCTGCGGGGCGCAGACCGTGGGCATCGCCGCCGCCCGGGCCGCCGGAGTCGGCGCTCTCGCCGACCAGGAGACCGCTCTCGCGCGCGCCGAGGCCCTGGGGGGCGAACTGGCGGCCGCCATCGCCGAGCAGCGGACCTACCCCGACCAGGTCGCGGCGCAGCGGCTATTCGCCGAGCGCATGAAGCAACTGGTCCAGTATATGGCCGAGAAAGCCCCCTTCCAGTATGACTACTGGGAGAAGATGGGCTGGCTGTGAAGAGCCGACTCGGTCTGCTACTCCTGCTGAGCCTGGCGCTAGCCGCGGGCTGCGCGAAGCAGCCCGCCGCGGTGCCGGCCGCCTCGACGCAGCCGGCGGCAAAGGCCCCAAAGGTGCCCTTGGCTGCCCAGCCGACGAAGCCGACGGCGGGGGCCAAGCGCATCGCCGTGACCATTGACGACGGCCCGGCGCTGACCTACTCGGTCAAGGCCATGGACGAGGCGGAGAAGTACGGCGGCCACGTCACCTTCTTCGTGACCGGCCAGCGCCTCGGGCCGGACCCGCAGATGATCCGGCTGATGCAAAAGCGCGGGCACCTGATCGGCAACCACACCTTCAACCACGTGAACCTGACCACGCTGCCCGATGAGAAGATCCGCGCCCAACTGGGGCAGACCAACGACCTGATCGTGGCGCAGGGCGGCGCGAAACCGACCTTCTTCCGCCCGCCCTACGGCGGGCACAACGCCCGGGTGGACGGGGTGGCCGCCGCGCTGGGCCTGCGCCCGGTGATGTGGGATATTGACCCGGAGGACTGGAACCAGAAGAACACCGGCGCGCACACCGTCAGCTACATTCTCAGCCACGCGCAGCCGAATAAGATCGTGCTTATCCACCAGGTGCACAACACCTACCTGGTGCTCGACCAGATCTTCGCCGGCCTGCACCGGCAGGGCTTCACGGTCGTGCGCGTGGACCAGTTGCCCAAATACGCGGCGGCGCCGCCACCGCCGGGCCGCGTTCCTTGACGCCTCCGGGCCGACTCCATATACTGGCAGGTAGGAGTCTCGGGAGGCCTTTGATCCATGACACCGGAGCAGCGCGTCACTGACAACATGGAGCAGATGCTGGATATCCTCCCCCCGCGCTTGCGCCAGCCCCTCGCCGAGCATCCCCGCCTCGAGGAATTACTGGAGATCATCCTGGACCTCGGCCGCCCCATTGAGGCCCGTTTCCCCGGTCATTTCGAGCTGCTGAGTACCGACCATTGCAGCCACGAGGACCTCGCCTACGTCACCGAGCGCTTGGGCGACTTCGACCGCGACAACCGCGCCGGCATCGAGCGCACCCTGCACCGCATCTCGGCCATCCGCAACCGCCGCGGCGAGGTCGTGGGCCTCACCTGCCGCGTGGGCCGGGCGGTTTACGGCACCATTGATATCATTCGCGAGCTGGTGGAGACCGGGCGCAATATCCTTTTTCTGGGCCGCCCCGGCGTGGGCAAGACCACCCGCCTGCGCGAGGTGGCCCGCGTGCTGGCCGACGAATTCGACAAGCGCGTGATCGTCGTGGACACCAACAACGAGATCGCCGGCGATGGCGATATTCCCCACCCGGGGATCGGGCGGGCCCGGCGCATGCAGGTGCCCAATAGCCGCGAGCAGCACGACGTGATGATCGAGGCGGTGGAGAACCACATGCCCGAGGTCATCGTGATTGACGAGATCGGCACCGAGGCGGAGACCGCCGCCGCCCGGACCATCGCCGAACGCGGCGTGCAACTGGTGGGCACCGCGCACGGCAACGACCTCGAAAACCTGATGGCCAACCCCACCTTGTCGGACCTGGTGGGCGGCATCCACGCGGTCACGCTCAGCGACGAGGAGGCCCGCCGCCGCCGCACGCAAAAGACCGTGCTGGAGCGCAAGGCCTCGCCGACCTTCGACACGCTGATTGAGATTGAGGGCCAGGACCGGCTGGCCATCCACCACGACGTGGCGCACTGCGTGGATCGGCTGCTGCGCGGGGAGGCCTCCAACGTGGAACTGCGCTGGCGGGAGGCCGACGAGAAGGTCCACAAGACCTCGCGCGCCGTGCACCTGGCCGGCAGCGAGTTGGCCCCCACCCCGGTGGCGGCCGCCCCCGAGCCGCGCCTGCCGCTGGAGATGGAGGAGGGGCCGCCGCACCTCAGCGCCGGCCGCATCTACCCCTACGGCGTCAGCCGCCGCAAGGTGGAGAAGGTGCTGCAGGAGCTGGGCAGCCCGGCCGTGGTCACCCGCAGCGCCCCGGAGGCCGACCTGATTTTGGCGCTCGAAAGCCGCCTGCGCACGGAAGGCGCGGCCCCCACCGGTCGCCCTGAGGCCCAGGTGCTCACGGTGCGCAGCAACACCCACGCGCAGATCAAGGCGGCGCTGCAAAACCTATCGGTGGCCGCCGAGGCCGCCCGCGAGGCCTTCGCCCTCCAGGAAGCCCGCGAGGCCATCGCGCGGACCATGGCCACCGGCGACCCGGAGGAGCTGCTGCCGCAGAACTCCTACGTCCGCCGCATGCAGCACGAGCTGATTGCCCAACACCACCTAGCCTCCCGCAGCATCGGCCGCGAGCCGCGTCGCCGCGTCCGGGTGATGATCCAATGAACTCCGCCCCTGGCAAATTTATCGTCCTCGACGGCGTCGAGGGGAGCGGCAAGAGCACCCAGGCCAATCTGCTGGTCAGCGCGCTGCTCGACCGCGGCTTGACGCCCCTGTATACGCGCGAGCCGGGCGGCACGCCGGTGGGGCTGCGCCTGCGGCATCTGCTGCTCAACGAAGAGGTGGAGATCTCCCCCACCACCGAGGCTTTTCTCTTCTGCGCCGACCGCGCCGACCACCTGGACCGCGTGATCGTTCCCAGCTTGCGCGAGGGCCGCTGGGTGATCTGCGATCGGTTTTCCTCTTCCACCTATGCCTATCAGGTCTGCGCCGGGCGGATGGACGCCGATCTGTTCCGCAGTCTCGACGCCCTGGCCCGCTCCGTCCTGCGGCAGGTGCCGGGCCGGGAGGACTCCGCCGGCCAGCCCGATCTGACGGTCATCCTGGACCTGGACCCGGAGAACGGCCTGAGCCGCTACCGGCAGCAGCCGGCCCTGTTCGTGGAGGACAAGATTGAGGCCCGGCCGGTCGCCTATCATCGCCAGGTGCGCGCGGGCTTTCTCGCCTACGCGCAGCAACTGGGCCCCGCCGCCGTGGTCCTGGACGCCGGCCGCCCCGTCGAGGAGGTGCACCAGGACCTGCTGCGCGTCCTGGGGCTAAGCGACTGATGCCTTTTTCCTCGCTGCTCGGACACGAAGCGGCCACGGCGGTGCTGCGGCAAGCCCTGGCGAACGACCGCCTGGCCACCGGCTACCTTTTCGTCGGCCCCCCGCACGTCGGCAAGACCACCCTGGCGCTAGCGCTGGCCCAGGAGGCCAACTGCGAGCGGCTGACTGTCGGTGGCACCGGCGTCTCGCCGGGGTCGGCAGACGCGGGGGACACCGGCGAGACGCCGGTGCCACTGAAAGCCGGAGCCTGCGGCGAGTGCTCCTCCTGTCGCCGCATCGCCGCGGGCAGCCACCCCGACGTGCGCGTGCTGCGCCCCAGTCTGCAGGTGAAGGTGAAGACCTCCGACACCGACGCCGAGGAGATCGAGGAGGCCGCGACGCTCGCCGCCGACATGGAGGACGCCCTCATCCGCACGGAGGCCATCGGCGAGTTGCTCGCCTCGGCCAGCCTCGCGGGCGTGGAGGCCCGCCGCCGGGTCTACATCATCGAGAACGCCGAGGCGATGAACCCGCCCGCCGCCAACCGCCTGCTCAAGACCCTGGAGGAGCCGCCGGCGGACACCACTTTCGTGCTCACCACGGCGCGCCCCGGCCTGCTGCTGCCCACCATCCTCTCGCGCTGCCAGATGCTCAGCCTGCACCCGCTGGGGCCGGACGAGATCGCGCAGCGCCTCGCCGAGTTCTACCCGCTGGCCCCCGCCGAGCAGCGCCAGGTCGTGGCCGGACTCAGCGCCGGCGCCTGGGGACGGGCCCGCCGCCTGATGGAGGAGCCCGCGATCATCGCCCTGCGCACCGAGCTGCTGGACCTGGTGTTGTCGCTGCCCCGGGCAGAAGTCTGGGAGTCGCTGCGCCTGGCCGAGCGGCTGGCGGACCTCACCGAGCGCTGGTGGCTGGCCGACGAGCCGGGGGAACTGGGCGCCAGAATGCTCAAGCAGGCCCGGGACCGCGTGCTGCGCTCCAAGCTCCGCGAGGTCGCGGAGGTCATCGAGTCGGCCTTCCGGGACATGATGGTGGCGACCGCGGAGGGCAGCCGGCTAATCAACGCCGACCGCACCGAGCAGCTCCGCGCCGCCGCCCGCGCCTACCCGCCCGCGGCCGCCGTGGAGGCCTGTCGCCAGCTCGACCTCCTGCGCACCGATCTGCGCCAGAACGCCAACCTGCGCCTGGCCCTGGAGGCGCTGTTTATCCGCCTGCTGAACTTGCGGCGGTAGTCTGCCATCCAGTTTCCCGGAGGGGCCGAATACGAGGGAGTTTGTGAAGCAAACTCCACGAAGTATCCGGCCCAGGGCTTAGCGCTAGACCGTGGGCCGGATGCTTGCGGCGGCCTGCAGGAGCAGACCGTCCTCGCATGCGGCCCCTCCGGGGGAACGGACCACCCCGCCCCTTGTCTCCCCCGCCGCGTGACTGTATCATAGGCACGTGGCCGAACATCCCGGATACCTTGTCTACCAGGAGCCGCCGCAGCGGCCGCTGACCGCGCGTAACCTCGCCGACTACGCCCTCTGCCCGCAGAAATTCCTGCTGTCCTTCTTCGCCACGCGCAGCCAGACGGAGCGCTTCCTGGGCGGCCCCGTCGCCCTGCAAACCGCCGCCCGCGCCGCGCTCATCGAGTGCTACCGCCAGGGCGGTACGGCGGCGGTCGCCGAGGAACGGCTCCTGGCGCTATTCGAGCAACACTGGGAAGGCCGGCTGTGCGCCGACAGTCTGGAGGAGGAGCAGCTCCATGCCCAAGGCCTCCAGATCCTGCGCGCCTACCACGCCGCTCACCTCACCGAGGCGGAGACCACCGTGGCGCTGGACTTGCGCCTGGAGGAGACGCTCGGCGAACACCGGTTCGTCGCGGTCGCGGACCGCGTAATCGAGGACCCGGGGGGCACGCTCACGCTGCTCCGCTTCAAGACCGTCCGCCAGGCGCCTTCCGCCCGGGCGCTGGGCAAGGACCTCTCCATCGCCCTGCTGGCCCTACTCGGGGAGCGCCATTTCGGCCGCCCGGTGCAGGTCGGCATCGCCCACCTGCGCTCCGGCAAGCTACTGATCGCCGACCTGCCGCCCGCACAACTAGAGGAGTGGGAGGTCGAGGTGCAGCGGCAAGCTGCCCTGATCCGGGCCGCGCGCGACTACCCGACCAATAAAGGCCGTATCTGCGGCGTCTGCCGCTCGCGTCCCCAGTGCCCCGCCTGGCATCCCCAGCCGCTTGCGGAGGAGATCTGGTGAGCCTGCCGCGCTTGCTGCCGGCCCACCCCCCGCGGCTGCGGACAGCCGCGTACCCCTCCCTAAAGGGGAGGGGCTGGGGGGAGGCTATTCGCCAAGCACTTTCGTTCGCGAGCCATAAGCCCCTCCCGCATCGGGAGGGGTGCCCGAGGCCTGCCGAGGGCGGGGTGGGCCGGCTGCTCCTGCTGCTAGCCGTGGTCCTCCTCGCCGTCCCTGCTCACGCCCAAGTACGCGAACTAGTCAGCTTCGACTACGTCCTCTACTACCATACGCGCGATGCGGCGGCGGCGCAGGTGGCGGCGCGGGCCGCCAATCAGAGCTTTCCCCGGTTGCGCGCCACGCTAGGCCTTCGGCCCGGCGAGCGCGTCGCCATCTACTTGGCTACCGACGACCAGGAGTTCCGCCGGCTGACCGGCAGCGATCCGCTCCAGGTCCTGGGCGAGGCCTTTCCCGAGCGCCGGTTCGTCGTGGTGCAGACGCTCAACGAGGAACGGCTGACCACGCTGGTGGGGCACGAGTTGACCCACGTGCTGCTGGCCGACTTGGTGGCGCAGACCGGGGCCGAGCCGCCGCGCTGGGTGCATGAGGGCGTCGCCAAGTATGCCGCCAACGATTTCGGCCCCGCGGACCGGATGTTGCTGACGGAGGCCGTCAATTCGGGTACACTGATCGCGCCGGCCGATCTCGACAAGGCCTTTGACGGTCCGCCGGAGAAAATCAGCCTCGCCTACGCGGAATCGTACACGCTGGTGGACTACCTGGCACACCTGGAGCCGTCGGCGGGATTGCGGCCCTTCCTGCGGCAGCTTGCGCAGGTCGGGGACGTCAATCGCGCCCTGCTGCGGTCCTACAACCTGACGCCGGAGACGCTCACCGCGCAATGGCGCCAGAGCATGATTCTGGAGTACCTGGGGCGCAGCAACGAGGATTTGGCGCTGACCGCGCTGTGGATGGCGATGGCGCTGCTGTTTGCGGTGGCCGTGGTCGTGCAACTGCGCCGCGCCGCCCTGATCCGCCACCGCCTGCTGGACGAGGAAGAAGCCCGGCTCGGCATGCTCACTATGTGGGATTTCCCACCCGCCGGAGAGGCGCCGACCGAGGCGCCGGAGGAGGACTCTGATGAACGACTACGGTAGCTTTTTCGCCTATTTTCGCCAGGTCTGGCTGGGGCAGTTGCCCGGGCAGTTGATCCGCGCCATCCTGGTAGCGGCTCTTTTCGAGCTGCTGGTCTATCTGCTGCGCCAGTTCATCCTGCGCCGCCTGCACCCGGTGCTCTTGCGCGATGCGGGCGACTCCGCCCCTCTGCGGGTGCAGCGCCGCCGCCTGCTGCTCAATGTGCCGCTGGTCCTGGCCCGCGCGGTGCTCTACGTGATCGCCCTGCTGGTCATCCTGCGCATCTTCCGCGTACAGACCGGCGCGGAGATTCTGCCCGTGGGCCTGGCCTTGCTGGGGGCGACGCTGGTGGTATTCTGGAAGCCCCTGCGCGACGCGGCCCAGGGCTACCTGATCATGTACGATCATCTCTACACCCGCGGGGATCGCGTGCGCCTGGCCGGGCATGAGGGGACGGTGCAGGACCTCCACTTGCGCTGGACATACCTGGTGACGGACGAGGGGGCCATGGTCGTGGTGCCGCATACGCAGGTCGGGGAGATCGTCAACCTCAGCCGCCGCCAGAAGCCGGCGGTGGTGGAACCCCCCGCCGAAGGGGCCTAGACCGGCGCAGCGGACAGGGCCTGCAGGCAGGCGGGTAGCTCCAGAATATCGCGCAGGTGCGGGGTCCACGGCTCGCGCGGCCGGGGATGGCAGAGCACCGCCTGAATCCCCACGGCGGCCGCGCCCTGGACGTTGTTGATCGCATCATCCACGAACACCGCCTGCGCCGCCGCCACGCCCGCGTGCGCCAGGGCCGCCGCGTACGCCTCCGGCGCGGGCTTGGCCTGCCAGCCCATCGTCTCGATGGTGATCAGCCCCGCGAAGGACTCGGTCAGCCCCAGCGCCGCCAGCACCCGCCGGGCGTACAGCTCGGTGGAGTTGGTGCAGATCCACGCCGGACACCCCAGACTCGCCAGCATCTCGCCCACCTGCGGCCGCGGCCAGACGTAATCCGCCGGCTCCAGCAGCTCGATGCAGTGGGCATAGACCACCGACTGCGGGATGCCGTACTCCACTTCCAGCCCCCGCGCGCTGGTCCCGTACTGCGCCCACAGCCCGCGCCGCAGCTTATGGGCCTCTTCCAGGGTCAGGCCCACCGTGCGGGCCACAAACGCCGTAAGCAGGTGGTCGCCCGCCTCCTGCAGGCCCGCGCGGGGCGGGTACAGGGTGCGGTCGAGGTCGATCAGCAGAGTCAGCGGTGGGTTGGGACCGGATTTCATATGCCCATTATATCAAGTTCGGCACGGCGCCGCCAGAGCCCACCCCGCCCTCGCTGCGCTCGGGCACCCCTCCCATAATGGGAGGGGCTTTTCGGAGGGTCTTCCGCTAAGGCCTGGTGTCGTCTCCCCGCCCTAAAGCCCCTCCCGCACCGGGAGGGGTGCCCGAGGCGAAGCCGAGGGCGGGGTGGGCCCGCCGCCCCCCACAAAAAAGGGCGGGAACCGAAGTCCCCGCCCTTCATACTCAGCCTGGCTCGGTGCGTCCTCAGCGACCCGGCACCTGGAAGCCCATCAGCGACAGCGCCCCGTCCAGGAAGCCGTCGGCCTCGTCCCAGCGGAAGGCGGCCTTGGAGGCGCGCGCCTCGGCCAGCAGCCCGCCTACCTGCGTGTACAGGCCCGGGTTGGTGGCGCGCAGCTCCTGGTAGGGCTTGGCGGCCAGCTCGAACTTCTTGATGACCCGGTCGTGGGCCGAGAGCTTGTCCAGGCCCGCGGGCAGCGCGATCGTCGGCGGCAGCGGCGTCACCGGAGTCGTGGCCGCCGGAGTCTCTACGGGCGGCGTAACGGCGGGCGTCTCCACCGGGGGAGTCACGGCGGGAGTCGTCTCCACGGGCGGGGTAACGACAGGCGTGGCGGTCGCCGGCAGCGGCGTCGCGGTCAGCGGCGCGCCGGCCAAGAAGGACTGCATCCGGGCCAGCAGGTCGCCAGCCAGCTTGTCGCGGCGGCTCAGGTACTCGTCATCCGGCATGGACCGGACCGAGTTGAAGGAATCCAGCAGCAGCAGCAGCGCCGCCGAGCGCGTCAGCGGCGGCAGCGCCGTAGGCGCGGTGGTAGCGACAGCAGCCGGGCGGGTCGCCGGGAGGGCGGGAACCGCCGGGCGAGCGCTCACGCCGGTCGGCGGCTTGGGAGCCGCGGCGCCGGTTACGGGCTTGACGCCCATGCGGGAGGGCGGGGTGGCGCGCGGCAGCCACACGATCAGCTCTTTCGCCCAGTTCTCGGCCACGGTCTTGGAGTTGACGCCCGCGCCGGTAGCATCCTTGGGCAGGACGCTCAGGACCCGGATGGTCCCCGCGTACACCACCCACATGCCGGCTTCTTGCTTGGACACCACCTTCGGGTGCATGGTGTCCTGGGTGGAGAGGACCTCCACCAAGGCGGCTTCCACCTTGGCGGCCCGCTCGGCCACGGTGGCGAACTTGCCGGGATCGTACAGCCGAGCCACGGCGTGGCTGGCCAGGAAAATATCCTCATAATCAGCCGCCAGGGCCGGGAGGGCAGCGGCTAGCAAGCCCAGGGCCAGCAGGCACCAGCAGATCGAGCGCAGGGGTCGCAACATGGGCGGTCAGTCCCTTCTCAAGTGGCTCCGCAACTGCCCGAATATACCCTAGATAGCCCGCGAACGCAAGCCGCGCCCCTCGACCGCAGGCCGGAGGATTGACTCGCGGGAAGGCAATTACCTATAATGCAGCGTCGTCTTGCTCTCCCGCCTATCGTCGCGTGTCGCTCTTAGCCTCCCGGGCTGTCTCCGGCCGGTAAGCTCGGCCGGTTCTGCTGCAACCCAGACGCTGGTCTGAATACGTCGCAAGGAGGGTACCTTCCATGGTAGAGCAACCCCCGCCGATTGTCCCAGCCCCTGCACCTGTCCCGGCCCCCCTGCCGATGGCCGCCAACACCAGCGGCCAGCCCGGCGCCATCGTTCCCCTGGAAATCCAGCAGATGGGCTGGAACTGGGGCGCTTTCTTGCTGCACTGGATCTGGGCCATCGCCCACAGTGCCTGGGTCGGCTTTGTCCTGGCCTTCTTCCTGAACCCCATAGGCGCCATCTATCTGGGCATCAAAGGCAACGAGCTGGCCTGGCAGAACCGCCACTGGGACAGTATCGAGCAGTTCCAGGAGACCCAGAAGGCCTGGACCAAGTGGGGCGTCATCGTCCTGATCGCAAGCGTGGCCATCTGGATCGTCGTCATGGTCCTCAGCGCCGGCGCCGGCATGTATGCCGCCTCGCACGCCCACTAGCCGCCCGGCGACTCCCCTGCAGAGCGAAACGACAATCTGCCTCCCCCACCCGGTGGAGGCAGATTGCTTTTCGGCCCCTCCTCCGTATCGCACTTCCCGGCGCGTGCTGCGTCTACAAGGGGACTTGAGGGAGGTCCGTCTACGGCGGGCCTGCCCCGACGAATCGCTCCGTATCACCAAGGAGGTAACGCATGAACGACCTGTCCAGAGAGGATCTGCAGGCACTGTTCGGCGCCCACGATGGTTTTTGTGTCTCCCTGTACATGCCCACTTACCGCAAAGGCGCCGAGGCCAGCGGCAACCCCATCCGCTTCAAGGGGCTGCTGAAGCTGGCGGAGGAGCAACTTCTGGCCGCGGGCCTGCGGGCGGAGGTGGCCTGCGCGCTGCTGCAGCCGGGGCGCGAGTTCCTGGCCGACCACGACTGGTGGGAGAACGTCTCGGAGGGGCTGGCCGTCTTCCTGCGCGAGGGCTTCTTTGCGGCGTATCACCTGCCGCTCGTGGTCCCGGAGCTATGCGAGGTCGCCGAGCGTTTCCACGTGCGACCGCTGCTCCCGCTCTTTGCGGGCGAGGACCGCTTCTACCTACTGGCGCTGAGCCCCAAACGGGTGCGCCTGCTGGAGTCCACTCGCGGCGCGATCACCGAGTTGCCCCTGGAGGGCGTGCCGGCCAGCCTCGAGGAGGCGCGGCGGCTGTTCTCGGTACCGGAACCGATCCGCGGCCACATCAGCGCTGCGGGCGGCGGCCGGGGCGGCGCCCCGGTCACGCTCAGCGGCGGGCATGGCGGCTCGTCCGAGTCCCCCGAGGACGACCTGCGCGAGTTTCTCCGCCCGATAGCCCATGCGGTCCAGAAGGTCTTGCACGAGGCCACCGCGCCGCTGGTCCTGGCCGGCGGGGACCTGGCGCTGAACCTCTACCGGCAGGTAAACGCCTACCCGCACCTGGCCGCGACGGCGCTCGCCGGGAACCCGGACGAGGTGAAGAACGAGGACCTGCAACGGCGGGCGCAGGAGTTGCTCCGCCCGCACTTTGCCGCCGCCCAGCAGCGCGCGGCCGAGCAGTACGCGCCGGCGGCCGCCGCGGAACTGGGGATGCACTTGGTGGACGAGGCGCTTCCCGCCGCCCTGCAAGGCCGGGTCGGGGTCCTCTTTGTGCCCCTGGAGGGTACGCTGTGGGGCAAGGTGGACGTGGAGAACTCGACGGCGACGGTCCATGAGAAGCCGCAGCCCGGCGACGAGGACCTGCTGGATCGGGTGGCGGTGGAGACGCTCCTGCGCGGCGGGACGGCCTACGCGGTGCCGGTAGATCAGCTTCCGGCCAAGCCCGTAGCGGCGATTCTGCGGTACTAGGGGGCGTTCTTCCCGTAGGGGCGCGTTTCGCCCCGTCCGCGAGGTGACACACGCCCGTTCGCTGCCTGTCAGTTAGCGTACGGGCGTGTGTTGCTGCGCTCCGCTCCGCAAAACGCGCCCCTACATGGTAGACCCTAGTTGCGCGAGCCGATCCCTAGTGCCCCAACTCGGTCAGGTGCTGCAGGTTCTTCACGGCGGCCTGGCCTTCTTTGCTCTCGGGCTCCATGGCCACCGCCCGCTCCCAGTCCGCGCGGGCCTCCGCCCAGAGTTGCTTGGTCATGTAGGCGAAGCCGCGGTTGACGTAGGCCAGCGCGATTGGCGGCCCCAACTCCAGGGCCTTGGTGTAATCCTCGATAGCGTGGCCGAAATCGTTGAGCGCCGAGTAGCACAGGCCGCGCGCCATGTACGCCCCCGCGTACTTCGGGTCGATCACCAGGGCCCGCGTATAGTAGTCAATCGCGTTGGGGTAGTCCTTGAACAGGGAGTAGGTCTCACCAATGTTGTAGTCGCCGGCGGCGAACTTGGGGTCAGCGTCCACCGCCGCCTGGTACTCCTCGTTGGCGAACATGTAGTAGCCCAGCGCCGCGTAAGCGAAGCCCAGGCCGTTGTGGGCGTAAGGGTTCTTAGGCTCAGTCTGCACGGCCGCGGCAAAGTCCGCGCGCGCCGCCTCGGCTTGCGCCGGACGCATCTGCAAGTACACCCAGCCGCGCTCCATGTGCGCATAGGCCGACTGGGGGTCCAGCCCCAGCGCCTGGGTGAAATCCGCGAGGGCCTCCGGAAACTGGCCCCGCGTCCGGTAGAGGTTCCCGCGGTCCTCGTAGGCGCCCACGTTCTGCGGCTGCAAGAGCAGCAGGCTGGTGTAGTCGGCCAGCGCCGCGTCGTCGTTGTGCAGCGTCCGCTGCAGGTCGGCGCGGTTAGCCAGCGCCTCCGCGTTCTGCGGCTGCAGCTGGAGCGCTTGGTCAAAATCCACCAGCGCCGCGTCGGGATCACCCTGCTCGCGGTGCGCGGCGCCCCGGTAGTTGTAGGCGTCGGCGTCCTGCGGGTCCAGTTTGATCGCCTGCCCGAAATCGGCGAGCGCCTTGGCGTAATCTTTCTTTTGGGTGTAGGCCAGCCCGCGACCGACCAGGGCCCGCTCCAGTTGCGGGTTGAGCTGCATCGCCCGGCCGAAATCGGCAATCGCGAAGTCGGTGTCGCCGTGGGCCGCGAAGACCCAGGCCCGGTGGCTGAAGAGCCCGGCCGCCTGCGGCTGCAGCGCCAGGGCATGCCCATAATCGGAGAGCGCCTCGACGAGCTTGCCCTGCACCTCATACGCGAGCGCCCGCGCCTCCCAGGCGCTATAGTCCGCCCCGTCGGCGGTCACGGCGGCTGTCGCCAGCTTGATCGCCGCGTCGAGGTCCGGCCCGGCCAGGTCCGCCTTCCCCAGTGCCACGTAAGCCGCCCCGCGCCCGGCCAGGGCCAGCGGCTGGTCGGCCTGCAGCTTGAGCGCCTCCGTGAAGTCCGCCTGCGCCGACTCGTAATCCCGCCGGGCCAGGTAGTCCAGCCCCCGCTCGGTCCGCGCCGGCCCGGAGTCCGCCGCCTGCGCCACCAGCCGGCCGGTTAGCTCCAGCGCCTGCGCATAGCGCCCCTGCAAACGCGGCGCCTCCGCCTGGCGCAGCGCCGTCGGCACCTCCATCTGCGCCGATACCGCGCCCACCGTGAGCAGCGCCGCCAGCAGCATTCCGCTTCGGATCAGGTTACGCGTAGTCATTTCTTCTCGCCCTTAGCATAGACAATCGAGAAGCGCCGGCCGTTCCCCCCTCTCAGTGGCACCGGCGTCTCGCCGGTGTCCGCTCGCAAGGTGCCGCCCGACACCGGCGAGACGCCGGTGCCACTGAGAGAGACCGGAAAACCTCACTACTTCCCCCACCTCAACCCCTCATCCAGCATGATCAGGTAGTTATCGAGCGGAATGTAGCTCGGCACCGAGTTCCCGGAGCCCAGCGCATACCGCCCGCGGCTGGCGCAGACGTCTAGCACCCGGCGCACGTAGGCCCGCAGTTCCGGCTCGCTCGCCCTCGTGAGCACGTCAATATCTATACCCCCCAGCAGACCCATGCGCTCGTGGTACCGCTCGTACATCTCGGTCACCGGGCAGATCGCGTCCTCATAGGAGTGCTTGGCGTCCACGCCGACCACGTCAATCAGGTCGTCCATGATGGCCGAGAGCTGCCCGCAGGAGTGCAGGAAGTACAGCAACCCGTGCTCGTGGGCCAGGGCAGCGTATTTCTGATGCCAGGGCAGATTCAGTCGGCGCAGATGGTCCGGGTGAATCAGCGTGCCGGTCTTGAAGCCCATGTCGTCGCCGGGGAAGACCGCGACCATGTTGGGCAGCTCCACCAGGTGCTTGTAGACCTCCAGCGACAGCCCGCCGATCCGGTCGCAGATGGCCTGCACCAGCGCCGGGTCGTCGTAGAGCATCATGGACAGCCCCTCATAGGAGAGGATGTGGCTGGTCCACTCCAGCGGCCCGCCGGCGTGATTGGCGATCAGGCCCATGCCCTCCGGCAAGTGCGAGGCCAGGTACTCAAAGGGCCAGAAGTCGAAGTTCTCCACCTGCGGCCAGGGGTAACTCTCGAAGTCGTCCCACGAGGTGATCTTGCCGTGGTGCTGGTCTGGCCAGGAGCGGTCGGCCTCGACCCCGGTGGCGGTATCGGCCACGGCCCGGTGGGCGTAGGGAAAGCCCAGCGAGACCTCCAGCCGCACATAGGGGTAGCCCATGTGGTGCCAAAAGGCGATGAAATTGTCCCAGTAAGCGGGGTCCCGCGAGGGCCGGGCGTCGGCGGTGCCGTGGGTGCCCTCCGCAGGCGGGTCCACCCAGCTCCGCCCCATCCGCTCCAGCAGCGGCTTCATCAGCACGTCATCCACGATATACTCCACAAAGGGCACCCGCGCGGGCACGATCTCGCCCTTCATGCTCCGCACAAAAGCCTCCACATCCGGCTGAGGCTTCTCCAAAGGCAACAGGTATTCGCTCATCGCAACTCTCTCCTAATCTGCTCCGTCAGCTATTAAGAACCGCCGTAGGATTCCCTACCCGCCCCGGTCACTCCTCCGCAAGAAGGGCCGCGATCTTTCAGACTCCCCCGGGAACCTTCTCCGCGAGTCAGATGTATGATATGTAACCACTCGTCTTTCACACCTGTTTGTCGGGGAGGATATCCGCCATGATACACCTGCCTCGTCTCCTGCTGGCCGTTCTCCTGGGCGCTGCCGTGCTGGTTCCTACTGCTTTCGCTGATCCCGTCCCCACACCGCTAGGTCCGGCGCCGACGGAGGGCGCCCTCCTCAGTTTCCACTTCCAGGACACCCCGGTAGCGGACGCGCTGGCCACAATCGCGCGAGCGGGCGGGATCAACCTGCTCATGGGGGCCGGAGTCAAGGGGAACGTTAAGAACGTGGAGGTGAAGGACGTATCCGCCGAACAGGCCCTCACCGCCGTCGCCCAAGCAGCGGGAATGACCCTGAGCAAGCGGGGGAACGCTTATGTCATTGACGCCCCGGCAGCAGAGGCGGCCCCGATCCCACGGCCGACGCCGACACCGCGCCTGCTGTCCCCGCCCCGCCCTGAACCTCCTGAGTACGGGCCTTCAGTAATCCTGCCGCCGCCGGGGCTCCAGTATATGCCTCCGGTGATCCCCGCCCCGCCCCTGGGCGAGGTCAGCCCCTGGCTGCCCCCGGCGCATCCGTCCTCCGGCGCGGCGGTGCTGGTGCCCCTGGCTGCCTCCGCCGACCCCGTCGCGCCGACCCGCGCGGACTGCCTCGTGATCGAGAGCCTGCCGCTGAAGTATGTCTCGGCGGCGGAGACGGCGACGGCGTATTTTGGGGACACGCCGGTCCCCTCGGTTCAGCTACCCGAGGTCCTGGCGCCGCGGGTGTCGCGGCTGCTGAACGAGGCGTTCCTGGGAATCACGCTCCCCGCAACCGGAGACCCCGGCGCGGGACTGAAGAACCAGCTCACCTTCAACGCAGTTCCGGTGGGCAACTACGGACCCGCCCGGAGCCGCGGCGAGGACATGAAGAGTTTCCTCCCGGCGGATGTGAGGATCATGGCCGACGAAACCGGTAACACGCTGCTGGTGTCCGGCCCGCCCGAGGGGGTGTTGCAATTTCGCGAGGTTCTCACGTTGCTCGACCAGCCCCGGCGCGAGATTACTGTGTGCGTGAACTTGGTGGAGATACTCCTTGCCGAAGGGGAGCCGGAGGTGCCCGGAGCGGTGGGTCTTGCCCCGCCCAAGCTCGCCGCGACCCTGCGGACCCAGCTTAACAAGGGTATCGCCCGACAGCTCGGGTCCGGCAAGTACATGGTGAACAATAACCGGACCCTTACGACCCTGTGGGGTTCGCTCTATCGCGGATACGCTTCGCGCGCGGGCGACCGCGGCGAGAGGCTGTGGGAGCCGCGCGCAGGCTTCGCCGGCGTGTCCCTATGCCTGACGCCCCTGATCATCAGCGCGGACGACAGCGTCACCCTGACCGTGGACACTTCCCGCGTCGGGACGGGCCAGCCGTGCGCCCCGCCGGTGCGCCTGAATCCTGGCGACCTCCAGATCAGCGACCCGCTCACTTCGCAGGTTACGGCGAAGAGCAAGGAATGGCTGGTGGTGGGGTTCCCAGGCGTAACGATTGCCTCGCTGGAGGGACTCGCGGGCGGCCCGGCGCCGGCCCCTCCAACGGCGGGAGGCCCCGCGCCGGCCTCCACACCGGCGCGCTCGGAGTTGGTCGCCGTCATCACGGTGACGCCCGCGGCGTACCGGACTATTCCCGCCCGCTGAGCGCCTCGGCCCTCATCCTGAGCACGCGGACACGCCGGGGCGGCGGCAGCCCCGGGCGAAACGGCGCGGCTATCGCTTTCCTGCCGAAATCGAGGCCGCCCCTTGGGTTTGCCTGCCCCTCGCCGATAACCTCACTGTCCGCACGCCCACTCTACCGTGCCCCAAGTCTCGGCGCGGAGGCGAAAGCTTATGACCATTTCCCGTGCCTGCAAGAAAGAACTCAGTCTGCTCCACGAAACGGACAAGGTCCGCAGCTTCCTGGTGGCCTTCGCCGGGCTGTTCCTGCTCGCCTCACCGGAGCAGCCTTCCGGAGTGCTGGTGGCCTGGCTGGCCCTGGCCCTGGCGGCCTCGCTGAGCGTCGCCAGCCGCTGGCTGATCAACTGGGAGCGCCTGGAGGAGCGGGGCGCCACCGGGTTGGGGGCCTGCTGTGTGCTGCTGGGCGATCTGGCCTGGCTCATGCTGCTGATCGCCGGCACCGGCGGCTTCACCAGCCCCTTCACCATCCTGATGCTGATCGTCATTCTCTTTGCCGGGGTCTTTTTCAACTCCATGCCGCTGGCCCTCCCTTTTACCACGGCCACGGTGATCGCCTGGTTCACCGCCTGCGCTGCCGCCAACGGGCTGAACGAGAAGACCGGTTGGATTCTGGTCGGGGAAGTCGTCTCGGCGGTGGCCGTCGGCTGGCTGGGACAGGCGCTGGCCGGAGTGCTGGACCGCGAGCGGCAGACCAACGAGCAGGTCGTCGGTCAACTCACCGAGGGCGTGCTCCTGCTGGACGCCGCCGGCAGCGTCGTCCTGGCCAACGAGCGCATGGGCGAGATTCTCAACCTGCCTTCCGGCGAACTGATCGGTCGGCTGGCCCAGGATACCTCCGATCATCCGCACCTGAGCAAGCTCCTGGCCGATGTGCACACGTCGCTGGACTCCACCGGCCCGCTGGTGCGGCTGGTGGAGCTGGACGGGGAGCAGCCCCGGGACCTGCGCGTCTCCACGGTGGCCTGCCCCCGGGGGGCCCAGGTCCCCCTCGGCTGGGTCGTGGTGGCGGAGGACATCACCGAGCTGCGGGCCGCGTCGCGCATGCGGGAGGAGGGCCTGGCGGTGGTCTCCCACGAATTGCGCTCCCCGCTAAGCACCCTGCGGGCGGTCACCCAGGTGCTCGGTACGCTGGGCGAGGACATGAACCAGGATCAGCGCACCCAGGCCCTGGACGCCCTCAACCGCGAGACCCGCCGCCTCAGCCGCCTGGTCAGCACCCTGCTGGATTGCAGCCACCTCGAGCGCGGCGTCTACACTCTGGAGTTTGCCTACCTGGACCCGGAGGCCCTGGTCCGGCGCGTCGCCGAGGTCCTGCAACTGCGGGCGGAGGGGCGCGATCTGGAGATCAACTGCATGATCATGTCGGACCTGCCGGTAGTCTGGGGCGACCCGCTGCGCCTGGAGATGGTCCTGTGCAACCTGGGGGAGAACGCGCTCAAGTACACGCCGGACGGGGGGAGCGTCACGCTGATGGCGGTCGGCCACGCCGACACGGTCTGCCTGAGCGTCAGCGACACCGGCCCGGGCATCCCCGCCGAGGAGCGCCAGGCCGTATTTGACAAGTTCTGCCGCGGCGCCCGCCACCACCACGGCGACGGGGGACCGGAGGGCCTGGGGCTGGGGCTGTTCATGGCCCGCAGACTGGTGGAATTGCACGGCGGGGAGATCCGCCTGACCAGCGAGATCGGCCTGGGCAGCATCTTCGAGGTCATCCTGCCGGCGGCCGCCACCGGCTTTGGCGAGGAGCCCCTCGACTCCGACCAGCGCCTGGTCGCCTAACCGCCCCCCGCCCGCCCCGCACAACGAAACGGCCCCGGCAATCGCCGGGGCCGCCTGTATTCACGGGTACTGCTGACCGCGTACCTAGCCGGCCGCGGGAGCCGCCGGGGCCTCGGGAGCCTCGACTACCGGCTCCTCCACGGGCTCCGGGGCGGGCTTGTCCGCGTAGGCGTCTACGACGGTGCGGCCGAGCATCTGCTGGACGGTCTGGCCGCGCAGCTCTGCCATTTCCTCAGGGCTCCGCAGCAATTGCAGGGCCTTGAAGCAGGCCTGCGCGCGATTGAAGACGTTGCCGCTACCCAGCGACTTGGTCAGGATATCGCGGATGCCGCTGATCTCGATGAGCTGGCGAGTGGCGCCCCCGGCGATGATCCCGGTACCACGGGAGGCGGGCTTGAGCATGATCTGCGCGCCGCCGACCTTGGCCTGGATCGTGTGGGGAATCGTCACGCCGTCCATCGGGATGCGGATGACGTTCTTGCGGGCCTGCTTGATCGCCTTGTTGATGGCGTCCGGCACGGCCAGCGCCTTGCCCACGCCCAGGCCGACCCGGCCCTTGCCGTCGCCGATAGCGACGACCACGCGGGCGGACGAGATGCGGCCGCCCTTAACGGTCTTGCGGGTCCGATCTATACGAATGACACGGTCTTCAAACTTTTCCTCTGCGAGTTGCTCGCGCTGTTGTAGCACCTTGTCCTGGAACCTCCGCCCACAGAATGTCTAAGCCTCCCGCGTAACTGGGAGGCAAGCCCGGTGATGTTATCACAAGCCCGAACCTATGTCAACCCTGGTGGCGCACTGTCGGGCCACCTGTTCGAGACCGGGTACGTAGCGTATCCGCCTCAGCGCCCTTCCGAACTCGGCGCAAACCCGCGGCGTCAGAGAAATCGTAGCAATCGGCCACATTTTGCTTGACACTTGCTCGGTTTGATTGTAAGCTGCGCATAGTCACCATAAGCGATAGCCGCCGATGTCCAATTACATCGGAACAACTGGTTTTATGAAACGATCTGTCCGCACCGCTCAGAGTGCAAGTCCGCGAGGACTGCGCCCTGCGCTTATCTCACATGAAGGAGTGGTTAAGATGCAGACCAGAAAGGGTTTCACCTTGATCGAGTTGCTCGTCGTTATCGCGATTATCGCGATCCTGGCCGCGATCTTGTTCCCGGTATTCGCCCGGGCCCGGGCCAAAGCCCAGCAGTCCAACTGCTTGTCCAACGTCAAGCAGATCACTCTCGGCGTCCTCATGTACGCGGCCGACAACGACCAGTGGCTGCCCATGTACGGTGGCGGCTATCCCCTCGCTTGGGACTGCCAGATCTTCCCGTATATCAAGAACGTTCAGATTCTACAGTGCCCCTCGGCCCTGCCCGGGAGCGCCGGCAAAGACCCGATCAGCACGGTCGCTGACTACGGCGGCTACGGCGACTACAACGGCACCAACCCCTGGGGCATCCCCGTCTACATCGGCTACGGCTTCCAGCAGCACTATCGCGTCGGCGGCGCGAACAACACCTTCAACGGCACGTCTATCGAGTTCCCGGCCGAGAACGGACGCGTCCTCGAGATCCTGCAGGGCAACTCTGCGCCGGCAGCCACCGGCACGGGCGACCTCTACGTCGCCTCCCGGCACAACTCGGGCGGCAACATCGGCTTCATGGATGGACACTCCAAGTGGCTGGCCGGTCAGGTCTTCCTCAGCAGCCTCAGCAACACGGCTCTGACCACCCCGGCGGACCCCAACTACAAGACCGCCCGCCACTTCTGGTACGGCACCGACTAGTAGCATCCGCCGCACCAGCACCGTCAAACCCAAACGACCCGGAGGCGCCAGCCTCCGGGTCGTTTTGTTGGTGGTAGATCGTCGGCGCGCCTAGCTCTTCGCCAGGGCCTCGGCGCGCAGGGCCGCGATCGCGATCACATTGGTGATCTCGTCCGCCGAGGAGCCGCGCGACAGGTCCATCCCGGCCTTAGCCAGGCCCTGCACCAGCGGCCCGTAGGCCTCGCCGCCGGTCAGGCGCTGGACCAGTTTGTAGCCGATATTAGCCGCATCCAGGTCGGGGAAGACCAGCACGTTGGCCCGCCCGCCCAGCTTATTACCGGGGGCCTTGGAGGCGGAGATCGCCGGCACCAGCGCGGCGTCAGCCTGCAACTCGCCCTCAATCAGCAGCTCCGGCGCCTTCTCCTGGGCAATTCGGGTCGCCTCGACGACCTTGTCCACGTCCGGGTGGCAGGCGCTCCCCTTGGTGGAGAAGGATAGCATCGCGACCCGCGGCTGGCAGTCCAGGTACAGGGCGGCGCTCTGGGCGGTGGTGATGGCAATATCGGCCAGTTGCTCCGCGGTCGGCTGGGGCACCACGCCGGCGTCGGCAAAGACGAATACGCCCTGCTCGCCCATAGTCACCGCGGGAGTCACCATAATGAAACAACTGGAGACCACCGAGATTCCCTTCTGCAGGCCCACGATGCGCAGCAGGGGGCGGAGCGTCTCGGCGGTAGAGTGGCTGGCGCCGGCAACACTGCCCTCTACCTCGCCCGCGCGGAGCAGACAGGCCGCGACGACCATGGGGTCGGCGACCTGCTCCAGCGCCTCCGCCTCCGTGGCGCCCTTGGCGGCGCGCGCCTCCATATAAAGGGCGACGCACTTGGCGCGCACCGCCGGGTCCTGCGGATCGACCACGGTCACGTCCGACAGGTCCAGGCCGATCAGCTCGGCGCGGCCGGCAATCTCGTCGGGAGAGCCGATCAGGACGATCTGGGCCAGCCCGGCGTCGGTAGCCTGGCGGGCAGCGATCAGGGTGCGGTCGTCTTCGGCTTCGGGGAGGGCGATGCGCTTGCCCAAACGGGCGGCGCGGGTGCGGATATCGGCGATAATCTGGCTCATCATGACCTCGCGGGGGCGCGCCTCGGAGGCGCTGAAGTAAGTTGGGGAAAAGCGGCGCACCCGGGCTCCCGCGAGAGCGTCAACTCCCGCCGGACCGGCCCCGGGGCGCGTGCAAACCGGGTGCTACTATAGCACCAGCCGCGGCCTTTGCCAAGGGCGGGCTCTCCGGTCCCGGCTTGACACTCGGGGGAAATGCCCCTATAATTAGCGATTAATAACTAGCAAAGCCTGCTAGTGGGGTTTTCTGAAGGAGGGCGACGCATGGCCGACCAGAACGATACGCAGTCCCACGCCGGTTCCGACGATCTCGAGAATCTCACTTTGGAGCCTGCTGCAGGGCGCAAGAAGGGCGGCCGGGGTAGTCTCCTGGTCGTGGTCATCCTCATCGCCGTGGTGGTCGTAGTGGCCCTCATGTACACGATGAACCAGAAGCGCTTGGCAGCCCAGCGCGAGGCCGATCAGCGCCAGCAGATGCGCACGCTGGAGACGACCCGCTTGGGCACCGACCTGTTGGCCGCTCTCGCCCAGGTCCAGGCCGGCGACCTCCTGGCCGGCGAGACCGCCCTCGACAAGGGCATTAAGTCACTTAACAGCATGATTTTGGACGCCGAGGCCAACAAGGACACGGAGGCCGTCGGTCTGTTGCAGACCAAGAAGGCGGGCCTCGAGTCGGCCAAGAAGAAGCTAGTGGAGCAGCGGGAAGCCCTGCAGGCGCTCGTGACCGACCAGCTTACCGGTCTGGCCAAGACCGTCAGCGACGGCCAGGCCAAGGCCCCCGCGGCCACCGAGGCTCCCGCCGGCGCCGAGGCGCCCGGCTCGCCGACTCCGGTTCCGGCCCCGGCCGCGCCTGACACGGGCGCCGCTGCCGCGCCGGCCCCGGCGCTGCCTGCGCCCAGCGAGGCTCCGGCGCCCGCTCCCGCCGTTCCCGCACCGCCCGCCGGTTAGGCAAACAACGTTAGCATCGCGGAGGAAGTGGCCCGAGGCCGCTACTGGTCGCCTCGGGGCTCCGTCTTCGGCTTGGTGGCCGCCCGCATATGGCTCGCAGTACTCGTAACCTGGCTCCTTGGTCCATTCCGATTCTGCCCCGCTTGTCGGGAGGAGGTGGCGCTAGATGACCGGTCAAGAGCGCCAACTCTCCGACCTGTCGGCGCGTCTCGAAGACGCCAGCCCGGCCCAGCGCCAGGACCTCCTGCAGCAAATGACGGAGGTCGGCGAGCAGGCCATCCCCTTCTTGATTGAGCACCTCGAAAGCAGCGACTATCGCCTGCGCGGGGCCGCTGCTGAGGCCCTCGGCAACATAGCCGGGCGCGGCGCCGTCTCCAACCTCATCGAGCTGCTCGCCGATTCCAGCGTCAATGCCCAGCGGTCCGCCGCTGAGGCCTTGACCAAGGTCGGCGGAGCGGCCGTTGAAGAGTTGCTGGAGGCGCTCATCTCCAAGGATCAGGGCGCCCGTCGCTGGGCCGCCGAGGCGCTGGGCAGCATCGGCGACACCTCCGTGGCCGCCAGTCTGGTCACGCGGCTCGCCGACCCCAACACCGAGGTCCAGCGCGCCACGATCACGGCCCTCGGCGAGTTGCGCAGCAAGTTTGCCATTGACCCGCTCATTGCGATCCTCTCCTCGGAACACGTCGAACTGGCGCGCGCCGCGGCGGAGGCGCTGGGCAAGATCAAGAGCCCCCAGGCGGTCAAACCCCTGATTGACGCGCTTAGCTCCCCCAGCGACGACGTGCGGGAGGCGGCCGCCCAGGCGCTGGTGCTGATTGGCAAGCGCTCTGTGCCCCCTCTGCTGAAGAAATTCGAGGACCCCGACCACCGCGTCCGCATTCATGTGGCCAGCATTCTGGGCGAGATCGGTGACGAGCGCGTGATTGACACGCTAGTCGCCGGCCTGGTTGACTGCAACGAGAGCGTCGTCTGCCGCGCCGCCGCTTCGCTCGGTCGGTTGGCGGGCGACGGGGCGATCAAGCACCTCGCCAAGCTGGTCAAGTCGCCGATTGCCACCATCCGCTGCGCCGCCGCGACCGGGCTGTCCTACGCGCGCGACTACAAGGCGGTCGAGCCGCTTACCCGCCTGCTGCAGGATGGCGACTGGGCCACCCGGATGACCGCCGCCCGCGGCCTGGGCCTGGTCGGGCGAGCCGCCGGCGCCAAGTCGCTGTGCGTCGCGTTGGGCGACCGCGAGTGGTGCGTGCGCATGCACGCGGCCGCTTCGCTGGGCAAGGTCGGCGACCGCAAGGCCGCTACCCCGGTCCTGGTCAACGCCCTGCGCGACAAGAAGGACCAGGTGCGCAAGGCTGCCGTGGAGTCGCTGGCCGCCCTGCAAGTGGCGGAGGCCATCGCCCCGCTGCAAGCGCTGTTGCACGATGAAAACGCCGCTGTAGCCGAGGCCGCGGCTCAGGCGCTCAAGGCGCTGGAGCCCCTGGCGGCCCCCGCCCGCGAGACTGCCAAGGCCTGAGCGCCGCTCCCACCATCCGGAATTGCGTACCCTGACCGGCCCGCTGGCATGGCGGGCCTGCTTGCTTATGCTGAAACGAACCTTCGTCCATCTCCCCAAGATCGGCTACGGCACCGAGCGCAAGCTCTGGCGCCTGGGCGTGCGCGACTGGGAGTCCGCCCTGGACCTCGACTCGCCGCCCTCGGGCTTCTCGCTGGTCCGCTGGGATGAGGTCCGCGATCACGTCGAGGACTCCCTGCACAGCCTGCAGCGCCACGACCACCGCTATTTTGCCCTCAATCTGGCCCCGGCGGACCACTGGCGCGCCCTCTCCGACTTCAGCAACCACATCGGCTTCCTCGACATTGAGACCACCGGCACCGGCTATGGCTCGGAGATCACCGTCGTGGGCCTGTGGGACGGCCACCTCATGCGCACCTACGTGGCCGGCGACAACCTGGGCGACTTTCCCGAGGACCTGGAGCAATTCGCCCTGCTGGTCACCTTCAATGGCGCTAGCTTTGACCTGCCCTTCCTGCGCCGCCATTTCCGGGGGCTGCCGCGCAATCTGCTGCACGTAGACCTGTGCCACGCGCTGCACCGCCTGGGCCTGCGCGGGGGGCTCAAGGTCATCGAGCGCCGCCTGGGGCTGGCCCGGGACGACGACCTCGACGGGCTTTCCGGGGAGGACGCGGTCTATCTCTGGCACGAGTATCTGGCCGGCAGCCCGCGGGCGCTGGACCTGCTGGTCCGCTACAACGCGGCCGACGTGCAGAATCTGGAGACGCTGCTGGCGTGGGCCTATCCCCGCCTGTGGGAGCACGTCGGCGGTACGGCTGACGCGGAGGCAGACGCATGAGCGCCCGCCTGACTGCCGTCCAGGCGCGCACAAACGGACGCCTGGCGATCTTGCTGCTAATGGGCGCCGCCATGTCCTGCGACCTGTCGGTCAACTGCCGCAATCTGGCCGCCGCCTTCCGGGCCGTGAACTGGCATGCCTCGCCTGTCGAGCTAGGTATCCTGGCCGCCTCCGGCCCGGCGGTTTACACGGTGGGCTGCCTCACCTTGGGCCACCTTTCGGACCGGCTGGGCCGCCGCAACTCGGCGCTCATGGGCCTGGGACTGGCTGCCCTCTGCGCCGCCGGCCACTACTGGTCCGCGGAGGTCTGGCAGCTAGTCGTCTGGTCTTCGATCTACGGGCTGGCCATGTCGCTTTTCTGGCCCACGACCTCCGCCTGGTTTTCCGAGTTGGCCTCCCTCAGCCCCGGGGCACTCAACCGCGCCCTGGGCAACTTCAACGTGGCCTGGTCCAGCGGGATGGTGCTCGGCGCGGTGATCGGCGGAGTGCTCTGGCGCGCCATCGGGCCGCTCACTTTTCTCGCCCTGGTCGCTTTGCTGGTCACCGTCGGCGTGGCCCTGTTCTGGGTCCCGCAGCGCCGCCCCGTGGAATCCGTGTCCGAGGAGATATCCCCGGAGGCCGCGACTCCCGAGCCGACGGTGGACCCCGCGGTCACCAGCCGTTTCCTGGTCAGCGCCCGGCTGGTCTCCTTTCTCTCCTGGTTCATGACCGGGGTGCTGCTCACCATTTTGCCCAAGCTGGCCTCGCTGCTGGGCATGCCGGAGAACCAGACCGGGCTGTCCATCGCCGCCTATTACTTCGCGATCGTCCTCCTGCTCTGGGCGGGGCGCACCTCCAGCCGCTGGCAGTACCGGCTGTGGCCGCTGATCCTGCCCGCGCCCCTGGCCGTGGTGGGGATGGGGGCGGTGGCTAGCGCGCGCTCGCTGCCGATGTTCCTGGGCGCCTGCCTGATCGCCGGCGTCTGCACCGCGCTCAGCGTCTCGACCTCGCTGTATTACGCCCTGCACGGGCGCGAGTCGGGCCGCGCCGCCTCTACGGCCCTGCATGAGGCCGTCGTGGGGCTGGGCGGCGTCACCGGCGGCCTGGTCAGTGGCGTGCTGGCCGAGTCCATGATCGCGCGCCTGGGCCTGGAGAACGCGCTGCGGGGCTCCCTGCTGCTGGTCGCCGCGCTGGCCGTGGTCATGGGGCTGGCCCAGTTGGTGGTCTGGCCCCTGATGCGCCGCGCCGCCGAGCGGCGGGCCGAGGCCTCTTGACAAGCCGCGCGCCCGGCCTGTAAGGTCTCCTCGTTGTCTTCCGGCCGCGAGCCTCCCCTGGGTCGCGGCTTTTTCCACCCATCCACCATGAGGTGTAAGCCATGCGCGTTTTGTCCGGCATCCAACCCTCCGGCGCCCTGCATATCGGCAACTACTTCGGCGCCCTGCGCCAGTATCTCGATCTGCAGTATGAGCATGAGGGCTTCTATTTCATCGCCAACTACCACGCCCTGACCTCCCTGCACGACCCGGCGGAGCTGCGCCGCCTGACCGAGGAGGTAGCCGTCACTTTCCTGGCCCTGGGCCTGGACCCCGCGGTCGCCACGATGTTCGTCCAGTCGGACGTGCCGGAGGTTACCGAGCTATCCTGGCTGCTCTCCACGGTCGCCCCGATGGGCCTGCTGGAGCGCTGCCACGCCTACAAGGATAAGGTCTCCCAGGGCATTCCCGCCGAGCATGGACTGTTCGCCTACCCGGTGCTGATGGCGGCCGACATCCTCATCTACGACTCCAACCTGGTACCGGTGGGCCAGGATCAGAAGCAGCATGTGGAGGTCACCCGTGATCTGGCCCTGCGCTTCAACAACCGCTATGGCGAGGTCTTTGTAGTGCCCGAGCCGCTGATCCTCAAGGAAGTGGCGGTGGTGCCGGGGGTGGATGGCCGGAAGATGTCCAAGAGCTACGGCAACACGATCGATATCTTCGCCGAGCCCAAGCCGCTCCGCAAGCTGGTCATGTCCATCAAGACCGACTCGACGCCGGTCGAGGAGCCCAAGGACCCGGATAGCGACAACGTGTTCCAGCTTTTCAAGCTCTTTGCCCCGGAGGCGGAGCGGCAGGAGATGGAGCGGCTCTATCGCGAGGGCGGAGCGGCCTACGGGGAGGTCAAGAAGCGCACGGCGGAGCTGATGACCGAGCATTTCGCGCCGGCGCGAGAGAAGCGCCAGGAGTTGCTGGCCCATCCGGAGCAGGTGCGCGAGGTCCTGGCCGCCGGGGCGGCCCGGGCTCGGGCTCAGGCGCGGATTACCCTGGAACGCGCCCGCGCGGCCTGCGGCATGTGGTAGCCAGTCCCACCGTAACCGGTTGACACTAAAAAGGGGCGACCATACGGGTCGCCCCTTTGCTTTACCGTCGGGGGGCGGCGGGTCAGGCAGCCGAAATCGGCTGGCGCAGCGCTGCGACCGGCTCGGCGACGCGCGGCAGGACCAGGGTGAAGGTGCTCCCCTCGCCGGGCTCGCTGCTGACATAGAGGTCGCCGCCCTGTTTGTGGGCCAGCATGCGCGAGACATAGAGGCCCAGACCCACGCCCTTGGGCGCATGGCTTTGGGCCTGGTGGGGGGCCTGGCCGAACTTCTCAAAAATATGCTCCAGCATCTCCGGGGGAATGCCGCAGCCGGCATCGCGCACCCAAATGCGGACCCCGTCCTCCTCGCTATCCGCGCCCAGCCTTACCTGGCCGCCGCGCGGGGTGTGCTTGAGGGCGTTATCCATGAGGTTGGTCAGCACCTGCACCACGCGGTCGAGATCGCCCCATACCGCCGGGAGGTCGTTCGGCACCTCGTTGATCACGGTCAGCCCCTGACTCTCGGCGGTCAGCGAGAAGATGTCCGCCACCCGGTCGGCCACTTCCGGCAGCGACAGCCGCCGCTGCTCGAGGACAAAGTCGGGTTGCTCGAGCCGGGCCAGGTCCAGCAGGTCGGCCACCAGTCGGGACAGCCGGTCGGTTTCCCGCTCGATGGTCACCGTCACTCGGTCCCGCTCTTCCTCGTTCAGCTCGCCGGCCATGCCGCTGAGCACCTGAGCCATCACGCGGAGCGAGGCCAGCGGCGAGCGCAACTCGTGAGAGACCAGCCCCAGTCCCTCTTCCCGCATCCGGGTCCGCGCCTTGATATCGGTTACGTCCTGCACCACGACCACCCACCCGAGCGGCTTGCCGTTGACCGAGCCGCAGGGGACCGTCGAGCAGCGCAGATCATAGACCTGCTTGCCCTCCAGGGTGAGATCGGTGGTCAGAAGACTGGCCGGGCGCTTGAGCACGTCGCCGAGCATCTTGCGCAAGAGCGCGTAGCCCGGCCGCCCACTGGTCTCCAGGATGTGCTTGCCGACGATGTCGTCCACGCCCAGGCCGCAGAATTTGGCCATCTGGGGGTTGGCGAGGATGATGACGCCGTCGCGGTTGAGCAGCGTGACGCCCTCGGTGAGGTAGCGCACGATGCGCTGGTTGGCCTGCCGCTCCCGCTCCAGGACCGTGGCGAGGCCCCAGGTGAACCAGGCCACGCAAAAGACTACCAGCAGGCGCGCGGAGGTGTCCCACACCAGAATGGGGCTCGGCCCCGACGCGCCGGCGAGCCCGACGTACACCAGGGCCACGATGACCGCGGTGAAGGGCAAGGCCCAGGAGACGTCGCTGAAGAAAGCGCCGGCGAAGACCACGGTGAGCAGGAGCATCGCCCAGAAGGGGCTGGTCGCCCCGCCGCTGGCGATCACGAAAGCGCCCATCCAGCCGATGTCGAAGAGGTTGAGCGCCACGACCGCCAGGGGCAAGCGGCCCCGCAGCAGCAGCTCATCCCAGCGCAGAAAAAAGAGGCTCCAGATCGAGGCGAGGGCCGCCAGCGATAGCGCGATGCCCGCCAACTCGGGGTTGGCCAGAGTCGCCGGGCGAGCGCCCACGGTGATGATGATCAGGAAGAAGACCAAGACCACGCGAATCTTGTCTGCCTGCCTCACCAGACCGAATTCAAGATGTCTCTCTGCGGCAGCGCGATTCATGTCCGCCGCTTCCCCCTTTGACTCAAGTTCAAATTCCTCGGGCACGGATTATTCTCACCTCCGCGCGTCAGGAAACGGTATCTTTACACAACCTTGTGTATTTCTTTAGTTTACCCGGTAATCGCCCCGCCAAACCTGACGGAAGCGAGCGCCTCAGAAATGGCCCATCCAGACCATCCGGGCGAATATCTTTGCGGTAAAGAAATGCTCAATTCCTGCTCATGTTAACAGCTAATGTCCTCGCCTGTCAAGGCCCTGGTCGAAAGTAGCACGCGGGCGGAGCAAAGCGGTGAGCGGGGGACGGCAGGGTGGCTCGTCAGGCAATTGCGGCGGTGTCGGCGCGGCGCTCGGCCGGCCGGCGGAGGGGCAGGAGCACAGTGAAGCTGCTACCGCCGCCGAGGGTGCTGTCCAGGAGCAGGTCGCCGCCCTGCTCGCGCGCCAGGAGCCGCGCCAGGTACAGCCCCAGGCCCAGCCCGGGCTCGCCGAAGGGGTACTCGCGCTCCGAGGGGACGCGCCCGAAGCGCTCGAAAACCATTTCCTGGGCGGCCTCGGGGATGCCCCGGCCGGTGTCGCTCACAATCAGGCCTGCGTGACCCTCCTGCCGGCAGCCCTGCAGGCGGATCGTCCCGCCGCGGGGGGTATACTTGAGGGCGTTGTCCAGCAGGGCCACCAGAATCTGCTCCAGGCGGTCCGCGTCGGCGCGTACCGGGGGCAGGTCCAGCGGCACCTCGCTGAGGAGGCTGATCCGCTTCTCGCAGGCGCGCGCCGTATACAGCTCCCGGATCCGGGCGGAAATCTCCGCCAGCGACACCGCCTGCAGGCACAACTCCGCTTTGCCTTGCTCCAGGTGCGAGACATCCAGCAGGGTGTTGACCAAGCGCGAGAGGCGGTCGCTCTCGGCCTCCAGGCAGCGGGTGGCGTGGCGGCGTTCTTCCGGCGTCAGCTCCCCCGCCTTGCCGGCGAGGGTGCGCGCCAGCCCGCGCATGGAGGTTAGCGGAGAGCGCAGTTCGTGGGAGAGCAGGCTGAGGCTCTTCTCCTTGGTGCTGGTCACGGCGCGGATCTCGGTGACGTCCTCGACGGTCAGCACCCAGCCGCCCGCCTCCGCCTGGCTCCAGGGCGTGGCGTAGAAGCGCAGGTACCGCCGCGGATGCCCGTCGCCACTCATTTCCCGGTCCACCGGACGAGCCTCCGGCCGACAGATCGCGCCGACGACCTCGCGGAGCAGCTCAGTGCCCGGGCCCGCGGGGAGTTCGAGGAGGCTCTGCCCCGCCGCCGGCGTCTGCGGCCAACTGAGCAGCCGCGCCAGTTCCGGGTTAGCCAGAAACACCCGGTCCGCGCCCTGCAGGACCAGGACCCCGGCGGCCAGGTGCTGCGCCATGACCTCATGCGCCTGCCGCTCCCGATAGAGAACGGAGGAAAGCAGCCAGGACAGCCAGGCCACCGCGGCTACGACGATCAGGCGCCCCAGCAGGTCCCACTCGTTGTGGCGCCAGCCGCCCATCTCGTTGGACTCGGCCAGATAAACGCAGGTCACCAGGGCGGCAGTCAGGGGTACGGCCAGCCGCGCCTGGCTGAAGTAGATCGCGGCGAAGATGAGCGGCAGCAGCAGCAAGGCCCAGAAGGGACTGCGGAAGCCGCCGGTGGCCTCCACAAAGACGGCGATTACGCCCAGGTCGAGGACCGTGAAGACGGTCGCGACCACCTGCCATTGCCCTTGCGCTTGCAGTTCTTCCCAGCGCAGAAGGTAGTAGCTCCAGATCACCAGCAGCGCCGAAAAGCTGACCGCAAAGCCGATTAAGGGGCGTTCGTGGACCAGCGTGCCATTGGCGGTGAGCAAAACCCCGACGAAGAAGAAGACCAGGGAGATTTTGACCTTGTCAACCTGATGCACCAAGGCTGAGCCGACGTAGCTCGCCGGCGACGTCGCCGCCATGCAGTACTCCCCCCCCCGCCCGAAAATACCCCTCGCGATACACCAGCGTGGGGGAATGGTTAGCTCAAGATGAGCGCAAGGTGGGTATACCCATAGGAGTGAAGAACAAAACCTATTCTCCACGTCGGTTCTATAATGTGTGGGGCAAGGTTGTGTTATCCGCCAGAAAAGGCGCCACAACGCCAACAGGCCGGAGCGGGGAGGCACGCTGGGTGCCCCTCAACTCCGGCCCGCTAACTACGCTTACCGACAGCCTGGCTAGACGCGTACCTCGCGGCCCTTGGCGCCGGACTTGTAGACGGCATCCAGGATCCGCTGGGTGATGAGCGCCTGCTCCCCCGGCACCGGCGAGGGTCCGCCGGAACGGATCGCCGCGGCGAAGGCCGAGCACTCGTTGTAGAAGGCGTCGGCGCCGTCAAAGACGGTGACCTGCGGCGTGGTAGTGGCCATAACGCCCTCGCTCTCGGTGACCAGCGTCGGCGGCCACAGGGAAGCGGAGCCCTTCTCGCCACAGACCAGGACTTGGCGGATTTCCTCTCTGAGGTTCAGCGCCCAGCTTGCGCCCAGCGATAGCGTTCGGCCGTCCGCAAAGCGCACCAGGGCCACCGCGAAGTCCTCGGGAACCGTGTACTTCTTGGGGTCGTGCTTCATCACGGAGGGCTTGTTGGCCAGCTTGAGGTAGGTCCCCGCGCTGACGGTCTCCGGCTCGGGGAAGTCCATCAGGTGCAGGGCCATGTCCAGGACGTGCACGCCGATGTCGTAGCAGGGGCCGCCGCCGGAGGCTTCCTGGTTGATGAAGGCGCCCCAGGCGGGCACGCCGCGGGGCCGCAGGTACTCCGCGCGCCCCCAGTAGATATCCCCGACCAGGCCCTGGCGGATCCAGTGCTTGCAGAGCTGGCCCTCGCTGCTGAAGCGCATGA
Organism: Armatimonadota bacterium; assembly: GCA_036504235.1. Lineage (GTDB taxonomy): Bacteria > Armatimonadota > Zipacnadia > Zipacnadales > Zipacnadaceae > Zipacnadum. Next base: position 58,333 of record DASXVN010000030.1, on the reverse strand, counting down.
CCTGGGCGACCATGAGCAGCTTGCCGGACTCCGTGCCGGCCTGCACCATGCGCTCGACCTCGCGGGCCGAGGTGCCGGCGGGTTTCTCGACGATAACATGGCGTCCCGCTTTGAGGGCCGCAACCGTCGGGCCTACGTGGGCGGAGTTGGGGGTGCAGACGTCCACGATGTCGAGGTCCGCGTTATCCAGCATGACCTTGAAGTCGCTGAAGCAGTGGTCCGCGGCTACCTGCCATTTCTCGGCGCCGGTGGTGAGCGCCTCCGGCCGCACGTCACACAACGCGGCGATCTCCACGTCCGCGCAGCGGTCCCAGGCCGCCAGATGCGCCTGGGCGATGCCGCCGGTCCCGATGATGCCGACCTTAAGCTTCTTAGCCATAAGAAATCCTCCTGGTTAGATTGGGCGCTCCCCGGCAGCGCCACCGTTGCCCCGCTCCTGCAACGTTGCGGGGCGAGGCACGGCGGCTTGTTCCCTCCCCGGGGCGAAACCACCTTCGCGACCTCAAGGGGAAGCGGGGGCGTGCCGAGGTAAGCCTACACTAGGAGGTAGTTGTCCTCATGATCTTCTCCCGCCCTCGCTCACGTGCGCTTCCCTCTCGCCGGCTCCGGCTGAGCGTCGCCGTCGGGGGCCTGCTCCTGCTGCTCGGATTGGTCGACGCGCCGGGCGAGGCCGCCCCGCTGTGCTCGATCTCGGCCGCGCGACCGGCCCGCGCCTTCTACCCCGGCGAGCGGATTGTCCTCTCGCTGCAGGTAGCGGGGCCGCTCCTGGGCTGCACCTACCAGGTGACTGACTATTACGGCCACCAGAGCCTCCCCGGCTATCTGCGGGTGGGAAAAGACATCCCCCGGGCCCTGGCGCTGGGGATCGCCCGGGACTACGGCGTGTTCTACCTGAGCCTGGAGTTCAGCAACGGGGCAACCCAGCGAGACGCGTACTGCGTGCTGCCGCGGCCTGATGCGCAGCCGGGAGACTACGGCCCCTTCTCGTGGCACTTCTCCTCCGACCGGCGGCAGGACTGGTGTGCGCTGGCCCAAGTCGGCTGCCGGCTGATTCGTCGCGACATGGACTGGGTCAGCCTCCAAACCACGCCGGGGCCCATGGACCTGACCAAGGCCCGGGTGTTCGCGACCCTGGCTCAGGAGTACGGGATGCAGCTTATCCCGATCCTGGGCTACTCGCCCCGCTGGGCGGGCCTGAGACCGGTCAACGCTACCGGCCGCGCCGCGGTCGCCACCCATACCTGGCCGCCGGCGAGCACCGGAGAATGGCGCAAGTACGTCTCGGCCTTGGTCGAGTACCTGGGCCCGATGCGCGTGGCCTGGCCCCCGCGGGCCGCCCTGGCCCCGCAGCAGGCCTCGCAGACCGACTCGCTGCCGCTGGTTCACTCCTGGGAGATCTGGAACGAGGTGGACCAGAACTTCTACTATGGCTACTGGGGGCGCTACCTGGACCTACTGCGGATCGCTCACGGGGAGATCAAGCGGGGCGACCCGGCGGCGACCGTCCTGTACGGCGGCTCTTGCGGCCACTGGACCGAGCTGGGGATGACCTACAAGACGGCGGGGCAGTTCTTCTTCGACCGGCTCAGCATCCACCCAGGCGGCACCGACTTTGACCAAGTCCTGGAGAACTACTACACGGGCGCGCCCCAGATCGGCAATGGCTACGGGCTCTACCGGCCCACCACCATGACCGAGTCATACCCGTTTTGTCCGGCGAATCTCACCGAGGCCCAGTACATGCTGCGCCTCTACACGGTGCTGCGCAAGTGGCCCGTGGACACCTTCTGCGCCTACGATGGCGGGCGGGTGATCGGAGACCCGGACGTGGCGGCCGGCGTCGCCCCCACTGACTTCGTACGGGTCGCCGGTGAATACCAGACGCAGAAGGCGGCGCTGCTCTGGCAGCCGGATAAGGACAATCTCGCCCCCAACGCCAAGTATGTGGCCCTGGCGGTGGCCCGCTGGCTGCTCTCCGACGCGGCCTACACCGGCCCGGTGCAACTGGCCGACGGAGTGCAGGCGCAGCTCTTCCTCGCTCACAGCTACCCGGTGGTGGTCTGCTGGGCGGATACCCCCACGGTCGTGACGCTGCGCGCAGGGGCCGGAGCCACCGTCCTGGACGAGATGGGTAAGGCCACCCCCCTGACTGTAGCCGGCGGCCGGACCTCCTTTACCGTGGGCCCGGCGCCGCGCGTGCTGCGGGGCCTGGACCGCTCATACCTGGCCGAGGCGATCACCCGCCAGGCGGAGCTGTACCTGGGGACCCCGCAGGGCTTTGCCAGCACCCGCCCCTTTGGTTACCTCGGCACCCTCGAACGGGACGCCGCTTGGGCGGGAGGCGACTGGGGGCCGACCTTCCGCGCGGCGCTGGCCACGGCCACCCGGGCCGTGACCGCCCAGCCGGTACGCGGCGGGCCGCTGCTGGGCCTGGCCCAGGGGGAAATCAACGCCCAGATCTCGCGCGAGTTGACCAAGTGCCAGACGTTGGGCAGCGTGAATACGCGCGCCCAGGCCACGGTCTGGCGCCTGGAGACCATGTCGGAGTGGCTGGGGCGCGTGGTGGATGAGTACAGTTGGCGCTGGCCTCAGTTCCGGACCCCGCCCGGCACGCTGAACCAGTTGCAGCAGGCCCAGGATCGGCTCAGCCTGGCCGCCGCCGATCCCGAACGCGGCTTGACCCGCCCGCTCACCGAACAGTCGCTACGGCGCTCGCGCGACACCCTGAGCCGGGTGGGGGCCGCTCAGGGACCGGGCTCGTACCGAGCGGCGCGCGGCATGTACCTGGCCGCCTCCCTCTACGCGCAGCTCGAGCCGCCGGTGCTCACCGGCGTGACCGTCGCGCCCGATTTCGTGACCGCGACGCAACTGGTCAAGGCGCTCACCCTGATCCCCGGGCAGACGCACGAGATCAGTTGCCTGGTGCACAACTACACGCCGCAGCCGGTCAGCGGCACGCTCACCCTGACCTTGTCGGAAGCCTGGACGCCGGAGCCTGCCTCCCTGCCCTTCAGCGTGGCGGCGGGCGGGGTGTCGGAGCCGCTGGTGTTCCGCTTCACCCTCCCCGGCGGCCCCCAGCCGTGGCCGCTAGTGTCGGGCGTTACGCCGCCCGGCGAGGTGGTGCCCCTGCGGCGGCCTGGCGACCTGAGCGGCAGCGTGCAGGTAATGCTAGGCGGGGCGCTGAGTGACGGTCGGGCCCTGCTGCCCACGATCTGTTCGCTGCTGGTGGGCGAGTACGTGCCACCCGCCTGAGGCAGGATTCGCGGCCGCCGTCGCGGAACCACCGGCGAAACGATCCTCAGCGCGGGAGGCGCACCGCCGCTATGCCGAATCATCCGCCGGAAGACATGGACTTGTGGCTGCTCGCCGGGCAGTCGAATATGGCCGGGTCGGGGTTTGGTCTGCCCTACGAGCCCCCCTCGAACCAGGTCTGGCTCTACAATCTGCGGGGCCAGTGGCAAATCGCCGAGGAGCCCTTCTGGGGCGACCGCTACGAGTCCACCGAGCCCGGCTTTGCGGTCATGCGCTCGGAACTGGCCCGGGCGGAAGCCAATCCCGACCACTGCCGCCGACTTGCGCCTGGCTTCGCGCGCCGCCTCCGCCAGGGCTATGGCGGGGCGGGGCTGGGGCTGACCTTCGGCAAGGCCCTCGCCGCGACTACCGGCCGCCCCGTGGGGCTGATCTTCTGCGCCAAGGGCGACACGCGGCTGAGCGAGTGGGACCCGGATTGGGCAGGCAGCCCGTACATGGCGCTGTACGCGGGGGCCCTCGCGCGGCTGCGCCAGGTGGGGCGACCGCTCACCGGGGTGCTGTGGTATCAGGGGGAGTCGGACAGCTTCGACGGCCAGAGCCGCAGCTTTGCCGACCGGATGCGCCGGCTCGTCGCCGCGCTCCGCCGCGACCTGGGCCAGCCCGAGCTGCCCTGGTTCTCGGTGCAGATCGGCAACTGTTTCATGCAGACGGCGGAGGAACTGCCCGAGTGGACGACGGTCCAGACGCTGCAACTGCAACTGGAGCCGGAACTGGCCCCGGGCGGCCTGACTACCGCGGTGGACCTGCCGCTGGGGGATGGGATTCACCTCTCCACGCTAGGCCAGCGGCGACTCGGCCGCCGCCTGGCGCGCCTGGCCGCGCGCGGGGCGTACGGCGACGCGACGATTGAGAGCGGTCCGCGCCCCGTCAGCGTCACCCGCGACCCGCAGGACTCCAGCCAACTCCGCGTAGCCTACCTGGGCGTCACCGGCTCGCTCCAGCCGACCGACCGCGTCGCCGGCTTCGCGGTTCTGGCCCCCGGCAGCGAGCGCAACCTGGTCTGCGCAGCCTCTCCCGACCCGGCGGACGGACGCACGATGCTGGTCCGCGGCTACTGTGCCATACCCTCCGGCAGCGTCCTGTGGTACGGTCGCCGGATGACCGACTTCTGCAACCTCGCCGACGAGGCCGACATGGGCGCGCCGGTTTTCGGCCCGTGGGCGGTGCCGGACTAGACAACTAGACCGGCCGCGGGCGGCACATGGTCCAGGAGGCGCTGCCTTCGTCGTTGGGGTGCTCCCCGGTGATGACGAAGCCCAGCGTCTGGTAGAGCGCAATCGCCCGGAGGTTGTCCTGGCGGACGCCCAGCCCGACCTGCGCGAGCGCCAACTCGTCGGCCCGGGCCATCACCGCGTCCATCAGCCGCCGCCCCTCGCCCTGCCCCTGCACCCGCTCGCGCAAGCCGATACCGAAGGAGGGCGTCTCGCTGCGCACCCACTTGAGGAAGCCGTGCCCCTCGATCTCCCCGGTCTCGTTGACCAGGCCCAGGGAGACCGCGTCGCCCTGGTCAGTCAGGGTGAGATGGTCGCGGATCGCCTCCTCCGTGAAGGGCCAGGGGGCAAAGAAGTACACGGTCTGCTCCCCGAGGGACTGGTAGAAATCAAGCAGCGCAGCGGCGTCAGCGATGGTTAGGGTGCGCATTTGCATCGGGGGAGTGAGCCTCGTTTCATCAGCCTAGGGTTCGTCGGGAAGGGCCTGCAGCATCGCGTCTACGATTGCTGCCAGGTCCGGCAGGTCGTGCTCGACGACCAGCCACACCAGATCAACATCGACGCCAAAGTAATGATGCACCAGGACGTGCCGCATGCGGATGATCTTCTGCCAGGGCACTTGCGGGTACTGCTCGCGGAGCTCGGCCGAAAGGGCGCCCGCCGCTTCGCCGATGACCTGCAGATGGTGAACGATCCAAACCTCCACCAGCTCATCAGCCGCGAAACGTTCTCGTCCCTGCGCCGCGTAGGCGCTGGATGCGCTCTAGGGCCTCGCGGATATCCAGCAGCCGCTCGCGATCATCCCTCACAGTGCCTTGGCCTCCTGCAGCACCCGCGCGCGGATGCGGGGCTTGAGGCCCGGCTCCGTGATCACGTCCACCGAACGGCCCAGAAGAGCCTCCAAGTCGAGGAGCAGCCCGGTGAGGTCGAGCAGGCTGCGGCCGGGCTCCATCTCGACGAGGAAGTCAATGTCGCTCGCCTCGTCCGCCTCGCCGCGCGCCACCGACCCGAACACCCGAACGGCCCGGGCTCCGTGCGCGGCGGCCAGGGCCAGTATCTCCTGACGCTTTTCCTCGATCGTGTCGTAAATGCTCATGGTGGTCGCTCCGCCCAACTAGGGTCATTATACCACGCGCGCCGGTACCCTACTCGGCTCACTTATTCAGCTTGTTCTCTTCCGCCGTGCCCTGCCACCTGGGGACCTGGACGCCGGGCTCGCCGGCGTTGAAGCCCGTGGCATTGAGGGTGAAATGGCCGCCGAAGGGATCGACGAAGACTTCACACTTGGTGTCTGGGGGCAGGGCGTTGATGGCGGTGAAGATGCCCTCCGCCGGGGCGCAGAAGTCGAAGAGGCCGAGCGCCAGACGCATGGGCGCATGGATGCGGTGCGCGAAGTTGGCCGGGTCGAAGTAGGCCACGACCTTGGCGATCTCCTGCGGGTCGGTGCCCTCGGGCGCGTGCGGGCCCCAGGAGGCATAGCCCAGGACGGTCCAGTCTATCCGGCACAGGGCGATGGCCGCGCCGGCGGCGTCGGTCACCGGGCGCAAGCCGGCCGCGACGAAGGTCAGCCCCGCGCCCTGGCTGCCGCCGCGCGCGTGGATGGTCCCGTTGCACTCCGGGCGGGCCTTGAGGATATCGTAGCAGCGCGCCACGCAGCAATAGGCGTAGCGCAAGGCGTAGGTCTCGCGCGAGGTGATGCCGGTCATCATGTAGTCAAAGCCGCCCTCCGGCTTGGCCGGGTAGTCGCCAACATCGCCCCCGTGGATGGCGACCGCCATGGTCAGGCTACCGTCCGGCGGGACCAGGTTCGGCGGCGGCGGCTGCCAGACGCTCACGGGCGGCAGGCGCAGGAACCCGTCCACTTGCTTGCTGCCATCCGTCGGCACGTACAGCCAGGCCCAGGCCCACTTGCCTTGCCAGGAGCGGTACTTGGCCTTGTAGACCTTGCCGGTCGGAGTCGCCTTGTCGACCTGCTCCTCCAGGGTCAGGTCCAGGGGCACCTTGGCCAGTTCGGCCAGGGTGTCATCCCAGAACTTGTCGAAGTCAGCCGGCGGCGTGGCCGGGGGAATCTGCTCGGGGCGGTAGATGAAGCCGAGCCGCTGGCTGTACAGAGCCTTGCCCCCCTCGCTAACCTCGATCTTGCCCGTGTAGTGACCGGGCTTCTGGGGCACAATCGGCAATTGCACGGTCTGCGAGGGCTGCTCGGCGGTGAGGGTGAGCGGAACCTCGGCGGTCAGCGGCGGCTTCTGCCAGACATAAGGCGACCCGTTGAAGTTGAGCGTGCCGCTCAGGGTGTGCCCGTAGAGGGCGTTGACCTTGACCGGGAACGTCACCGGCTCCGGGGCTGGGAAGAGGTGGCCCGGATTGGGCGAGGTGATCTCCATAGTCAACGAATGGGCCAGGTCGGCCTTCGTAAAGCAGGTCAGCCGGTGCGTGATCGGCTGCGGGATCTGGTCGTAGGTGTTGAAGACCATGAGGTCCAGGCGGTGAGGCGCGGCCGGCAAATTCGGATCGCTGGTGACGGCCTGCATCCGGCAGACGTCGGTGGCGGTAAAGCCGGCGCCGTTCTTAGCGAGGATGGTGAAAACACCGGGCTCGTGCGGGCGGACGACCGGCCAGCCCAGCTCGCCCTGGTTGTCCGGGTCGCAGGCCCGGTCCAGGTCGTGGGCTAGGCTCAGGTACAATTCGGCGGGCGGGTAGCCGGCGCGGAAGCCGAGCTTGGTGCCTTCCGGCGTGCCTGAGTAGGTTAGGTCAATGGTGTCGGGGCCAAAGGCATAGGCGATCTTCCAGCCGTGACCCTCGGCGGTGACGGTGTTCTCGGCAACCGTCGGCGTTCCCGGCAGGGGCAGGATGACGTAGAACTGGTTCATCGGCGAGGCGTACACGCCGGTGGTCATCCCGCCCTGGTCCGCCCAAATGAGCTGAGTGGGCGGGGCGAGGAACTCCTGGCCGTTGATGGCCAGAGAAGACAACGCGCCCTGGCCGTCAACTTTGGCGGCATAGACCTCCGTGGCAATGGCAAAGCCAGCGCCGTCCGGAGTGATGGTGACCGCCGCCGCAGCGGCCGTCGCCAAGCACAGCGCGCCGCACAGTACTGAGAGCGCGAGTCTCAACATGGCAGGCTTCCCTTCCGGGTCTTACTCCGCCGTCCAGTCCAACACCACGCCCATCGCCGCGGAGCGGTCCGCCAGCAGCATCTGGAACATCTCCGGCGCCTGCGACCAGGGGGCGCGGTGGGTGATGAGCGGCGCGGTCTGCACCTGGCCCGCCGCCAGATAATCGAAGAACAGCTCCGTGTGCCGCTCGAAGGTCCACTGGTAGTCCAGGGTCTCCACGGCCGGGTGCGACAGCGTGTGGATGCCGATGATGGTGATGCTCGGGTAGTGGCACAGGTCGCAGAAGTTGAAGTCGGTGTTCCCGCGCGGGCTGCTCAGGATGGCGAAGCGCCCCTGGCGCCGGACGACGGTGATCTCCTGCGGGATGAGGTCCTGGTTACCGGTCAACTCGAAGGCGCAGTCGGCCTTGCGGCCGCGGGTGGCCTCCTCGACGACTTCGAGGACAGCCCGCTCGCGGGGGTTGACCCGGATGATCCCGGGATCGTCGGGCAGCATCGCCAGGCGCGCGTCGGAAACGTCCACGCAGATGACGGGCCAGGCCCCGGACAGGCGGCAATAGCGGGCTGTCATCTGCCCCAGCAGGCCCATGCCGAAGATGACCACCGAGTCGCCCCATTTCACCTGCGCGCGGCGCACGCCGTTCATGACGATGCCGGAGATGGTGAAGAAAGAGGCGTCCTCATCGGGAATCTCCGGGTGCTGAATAAGGTTGATCCGGGAGGTGGGCAGGTTCATGTAGCGGCGATGGGTGGCGCCGGAGGCGACCCGCCGGCCCAGCCAACTGGGGTCCACGTCGGGCGCGATCTCCACGACGTCCGCGATGTTGCTGTACCCGGGGGTCGCCGGGAACTTGCCCCAGCGCGTCGCCCAGAGCGAGTCGGCGGGATACTCGCCGCTGAAGATGGTCAGCTCGGTGCCGGTGCTGATCAGCGAGCACCGCGTCTGCAGGAGCACCTCGCCGGCCTCCAGGGTCGGGCGGGGGCGGTCCTCAATGATGACTTGCTTGGGGCCGGGGAATACTACGGTCGGGTTCTCCATGATCATTTCTCCTCGAAATTCGGCCGTATGAGCGGCTCTTCGTCGTCCCAGTCGTCGTCATCCTCGTCGGCGACCGGGGCCGCGGGTTCGGCCTGGGGTTGGGGTGCGTGAGCAGGGCGGGTCAGGCGGGTGATGATCAGCCACACGAGCAGGCCGATACCCAGACCCAGCCAGAGGCCGTTAAAGGAGCGCACCAGCGAGACCATCAGCGGCGTGTGCAGGTGGCAGAAGGTGTTGAGCAGCGAGATCTGGCCGATCGCACCGGCGGCCAGGCCAATCCAGACGCCGCGGCGGCGACCCGAGTAGAGCCAGATCAGCGAGAGCAGCAGCACCGGGTGGCCGAACAGGAACTCCTTGGTGCGCGGGCGGACCCAGAGCAGATGGTCCAGTATCGCGCGGAAGGTCCGCTCCAGTTCCGAAGCGCCCACCGGGGTGTCGTTGCCGGAGCGAATCACCAGCATCACCATCGCGGCCAGACCCACGACAATCAGTACGCAGTGCCAGTAGCGCACCGCGAAACTGAAGGCCTCGGCCAGCCCCTCGCGGAGGGACCAGATCTCCGGGGCGGCCTCGCCCAACTCCAGGCGCGTTTCCCGATAGCGGGGCATGGCCCGGGCCACCATGACCAGCCCGACCAGGAGCAGCGGCAGCACCGCGGCGAGCTTGACGCCCCGGAAGGCCTCGATGCCCATCAGGTGCGGGGCGGTGGTGATCGCGCCGGCGACCAGCAGGGCCCCGACCAGAGTCAAGGCGCTGATCCCCAGGAAGGTGCGCACCGCCTGCGCCACCGGCGAGCGGAGCGGCTGCTCCGGCCAGACCACGGCCAAAATGCCCCAGATGGGGAAGATAACCGCTGCGGCCAGGGCGGCGAGGTCCGCGGAGATGCGCATCCCGACCACGCCCTCGGCGACGGACCCCACCACGAGCAGCACCAGCAGCCCCCAGAACCAGGTCAGGCTCAAGCCGAAGAACATCTGCACCATCCACAGCGTGGCGGCACCGATGCCCAAGTACAGCCCGATGCGGGCCAGCCGGCCGACTTCCGGGTTGGAGAAGTCCGTCGGATCGCCCAACTGGAAGCCCTCGTCGCGGAGCGTCTGGGACAGGTCTCCCACGTACTGCAGGTTGGCGGTCAGCGGGTTCTCGCCCTGGTCGAAGAACATGCGCACGTAGCAGACGCGGGCCTTGCGCTCGCGCACCGCCAGGGAGTAGCGGTCAATGGCCGAGGCGGGCTTCATCTTCTGCGCCATCTCGGCCTCGCTGATGGAATGGACCCGCACCAGGTGATAATCAACGTCGTGGGCCAGCTCGGAGGCGCCCTCCTGGGGGATCAACTCCACGAAGCCCCACTCCAGTTTGCGGGCCGCGAGCGCCGAGGCGGTCTGCTTGAGCAGGCCGCCGTTGCCCAGCACCTGGGTCCCGTTGAAGACGACGATCCGCGCGCCGGTGGCCCGGACGGCGTCCAGGGAGGCGCCGATCGCCGTCGTGGTGTCGGAAAAGTCGGGGCTGGGGCGAGCGATGACCTGCAGGCCCGCCGCGCGGATGGCCTCGGCCACCGGGTAGTTGTAGCCGACACCCAGCCGGGGCAAGCGCTGCGCCACGGCGGTGAGCGTGGCGCCGGAGAAATCGCTGGCCGCCTCCGACTTGGGCAGCTTCTGCTTGAGCTGCCAGACCACATTATCGGGCAGCAAGCGAGGCGTGGGGTAAGGCAGCGCCTTGACCGCCTCATCCAGGGTCATTTCGGCCAACGCGACGTGGGTGATGCCCTGCCGTCTGGCCTGGGCCAGCACCTCCGGCAGGGTGAGCCCGCTCAGGTCGGCGAGGTTCTGCAACTCCGTAGCGTCCGCGGCCAGGGCCACGGTATTGTTGGCGCGCTCGGCCGCCAGCCTCGGGATCGCCACCGCCAGCGCTGATATAATGCCCAGCACCACCAGCCCGGTCAGCACGCGTCGTTTCAACACACTCATCTTGTCGTTACCTTTCCCCGGACCACCTCGCCCCTCGCGGGGCTACTCGGCCAGTCCGTACTCCTTGTCGATCAGTTCGCTGATTGCCTCAACTGTCCCCGCGAAAACAGCCAGATTGAGCTCCTTGCGGGTCATGTCCGAGCCTCCGGAATCAAAGGGTGCATCTGCCGGGAGGAGTTCCGCTTCCGTGAGGGTAGTTCCTGCCGAGGGAAAATCAGAGGGCAGCGACTAGCGCGCCGGGCAGAGCGCCGGAGACGCGGCGCAGGCCGGGAGCCGGAGGCCGTGCGCGCGCAGCAGGGGCTCGTCGCTGAGAATCTCGCGGGTGGGCCCCACCGCGACTACCTGACCCGCGTCCAGCAGGGCCACGCGGTGACAGGTGTCCCAGACCAGTTCCAGGTCGTGAGTGGCAATCAGTTTGGTGTGGGGTAGCCCGGCGATCAGGCGCAGGAACTGCTCGCGCCCCTCCGGGTCCAAGCCGCCGGTGGGGTCGTCCAGGGCCAGAATCGCGGATTCCATCGCCAGCACCGTAGCGACCGCGACCCGCTTGCGCTGGCCCAGGCTCAGGTGACTGGGGGGCTTGCTCCAGGCCGGCTCCATACCGACCGCCGCCAGGGCCTCCCGGGCGCGCCGCTCCGCCTCGGGCGCGGACAGCCCCTGGTTGAGCGGGCCAAAGCAGACGTCCTCGCCCACGGTGGGCATGAAAAGTTGATCGTTGGGGTCCTCGAAAACCAGCCCCACCTGCTGGCGGAGGCGGCGCAGGTTGCTGTCCTCCAGCCGCTCGCCGTTAATCTCCACCGCGCCCTCCCCGCGCAGGACGCCGTTGAGGTGCAGCAGCAGGGTGGACTTGCCCGCCCCGTTGGGGCCGACCAGCGCCACCGACTCGCCGGGGGCCACCTCCAGCGACAGGCCGGCCAGCGCCGGGTGGCCGTCGGGGTAGCGGTAGGTCAGGTTATCCAGGCGCAGAGCGGGAGTGATCACCAGAGCACCAGCCAGCACATCATGCCGACGGTCAGCAGCGGCGCCAGCAGATCAGGATGGGTGAGGCGCCGGGGCTCGTCCCCGGGAAAGGAGCCGGTGAAGCCGCGCGCGGCCATGGCGTGGCCCACGCGCTCGGCCCGCTCGTAGGAGCGCAGGAACAGGGAACCGATCATGCTGCCGGTCACCCGGGCACGCCGCCGCAGCCCGGTGGGGCAGCCGCGGGAATCGCGGGCCTGGAGCATCCGCTGGGCCTCCTCGCGCAGCACGCTGAGGTAGCGGATGGTGAGGGCCAACGTGGTCACCAGCAGCGCCGGGACGCGCAAGGTGCGCAGCGCGCCGAGCAGCTCCTCCGGGGTGGTCGTCGCCCCCAGCAGGCTCAGCGCCACCAGGGAGACACCCGCTTTGAGCAGCAGCAGCTCAAACCGGGCCACCGCTTCCGGGGTTGGCGGAAACGTGAATGCGCCGACGCCCGCCGTGACCGTATGCGGCGAGCCGAAGAGCACACAGAGCGCGGCCAGACCGACAAACGGCGCGGCGACGGCCAGGCGTTTAGCCAGCGTCAGCGGCGAGAAGCCCGCGACCAGCCAGAGCAGCGCCAGGCCGCCCCCGACCGCGGCCAGCCGCCCCTGCGCCAGCGGAGCGAGGCTCACCGCGCCCAGGACCAGACCCAGGCAGGCCAGCACCTTGCTGACCGGATGCAGCCGCCGCAGACCGTCCTGCAGCCAGCCGCCCCCCCTCGCCGCGCCTCCGTGATTATTGATGAGTTTCGAGTTGCACATTACGCTTCCTCGCGCGGGCCGCCAGCAAGGCCGCCAGCCCGTAGACCGCCGCGAATACAATTAGTGTACCCAGAATACCGGCTACTCCGGTGGAAACATGCCCCTCCGGTAGGCCCGGCAGAGCATAGCCCGGCGCGGGCGCGGCCGCGCGGGGGGCAAAGCCCAGTTGGCCCGCCACCTTCTCCAGGCCATCCGGCCAGGAGGAGGCAAACGGCGCCACCAGGGCCGCCACCGCGACAGCTATCACCAAAATTGCGAGCCACCCGCGATTCTTCATAGTTGCACCTCCGCCCGCGGCCGCACCGGCCACAAGTCCGGACGGGCCGCGACTACCGCCGCCAGCGCGCCCACGGTCAGGGCCGCCTCCCCCAGGCCGATCAGCGCGTGTACGCCGACCATGGCCGGCAGCACGACCACCGCCGGGGCCGTGCCGGAGACAATCAGCTCCAGCGCGGCCGCCAGCGCCGCCGCGACCACCGTGGCCCACGCCGCCCCGCCGGCTGCCACCCAGCGGCCGCGCGGTCCGCGGAACAGGCTCTGCCCCGCGCCCGAGACTCCGGCCGCCACCAGCGGCCCGATTACCGCCATATTCAGCACATTCGCCCCCAGCGCGCTCAGACCGCCGTCCTGGAAGACCAGGCACTGCACCACCAGGACCGAGGTGATTACCAGCATCGCCGCCCAGGGCCCCAGCAGCAGCGTCACCAGCGCCGCGCCCAGTAGATGCCCGGAGGTGCCGCCCGCTACCGGGAAATTGACCATCTGCCCGGCAAAAACGAAAGCCCCGGCGACTCCCAACAAAGGCACCTTCTCCGGCGCCAGCGTCCGGCTCAGTCGCCAGGAGGCATAGCCCACGCCCCCGGCAGCCAACGCGCCGGTGGCTAGCGCCGTGGGCAAATCCACAAATCCGTCAGGTATATGCATGGGCGGCCTTACCTCAGGGTCCGACGACGGCCCTGCAGAGCCGCCTGGCGTCGTTTCCTTCCTTCGTAGCACTAATGACTGAATCATAACACGATTGGTTCCCCGCAGCCAGTCCCTTTCCGCGGACGCGAGTCCTCGGTTGCCGCCCGGGCCGGGAGGAATCAGCACCGGGGAGCCGGAACTCTCGCTACGGGAAGGCTGGTGACTACCGGCCGGAGAGGGAGCATGAGATGACTTCGCGCGAGCGAGTGCTGACGACCTTTGCGCATGACGAGCCGGACCGCGTGCCGCTGTGGGTGGGCTGCTCGGAGGAGTTCTGGGCCAAGGCGCAGCAGGAGCTGCACCTCGACGTGGAGGGCCTGCGGCTGCGGTTTGGGGATGATTTTCGGCGGGTGTTCGCCCGCGAGCCGGCCCCGGCGGCGCTGCCGGAGGGCGTCACGGTGCGGACGATCTTTGGCGTGGATCGTCATGGCCTGGGCTTCGGACAGCCGATCAGCCACCCCCTGGCCGGCGCGACGCCGGCGCAAGTGCACGCCTACCCTTGGCCCGACGCCGCCGCGATGGATACCTCGCACCTGCGCGCGGAGGCCCTCGCCGGGGGCGGGCAGTATGCGATTCTGGGCGGCGACTGGTCGCCCTTCTGGCATGACGCGATTGACCTGATGGGCATGGAGCAGCTCTACTTTTCCATGTACGACGCCCCGGAGACCGTGGACGCGCTCCTGGGGCACATGGTGGACTATTACGCGGAGGTCAGCCGGCGCATCTTCGACGCCGCGGCGGGCGCGATTGACATTTTCTTTATGGGCAACGACCTGGGTAGCCAGACCGGGCCACTGCTGGGCGTGGATCTCTTCCGGCGCTTCCTTTTGTCGCACTTGCAGCGGCTGATTGACCTCGGCCACGACTATGGCCTGCCGGTCATGATGCACTGCTGCGGTGGGATTGCGCCGCTGATTCCCAGCCTCATCGAGGCGCGGCTGGACGCCCTGCACGCCGTGCAGCCCTCCTGCAGCGGCATGGACCTGGCGACGCTCAAGCGCGATTTCGGGAGCCGGATCGTCTTCAACGGCGCGATTGACTCGCACCACGTGCTGATCGAGAGCACGCCCGCGCAGGTGCGCGAACAGACCCGGGCGGTGCTCAAGACCATGGCGCCGGGCGGCGGCTATATCGCCGGCGCCAGCCACGACACCATCCTCGAGGAGACCCCCGTCGAAAACGTGCTGGCAATGTGCGACACCCTTCTGGAAGAGGGCTGGTACGGATAGACCCGGGGGAGGCCTCACCCCCTAACCCCCTCTCCGGGCAGGAGAGGGGGAGCAAAACCAAGTTAGCGCATGGAAAGGACCTCAGCAATGAAGCGATACGGAGCCGTCATCAGGTTACTCCCCGAGGTACTGGAGGAGTACAAGCGCTTGCACGTGGCGATCTGGCCCGGCGTGGCTCAGACGATCACCGAGTGCAATATCCGCAACTACTCGATCTTCTACCGCGACGGCCTTCTGTTCAGCTACTTCGAGTACCACGGCGTCGATTACGCGGCCGACATGGCCAAGATGGCCGCGGACCCGGTGACTCAGCAGTGGTGGGAGATCTGCGACCCCCTGCAGCACCCGGTGGAGACGGCGGCCGAGGGCGAGTGGTGGGCGCCCCTGGAGGAAGTTTTCCATCAGGACTAGGGGCGCGGCGGATGACACACCCGAGCGCGGGAACGGACGCCAAGCAGAAGAGCTTCAGCTCGCGGCGAACACTAGCAAGGAGAGTGGTTCCAACCGCTCCCGCAGCAAAACAATCTACCGTGGACAGCGTCCACTGATTTGGATAAGAGGCCAAGCGGTCTGGTTGCCTCGGCCGCAGATCGAGGAGGGAAATCCGTATGTGGTATCGATCGCTTCTGTTCAGTCTCGCTGTGCTACTCGCCTGCACCGCCCTGTTGCTGACGGGCTGCGGCGGATCGGGTGATCCCGCCGGGCAGGCCCCTGTGCCTTCGGGCTGGGAGGCGCGTCCGCCTGTCCACATCCAGCAGGTGGGCCCGGCGGCGCTCTCCGGCTACACCCCCCAGCAGATCCGCCACGCCTACGGCTTTGACACCCTTCCCGGCACCGGCTCCGGGGAGGTCATCGCCATCGTGGACGCCTACGGTAGCTCGACCATCCAGAGCGACCTGAACACCTTCTGCACGCAGTTCGGCCTGCCCACCACGACCGTCCAGATCGCCTACCCCCAGGGCGGCAAACGCCGCAGCAATGCCGGCTGGGCGCTGGAGACCTCCCTGGACGTCGAGTGGGCCCACGCCATGGCCCCCGGGGCGACGATCCTGCTGGTAGTCGCCAATGATGCCAGCTTCAACTCCCTGCTGACCTGCGTCGACTACGCCGCCGCGCGCGCCGGGCAGGTGTCGATGAGCTGGGGCGGCAATGAGTTTGCCGGCGAGACCCTGTACGACTTCCACTTCAACAAGACCGGCGTCACCTTCACCGCCTCCTCCGGCGACAGCGGCGGGGGCGCGCAGTGGCCGGCGGTGTCGCCTTATGTAGTCTCCGTGGGCGGAACCAGCCTGTCCCTGGATAGCGCCGGGAACCGCTTGTCCGAGACCGCCTGGTCGGGCAGCAACGGCGGCCCCAGCGCCTACGAGGACCAGCCGGCTTATCAGACCGCCTCGCAGTCCACCGGGCATCGGACCATGCCGGATGTCAGCTACAACGCGAACCCGGCCACCGGATTCCCGGTATACTGCAGCGCCAGCGGCAAGGGCTCGCGGGCCTGGGTGCAGGTCGGCGGCACCAGCGCGGGCGCCCCGCAGTGGGCCGCTCTGCTGGCGCGAGCGAACGCCGCGCGGGGCAGCCGCCTGAGCAGCGCCGACGCCGCCCTGTATGCCCTGGGCAGCCCCACGTCGCTGGGCACCTACTTCCTGGACATCACCAGTGGCACGAACCGGAGTTACTCATGCACCACCGGCTACGACTTGGTGACCGGCCTGGGCAGCCCGCGCGCGGGCGCACTCGTGCCGGCGCTATGAGCAGGTAAGCACCGCTGACGAGGGCGAGAACCGTCGCTAGACCATATACGGAAGGCCCTGCTACCACCGGTAGCAGGGCCTTCGCGACACCCGGGAACTGCGCTGCTGCTGGAATGCTCGATGCCCTCGGTTCCGCAGGACAACCTCTTCGCGGACCCGGAGATCGGCGACCACGGGGTAATCTAGCTAGCGGCCAAAAGACAAAAGGCCCTTCTGCTGGTGGGCAGAAGGGCCTGTGGGTAACATATGGAGGTCGTTCGCGCCCTACCCCGCCGGCCCCAGGATCCGGATCACCGAACTGCCCGGCGCCAGCGTCAGGGTCTCCTTGAAGTTAGGGCCCTGGCAAGCCGGGTTGCTCCGCACGGTGGCCATGATCGGCTTGTCGGTGGGGTTGTGGATCTCCGCCACCCAGAACTTCCAGTCGCCGCTGCGGGCTACGGTGATACCGACCTCCGCGTTATCCGCGATCAGCGGGTGGCCGAAGAACAGCGTCTTGCCCTCTTCCGCCGCGGTGACCACGGCGTAGCCGGTGCCCCTCTCCACGGAGATGATCCGCGTCTGTCCGCCCGCGCCCTGGGTCTGGCAGAAGGCCGTCCAGTTGTCCCGCAGGCCCGAGACCGCGACGCCCAGGTTGGCGGCCAGCTTGTCCACGCCGCTCACGCGACCGACGAAGCACTGGCCGGGGCCGGCCTGCAGCGCCGCCGGATAGTCAGCGGGCAGAACCGTCCCCTGGAACGGCTCGAACTTCCAGGTCGGCGTACCGGTGAGGCCGTAGTCCACCGCGAACTGCGCGGCCAAGGCCGCCGGGTCGGTGACCAGCCGGTGCATCCCCACCATCATCATGCGGGCGCGCAGCTTGGCGCCCTGGGCGTAGACCGCGCCGGTCGGCTTGAAGCCCACGCTGTAGTTCACGCCGTCGCCGGCGATCACCAGTCCGTCGGTCAGGCTATACACCGCCAGCGAGCCGAAGGGGCTCTTAATCAGGCCGACGTAATCGCCCTTGTTGAAGTCCCAGCTCTCCAGCGGCTTGCCCGCTATCTTGCCGGTGTCCACTATCTTCCCGCCGCTGACGATGACGCGCTCCGTGGCGCTGCTGGCCCCGATGTAGCCCATGCCCAGCGCGAAAGCGGTCTTGGTCGTGACCGGCACGTCCTGGAGGAACTCGAAGCTCTGGTCCCACAGGTACACGCTGGCCCCGTCGGGCTTGATGAGGTACAGGTACTCTCGCGCCGTCGTCTTGAGGTACTGGCTCGGGGTCACCGGGTACAGGGTGCCCCAGACCTGGTAGACCGGCTTGGCGTTCACCGGGAAGACGCCGTCCAGAATGCGGTCGCCAATGAGCACGTCGGAGGAGGCCGACACGCGGGAGGGCTGCACATGCGCCCCGCCCTCGCGGCCGCCGATCAGTTGGTTCACGATGCCCAGGCCCTGCGGCTGGCTGTCGCCGTACCACAGCGAGGGGCTGAAGCAGACCGCCGGATGATTCTCGGGCGAACCGTCGTAGGCCATGGAGCCGGCGCCCAGCTTCTGGTCGAAGACGAAGCAGCCGACCGGACGGGTGCGGCCATTCCAGGAGCCCTTGTCGGGGATGGCGGTGTCCCCGCCGTAGCCCACGAAGAAGGGCGTGCCGTCCGCGCGGACCTGGCGCGAGTCCAGCAGTTGGTTCTCGCGGTCGGCGCACTGCGACTCGCGCAGCAGCCAGGAGTCGGAGGTAATGTCGCGGCTGATCGCCTCGCGGCCCTGGGTGTCAATCGCCCGGACCCAGATCCCTTTCTGGCGCTCGCGGGGCAGGCTGGTCACGTGGTCGAACTCCTTGGCTCCGCCGGGCAGGAGCCGGCGAATCATCGTCGTCCCGTCCATCACCCGCACCTCACGCAGCCCCACCGGAGAACTGACCTTCAGGTCAAAGGCCCACTCCTGCAGACGCGGACTCCACAGATTGCCCTCGGGATCGGTGTCGCCCCGCGGCATCTTCAGATCAATGCGGGGCCCGTTGGTGAGGAAGACCTCCCCGAAGTCCGGGGCGCCGGGATAGAGCTGCTTGGCGCTGCGGCCGCCCAGGGTATTGAGCCAGGTATCCAGCTTCTCGACGCCCTCGATGCCGATCTCGTTGTGGTAGTAGACGCCGCTCTGCGCCAGGGCAATCTCGCTGGCGTTCTTCATCAGCGTCAGGGCGATCGGCCACATGAACTGACCGTTGCGAGCCTCGGCCGCGTAGGAATCCACTACGGATTCCAGCGTCTTGCCGCCCTCCTGGGTGATAACGCCCATCGCGTTGACGGCGCGGGCGTCGAAGTGCGGGTAGGGGTTCTGGCCGAACAGGTACCAGCCGGACTGGTTCTCGAAGCCCAGCAGGGTATACAGCCAGGTCAGGTCGGTCCCGGGCTTTTCCGCGCCACCGACCGCCAGGAAACGCTTGCCGTCCGGCCCCAGGAGTAGGGCAGAGGGCAACTGGAGGTGCTTGCCCCAGGCGAACTCGTGGTTGCCGTCCGTATTCTGATAGGTTACCCCCGGAAGCGCCAGGAAGGAGCCGTCCGACAGCCGCTTGCAGTCGGCCTTGAGCGCCTCGAAGCCGCCCGGCTGGAGCGCCGCGAAGTCCTCCAGGAAGATCACGAAGTCATAGCCGGCGGCCCGGGCGCGGGTCACGTACTCCTCCGCGGTGGACTGGCCACTGGAGTACTTGGTGCGCGGGCCGATGAGGCCCTTGAAGGACTTGAAGGCGGTGACATACTGGACCGGCTTCATCGCCGGCCGCTGCAGGTTGGCGGTCATGAGCTGATCGCCGCCCGCTCCCAGCCACTGGAAGGTGTTCAGATACAGCTTCTGCAGGTCGCTGCCGAAGCCGTCCGTGCCCTTGACCAGGTGGGACTCATGCACCTTGCGGTCGTCGTCGGTATTGATGAGCCGCGTAAAGATGACGTCGGGATACATGCCGAAGTAGGCGACGCGGCCCTGGCCATATGGGCGAATCCCCGCGAACGGCACGTCGGAGGTATATCCGGCCGGCCGGGAGCGCTTGTCAATCTCCTCCAGACCCACCAGCACCGGCGTGGTCTTGGAGTTGGCGCCGGTGGTCAGGACTACCTGCCAGGGGTCATTCGGCATCAGGGGCATGATGCCCGCGTAAGCGCCGATCTGCATCACCGACTGGTAGAGCACACCCTTGACGCCCTGGGCCACCGGACCGGAGACCTGCTCGGTGTAGGTGAAGGTGTCCCCGTCCCAGGCGCCGACCTTTCTGGTGCGCGCCGGGTCGGAGGTGGTGTACTCCCAGAGAATATCGGTGCCGAAGTTCCGGGCCAGCGCCCAACACAGCGTCATGGCGGTGAGCATCTGGCCGGACTGCTGGTTGAGCATCAGCCCGCCGCCCGCCTTCGCGTAGTCGTCCAGCAGCTTGATCGTGGCCTGATCCGCGTCGCTCACCTCGGGGCGCAGAGGCAGATAGACGATCACCACCACGCGGCACTGCTTGAGCAGTTCCGGGGTCAGGTTGTCCCAGGTCTCATAGCTGACCCGCTGCCAGCCCGCGTTCTTGAGCGCCGCTTCCCACAAGTAGGTGACCTTGGTGGCGGCCGGAACCACGAAGAGAATCCGATCGGGCTTGCCGCCGGCCGCCGCCGCCGGCGTCCGCACCAGCGCGGCATCGTCAAAGAGGTAGCTGCCGGGCTTGTCTACCCGCAGCTCAAACTGAATATCGCGCGTCCCGGCGGGCACCTGGATGGTCGCCTTGATCTGCGTCCAGTCGGCGCTCTGCGGCAGGGCAATCGAGTCGCCGCCCTTGGGTACCGACTTGTCGCCGTCAAAGCCGATGAAACTCAGGACAATCATGGCCCCGTTCTGTGGCGCCCGGTACCAGACGGAGACCTGATCGGGCAGCTCGGCGTCGGTCTTCACCGGGACATGCTGCGCCCAGGCGGAGTACACCTTGCAGCCGGCCGCGGCCGTGACGGAGGCGGCCTTGAGGCCGCTGTGGAATTCCTGCGCAGTAATCTCGCCCCGGTATTCCGTCTGCCCGTTGTCGGCGAAGGCCCAGTTGACGAACGGATTGTCCATCTTGCCCGGGATGGGGTCCTCAAAGCCGGGGTTCTTCAGCAGATTGCCCTCATTAGTCTGAGACCAACCGGCCGCGGCTAGTAGGCCGGTGAGCAGAACGCAAACGAGCAGAGCTTGCACAGAGAGACGCATTAGCGGGGCTCCCTATCGAAACGACGTGGATAATGATGGTAAGACGCGCGGAGTTGATTCAGCCTGCCGCTGCCAACCACCTCCGCCGCGGCCTGTCGGCTGGTCCCGGTCCGGCCGGCGGCAGCCACCCCGGAGGCTTGAGACAATCAAAAGGCCCTCCTGCCGGAGGGCAGAAGGGCCTGTGAGTAACATATGGCGGGGTTGACGGGGCTCGAACCCGCGACCTCTGGCTTGACAGGCCAGCACTCTAAACCGACTGAGCTACAACCCCACTAAGACGAATATTCCGCCCCCTAGCGCACAGGGACGGCGAAAGGTAATCTAACACAGCCGGCGGCAGGTGTCAAGAGGACCGGCGGAGGCCGCCGGGCAGGTCCGCCGTTACTGTAGGGCGGGGGCTTGTACCCCGCCGTCGCTAGGCAACCGTTAGTCCGGCGGGGTACGAGCCCCCGCCCTACAGGACGGCAACCGCTACGGCTCCTCCGCGGTATCCTTGGTATGCGGAGTTACCAGGACCTTGTCCACGCGGTGCCCGTCCATGTCCAGGACCTCGAAGTGGTAGTCGGCCCAGTCGAAGGTCTCCGCCGGGGCCGGGATGCGGCCCATCTGGCTCATTACGAATCCACCGAGGGTGGTGAAACTGCCGCGCTCCTCGCCGGGGAGCGGAGGTAGATCGAGCAGCTCCCGCAGTTCCTCCACCGATAGGACCCCGTCCAGGAGCCACGAGCCGTCCTCGCGACGCACGGCCTCCGGCTCTTCCGGACCCTCCGTAGCCGCGCCCTCGCCCACAATCGCCCCCAGGATATCATTCATGGTGACCAGCCCCTGCACGCCGCCGTACTCGTCCACGACCAGGGCGATGTGCCGGCCCGCCCGCTCGAAAGACTCCAGCGCCTGCAGGGCAGGCATGGACTCGGGCACAAACAAGACCTCGCGCAAAATCGTCTCGAAATCCTCCGGCTCGCCGGCCAGCACCTGGGTCAAGTAGTCCTTGACCTGGAGGATTCCCGCCACTTCATCGAGGCTCCCCCGGCAGACCGGGAAGCGCGAGTAGGGCTCGGTGACCAGGCGGCGGCGGAACTCCTCCGGCGGGTCTTCCAGGTCCAGCCACACCACGTCGGGCCGCGGGGTCATGATGCCGCTGATCCGGCGCCGATTCAGGCGCAGCGACCGCTGCACCAGCGCCAGCTCCGCCTCCTCAAAGACGCCGGCCTTCTCGCCCTGCTCCAGGAGAATGCGGATCTCCCCCTCTGTGACCGGCGGTTCGGCGGAGGGGCGCACGCCGAGCAGGCGCAGCACGCCCTCGGTGGATATCCCCAGCACCCAGACTAGCGGGGCGGCCAGCCGCGACAGGCCGCCCATAGGGCCGGAGACCCGCATCGCCAGGGCCTCGGGGCGCGACATTCCGATGCGCTTGGGGACCAATTCGCCCAGGGTCAGGGTCAGGTAGGTGGTGAAGATGACGACCAGCCCCACGGACAGCGGGTGGCTGTAGGGTTGCAGCCAGGGGATCGTCTGCAGGTGCGGGTCCAGCCGCTCGGCGAGAGTCACGCCGCCGAAGGCGCCGGCCAGCACGCCGACTAGCGTGATGCCGATCTGGGCGGTGGCCAGAAAGCGGTTGGCGGAGGAGACCAACTCGAGCGTGCGGCGCGCGCGAGGGTTGCCTTCTTCGGCCAGTTGCTGCAGCCGAGCCCTGCGGGCCGAGACGAGCGCCATCTCGGACATGGCGAAGAAACCACTCGCCAAGATCATCAGTAGCAGCACCAAGATTTCCAGGTAGGTAGACATAGTTAGGGGCGAGCGCGCCGCGACCCGCGCGCCGGCTGAGAAGTACTTTCCTGCGCGGGGCGCATATTCCTTCCGCGCCGCCCGCGCCCGCGGGACGCCCCTGCTGACGCCGGTCAGCCGGTGAAAGTTGGAAGCAGGAAACGTTGCATGCTCCGGCGAATATGTTTCCGCCATGGCTACCGTCACCGAGCTAGGACCCAATTCCAGTTCCGCTAGCGAGAGCGATTCCCCTCGCCGCGGCGTCACCGTGCGCAGCGTAGCGGTGGGCTTTGTCCTGTCGGTGGGCTGCGGAATTGTGGTCCCCTACATGGACCACTACGTGCAGGGCACCTTCATCGGCGGCCAGCACCTGCCCCCGGGCGCCGTGTTCATGCTCATGCTGCTGGTGCTGGTGCTCAACCCGCTACTGCGGCTGCTGTCGCCCCGCCTGCCTTTCGCGCGCGCCGAGCTCCTGGTCATCTACACCATGCTGCTCATCTCCACGCTGGTGCCCAGTCACGGCTCGGAGAGCGTGTTTGTCCCGGTCAGCGTCTCCGCCTTCTACTATGCCACGCCCGCGAATGGCTGGGCCTCCATCTTCTTCCAGTACGTGCCCACCTGGCTGCACCCCACCTCCGACCTGGCCATCAAGGGCTTCTATGAGGGGCTGCCGCCGGGCGTTGCCATTCCCTGGAGCGACTGGATCATTCCCTTCATGGCCTGGGGCGTGCTGCTGGTGGTGCTCTATCTGCTGGCCACCTTCGCCAGCGCCCTGTTCTACCCGCAATGGGCCAACTACGAGCGGCTTTCCTTCCCGCTGGTCGCCCTGCCCATGCAGATGACCCAGAACCCCTCCCACCCGCTGGCCGACAAGGCTTTCTGGGGCAATCCGGTCATGTGGATCGGTTTCGGCCTCACCGTGCTGGTGCAGGGCCTCGCCGGACTGCGCTTTTACTACCCCTCGGTCGGCGGTATCCGCATGGAGTGGGCCTACACGCCGCAGGAGGGGATCGGCCAGTTCTGGGGCTGGACGCCCTTTATCATCTACCCGGCCGTCATCGGCGTCAGCATGCTGCTGCGTACCGAGGTGGCCTTCTCCATCGTGGGCTTCTTCCTGTTCAACCGGGTGCAGCGGCTGGTCGGCGGGATGCTGGGCTTCCGCGCGCAGGGACTGTCCATCGCCGGCTATCCCCTGTGGCTGGGCGCGCAGCCCTGGGGCGGCTATGTGGCATACATCGGCCTGACTTTCTGGTCGGCGCGGCGCCACCTGGCCGGGGCCTGGGCGGAATTGACCGGCAAGGCCCCGGCTACCGAGGAGGGGGGTCTGAGCTACCGGACCTGCCTGATCGGCATCGGCCTGTGCCTGGCCGCCGCCACTTGGTGGCTGGTGGTCGCGGGGATGAGCCTGTGGACGGCGGCCTTCGTGATCCTGGTTTACACCATGATCATAATCATCCTCAGCAAGGTGGTCGCCGAGGTCGGCCTGCTGTTCGTGCAGCAGACCGTCACCCCGGTGCAGGCGCTCAACTACCTGTTTGGCACCAACACGGTCGGGGCGCGCAGCCTGACCGCCGGGATGTTCTTCGAGCGCGCCTACTCGACGGACTTGCGCGCCACCATCGGCCCCAGCCTGGTGCAGGGGCTGCGCATCGCGGAGGAAGGCGGCATCAGCCGGCGGCAGATGTTCATGGTCCTGTGGGTGGCGCTGGCCGCTTCCGTGCCCACCACCGCGATCAGCCAGTTGTGGCTCTACTATCGCCACGGTGCGGCGGGCATGAACCAGTGGTTCTGCCACATCTCCGGCACCGGCGGCTGGGATCAGCTCAGCACCTGGCTCAGCCGGCCGGAGCCGCCCAACCTGGCGATCATGGTCTGGATGGCGATCGGCGCGGTCTTCGTGCTGGGCGTCTCCGCCATGCGCCAGCGCTACCTGTGGTTCTGGCCGCATCCGGTGGGATTCATCATGATGCAGACCCACCCGGTCGCCTTCATGTGGTTCTCCATCATGATCTCCGCGATTATCAAGTCGGCCCTGATGCGCTACGGCGGGCCGCAGGTGATGAGAAAAGCTCTGCCCTTCTTCCTGGGTCTGGCCTTCGGCGACGTGTTCATGATGATCCTGTGGCGCATCGTGGATGCCATGGTCGGCGCCCACGGGCATTTCCTCTTGCCCGGCTAGCCAGGCGTGCGGCCCCCTCTGCCGGATGCATTCCCCCTCTTTTGCTGCTATACTACTGGTGACTATCCGACCCTAGTCCCGGAGGTATGACCCATGGCGACGTTTGCTCAGAACCGGCCCGACGACGCGCTACGCGGCAAGGTCGCGGCCCTGCGCACCAGCCCTGAGACGATCCTCGAGGATGTCCAGCGCCTGATGGACCTGGCCGGCTACACCACGGCGCTCCCCGCCGCGGCCGAGACGCTGCTGAAGATTAACATCTCCTGGCACCACTACTACCCGGCCTGCTCGACCTCCCCCTGGCAACTGGACGGCGTCACCCGCGCCATGCTCCAGGCCGGCTGGACGCCGGAGACGCTCATCCCCGCCCAGAACGCCACCGTGGTGGTGGACCCCAAGCTGGGCTCGGTGAACAACCATTTGCAGTCAGTCATCAAGCAGCATGGCCTGGAGTACGTCTGGCTATTCGAGCCGGAGGTTGAATGGGTCAACTACGAGCCGCAGGGCGAGATGATGGTGCTGCCCATGATCTTCCCGGACGGCATCTCCATCCCCAAGCTGTTCCTCGGCAAGAACGCCCTGCATCTGCCCACGGTCAAGACCCACGTCTTCACCACCACCACCGGGGCGATGAAGAACGCTTTCGGCGGCCTGCTCAACAACAACCGCCACTGGACCCACAAGCACATCCACGAGACCCTGGTGGATCTGCTGACCATCCAGAAGGAGATTCACCCTGGCCTGTTCGCGGTCATGGACGGGACCATCGCCGGCTCCGGCCCCGGCCCGCGCTGCATGCAGCCGCACGTGAAGAACGTGATCCTGGCCTCCGCCGACCAGGTGGCGATTGACGCGGTCGCGGCCTCGATGATGGGCTTTGATCCGCTGCGCATTGACTACATCCGCCTGGCGCACGAAAAGGGCCTGGGCGTAGGCGACATGCGGGAGATCGAGGTCCTGGGCGACGAGGACCTGCGCCAGGAGGACTGGGGCTTCACGGTAGGCGAGACCCTGGCCAGCCGCGGCCAGAAGTGCATCTACCACGGCTGCCTGAGCCCCTTCGAGAAGACCTTGCTGCGCACCAAGATCAGCCCCTGGTCGGTCTTCGCCAGCAAGTTCTACCACGACACCTGCTGGTTCCCGCTAGTAGGCAGCAAGCGCGCCGAAAAGATCAAGCGCGAAACCGGCTGGGGGAAACTGTTCGAGAGTTACGGCTAGAGGAGGCAAACCTCGGCGATGATTGACCTACTCGAAACCCATCGCGCCGCCTTGGAGGAGTTGTGCCGCCGGTACGGCGTGGCGCGGCTGGAGGTCTTCGGCTCGGCGGCGGAGGGAGATTTCGACCCGCAGCGCTCGGACGTTGACTTCATCGTGGAGTTCGCGCCGGGCACCGAACTGGGCGCCTGGCTGGAGCGCTACTTCGCCCTCCGCGAAGACTTAGCGGCGCTGATAGGCCGCCCGGTGGACCTGGTCATGTCCCACGCGCGCAGCTTCGAAAACCCCTATTTCGCCCGCGAAGCAGCGCGTACCCGGAGGGTTCTGTATGCAGCCTAAGTCGCCCAAGTGGCTTCACGACCTGCGTACTTCCGCTGACTTCATTCTGCAATTGACGGCGGGCAAGACGCTGGCCGATTACGTGGCGGACCCCGTGGTGCATGCCGCGGTGGAGCGGCATTTCGAGATCATCGGCGAGGCCATGAAACGCTTAGCCCAGCACGATCCGGAGACCGCGGCGGCCATCGGCGACTACCCGCGCATTATTGCCTTCCGCAACCTGTTGATCCATGGGTACGAACTGGTCGAGCACGACCAGGTCTGGCAGGTCATCCAGGAACACTTGCCCAAGCTGCAAAAGCAGGTAGAGACTCTGCTGCGCAACCTGCAAGAGGGATAGGGGCTCTTCTTCTCTCTCGCCGTCTGCCTTTCACCCCCTCTCCTGTGGGCGCTCGTCGGCGAGCGCCACGGAGAGGGGGCAGGGGGTGAGGCCCACCTCGCGGGACCTTTCATCCCCCCTCACCCGTCCAATAATTCGTCGCTTCATTCCAACTCAGGAAGTGCCAATTCATGTCCGAAGCGCCTACACTGCCCACCGTCCCCTTTGGCGATTACCAGATCACCCGCCTCATCAGCGGGGCCAATCCTGTGTGCGGGCTGTCTCATCTCTCGCCGGAGATGGACGCCGATATGAAGGCGTACTTCTCTGAACAGGGTGCGGTTTCATACTTCCATGACCTCGAGCGGCACGGGATCAACACCCTGCAGGCGCGGGGAGACTTCCACCGGATTCTACACTGGCGCGAGCTGTTTCAGCGGGAGGGCGGGCGGTTGCACTGGATCGGCCAGGTGGCCCCCGAGATGCACGACCACTTTGAGAATATCCGCGTCATGGCCGCCGCTGGGGCAATCGGCATCTACTACCACGGCACCCGCACCGACAATATGTGGCTGGCCGGCGAGATAGACAAGGTCGAGGACTACCTCAAATATATGCGCGACCTGGGGATACGGGTGGGCCTGGGAACGCATATGCCGGTGGTCATTGAGTACGCCGAGGAAAAGGGCTGGGACTTGGACTTCTACATGGCCTGCTTCTACAACCTGAGCGTCAAGCCCCGGGAAAGCGGGCTGGTCAGCGGCCAGGGCACCGTAGCGGCGCAGGAGTGGTTCAGCGAGGACGATCCGCCCAAGATGGTGGAGACCATCCAGCGGACGGACAAGCAGGTGCTGGCCTTCAAGATTCTCGGCGCCACCCGCCGCTGCGCCACCCAGGAGACGGTACGCGACGCCTTCCGGTACGCCTTTGACAGCATCAAACCGCAGGATGCGGTGGTCGTGGGGATGTTCCCCAAATACGAGGACCAGATCGCCCTCAACGTGCAATACACCCTCGAAGCCTGCGCGAACTAGCCCCGGGGCGCCCTCCTCGTCGCACTGAACCCCCCGGCTTCTCGTGCGTCCACATGATTACTCACAGCCGCCCCCCCGCGGAGACCGGTTCGCGTCCGCGAAAAGGCAGCACGCGGCCAAGAGCATGGACGCCAACCCATGAGGAGCGAAAAGTTCGTGTACTTCTCGTACGCCGTGCTGATGAGCCGGGGTCAGATGAAGCAGCTATGCCCCCGGGCACGCCCTATCGGGCGCGCGGTCCTGCACGGCTACAAGCTCTGCTTCCCGCGCGTCTCCGGTGTATGGATGGGGGGCATCCCCAGCCTGCGCAAGTCCAAGAATGAGGACGTCTGGGGAGTTCTCTGGGAGGGCGACAACCTGTGCCTTGAGCAGATGGACAAGTACCAGGGCTTTAGGGGGCCGGACGGAGAGAACGTCTTTGAACGCCGACCGGTGGAAGTCGATGATGGCGAGGGGCACGTCTTGCAGGCGCAGGCTTACTTCGCTCCCGACGCCGAGGTGAACCGTAACAGTTATCTGCCCTCCGCCGAACTGGTGGACACGCTGGTGCGAGCGGCCCAGGACTTCAAGCTACCCCCAGAGTACGTCACCAAGCTGGAGCGTCTGGCTCCCAACTAGCGCGTCCCACGCCTCTATGCTTCCTTCCAGGAGATCGCCCCATACGGGCAAGAGTCGATGGCCTGCTGAATAGCGGTCTCCTCGTCCCCGGTCGGGTTGACCACCTCCGAGACTCCCTCGTCATTGACCTTGAAGGTGCGCGGAGCGATGCTCTCGCAGATGTAAGCTCCCTGACACAAATCGGGGTCCACGTACGGTACGCGCATGGCATTGACCTCCGGCGCGGTGCGAGTTACTACTCGCTCCACGAAAGGGCTTCCACCGGACAGGAGTCGATAGCCTCCTGCACGTTGGCGCAGTATGAGCAGGGGCTCTCCGCCGCGCACGAATCCGGCTGGCAATCCGCCGCCGCGTTGACCTCGGCGAGGCCCTCGTCATTCACCGCAAAGACCTCCTCCGCCACTTGGGCGCAGAGGCCACAGCCGGTGCACAGATCAGCATCTACTTGTACTGCCATGATTGATCCCTCTTTCGCTTGATGGTCCTTTATCCTGTCGCTAGACCAGCGGGACGCGGGCAGCCGAGCGACCGCCCGCGTCCCCTACTTTCCTACGGCGCGGCGCGAGTTACTACTCGCCCCACGAAATGGCTTCCACCGGACAGGAGTCAATTGCCTCCTGAATGGTGTCCGAATCATCACCGGTGGCGTTGCTGACTTCCGCGACGCCCTCGTCGTTGAGGACGAAGGTGTTCTCGGCGATCTGCATGCACAAGCCACACCCGGTGCACAGGTCCGCATCCACGATTGGAGCTGCCATGGGGTTTCACCTCCTGAAGGGACTGGTAACTACCCCCTCAAATTCCGCGCGGCCGCCCCAATTCCTCCCCGGCGGCAAATCGCAGGTCCCCTAACGGAAAAGGCGCCGGCGCAAGAGCCGTAGGCGCCGGTAGGGATGTGTCACCAGCGAGGGATTGCCGGCCGACAGGGGCCACTCGCCGCGGCGCAGGGTCAGCAGGGCGATCTCCGGGGGGCAATTGAAGCGTACCCGCGGCGGCACCAGCCCCACGCCCCGGGTGACCTCCAGGCGCGTGCCCGCGTAGTCGAACAGCCCCCAGGCATACTTGGCCCCGTACTCCGAGGGCACCGCCAGCGGGCCGATGAACGGCAGCACCACCTGCCCGCCGTGGGTGTGGCCCGCCAGCAGCAGGTCCACGTGGTGCTCGGCCGCCGGACCGATCACGTCCGGGGTATGCGCCAGCATCACCCGCACCGCCTCCGGCGGCACCCCGTGCATGGTCTTGTCCATATCATCGTGGCCGGTGACCGGATCGTCCAGGCCCAGCAGCCAGACCCGCCCGCCGGTGCCCGGCAGGGGCACGCTCTCGTTGCGCAGCACGGTCCAGCCGGTCTCCTGCAGCATGGTCACTACGGCGCGGGTGCGGCGCGAGAAGTAGTCGTGGTTGCCCAGGACCGCGTACTTGCCCCGGGGCGCGGAAACCGCGGCCAGGGCGGCGCGGTACGGCTCAATCAGCTTGTAGTAGGTGGAAAGAATGTCCCCGGTGAGCACCACGACGTCCGCGCCGAGCTGGCTAGATTTCTCCAGGGACTCCACGAGGTAGTCGAAGGGGACCTCGGGCGACAGGTGCAGGTCGGAGAGGTGGGCGACGCGCAGGCCCTCGAGGTCGCGGGGCAGGCGGGGCAGCGGCACCTCCCACTCGGTGAGGCGCAGGTCGTACTTCTCCCAGAGCACCCGCGCGCCCGTACCGCCCACCACGTAGGCGCCGGCCAGTCCCAGTCCCAATTTGAGGAATTGCTTGCGAGTCATGCCCAGAGCACCTCGGCGGGGAGAATCCCCTCACCAGCATAGCGCTCCGGGGGGGTGGAGGCAAGAGGCGGCCGCCTAGCGCCCGTCGTTCATCAGCGCCGCGGCCGCCGGGAAGTGGCGCTGGACCACGTCGAAGATCTCGGTAGCCTGGCGGCGCAGGGCGCGGACTACCTCCATCACCTGCGCACCGCCGGCCTGGACCTCCAGCAGCGAGGGGTACTCCAGCGGCAGCCGCAGCTCCGGCGTGGACAGCACGCAGGCGGCCCAGCCCAGCAGGTCGGTGAGGTTGCGGTGGCCGTCGGTGTCCTGGTAGTGATAGGGATGCCCCAGCAGGTCGCGCTCGTAGACCTCATCCGGCAGGCCCGCCGCGAGCAGCGAGATGCGCCGCAGCAGGCAGGGCACGCAGCCGCCGCATTGGCGCTGCTGGCGGCCGACCGCCCAGCAGGAGACGGTCTGGAGAATCTCCTGCGGGCTGAACACCGGCTGCAGGCAGGTGCGGATCAGCTCGCCCTTGGCCTGGTAGAGGAAGGGGTTCTGCACCTGGACGGTCAGACCGGCCGCCCGCAGCAGTTCGTTGAACTGCGCCAGAACCGCGGGATGGGTGCTGTGCGTAGTGAAGCTGCCGCAGCGGGCCGCGGACAGCGGCACTGCCGAGGTCAGCACCGCGTTGTCATACAGGTACAGCTCGTCCACGCCCTCTCCCGCCGCCGCCACCGCGCCCAGCGCCAGGTAGAGCAGCGAGCGGCAGCGCCGGGTGCTCTCCCGCAGTTCCGGCCCGGGGAAGGGCAGCGCCCCGGTGCGGTGCGAACTGGGCGCCAGCCGGACCGCGCTGAGCCGGAACTGGTCGGGCCATTTCTGGGCCAGGGTATCGGTGAGGCGGTCCTGGGCCTGCGCCACCGCCGGATTGCCTGAGCGGTGCATGATCAGCCGGGGCCGCCGGTCGGTGCGCAGCAGCAGCGCCGCCCCCGCGGCGGAATCCAGCCCGCCGGAGAGCAGCGACACGCTGTCCGCCTCAATCCAGGGCCGGGCCGACTCGACCGGCGAGTCCTCGCCCTCGCGCGGATGGAACTCCAGGTGTACCTGGTCGCCGCACAGCCGCTGCAGCAGCCAGGCCAGGTGCGGCTCCTGCGCCTGCCAGAAGTCCGGCTCGCGCACCGGCAGCACCAGCTCCAACTCGCGTACAAAGTCCTCATTGCGCCCGCGCGGCACGGCCAGATCTGCCAGATAGATCGCGGTGGCCATGTCCAGCAAGTCCCGGGCGACCGCCCGCTCTGGGCCGCTCGGCAGCGGCAGCTCGGAGTGGTCGCAGGCGGCGTTGCGCTGCGCCGAGCGCCAATCCAGCCACACGGGGGCGCGCCGTTCCGCTTGCGCGCGGACCGCCGCCGGGAGCCCTTCCGCCTGGACCACGAAGCCCCGCACGATTAACGCTCCCCCCCGGCGAGATTAGCCAGACCGGTCTGCACGGCCTGGCTCATCAAAGGTGTGAGCGCCGGGACGCGCTGTTCCCGGTCGAGCGTCATGACCTCCTGCAAATCCTGTTCCCAACGAGCGGTGAGGGACAGCCCGGTGCGCGTGCGGCAGTAATCGGCGACGCTCTCGGTGAGGGCGCGGGCGGCGTTGATCCCGGGCAGATGGGGCCGGCCCACGAAGTCGGCGAGGTCGCGGGTGACGAAGTAGCGGAAGGTCTGGCCGAGGTCCTGGGCGACATACTCGGCGGCCAGATCGCTGAGCCGCCCCTCGCGCGCCCAGCGCCCGTACTGGGTCTGCACGGTCTCCGGCGGCAGCTCCACCCAGGCCACCGGCGCTTGCAGGCTGGCGATCAGCGTGGGCGCGATCGCCTCGCGGGCCAGCGTGCCGAAAAGCGACCCGGCGCGGGCGGCGCCGACACTGGCTTCCGCGGTGGAGGTAAGATGAGCGGCCAAGTCCAGCGCCGCGCAGCCGGTGGAGGGGGTGACGGTAGGCCAGACGGCGCCCGGCGCGGCGGCGCCGGCGCTGCCGTGCAGCAGGGCGTCCAGGCAGCGGACGGGCGCCTCCGCGTGCAGCCGCTGCTGCGTGGCTTCATCCAGAGCAGCCACGATGCGGCTGACCACCTCGCGGGGCGAGGGGTGAGCTAGCTCGTATAGCTCCCGTACCCGGTCCCATTCGGGCGTGGCGGGAGAGCGATGTGAGGTGGAAGTTCCCATAGCGGACCTGGCGATGCTGTCGAAACAGTGGAGTGGTAATGGTTCCGCGTCCGCGCCACACTCTCCTCCTCGCGCCGGCGCGGGAGGAAGGCCGGACGGCGTCGGGGAAGTGGCCCCCCGTACGCACCGTAAAGCGCCGGTCGCCCCGGCGCGCGAAGGGAGTCCCCCTATGACCTACCAGATCGGCTGCCAGACCTTCGGCTGGATCGCTTACGGCAACCAGTACGGCTCCACCGTCGGCTATCGCCAGGTCTTCGCGGAGGTCGCGCTGACCGGCTTTGCCGGCGTGGACATGACCGGCGGCTTTTTCGACCAGATGCCCGCACCCGAGGCGGTCAAGCAGGAGTGCGACGACCTGGGCCTGCGCCTGGTGTGCTTTTCCGCCTCAGTTGCGGACCTGAAGACGGCGCGCCGCAAAATCGAGATGCTCCAGGTCACCGGCGGCACCGCGCTCATGGTCGGCGGCGGCAACTGCGGCCCCGAGGATGACGAGGAGGCTGTCTTCGCCCAGCTCGTCCGCGACTGCGCCGCGATGCACCAGCTCGCCCAGGAAATGGGCATACCCGCGGGCTTCCACAACCACTTGGGCACCGTCACCGAGACGCCGGCGCAGATCGAGCGCTTCCTGGCCGAGACCGAGATCGGCTGGTGCGCGGACCTGGGCCACGCGGCCTCCGGAGGCGCCGACCCGCTGGCCCTGCTGGAAAAGTGGGGGCGCCGCGTGGTACACTGTCACCTGAAGGACTCGGTGCTCGACGCGCAGGGCAAGCATGTGCGCTTCTGCGAGCTGGGCCGCGGCAACGCGGGAATTGACCTGCCCGCCTGCGTGGAGTCCCTGGAGCGCGCCGGCTTCCGGGGCTGGGCCTGTGTCGAGCAAGACCAGACCACGATCACGCCCTACACCGACCAGCAGTACAATCACGACTATCTGCAGGGGCTGGGGTACGCGGACGCCTTGCGGCTCTAGACACGACTTTCGCACGGGGGGTCGAATCTATGAATCACCTGCTGGCTAACGTCGCGTGGTCATCAAACGATTGGACCGAACCCACCCTGGAAGGAGTCAACTTCGGATGGGTCAAGTCCGGCAATAACCCTCACGAGGGCTACAACTTCGCCTTCCGTAATCGACGCAACAGGAAGACAGTTGAAGGACGGAAAGTCATTCATGGCTACGTAGAAACCACTGGGAATTTACCCAGAGACTACTATGTGGCGAACGATGGACGAGGAATATGTTTCTTTCACTCATTGGATCCGAAGAGGCACAAGCGCTTCATAGTCGGCCTGTATGGCTGCTGTTCTGTGTTCAGGCCTGACGAAGTCGATGAAATCCTTCCTGATGGCTCGCCGTGGAACCTTAGAGCGCCGCAGGATTGGGCAGTACTCTTTCTCCGGGAAGCGCAGGTCCCATATGATAAGCAACGTCACGTGCCTGAGCTTAAGAAGCAAGTTGGACGAAACATCACAAACATCGGAGACACAGAGGCGACGGCGATTCTCGAAGATGCCCTATCCGAACACCGACGAGTGTGGGGAGACAACCGAGAAGCGGTTCTGGGCATGAAGATCGAATTACTGGAATCGCTCCTAAACACTGTCGCATACCCGCCAGAAGATTCTGCAGTTCAGAGCGCCGCCGTTCGAAGTTCCGCCGACCAGGTCTCGGCTACTCGGCGCGAAGCCGCCGAAAGCGAAATCCCGCAGGATGTAGACGGCGGGTATTGGGAAGGGCAGACGCGCATAGTGGAGATACGCGCCCACATGCGGAACCCTCTCTTCGCTAGTAAGGTTAAGGCCAAAGCGCATTACACCTGCACAGTCTGTGGGTTCTCTTACGACGAGGCCTATGGGGAGCGAGGTATTGGCTTCGCCGAGTGCCATCATCTTGAGCCTCTGGCCAGTCTGACTGCTGCAAAACTGTCTGACGAAAGAAGTGCAGTATGCGTATGCGCCAACTGCCACCGCATGCTGCACCGCGGAGGCCTACTGCTGTCTCCCGATGAACTCCGAGAGATAATGAAGGCAACTTCCTCAACGGGCACATAGCCGCAACGAGAAGAGATGACTAACTTACGGGGCTTCGTGAATCGAGCCCACATGGAGCATATGAATCATGAGTGACAAACTGACCAATTATCAGCGCGGCGCGACCGCGATTCCGACCACCCAGGGCGCCTGGCACGTCTATGGCGCGGGGTTGGAGAACGTCGGACAGGAGGGGCAGCCGGTGGAGATTCCGGTGGGCCGCCCCGGTCCCGACCAGCTCCTGGCGCGGATTGACGCCGCCGGGATCTGCTTTTCCGACATCAAGATCATCAAGCAGGGCGGCGACCACCCGCGCCTGTACGGCCGCGACCTGCGCCATGACCCGATCGTGCCCGGCCATGAGGTGGCGCTCACGGTGGTCGAGGTCGGCGAGCAACTCCGCTACCAGTACCACGTCGGCGACCGCTTTGTGGTGCAGGCCGATGTGTACGTGAACGGCAAGAATCTCGCCTTTGGCTACATGCTGCCCGGCGCGTTCGAGCAGTACGTGATACTCGGCGATGAGGTCCTGCGCGGCGACGAGGGCAGCTACCTGATCCCCATGCAGGCCGAGACGGGCTACGCGGAGGCCGCCCTGGCCGAGCCGTGGGCCTGCGTGGTCTGCGCCCACCGCACCGATTTCCGGCGCAACTTCGCCCCCGGCGGAACGCTCCTGATCATCGGCGGCGCGGGCAAGGAAGGCTACACCCTGGGCGCGCTGGCCGCCGGGCCTGGTCCCCAGAAGATCGTGCTCACCGACGTCCCCGCTGACCTGACCGCCGAGATCACCGCTGCCGCTGCCGCCTGGGGCGCGGAGATCGTGGTGTCCGAGCCGCTCCACGAGGGCCTGCTAGAGACGCTCAAACAGCAGCAGGCGCCGGAGGGTTTTGACGACGTGGTCCTGCTGGGCGCCCACTGCCCGGAGCTGATCGAGGCGGCCGCCGCCGTGCTGGGGCGCGAGGGCGTCCTGGCGCTGGTCGGCGCCGCCCCCTCCCGCCCGCTCAACCTCGACCTGGGCCGCATCCATTATGACTACACCCGCTACTACGGCGCCCCCGGCCGTGATCTGGCCGCCGCCTACGCGGAGACCCGCGCTCCGGGACTGACCCCCGGCGGCAAGGCCTGGATCATGGGCGGCGCCGGGCCGATGGGCCAGATGCACGTCCAGATCGCCGCGCAGGGCAGCGAGGGCCCCAGCGTCATCGTGGTCAGCGACCTCGACGACGAGCGGCTGGAGTTGGTCCGCGAGCGCATGGAGCCGGTGGCCCGCGCTCGGGGCCGCGAGATCGTGCTGCTCAACCCCAAAGCGCTGGGCCAGGAGGCCTTCGAGGCCCGGCTGCGCGAGATTGCGCCGGAAGGCTTTGACGATATCCACGTGCTGGTGCCGGTGCCGACGCTGATCGCCGACGCGGTGCGCTTCGCCGGTCGCCGCGGGCTGGTGGAGATCTTCGCCGGCATCCCCCGGGGCAGCTTCGCCGCCACCGACCTGGGGCCGGTGGTGGAGCGCCAAGTGCGCTTCCAGGGGACCAGCGGCTCGCTGATCGCGGACCTGCGCACCACCCTGCACATGACCGAGAGCGGCGAGATTGACACCAACGCCTCGGTAGCCGGCATCGGCGGTCTGGAGGCCGTCCACGCGGGCCTGGAGGCGGTCCTGGGCATGGCCTTCCCCGGCAAGATCGTCATTTACCCGCAGATCAGCGGCCTGCCCCTGACCGCGATCACCGACCTGGCGGAGCAGATGCCGGAGGTAGCGGCGCTGCTGGGTCCGGGAGGACTTTGGACCAGGGAGGCGGAAAAAGCGTTGCTGAAGAGGTATTTGTAGGGGCGCGAGGCCCTTTCCGTGTAGGGGCGCGTTTGGCGGAGCGAAGCGGAGCCACACACGCCCGCTCGCTAACTGACAGGCAGCGAACGGGCGGGTGTTGCCCGCAGACGGGCAAAACGCGCGCCCCTACGGGAAACACCCGCCTCCGGCGCACCTTACGACCGCGCCGCGCGCGAAAGCAAAAGCCAACGAGGAGAACCTCACGATGGAGACCACCAGCACCACCTATCCGGCCCCCGACGGCGTTCCGGCCTCGTCGCGCTATGCGGTTACCGTGGACGGGCAGCCGTCGTTCACGTACCTGACCACCGGCCCGGCGGAGGCGGAGTTCACTGCCGGCCATACCTCATCCTGGACGAGCTTCGACCTGCGCGGTCGGTGCGAGGTCCGGATTCGCCGACTGGGCCGGCCTATCAGCCAGGCCGTGGTCCGGCCGCTGGCCTCCTCGGTGCAGGCGGAGGTGGATCGGGGCGAGGTGGTCCTGCGCCTGGATCAGCCCGGCAAGCTCTGCCTGGAGTGCGACGGCGACCTGACCGACGTCCTTTTCCTCTTTGCCAACGAACCGGAGAGCGAGATACCCTCCCCGGACGATCCCCGGGTCGTCTGGTGGGGGCCGGGCGTCCACGAAATTGGGAAGTTCTACGCCCTGCAACCGGGCCTGACCTACTACCTGGCCCCCGGCGCGTTTCTGAAGGGCTCCTTCGCCGGCGGCGGCGACGGTACGCGGATCCTCGGTCGCGGGGTGCTGTCCGGCGCCGCCTACAAGTGGCCGGGGCATCTGCAAGAGGGGAGCCCCGAGCGGGTGGACCTGGTGAACTTGGCCGGTGACGGCCTGGAGCTCTCCGGCGTCACGCTGGTGGATTCGCCGTACTACGTGGTGGTCGCTGGGGGCCGGGACAATTGCTTCCGGGACCTGAAGGTCTTGGCCTGGCACTTCAACACCGACGGCCTTTCCTCCGGTCCCGGCGCCCGGATTGATGACTGCTTCCTGCGCGTCGCTGACGACGCCCTCAAGCCGTCCGTCAGCGACACCCGCATCACCCGCTGTGTGGTCTGGGCCGATCGGGCCGCCGCCTTCCAGTTGTCGTGGAACTCGCTGGAGGACAGCGGCGGCTCGGTGGTGCGCGACTGCGATGTAATCCACCACATGCCCTTCTGCACGGTGGCGGACGAATGGACCGGCTCCGTCTTCTCGAGCTGGCACGGCGGCACGGCCCACCTGCACGACCTCCTGTTCGAGGATATCCGCATCGAGGGGCGCTGTGCCCGCCTGATCAACGTCTTCATGCAACGCAATCTCTGGTCGCAGCAGGAAGGCGAGTGGGGCCGCTTCAGCAGGCTGTGCTTCCGCAAAATCAGCGCGGAACAGCCCTTCCGGTTCCCGAGCCGACTGCTGGGGCATGACGCGGACCACCTGATTGACGATGTCCTCTTCGAGGATCTACGCATCGCCGGGCGAACCATTCATTCCCCCGAAGAACTGGGGCTGGAGACCAACGAGTATGTGCGCGGGCTGCGCTTTGCTACAACGGAAACCTGAGGGGGCGCGCTGATGGCGCCCACCTTTCGTCCCTAGCGCCGCCTCTTGACATACGCTTTCCCGCCGTGTAAACCACCGCACGTATGCTAGCTCGTTGCGGGAGGCCTCCATGTCTGCGTCAACCTTGTGCTTGACTCCCCTCGAAACCGCCGCGGCCCTCCACGAGACCGGTGAGCACTTCGCGGCTGGGTGGATGGAACTGCCCGCCGCCTCCCCCCTGGCCCGCATGACCAACGGCTTGGTCCACTACCTGCGCCACGTGGAGCTGTCCCCCTATCGCGGCACCCGGCTGTACCCGGTGGGGCCGGAGGGCACCGGCGACAATCTCTACGCGGAGCAGGACACGACCGGCTGGCACTACTCCAACTGCCTGGGCTACGACGTGCCTCGGATCCGCGAGAAGGCCGCCGCCGCGCCTACCGCCGAGCAGGCGGCCGCTCTGGAGGCGCTCGCCACGGCGCTGCAGGATTATCCCCGCGTGGGCGGCTACACGCACAGCATCCCCCACTATGACCGCCTGCTCGCCGAGGGCCTGGACGCCTACCGGGAGCGGATGGAGGCAGCCGCCGACCCGGCGAGGACGGAGTTGTACACCTGCCTGCTAGCCCTGCTGGAAGGCATCTCCGCCTACCACGCCCGGGTCGTAGCGGTCCTGGAGGAGTCCCCGCAGCCCACCGGGGAGGGCGAGTCCCGCCGCCGACAGCTCCTGGCGGCCTTTGGGCAGGTGCCTTCTGCCCCGGTGCGCAGCTTCGCCGAGGCGATGATTTGTATGAATTTCATACTGCACCTCGACGGCACCGACAATCTGGGGCGCTTTGACCAGTTCATGCTGCCTTTCTACGAGGCGTCGCGGACCGCCGGGGAGATCACGCCGGAGGAGGCGCGGGAGTGGATTGGCGAGCTGTGGGGCAAGCTGGACCGCGCCACCGGCTGGAACGTCGCGGTGGGCGGGCTGCGCGCGGACGGCACGACGGCCGTCAACGAGCTGACGCGGCTGTGCCTTGAGGCTGCCACCGGCCGGCGCCGGCCCAACCTGGCGTTGCGGATTCCCCCGGAGATGCCCGAGGAAGTCTGGGAGGCGACCTTCGACTGCCTGGCCAGCGGGGGCGGCCTGCCGGCGCTGTACAACGAGCAGGCCTACCTGCGCGCGATCCGCGCCGCCGAGTTGGGCGTGTCGGAAGAGGACCTGGCGCAGTACGCCTTCGGCGGCTGCACCGAGTTGATGATCCACGGCAAGAGCAACGTCGGCTCGCTGGAGGGCGACCTGAATCTACCGGAAGTGCTGGTGGCGAGCCTGCACCGGCGGCTGGCCGACTGCGCCACCTACGAGGAGTTCTGGGCGGGGCTGCGGGAGGATTTCGCGGTGTACATTCGGCAGTCGGTGGAGGCCTGGAACCGGAACCAGGAGAGCAAGGCGCGGTGGCAGCCGCAGCCGATGCGGACGCTGCTGATCGACGACTGTATCGAGAAGGGACGCGAGTACAACGCCGGTGGGGCACGCTACAACTGGTGCGTCGTCAACGTCATGGGCCTCGCCAACGTCGCGGACTCCCTGGCGGCGCTGCGGCAGGTCGTCTACGAGCAGGGCGGAGCCACGCGCGAGGAGCTGCTTACTGCGCTGGCGGCGGATTTCGCCGGGGACGAGACGCTCCGGCGGCGGCTGGCGCTCGCGCCCCACTTCGGCAACGATGACCCCTACGTGGACGAGATCATGCGGGAGCTGTCTACCTACGTCTTCGAGGAACTGCGGCGCTACACCCCGTGGCGGGGCGGGCGCTATCTGCCCGCCTGCCTGATGTTCGTCACCTACGCCCAGTTCGGCAAGCCGGTGGGTGCCACGCCGGACGGGCGGCACGCGGGGCAGCCCATTGCCGACTCGGCGGGGGCCATGCAGGGCCGCGACGTCTCCGGCCCCACCGCGCTGCTCCGGTCGGTGGCCAAGATCCCGCACGAGTTGGCCCCCGGCACGCTGGTCGTCAACATCCGCCTCGCGCCCCAGTTCTTCCGCGGCGAGCAGCGCCGCAAGCTCCGCGACCTGCTGCTGACCTACTTCGAGCTGGGCGGCATGCAGCTCCAGATGACCGTGGTGGACCAGGCGGTACTGCAGGCGGCAATGGCCGAACCGGAGAAGTACGGCGACCTCATCATCCGCGTGGGCGGCTACTCCGAGTACTGGAGCCGCCTGGACACCGACGTGAGGCGGGCCATTCTGGAGCGCGTGGAGCACGGGTAGAGGCGGCCCACCCCGCCCTCGGAAGACCTCGGGCACCCCTCCCATAATGGGAGGGGCCGGGGGAATCCCTTAGCCAAGCCCCGCCGTTAATGTCTCCCAAGCCCCTCCCGCACCGGGAGGGGTGCCCGAGTCGCCGAGGGCGGGGTGGGCCAGGCAAACGGCCGGCGGGGGACCCTTCGACAGGCTCAGGACATCCTGCGTAGTCCCTGCCTTACATCAGCAAGCCCTTTCTCCCTAGTACTCCCGCAACTCCCGATAGACCTCCAGCGCGTACTGGTACGTTTCGTAGCGCACGTCGGGCGGGATGGAGTGGTCGGAGTGGAAGAAGTAGGCCGCGCGGAGCTGCTTGAGCGCGGTTAGCTTGCCCTCGATCTCGGCGCGGACCTTGGCGCGGTCGTTGGTGTTGAGCACCGTCACGTCAATATTGCCCATGAAAGCCAGCTTGTCGCCGTACTCTTTCGCGAACTCCACCACGTTGTTCCCCGCCTTGGCCTCCATCGGTTGCAGGCAGTCGAACTCCGCCTCCACGATGATCGGCATAAGCTGGCGCACGTCGCCGCAGGAATGCAGAATAACCGGCAGGCCGTAGTCGTGGAAGAAGCCGTTCAGCTCGCGCCAATAGGGCAGGAACAGCTCACGCATGGTCGCGGGCGAGGCGAAGGGGCCGTTGCTGAAGGCCATATCGTCATACATGAACATGCCGTCCGGGACCCCGACTTCAGCAAAGAGCAGCGCGTAGTGGCGCTTGAAGAAGTCGAGGAAGGTGCGGTTGATGTCGTGGATCCAGGCCTTCTCAGTGAGCAGCGACGGGAGCCAGACCAGGTCGCCGAGCATCCCCCGCAGTAGCTCGATGAAGATCAGGTTGCCAAAGAAAGCGAACTTGCCGGCCGCGCGGACCTTCTCCAGGTCGGCGCGGGCCGTGTCAATCCCCAGCCGGTCCCGGCTGGTGGCCAGCAGCGGCTCTTTGTATTCCTGCCACTTCTGGGGATCGGTGACGGTAAAGCCGATATGCTGAGGGGTGCCGGACTTGTTCTTCCAGTGCTTGAGCGTGGCGCCCCGGCCATCGCGGCTGACCCGCCACTCGTCGGTCTCCTCGACCAGCTCATTGACGCCCGGGAAGGGCGTGCTGTCCAGCCAGCCCCCCGCGCCGCGCAGGTCGTAGTCAAAGACCTCCTCCGGCGGCTGCCCCTCGGGGTAGCCCTCGTTGACC
The DNA here is from genome assembly GCA_036504235.1 of Armatimonadota bacterium. Lineage (GTDB taxonomy): Bacteria > Armatimonadota > Zipacnadia > Zipacnadales > Zipacnadaceae > Zipacnadum. Next base: position 17,545 of record DASXVN010000030.1, on the reverse strand, counting down.
CAGCACTGGGGAATCGTCTCCGGCCACATGTGCTCGTACAGGCCCATATGGTCCGGCAGTTCGCGGCGGAGCAGCATCTGCACGCGTTCGCGTGAAGTCATCGGGGTATCTCTCCTTGGTGACCGAAATGATGAGGGCCGATTCGCCACCGGGCCGGCAAATCCTCCGGGACGCGCAGGAGGGCAGACCGGACCCGACAGCGAATTGCTCCTCACCGGCGAGCCCGCGTCCCGGAGATTACAGTCTTCCCCAGGAGTGACCCCCATGAGTTCACTGCAGGACCTTTTCGATAGCGGCAAAGCGCGGCGCTTTTCCGGGCCGCAACTCCACGAGATCGCCTTCCCGCTGGGCGGCATCGGCACCGGCACCGTCTCGCTGGGCGGCTACGGCGACTTCCGCGACTGGGAGATCTTCAACCGTCCCTCCAAGGGCATGCTGCTGCCCAATAGCGGCGCGGCCATCTGGGCCTGCGAGGAAGGGCGCGAGCCGGTCCTGCGCCTGGCCGAGGCGCAACTGCAGCCGCCCTACTCGGCGGGCTTTGGCCTCTCCCCCTCCGGCGGGACCGGCCTGCCCCGGCTGGAGCGCGGCGTCTTCACCGGCGCCTATCCCTTCGCCCGCCTGGATATGAGCGACCCGGCGCTGCCGGTGGAGCTGTCCCTGACCGCCTTCAATCCGCTAATCCCCCTGGACGCGGAGGACTCCGGCCTGCCCGTGGCCATTCTGCGCTACCGGATCCGCAACCTGGCCCCCCGGCCGGTGCAGACCACGCTGTCCTGGGCGCTGTTCAACGCCATTGGCCTCGGGGGCAGCGACGTCGCCGGGAATTACCGCGGGCACCAGTACGGGCAGAACCTTAACGAATGGGTGCCGGGCGAGGACCTCCGCGGACTGCGGCTGACCTCCAGCCGCTATGCCCCCGACGCTATCCAGTACGGCAGCCTGGCGCTGGCCACCACCTGGCAGGACTGCAGCTACCGGACCAGTTGGACGCTTCCCGACCAGCACTGGGCGTGGGACCAGTTCCTGACCTACTGGGAGGATCTGCAGGATGGCCGGCTACAGGACCAGTACCCGGTGGCGCCGACCGAGGATCAGGCCACCACCTCCTGCGCCCTGGCGATGTCCGCCTCGCTGGAGCCGGGGGAGAGCGTGGAGATGCCGGTGGTGCTGGCCTGGCACTTCCCCAACCGCACCGTCAAGGGCTCCGGCTGGGGCGCGAGTGAGACCATCATCGGCAATCACTACAGCACTCGCTTTGGCGACGCTTGGTCCGCCGCCGAGTACGCGATCCGCAACCTGCCGGACCTGGAGGAGAAATCGGTGCGCTATGTCCGCTCCATGTTGGACAGCACGCTGCCTGACTACGTGCTGGACGCAGCCATGGCCAACGTCTCCACCCTGCGCACCCAGACCTGCATGCGCACCGCCGACGGCGAGTTCCACGGCTTTGAGGGCTGCGGCGACAACAGCGGCTGCTGCCACGGCACCTGCACGCACGTATGGAACTATGAGCAGACCACCGCTTTCATGTACCCCAGTCTGAGCCGCTCGCTGCGCAACACCGAGTTCCTTAACGACACCGCCGAGAACGGGCTGATGAGCTTCCGCACCGAGTTGCCCCTGGGCAGCCCCCGCAACGGCCGCGCCGCCGCCGATGGGCAGATGGGCTCGGTCATGCGATTGTACCGCGACTGGCAGCTCAACGGCGACGACGACTGGCTGCGCCAGCTCTGGCCGCACGTGAAGGCCGCGGTGGAGTTCGCCTGGGTGGAAGGCGGCTGGGACGCCGACCGCGATGGGGTGATGGAGGGCATCCAGCACAACACCTACGACGTGGAGTATCACGGCCCCACTCCGCAGACCGGTTTCTGGTACCTGGGCGCGCTGCGCGCCGCCGCCGAGATGGCCCACGCCCTGGGCGACGAGACCACCGCCACGACCTACCAGGAACTCTTCGAGCGCGGCAGCCGCTGGTGGGACGAGCACCTGTTCAACGGGGAGTTCTACATCCAGGAGGTCCGCTCGCAGGCCGGCAAGCCGGTGGCGGAGGGCCTCACCATCGGCATGGGCGCCGCCGTGGGCGCCGACCCGCTCTACCAGCTCGGCCCCGGCTGCCTCAGCGACCAGTTGCTGGCGCAGTACATGGCCTCCGTGTCTGACCTGGGCTACCTGCTGGACCCGGCGCACGTGCAGGAGGCCATGCGGGCCATCTACCGCTACAACTACAAGCACGATCTGCGCGCCCACGTTAGCGCCATGCGCACCTACGCGCTGAACGACGAGGGCGGCCTGCTGATCTGCAGTTGGCCGCGAGGCGGCCGCCCGGCCATCCCCACGCCCTACGCGGATGAGGTGTGGACCGGCATCGAGTACATCGCCGCCACTTCGCTGATCTACGAGGGGCTGGTCGAGGAGGGCCTGCGCATCGTCGAGACCGCCCGCGCCCGCCACGATGGCGCGCGCCGCAACCCCTGGGACGAGCCGGAATGCGGTCACCACTACGCCCGGGCCATGGCCGCCTGGGGGCCGATTCTAGCGCTGTCCGGCTTCCACTGGTCCGCGCCGTCGGGGGCCATGTCCTTCGCCCCGCGCGTGAACGCCGAGGACTTCCGCTGCTTCTGGTCCACGCCCACCGCCTGGGGGAGCTTCCAGCTCCGCGCCGGCGCGGGCGGCCTGCAGGCCACGCTGTCCGTGGAGTGGGGCGAGCAGACGCTGCAGAGCCTGGCCCTGCCGGGAGCGGCCGGGACGCTGCAAGCCCTGGTCGGCGCCGCGCCGGTGGCCTGCTCGGTGCAGGCGGAGGCGGGCCGACTGGTGTGCAGCTTCGCGCCCGGCGTCACGCTGAAGGAAGGGCAGTCGCTGCTGATCAGCGGCTAGCCCGGACGGGACCGCCGTTTCACGTAGGGGCGGAAGTTCGGCGTCAGCGCCGAATCTCCGCCCGCGGCTACCGCTGACCTTCAGGCCGCAGGCGTTCGCCTCCCGTTTGGCGTTGATGATAGGCTGGTTATTGGTTGGCGCGGGCGGAGATTGCGGGCGGACCCGCAACTTCCGCCCCTACACTGCCACACCCGAACTAAGAAAATTACTACGGAGGAATCACGATGGCCGAGGGTAAGTGTCCCAACTACGAGATCAACGTGCAAATGTGCACCTGCGGCAATGGGGAATGCGGTAACCGGGGGACCTGCTGCCTGTGTATGGAGGCCCACCGCTCCGGCGACTCGCTGACCATGTGCCTGCGCGGCCCGCGCTCGGAGGAAACGCTGAGCCTGCACGGCGCGGCGGAGTCCTGCCCGCGCCGGGAGATCAACCTGGAGATGTGCACCTGCACCGCCGAGGCCTGCGGCAACCACGGGGTCTGCTGCGAGTGCCTGCGCAACCACTGGAACGTGGAGGGCACCGGGCTGCCCGTGTGCTTCCGCTAGGCGCCCGCGGCGGAGGCGCGGTCGATGATCTCGTCCTGCACGTCGCGGCGCAGGGACGTGAACAGCGCCGTATAGCCGGCGACGCGCACCTGCAAGCCGGGGTGACTCGCCGGGTCGGCCTGCGCCTCGCGCAGGAGGCCCGGGTCCAGCACGCTAACCTGCAAAATGGAGCCCCGGTGGGCCTGAAAGCCGCGAATAAGCCCGGCGGCCCAGGCCGGCGAACTGCCGGCGGCGAGGGTCAGGGGCAAGGTCACGTCCAGGATCGCGCCGCCCGAGCAGCGGTCCAGATGCAGGCTCTCCAGCGAGCGGATGGCGTCGGTGGGGGACTCCACCGCGCGGAGGCGGGAGGCCCCGCAGCCCTGTGACAGGTACTGCCCCGCGCGGCGGCCGTCGGGCGTGGCGCCGGTGGCCCGTCCGGCGTCGGCGAAACACCAGTAGGTGAAGAAAGCAGGCTCGGTGCGCCCGCCGCGGCCCTGCGGCAGGTTCGCGGCCGCCGCCAGCAGGTCTTGCGCGACCCGCTCGGCCAGGGCATCCGGCTCCGCCCGGCCGTGGCCGTACTTGGGCAGCGCCCGCAGGTAGCTCTCCAGCTCCGCCGCCCCCGCAAAGTCCGCCCCCAGCGCCCCCGCCAGTTCCGCCAGCGTCAGCCGCTGCTCCTCATACACTGCCCGGCGCACGGCGAACAGCGCGTCATACAGCGTGCCGACCGAGGCGTAGCTGACCGTCAGGCCATTGTAGCGCGCCCCGCCGGCGTAGAAATCCTCGGCCCGTGCAACGCAATCGTAGATCGCGCCGGAGACCAGCGGGCAGGGGTTGGCCACGGAGGCCAGCCGGGCCCCCTCCGCCGCCACCGTCGCCAGGCGCTCCAGCAGCGTCCGCACGGTGGTCCGGAAGGCCCCGTAGAGCGACTCAAAATCCGCGCCCTCCGCGCCGGTGAAGCTCAGCCCCAAGTCCGCGAGCAGCTCCTCCTGACGCTCCACCAGCGGCACGCCGGTCACGCCGCCCAGCGCCAGCAGCAGCAACTTGGGCATGGTGCGCAGCCACAGGCCGCCCCCGGCGCGGTCGCTGCACTCCCGGCCGGACAGCACCAACTCCTGGCAGCCGCCGGAGACGTACAGCCGGGCGTCGGCGACCGCTTTGCCCTCGGCTACTTGAGCGGGGATGATCACGTCGTCGTTGAAAGTGGCCAGCACGTTGCGCCCGCTGAGCATGATCCGGCCCAGCAGTTCCAGGTACCAGTCGGGGCTGCCGGCGGTCACGCGGGCGTTGAGCTTGGGGTTGACCAGGGGAAACTCCAGGTAGGACTCGAGCACCAGGCGGGTGACTTCGTTGCCCAGCGGCGCACCCGCCGCGTCGCAGCCGCCGAGGGTGATACAGGTGGAGACCTCGTGCCAACCCTCGGGGTGGAAGTCCCAGCGCGCGTCGGTGTAGCTGAGGAAACGCGCCATCAGGTCCTTCGCCCGCGCGTAGGTGATTCGCCCGGCGGCGAGGTCGGCCTCATAGTAGGGGGCCAGCAGCCGGTCCAGGTGGCCGAGGATGCTGATCCCCAGGCCCTCCATCGAGGTGCAGGCCTCCCGGTAGAAGAGCAACGCGGCCAGCGCCTCGTAGAAGGTCTGCGGCGGTTCGGCGGGCACCCGCGGGGCGGTCGCGGCGATCAGTTCCAGGCGAGCGCGAATCCACGGGTCGGTCTCCGCGGCGGCCAGACGCGCCGCCTCCTCGCCCATCCGCTCCGCGAGGCGCAGCAGCGCTTCCTGCCCGGCGATCACCGCGCGCAGAAAGTCGCCTTGCTCGGCGTCCGCGGAAGCCAGGCGCTCCTCCGCGGCGCGGATGATCCCGCGCAGGCCTACCTCCAGCAGCCGCTCATAACCGGCGGTCTGGTGGTCGAGGTCGAACAGGCCGGTCCACAGGTAGGACTGCTCCTGCCAGAGTTGCACCTGCTCGCGGAGCGGCTGAATCAGCGTCGGGTGATTGCGCCGGACCAGCCATCCGCCCAGGCCATCAAAGCCCCACAGATTGCGCGCCCGCCCACCGACGATCTCGTGGTAGAAGGGGGAGGTGCGAAAGAGCTTCACCGGGCAGCGCTCGGCGATGACTTCGTAGAGCCGCGCCTTGATCGCGCAGGGGGAAGCCTCGGGATGCGCCTGCCCCCAAGCCTCCAGTTCCGCTTCCAGCGCGGTGACGTCAGTCGGGTAAGTCGCGTAATGCACGTCGCACTCGGCGAAATAGGCCTCGCGCTCACCGGCGAAATCCAGCTCGGCCAAGTCGGTTTCGGCGGTTACAGACACAGGAGTCTCTCCCCTTACCTGAAGACTAGCTGTCCTTGCCGCAGCACTTTTTGTATTTCTTGCCGCTGCCGCAGGGGCAAAGTTCGTTGCGGCCGGGGCCGTCGGCGGCTACCACCGTCCGGGCTTTGCCCCGCATCTCGTCGGCCGCCTCGCTCATCGGCGTCTCCACGTTCTCCAGGTCCTGCGCCACCGGGGCCAGCATGCGGCTTTCCGTCTCCAGCCCCTGCATCTGCATGCTCGGCTCCTCGATCGCCACCTCGGTGAGGAAGAGCGCCTGGGTCAGGTCCTCGGCGATGCCCTGCAGCAGGTGCTCGAAGTACTGATGCGCCTCGCGGGCGAACTCCAGGAAGGGATCGCGCTGGCCGTAGGCGCGCAGGTAGATGCTGTCCCGCAAGTAGTCCATCTCCTGCAGGTGCTCCATCCAGCGCCCGTCGATGATGCGCAGCAGCCAGGAGCGCTCGATGTGGCGCATCAGCTCGTCGCCAATGGCCTGCTCGCGCAGCTCGTAGTATTGCCGGATCAGATCGTGAATATCCTCCCGCATCTCGCGCGGGTGCATCTCGTAGAGCTGCTCGGGCTTCATTACCTTATCCAGGCCCGGGACGGCCTCGGCCAGGGCGCGGAAAAGCGCCTCCAGGTCCCAATCCTCCGGGGTCATGCCGGCGGGCGCATGCTGGGTGATGATCGGGTCTACCGCTTGGCGGATCATTCCCAGGACGCTCTCGCGAACGTCACCGCCCTGCAGCACCCGGCGGCGCTCGCCGTAGATGACGTTGCGCTGCTCGTTCATTACGTCATCGTACTTCAGGGTGTCCTTGCGGATCTGGTAGTTGCGCAGCTCGACCTTCTGCTGGGCGCGTTCCAGGGATTTGCTGACGATGCTGTGCTCCAGCACCTGCTCCTCCGGCCAGCCCTTCATGAAGAAGCCGAACCGCTCGGGGCCGAACAGCTTCATCAGTTCGTCATCGAGGGCCACAAAGAACCGCGACGCCCCGGGATCGCCCTGGCGGCCGGAACGACCGCGGAGCTGGTTATCAATGCGGCGGCTTTCATGGCGCTCCGTGCCCAGCACGTGCAAGCCGCCCAGCGACTTGACCTTGGCGTGCAGCTCGGGGTTGAGGTTCTGCTTGGCGTCCGCGGGCTTGCCGCCCAGGACGATATCCACACCGCGGCCGGCCATGTTGGTGGCGATCGTCACCTGGCCGGGGCTGCCGGCGTCGGCGATGATCTGGCCCTCTCGTTCATGCTGCCGGGCGTTCAGGATGTTGAAGGGAATGCCGTCGGCCAGCGCCCCCCGTAGGCGCTCGCGGTAGGTCGCCACCAACTCGGGGGCGGCTTTCTCTACCTCCACCGCAATCAGGGCCAGCAGCGCGTCCAGCGTGGCGTCCTCGTCCAGTTCCTCGGCCACACCCAGCCGCCGAGCCACCGGAGCCAGTTCGTGGCGCCCCAGCTCATCCACGGAGGCGCGGAGCAACTGCAGGAGGGTTTCCTGCTCGTCCTTGGGCACCGGGCTTTTGTCCGCGTAGAGGCGGTCCTGCAGGAGCAGAATCAGGCAGTGCCGCCGCAGCTTGTCGCCAGCCAGCCGGGTCGCCAGGTACTCGGAGACCTCTACGGACCGCGTGCCGACCAGCACCGGCTGCTCGCGCACATACATATTGGCGATCTCCGAGACGATGCCCCGGTACTTGGCCTCTTTGTTCTTGTAGATGGCGTCCGGGTAGTCCTTGCGGACCACCGGCAGATTGGTGGGGACCATGACGACGGACATGCCGTAAATCTGGCGGAACTCGGTCTCTTCCGTCTTGGCCGTACCGGTCATACCCGCAATCTTGTTGAAGAGCCGGAAGAAGTTCTGGTAGGTGATGGAGGCCACGGTCTGGCGGGCCTGCTGGATGCGCACGTGCTCCTTGGCCTCGATGGCCTGGTGCAGACCGTCGGAGTAGCGCCGCCCCGGCTGCGGGTGACCGGTAAACTCGTCCACGATGACGACCTCACCCTGGATCACCACGTAGGACTGGTCCACCTTGAACAGCGCGTGGGCCTTGAGCGAGGCCTGCACGTGATGGTTGATGTCCAGATATTGCGGGTCGGAGAGGTTGTCGATGCCCAGCATCTTCTCCACCCGCTCCTGCCCGCGCTCGGTCAGGGCTACCTGGTTGAATTTCTCCTCGAAGAAGTAGTCGAAGTCTTCCTTCTCTTCCTCGTTGTCGGTGCCGCGCAGGCGGGAGGTGATCCGGTCAATGTCCTCGTAGAACTGCACCGTCTTTTGCGGCATGCCGGAGATGATCAGCGGGGTCCGGGCCTCGTCTACGAGGATAGAGTCAACCTCGTCAACGATGGCGTAGTTCAGGTCGCGCAGGACCAGATGGTCGGGGTGGCCGGCCATGTTGTCGCGCAGGTAGTCGAAGCCCAGCTCGCTGTTCTCGACGTAGGTGACGTCCTTGAGGTAGTTGGCGCGGCGCTCGGCGGGCTCCATGTTTTGCTGGATGTACCCGCAGGTCATGCCCAGGAACTCGAACATCGTCCCCATCCACTGCGCCTGCCAGCGGACCAGGTAATCGTTGGTGGTGACCAGGTGGCAGCCCTTGCCCGCCAGGGCGTTGAGGTACAAGGCAATCGGCCCGACCAGGGTCTTACCCTCACCGGTCTTCATCTCGGCGATCTTGCCGCTGTGCAGGACCATCGCGCCGACCAGCTGCACATCGTAAGGCCGCATCCCCAGCGAGCGCCAGGCCCCTTCCCGGGCCACGGCGAAGGCCTCGACCAGCAGGTCATCCAGCGTCTCGCCCAGTTGCAGGCGCTGCTTGAAGACCTCCGTCTTGCCCCGCAATTCCTCATCGGAGAGCGCCTTAATCCCCGGCTCCAGCGAGTTAATGCGGCGCACCTGCTTAAACATGCGCGCCACCTCCCGCTCATTGCCGTCAATCATCCGTTTAGCCAAATTCTGCACAAAAGCCATGTTGGGGAGATGTCCTTTTTGCGGGCAGCAAAAGCCCGATACGCGCCGGAGCGCGCGTTCCAGTAAAGCAGGCTACATTATACTACAGACGCCCGCCGGGGGTAAGGGCGAGGGCGGAGGCCCTCGCAAGAAGGAACGTTAGGGGGGCAGCGAAGGTTTCCCGAGGGAGGCGAGGGGGCCAGCAGGTGCTCGGCCGGCCCCCTCTTGCCAGGTAGGTCAGGGTTGGTTCATCAGCCCGGTTAGGGTATCGCGCCAGAGGTCAGCCCAGCGGTCGAAAGACTTCGGGTCGTAGCCGTCCGGCCCGGGGGCCGCGCCGCGCGCCAGTTTGCCGTCGGCGCCGAGGAACCCCTGGCCAATGTCCAGGTAGAAGACCGACTTCCCGTCGGCCAGGGCGCTGAGCCGGGTGTTGTAGTCGGCGATCTTCTGGCGGCGAGGATCGTTGGGGCTCTCACCCTTGGGGAAGGCGCCTATCACCAGGACCTTGGCCGCGGGGAACTTCTCCCGCAACCGGCCGACGACGGCGGTCATCCCCGCGGCGACGGCTTTCGCCGAGACGGTGTCGAGTTGATCCTGCAGGTGCACCACGATCAGCTTGGGCGAGAGGCCCTTCAGGCCGTCGTTATCGATCTGCCACAGCAGGCTCTCGGTCCGGGTGCCCCAGTTGGCGCCATTCAAGGGGCGGTAGGTTCCGTATTCCTTGGTGAACAGCGGTCCTACCCGATCCCACAGCGCCATCTGGATGCCCCCGAGGAAGAGCAGGTCGCAGTTGCCGCGGGCGGCGCGCGCCGCGAACCCCTTCTCGCGGTACAGCCAGTCGTTCCGCGCTTCGGCGGTGGCGGGGCGCAGGTCCTTCGGGACGGCGACCGGGGCGGGCGGCGGGGGGAAGTCCAGCACCGGCGGCGTCCGCAGCCATTCATCCACCGTCGGCTGCATGGCGTCGGCCCACACCTGGAAGGCTTCGGGCTTCTCCGGGTGGACTCCGTCGGTGAACCAATCCGTCCGCAGGGAGCCGTCCGGGTTGAGGAACTGGCGGTTGAAGTCGAGGTACTTGACCATCTTCCCGTCGTCCAGCTTGGCTAGGTATCCGTTGACCACGGCAGCCTTGGCGGTGAGGTCCGCCTGGGCGCGCGGGAAGATCGCCGAGACCAGCACGCGGGTTTCGGGATGGGTGCGCCGAATCTGCTCCACTATCGCCCACACGCCGTAGGCGACCGCCTCGGGCTCCGAGTACCCCAGATTGTTGGTGCCGATCATCAGCAGAACCATCTGGGGATGGCACTGGTCGAGCACACCATGCTGCAAGCGCCACAGTATATGCTGGGTGGCGTCGGCGCTGATGCCCAGATTGATCGCGCCCTGGGGGGCATAGCGCTCCTTATACAACTGCGCCCCGGCGCCCAAGGTCCAGCGCGCGGTGATCGAGTCGCCCAGCAGGACGATCTTGATCTCGGCGGCCCGCGCGTTGGCGTCCGCCGTCATCCGCTTGTGAATATCCACCCACCCATCATCCAGCGTGGGCGTAGTGGCGGCGACCACCTCCGGGTCCGGCGGCGGCGCCACCTCCTCAGCGGCCCACACCGGGGCCAGCAGCAAAAGTCCCAAAACGGCCCACAACAAAGCCCCACCCAACCCAGCGAAAACCCTCATTCCCATCTCTCCTCACCAACAGAAAGTGCACCGATACGCTAACCGGCATTATACCCGAAGCGTGACCAACGTGCAGGAGGGGATGGTCGGAGGGGGGGGTCGGCGCCATTGGATTCCGGCGGAGGCAGCGGAAAATGGGGCACCAAAGTATGGGGTCCCCGGAATCGCCCTTGCGCCCGTCAGACCAGCCCGAACCTACGGAGCACTGCCAATTGCTTCTCGAGCTTGTCCGGGTCCAATGTGGGGTCAATCTTGATCTCAATCACCGGGCCTGACCGCCCAGGCGTGGTCTTCAACGTCGCCGGTGCTTCACCATCACCGGAGATGACGTCTTCGTCCTCGCTTTCGACCGCTATCTCATCTGGCTGCGCAGGGCCTGCGGCCTCTAGCACCTCTACTTGCTCGCCATCGCTCCGCCCAAGTCCCGCCAGGGACAGACCAGCGACAAAGACATCCATGAATTCCTGTTTCTTGCCCGGATTGATGTGAAGTTCGGTTGATGCATAGATCGCCATATTGGTGATCGTCGGGGTACTCTTCACGTAGTTCATGTACAGCTTCTTAAACGGAGCGCATGATAGGAACGCGTCCTGCAGCAACAGCAAGCGCTTGTCGCCCTCCGCGAGCGCTAGCTCTCTGCACAGCTTGCTTGGCCGCAAAGCCGCATTCTTCCCGGTTAGTAGGCCGTACTGGCGCAAAGCAGCTAACTTAACCTGACTCAGTGTGCTGACTCCCTTCAACTTGAACACTGCTGTGGCCAGTCGTTTCTCATCTAGTGTCCCGTTCCCAGCAGCGTTGAGAACGCCCTCGACGTACCCCAATGCCTCTTCGAGAGTGCGCCGAGGGAAGTTTGCTCCAGGTGTGCGCCCGGTATTCGCCAGCATGAGTCTCACCTCTCTCGGGAATCTATCAATAGGTCGGCTTGTTCTTCACGACATAGTAGTAAAGGCTTCGCATAGTCAAGACTGTCTGGACCACAACGCACAGTGCAATCTCGTCCCCCAGACTCCATCTCTCGTTTTCCTCGGCGCTCCGTCCATGGCTCGGTATGTTTCGGAACGCGGCGAGGCCTTGCAGCACGTCGAATTCGACGAAGGTCTCAAGCCCCTTGACGATGTTGACGTGCTTACCGGCAATTAGCTTGTTTGTCCTGAGCAACTCAAGAAGCTTCGCAATCTGCTCGATGGGCTTCCCGCTGGCATTCATCAGGCTTAGTCCGTTGCTTAACGCCACTGTCTTCAGGTAGTCCTCGAGGGCTCTGCCGGCATCCCGGAGTGCGTCGCCTGGATTGGCTGCGTACCCGCTAAGTGCCTTCGCCAAATCATCGAGGATCGCCTCATCCAGGGAGTCGAACGCATCTTTTCCCAGCAGTTGTTCCAGCCAAGTCCGAGCGGCCATCTCATCCACAAGCGCGCTCTCGAATCCTCTGAGGATACGTATCCGCTCTTCAAGATCCGCTTCGTTTGGCCGTTCGGATAGGGCTATCCGCCCGCCGCCCCGGGCCATGATGCCGGCATACTCCCCCCAAGAGGCCAGAACGTTTTGTTCTTTGACCGCGCCAATGTCGACATCCAACAGCGTGCATGTCCGGATCGCGGCCTCTCGCGAACTCATTCCCCTTCTGACGAAATCGCAAAACTTGACAAACGGGGCGAACTTCTGGAGACGAGCCCGGAACAAGATGCGCTTTGCGTCCGCGCTCCAGGCGTTCAGGTCGACGGCCGCAGGCTCTGTTAGGTGCCACGTCCCGTCCTCCGACTCCTCCGCCAAACCCAACTCCCGAGCCATGGCGGCCGCCGTCCGCGTGTGCCTCTTCTCCACAGACGAGACGTCCTGCGAACTCTTAAGATAGATGTACGCCGCGGCCGCCTGGATGGTCGAAAAGCCTGATGCCACAGCTTCGACAAACGCCAGCACCCTGTCGGCGGGAACGTTTTGAAGTTCAAGCTTTGCCAATAGTGTCCTCACATGTAGAAACCAAAGTCTGACGCATTATACCATACAATAGCTTATCTTCGAACACGAAGCGAACGCAAGGTGGCTCTCAGCGCAGGACCGCTTCAGCCCGCACCGCCCTTCGCTCCAGAGTCTCCACTGCTTTCAGCCCCTCCCCACGCAGGCCTCCCCCCCTCTCACCGGGAATACTCCCTCCTCTAGACCTGTGAGGAGTGATCCCCCATGAACCCTCGGGAACGATTCAATGCTACTATGGCTTTTGAGCCGGTGGACCGGCCTATGTTTGTCCCTTACATGGGGGCCTCGGAGCCGGCTATGCGGCGGTGGGCGGGGGAGGGGCTGGGCGATCGGCATTGGTCCGAGCCGTTCGGCTTTGACCTAGTCCCTGCGCACGTGAACCAGTTCACCTTCGTGCCGGTGAAGCACTTCGTCTGGCCGCCTTTTGAGCTGGAAGTCCTCAGCGAGGCGGACGGGATGCGGCTGGTCCGCGATGAGCGCGGGGTCACTAAGTACACCAAGGCCGACTGCGACGATATGACCCACTACGTCGCCTACCCGGTGACCGACCGGGCCAGTTGGGAGCAGTTCAAGGCGCGCCTGGACCCGGACACTCCCGGCCGGCTGCCGGCTGACTTCGACCGCCTGGCCGAGGGGTACCGCGACCGGGACTACGTGCTGGGCATCGGGGCCACCCCCATGGGGCTGTTCAGCGGCCTGCGGGAATTGATGGGGCCCGAGCCGATCATGATCGCCTGCGCCCTGGAGCCCGACTGGGTGCGCGAGATGGCTGAGCACCTCGCCGACATGTGGCTGGCCCTCTTCAGCCGGGTGCTGGCCTCGGTGCAGCCGGACTTCCTCTTCCTCTGGGAGCTCATCTGCACCAACAAAGGCCCCATGATCTCGCCTGCGATGTTCCGCGAATTGTTCCTGCCCTCCTACCAGAAGCTGATCGGCGGCCTCAAGGACCGGGGCGTGGAGAACGTGTGGTTCGACACGCAGGGCAGCATCTGGGACTTCATCCCCCTGATGCAGGAGGCCGGGGCGACGGGGACGCTCCCGTTGGAGGTGCGCAGCGGCATGGACGTGGTCGAGGTCCGGCGGCGCTTCCCGCGCCTGCAACTGATCGGGGGTATCGAGCGCGTAGCTCTGGCCCGCGGCCCCGAGGCCATTGACCGCGAACTGGCTCGCGTGGCCCCCCTGATTCGGCAAGGCGGGTACCTGCCCAGCGTCGACCACTACTTCACGGCGGACATCTCCTGGGACAACCTCTGCTACTTCTTCGAGGGCCTGCGGCGGATCGTCTTTGAGGGCTGAGTTAGCGATGGACCTTACTCTGTGGCAGTGGGTGCTGGGCGGGACGGCGGCGCTCCTGGTCGGCATCTCCAAGACCGGGATTCCCGGCGTCGGCATCCTGGTCGTAACCTTGCTCGCGCAAGCCTTCGGCGGGTGGAACTCCGTCGGCGTGATGCTGCCCATGCTGATCCTGGGAGACGTCTTTGCGGTGGCCTGGTACAAGCGCCACGCCCAGTGGGACAAGCTGGTCCGTCTCCTGCCGTGGGTGCTGGTCGGAGTGGGCGGCGGAGCCGTAGCGCTGCGCTTCTTTGGTCAGAATGCGGGGACCAAAGCCCTGCTGAACCCGGTGATCGGCGGCTTGGTACTGCTCATGCTGGCGATGCACCTGCTGGGGGATCGCTGGGGCGAGCACCTGACCCCGCGCTCGCGAGGTGGCGCCGTGGCGACAGGGGTGGCGGCGGGCTTTGCCACCACCGTCTCCAACGCCGCCGGACCGATCATGACCATTTATCTGGCGGCCCAGCAGATGCCCAAGGAGCAGTTCATGGGCACTCTCGCCTGGTACTTCTTCCTGATCAACCTGACCAAGGTGCCGATCTACACGGCCCAGGGCCTGTTCACGGGCCCGTCCCTGCTGCTCGACCTCTACACCGCGCCGATCATTATTCTCGGCGTCTTCGTCGGGCGCTGGCTGTTGCCGCGCTTCTCCGAGAACGCTTTCCACGCCACCATCCTGATATTGGCTGCCGTCGGCGCCCTGCGTCTGCTCATACCCGGATAGGGGCGCTGCCTTTCGTCTACGCGATGCAGCAGGCCCTCCCCCCTCCGACAGGGAATACTTACTCCACTAGTTCGTGAGGAGGGGTCTTTCTGCTTAAGCAGCGTGGTAGCCTATTTGGTACGGACGGGGCGCGGGGGATCGCTAATGGTGATCTTCCCCCCGAGTTGGCGCTCGCCATTGGACGGGCTTTGGGGCAGTGGCTGGGCGAACAGACGCCCCGGCCGCGGGTGCTGCTGGCCGCTGATACGCGCGTGTCGGGGCCGATGCTCTCCGCCGCCGTGGTCGCGGGGCTGTGCAGCACTGGGGCCCAGGTCCTGGACTGCGGCGTTCTGCCTACCCCTGGTTTGCTGCTGCTGGTCCGCGCTCAGGAGGCCGCCGGCGGGGTAGTCATCTCCGCCTCGCACAACGCGCCGGCCTTCAACGGCATCAAGCTGGTAGGTCCCGGCGGCGTGAAACTCCCCGATGACACCGAGCGGGCCCTCGAGCAGTTGGTTTTCGCCGAGGAGGACCTCTCCCCCCGGCCCACCGGCGGGGAGGTGGGCAGCGTTACCTACGCCCGCCGCGCTGACCGCGAGTACCTCGATCTGCTCACCCACTACCTGCCGCCGGGGCTGAATTTGGGCTGCCTGCCCGTGGTGCTGGACTGCACCTGGGGGGCCGCCTGGCTGGTCGCGCCGGAGGGCTTCCGCCGCGCCTCGGCCGAGGTCACGGCGCTGCACGCCGAGCCCCGGGGGGACCAGATCAATGAGGGGAGCGGCTCCCTGCACCCGGAAGTCGTGGCGCAGGCCGTGGTGGACCGCGGGGCGGCGCTGGGCGTGGCCTTCGACGGCGACGCCGACCGCGCCATGTTCGTGGACGAGACCGGTGTGGTGCGCGACGGCGACTTCATCAAGTACGTGCTGGCGAGCGACCTGCACGCCCGGAACATGCTCAACCCTCCGGTGGTGGTGGGCACGGTGATGAGCAACCTGGGGCTGGAGCTGGCGCTGCGGGAGCGGGGGATTTCCCTGGTCCGCGCCGCAGTAGGCGACCGGTATGTCATGAAAGAAATGCGGCGCAGCGGAGCGCCTCTGGGCGGCGAGCAGTCCGGGCACCTGATCTTCTCGGACTTGATGGTGGGCGATGGCCTGTACAGCGCCCTGCGCGTGGCCGAGGTCCTGGCCCGCACCGGCGCCCCGCTCTCGGAGCTGTGCGCGCCCGTCTGCAAGGTCCCGCAGATGCTGCTCAACATCCCGGTGCGCGACCGGCACGGCTGGGAGGACAGCCCCGGCCTGCAGGCGGAGCTGACCCGTTGGCAGGAGCGGCTGGGGGCGGAGGGGCGCATCCTCATCCGGCCCTCCGGTACCGAGCCGCTGGTCCGGGTGATGGTGGAGGCGGTCGATCACGACCTGGCGGTGAGTTGCTCGGAGACGCTGGCGCGGATCGTGGCCGACGAGTTCGGCTACGGGGAGCTGCTCTCGGAGACGGGGTAGCGGCTAGGGAGCCGCCGGGACCTCAGTCGGCCCCGGCACCGGAGGCAGCGGCGAGCCGGACTGCAGTTCCTGCTGTCCTTGGGCCCAGCGGCGAGCCAGCGGCGAGGTCAGCGGCGGCGCGGGGGTGTTTCCGGTGAGACCGTTGATATCCATGCGGACGCCCAGCATTTGGCCCACAAAGCGATAGTAGACGGACCAGGTCAGCGTGTGCATACGCTTGCTTAGCGCCACGTAGTAATCCCGCAGCAGGCCGTCCTCCGCGTCGTAGCGTCCCCAACCGGCGACCTGCCAACTGCGGGTGAGCCTCAGGTCCACCGCGGGCCGGACCTCCGTGGCGATGTCCACCCGGTCAAACTGGAAGGGCGTCGCCCCGGAAGTGAAATGGTGGATGAGGTCCAAGGTGCCGTGCAGGGAGGAGCTGAAGCGCCGCCCCGCGCCGACGTCGACCGAGGCGTCAAGGTAGTGCTCGCCCTTGCTGTAGATCGTCTGCGCGCCCCAGACCTCGGCCCAGTGGCCCACGCCGGCTAGTTTCTGCTGCCCGTTCCACTCGTACCCCGCGCCCGCCAGGCCCCGGTAGCGGTGCACCTCCGGCACGCCGTTGACGTGCTGGTCCCGCTCGTAGAAATTGCCGACGCCTAGGCCCAGCTTCCAGCCCTGCGGTTGCCGGGGCGAGTACTGGTAGCGGGTGAAGGTGAACTCCGGCAGGCGGTCATAGACCAGGTTGCCGGCCAGCCGGGTGTGTACGTCCTCCATGCGCGAGACCCAGCCCTCGGCGACCCAATTGGCGCGCGTGAGACTGGTGTCGGAGAGGAAGGTGATCCCGCGCCGGGCGGTGAGTCTCAGGCCCAGGGTAGTCTGGAAAGCGCCCTGCTCGCCCGTGGCGCGGAAGCCATAGGGAAGCACCAGCCCGTCCCGCGCAGAATAGGTGGGCGTCGGCAGGCGCAGCGCCTCCTCGCGCCGCCCGCCCGGCAAGTCCACCATGAAGTCGAACAGGCTCGGGATGCGCAGGCCGTAGACCCGCAGCGCGCCGCCCTGGACCTTGAGGCGGCGGCGCACCGGGTCGTACTCCAGCCGGCGAGCTTGCAGCCCCACCTCCACGCGGTCGTTGTCCCCCACGCCCAGCACGCCGTGCGTGAGGTAGAAGCGCCCGCCGACTCCGCCGATCTCGGCGCCGCGCAACTGGCCGAGCACCGGCGGCTGGCCGGCCGGGGCGAGGTTGAACACCGCCTCGGCCCGCCCCAGGAGGAAAGTCTTCCGGCGCGAGTCCAGTGACAGCGTCTCGCCCGCCAGATAGGCGGAGGGGATGATGAACTCCACTCCTTCGCGGGCATGAATGGTCTGCGCGGCGAGGTCCGCCTCGACTGCCGCGGCCTTGATGAGCACCTTCTGCTCCGGGGCGCCCTCGACTTCGCCCTGGATCCGGGCCGAGCCGGTCGCGGTGATGACCTGGGTATTCTGGTCGTAGTTGAGCAGGTCACTCTTTACGTCTAGCTTGGCGACAGGCGTCAAGGCAGGCCCCGCCGCGAGCGCACCCGCCGTGCCGAAGGTCAACAAAGCCCCGATTATCGCCAAATATCTTGCCATGGTGTTCCTGAGGCGACGACCAGTTAGACACTGGCGCGCCCTGATTAGTTGGCCCCGGGCGGGGCGAATACCTCCCGTCGCGGTTGCCGGCCTCACCCCCGTGCCCCCTCTCCGTGGCGCTCGCGGACGAGCGCCCGCAGGAGAGGGGG
>DASXVN010000029.1:0-10294 GCA_036504235.1 Armatimonadota bacterium | reverse complement strand
GCCCGGTCGCGCGCGCGACCCCGGCGGAACTGGCCCGCTACCAGGTGCTGGTGCTGCCCAACCTGGTCTGCATCTCCGACGAACTGGCCAACAATCTGCGCGAGTACGTGGCCGACGGCGGGCGGCTGATCGCCACCTATCTGACCTCGCTCAAGGACGAGCAGGGCGAGGCGCGGGACGATTACGCGCTGGCCGACGTCTTCGGGGCGGGCTTCCAGGCGGTGGACCCGACCTACGCCGCCAACGCCTACGGGTCCTACCTGAACCGCCGCGAGAGCCCGCTGTGGGAGTCCCTGCCGGACACGCTGCTGGCGCTCGCGCCGCCGCTGGTGCGCGCGGAGGCCGCCGGTGAGGTGCTGGCCACCCACGTGCTGCCCGCCTGCGTCCTGGGGGAGGAGTCCTGGGTGAACTGGTGGTCGCCGCCGCCCGCCCAGGACAGCGGCCTGCCCGCCGTGGTGCGCAACCGCTACGGCGCGGGCGAGTGCCTGTGGTTCGGCTTTGACGTGTGCGGGATGTCCGCCGCGATGACCAGCGCTTTCGGGTACCGGGTGGCCTTCCCCTACCTGCGGGAGCTGCTGACCGGGGCGCTGGAGCTGCTGACGCCGCAGCCGCCGGTGCGCCTGCACACCCTGACCCCGCGCGCGGTCGGCGTGACCTACTTCCGCCGCGGCGACCAGCTGCTCGTGCACCTGCTCAACCACGGGGTCAGCCCGCTGCTGGGCGACGTGGTGCCGGTGCGGCCGGGCCGCCTCGCGCTGCGTGAGTCCTTCTTCCCCGCCCAGAGCGCCAAACTGGTCTACCCTTGCGAGCAGGAGCTGTGCCTGGAGCGAGACGGCGGCGAGATCACCATCGCCCTGCCGGAACTGGAACTGCACCAGATTGTCCAAATAGGGTGACGCACTTCCGGCGTACCCCCTACCTTAAGGAGAGAACGTGAAATACCAAGCTGTCTTGTTGCTCGCGATTAGTCTCATGCTGCTCAATTCTGTCTGTCGCGCCGCCGATCCGGCGCCGCCGTACGTGCCGGCCGCCAACTACACGCCTAGCCGCGACCTGTCCGGCTTTTTTGCCAAGCTGGCGAGTAACCAGCCGGTGATCGTCATGGGTATCGGCGGCTCGGTGACGGAGGGCCATAGCTGGGCCGCGATGAGCACGGAGTGGCTGCAGAAGCAGTACCCCGGCAAGCAGATTCAGTACGTGGACGGCGCCTACGGCGGCACCCCGCCGTGGCAGACCGTCTTCCGGCTGCGCCGCGATATCCTGCCCGTGCATCCCGACCTGGTCTTCATCGAGTACGCGGTGAACTCCTACGCCCCGCAGGAGCGCTGCTACCTGGCTGAGGACGGGATCATCCAGCAGCTCCTGCGCCAGCCCCAGCACCCGGACCTCGTCTTTGTCTACGTGGGCAACGACAAGGGCGAGCGCGACCTGGAGGCGGTGCAGCCGGTGGCCCGCCACTACGGCTTCCCCGAGGTGGACCCGCGCGCCTACCTGCAGAAGAAGTTCGACGCGGGGGAACTCAAGTGGGGCGACTTTGCGGTGGACGCCATTCACCCCAACCAGCGCGGGCACGCGATCTATGCGGAAGCCGTGACGGCGTTCCTCGCCCAGCAGGCGGCCGCCGCGCGCCCGCAGCCGGCCACTCCGCCGGTGCCGCCGCCCTTCCGGGGCGCGGAGTTCACCACGGCGACGCTGCTGCCGATTGCGGCCGCGCAGGCCAGCCCCGAGTGGAAGGCGACGACCTGCCCGGACGCGTGGATCGGCCGGTTCTTCGACGAGATGTACGAGACCAGCCAGCCGGGGGCCACGCTCACCGTGACCGCCAATACCACCGCCCTCGGCGTGTACCTGCTGCAGACGACCGACTCGGGGCAGCTAGAGTGGTCGGTAGACGGCGGGCCGCCGCAGACCCAGAACCTGTGGATGGGCTGGCTGAACCAGGGCAGCTTCTACGCGCGGGTGTTCCTGTTCGCCGAACACCTGCCCCGCGGGCAGCACACCCTGAAGCTCAAGGTCCTGCCGAAAAGCCCCGAGTCCACCGGCAACGTGGTCCGTATCGGCGGCTTCTGCGTGACCAATCCGCTACCGTAGAGAGGGACGAGAATGACGGAGACGCTGGGCGTCGGGATCATTGGCTTTGGCTTCATCGGCAAGATGCACACGTACGGCTACCGCAATATGCCGCTGTATTACGATCCGCCGCCGGTGCGCACGCGGCTGGTCGGCGTGGCGACCGCCCATGAGGAGACCGCGCAAAAGGCCCTCGACCAGGGCCAATTTGCGTTCGCCACCACCGACTGGCGCGAGTTGATCGCACGCGAGGATATCCAGATCATCAACATTTGCTCGCCGAATAGCGAGCACTGCGAGCAGCTTCTCGCCGCGCTGGCCGCCGGCAAGCACGTGTACTGCGACAAGCCGCTGGTGGTCACGCCCGAGGAGACCGACCGCATCGAGGCGGCGCTGCGCTCCTGGCGGAGGGTCGGCCAGATGACGCTCAACTACCGCTTCTTCCCGCCCACCCTCCGCGCGAAGCAACTGATCGAGGAGGGCTTCCTGGGGAACGTGATCAGCTTCCGAGGCGAGTACCTGCATGCGGGGAGCGTGGACCCGGAGCGGCCGATGGGCTGGAAGCAAATGGCCGGTGGCGGGGTGCTGCAGGACCTCGGCTCGCACGTGATTGACCTGCTGGACCACCTGATCGGACCGTACGCGGGGTTTCTGGCCGAGACGCGGATTCTCTACCCGGAGCGGCCCACCCGCTCGGGCGAGCGCGTACCCGTGGAGGTCGAGGACCAGCTCCTGATGATCGCGCGGATGGCCAACGGCGCCTGCGGGACGATCGAGGCCTCCAAGATCGCCACCGGGGCGGAGGATGAGCTACGCTTTGAGATTCACGGCGACCGGGGGGCGTTGCGGTTCAACCTGATGGAACTGAACTACCTGGAGGCCTACGACCTGCGCGAGCCGGAGACGCCGCTGGGCGGCCGGCGCGGCTGGCAGCGGATCGCCACCGGGCAGCGCTACGACAAACCCGCCGGCTTCCCCACGCCCAAGGCCAGCCTGGGCTGGGAGCGCGGGCACCTGCACTGCCTGTGGAATTTCCTGCAAGGCGTCGCCACCGGCGTCCAGCCCGAGCCCTCGCTCCAGCGGGGCGTGGACCTGCAGCGGCTCCTGGCGAAAGCGGCGGAGTCGGCCCAGGCGAAGGCGTGGGTCGAGGTGTAGGTTGGGAAGGCGGTGGCACCGGCGTCTCGCCGGTGTCCCCCCTCTCTAGGCCACCCGGCACCGGCGAGACGCCGGTGCCACCGAGGGAGAACCCCTACTCCTTCACCCGCGCGGCCAGCGCCGCCTTCTCCGCGGCGGGCTCGTCGGGGGACTCCTTCTCGACCGTCACCTTCAGCAGCTTGTCCCCCACCACGATCTTATCCACCACGTCTTGCCCCACCAGCACCCGGCCGAAGGCCGCGTACTGCATGTCCAGGAAACTGATTCCCGGCGCGCCGCCCAGGCAGATGAAGAACTGGCTGCCGGCGGAGTTGGGGTCGGTGGCGCGGGCCATGGAGAGCACCCCACGGTCGTGCTTGAGCGCCGGCTTGACCTCCAGCGGAATGCTGAAGCCGGGGCCGCCACTGCCATTGCCCGCCGGGTCGCCGCCCTGAATAACGAAGCCGGGCACCACGCGATGCCAACTCAGCCCGTTGTAGAAGCCGGCCTTCACCAGCAGCAGGAAGCTGCCGGCGGTGATCGGGGCGTCTTTGTCGTAGGTCTCCGCGAGGATATCGCCCTTGTTGGTGGAGATGCGCACTACCGAGCCCTTGACGTCGGCCGGGATGACGAACGGGGTCGAGGGAGGGGCCGCGACCACCGGGGCCGGGACGGTGGTCTTCGCCGCGAAGAAGCTCTCGAACTGGCTGTCCACGTCGGCGCCGGTTACGTGGACCTTCACCAGGAAGCCATTCGCGGCGGCAGGGTCGAAGGTCAGCTTCTCCGTCACCGGGGCAAAGGTCAGATGGTCCACCGTGAATTTCTGGGTGGCGAGCGACTTGTTCGCCGGGTAGGAGAAGACGTCCACCTGCACCTGCAGGTCGGCGCGCTCCTGCAGCGCTGCACCCAGAGTCACCTTGATCTCGTTGTCCTCCGGGGCCGCATGGCCGAGCAAGGTCGCGTCAGCATAGCTGAAGCCGGCGAAGCCGTGGGTGGGCACGAACCACTCGGTGGTCTGCCACTTGCCCGCGGGCGGGATTTTGGCCTGGTTGAACTGGTACTCCAGCGAGCCGTTGATCAGGTCGTTGTGGAACCAGGCCAGCGCCTTGAGGTCCATCAGACAGACCGCGCCGTCGCCGGAGGTAGGATTCACCACGCCGGTCCAGCCGGCACCGGGGTCCTTGACATACTCGTCGCCCAGCGCGGTCCCCTTGCCGTCCACTTGCTGCCAGGAGGCGCAACTCAAGCCGTGGGTGTTGGGGCGGAAGTAGTACCAGGACCCGCCTTCCGTGCCGCCCGGGCGGAAGCGGTGCTCCCGCGACAGGTCGAAGCGCTTCTCGGCGGCCGTCGGGTTGGAGAGCGTGACCTCGCACTTGATCGCGGGCGTGTCGGCGGAGAAGGTCAGGATGCGCTCCACCCTGAGGCTGGCGAGGGCAGGGTCCCCGGCGGGGAATTCTCCCCACTGGCGAATCCGCACCCGTTGGTCGTTCTGCTCCAGAATCTCGCTCTGACGGGTGACGAAGTCCAGAAAGATCCCGGCATCGGCGTCGCCCCGGACCCACTCGGTGTTGTCGGGTTTCCAGACGTAGCTGGTCAGCGCGCCGCCCCGGTTGACATTTACCACGCAGCGCGCCCACTGGTTCTCCACGGTCAGCAGGTTGTCTTTCGGCGTGAATTGCAGGCCCGCCGCGGTGGCCAGGGTAGTAGCTCCCAGCAAGGCGAGCAGGGCAGGCAAAATGCGGTTGAGTTTCATGTTAGTTCCTCCCAGTTACGAATTCGGGGCTGGTTTCCTCACGAACGCCCCCGATTCCTGCCGGAAGGACGAGTTGCTCCCCGCCGGCAAAGAGGAGAAACGCTCATCGGTGAGTAAATGTGCCCCTTAATCGGAGAATCATACCGCCAAGGAGATGACGTTCATGAAACGAACCATCCTCATACTGGCCGCACTGCTGCTTTGGGGAGTAGGAGCCGCCTGCGCCCAGGAGACCACGGCCGCCCCTGCGGCGGCCGCTGCCCGCAAGCCTGCGGTTCTCTTCTGCTGCCCGGGCGAGAACCGCTACGAGTATGTCGGCTATGACTACCTCAAGGCCTTGGCCGCGCAAGGCTTTGCCGTGGACTACCTGGAAGGCTCGGCTGAACTCACCTGGGACCGGGTCAAGAACTTCAACGTGCTTGTCATCTACGACTTCCCGGCCGCGAGCCAGGACGATCCGACTACCTATACCTCGTTTGCTATTCAGCCGCCGTGGCGAGCCGAGTACTTCGCGGTGGTGGACCGCTTCCTCAAGGCCGGAGGTAGCGTTTTCCTGCATTACTGCCCCTTCTGGGGCGGGGTGGCCCCCAATGATCTGCTCAAACAGTGGGGCCTCCAGTTCCCGCTGATCTGGCTCCGCGACCCGCAGATGCAGTCGCTGAGCAACATCCCCGCCAATGTCGCCTACACCAACAACATCGACAAGCAGTCGCCGGTCAGCCAGGGCGTCAACGCGATCTGGTACCCGATTGACGTGCACTATGCGGGCGCGCACACCATGCCGATCCTGGTGGACGGCAACTGGAAGCCGGTCGTCAAGGCCGGGGCAACCGCCAGCACGGAGATTCCCCACTATGACCGGGGCGGCACGCAGCCGCCTCCGAGCGCCCTGATTCCCACCGCGCCGATCCAGGACCCGGTCCTGTTCGCCATCCGCGACTTTCCCGGCGGCGGCCGCTTGGCCGCGATTCAGACTTGGTACCAGTTCTCGATCGGCGCGGGCATGAAGTGGCTCTATGACAACGAGGTACTGAGCAAGGGCGTGGCCGGTCGGCCCAGCGACTACGGAAAGCTGCTGGAGAACACCTATCGCTGGCTGGCCGAACCTAGCCTCAAGTCCGGCGCGGTAGGTGGCTTTGAGACCAACCTGACCCGCATCACTGAGCCGCAACTGCGCCCGGGTGCGATGGATCAGTTCCACGAGTGGAACTACAACGAGACCGAGATTCTCGGCTACCGCCATCCCCCGATCAATGGCAAGATCTATCGCGGCCTGATCGGCGCGCAGACCGCGCTCAGCGGCGGGCAGGGCACCGTGGCCGACTACGCGGCCGCTGCCGTGGCCGCCAAGCTGGACTTCGTGGTCTTCCTCGAGGACCTGGCGAACATGACCCCGGAGAAACTGGCCACCCTCAAGGCCGATGTGGCCAAGAACTCCACGCCGACGCTCAAGCTCTACGCCGGCTACCGGATGAAGGCCGACACCGGCAACTACGTGTTCGTCTACGGGAATAACCCGGTCTGGCCGGAGGGCCGAGTGCTCACCGGACCGGACCAGCGCACCTTCAACCTGCAATACCAAGACGAAAACGGCAAGTGGGCCGTGGGCAATCCCGCCCTGGACTGGTCCATCAACAACACCATCCCCGCCATCAACTGCACGGTGGGCTACTACAACTTCACCAAGTCCGGCGCCGGCCTGCGCATGTACGACCTGCGCGTCTATAGCGCGGCGGCGATCCGCACCTACGAGGCCGGCAAGCTGGTCGAGGACATGACCGGCGAGTACCTGACCACCTGCCAATCCACGGCGGTCCCCACTCCCATCAGCCTCAACCTGGTCCGTTCGCCCGCCGAGTTCAAGGCCGCCCTGGCCAGCAACCAGGCGCTCACCTACGGCCAGGCGCGGAGCCTGGACCTGCTGTGGAGCGACGCCCTGCGCTGGAACGGCTCCTACGACGGGATGAATACCTTCCTGTCGGACGGACCGATCATCCTGGCCTGGCCCAAGTGCGACCGGGTGATGGCTTTTGGCGCGGAGATGTTCGTCTCCGGCCGAGCGCTGAACATCGCACCGGTCCACGTGACTTCCGAGGTCGGTCTCAAGGAGATCCGCATCTACAACGGCGAGAAGCTCTACCGCCGCTTTGACTGCGCCGGCAGCAAGGATTTCGAGGTCAACCTGTTCCTCCCCGGCGTACTCCAAAGCAGCATGGTGCTGATCGCCGAGGACCTCAAGGGCGGCAAGGCCACCAGCTTCGCCCTGCGCTCCTACAAGGAAGGCACGCGCTGCCCCATCTTCTGCAGCGACCACGTGAACGACTGCGCCGGGATGCTGCTGTCCCACGGCTCGCACTGGCCGATGTTCAACCTGGTGCCGAACGTGCCCAATGCCGGCGCGACCTGGGACGGCGGACCGCTCCCCGCCCGCCCCCTGCTGGGCAACCAGTTCACCTACCCGCGAATCGTCACCGACAAAGGCAACTACGAGGTCGGCACGCCCTATCAGGTCCCCTACCTGGAGTTCTCCGACGAGGGCGCCAGCCGCTGCCGCATGGTCAGCGACCGGGTCCTGGCCAAGGGGGTTCCCGAGGGCAATCCCTGGGCCGGTTTCGGTCCGCTCGAGCCCTCCCCCCTCGTCAGCCTGTGGGCCAGCCACACGTATTTCGACCAGTATCTGACCGGCGTTGAGCCCAACGCCTACGGCGCCCCCGGCGTGAACGAGGGCCCCATCGCGAGCCTCTTCACCGAGCAGTTCAAGTTCAAGCAGGACTGCACGGTGAACGAGATGCGCCTGTTCTTCGGCGGCTGGCGCACCAAGACCGCCCCGCGCAGCACCCTCCTGGCGATGGGTCAGGGCAACCAGATCAGCGATGTCTGGGACCTCACCAACACCCCGGAGGTAGCTAAGCGCGCCTCGATCCCCACGGGCGGTTGGTTCGCGCTGTTCAGCAGCCAGATGGCCAACACCCACCTGTACCTCAACCGGGGCAAGCCGATGATCCTCGAGGCCAATCCCTTCACCGGCTACTGGCTGAACCTGTACGCTGACATAAACAAGCTGCCGGTCAAGCTCGGCGACACTTACGACACCGAGGTCTTCGCGCAGGTCTGGCCGCTGGACGAGGCTATGACCGACGCCCGGACCATCGCCCAGATGGTCGACTACCTGCAGAACCCGACCGGCATGGAACTCACGCGCGGCCAGCGAGTGGCCGGGCTCGGCGGGCTGCTGGAGCTGACCCCGGACAACTACGCGGTGGAGCTGTCCATCCCCAAGCCACCGGGCGTCACCCGGACCGTAGCGGTGCGCGTGGCCGGCTTCAACCCGCACTGGACCGTGGGCCTGTACCAGGTCGAAGGCTACCGCACCCACTACTACTCGCCGGCCAACACCGGCTGGCGCGCGCTGGGACTGGACTTCGACAACCGCGCCTACTTCCCGCTGTTCGTGAGTAAGGCGGCCACCACGCACGTGATTGCCGGCCACCCGATCGTGGCCGACGCGGCGGGGACCGAACTGGTCATCCAGGTCACCTGCATCAACGACGGCGACGCGAAGACCCCGCCGGCCTGGCACGTGTCGATCAACAACCCTACCGACAAACCGATCACGACGACGCTCAAGCAGGTCATGAACCTGCCCGGGCTGACCTACGCTCAGGAGCAGGTCACCGTCGCGCCGGGCGAGTACCGGGTGCTGAACAAGCCCGCGCCCCCCACGGCCGCGACTGCCGCTCCCGCGGCGAACTAGGACTAGGAGAAGTGGTATGCCAGGTCTAGCTGATTTCAAGGAAGAGTACGTAACGGCCGAGACTCTCGACCGCGAGTTGGAGACGTGGATGGCGGAGGTCGCGCCCTTCCAGTGGCGGCCGGTGGCGCCGCTGAACCCGGCGGCCACGGCGCTGGTGATCGTGGATATGACCAAGCCTTTCGCCGAGGAGGGCTACCCCCTGGTGGCGCCCAGCGCCCCGGCGATTGTGCCCCGGCTCGCGGAGGCGGTGGCCGCCTTTCGCCGCGCCGGACGACCGGTCCTGTGGCTGGTGCAGGGGCATCACTCCCTGCCGCATGACCGCGGCGCGCACCTGGCGCGCTGGTGGCCGACGATGATCTGCGAGGGCACGCCCGACGTGGAGATGACCGCCGGCCTGGAGCCGCTCCCCGAGGAAAAGATCATCTACAAGCGGCGCTACAGCGGCTTCTACCAGACCGACCTGGAGCTGACCCTGCGCTGTCTGGGCGCGAGCCAAGTGGTGATCGCCGGGGTGCTGACCAACGTCTGCCCCTTCAGCACGGCGGTGGACGCCTTCATGCGCGACCTGGACGTCTACTACCTCGCCGACGGCACCGCGGCGCACAGCCGCGCCTTGCACGTGTCCGCCCTGCAGAATATCGCCGGCTGGAGCGGCGCGGTGGTGCGGACCAAGGAAGTCTGCGCGTGGGTGGAGGGTCGGTGAGCGATCTCCGACTGCGGCCCATGACCCTCGCGGACCTGCCGCTGGGCCTGAGCCTGTGCCGGGAGGCGGGCTGGAATCAGACGGAGGCCGACTGGCGGCGCTTCCTGGCGCTGGAGCCGACCGGCTGCTTCGTAGCCGAGGCCGCGGGCGAGCCGGGCGGCACGGTGACCACCTGCGTCTTCGGCTCCGTCGCCTGGATCGCCATGGTCCTGGTCGCCGAGCGCCTGCGCGGCCAGGGCGTGGGCACGGCGTTGCTGCGGCACGCGCTGGCCTATCTGGACGCCCGCGGCGTCGCCACGGTGCGCCTGGACGCCACCTCGCTCGGCCAACCTCTGTACGAGCGCCTGGGCTTCCTCCCCGAGTACCGCGTGACCCGCTGGGGCGGCGTGCCCCCGGTTGACCAGGCCACGACCGAGGTGCTGCCGTACGGGACAGAGCACCTGCCGGGAATGACGGCGCTCGACCGCGAGGCGACCGGCACCGACCGCGGCAAGCTCCTGGCGCGCCTCACCGAGGAACTGCCCGCCGCGACCTGGTGTACGCTCGACCAGGGCGAGGTGACCGGCTACGTGGTCACGCGCCCCGGCGCGAACGCCGCACAGATCGGCCCGTGCGTGGCGCGCAACGAAGCAGAGGGGCGCGCGTTGCTGAACCAAGCACTGGCCGCGCGGGCCGGCGAGCCGGTGATCGTGGATGTGCCCGCCGACCACGCGGCGGCTACGGCCCTGGTGCAAGCCGCGGGGCTGACCCCGCAGCGCGATTTCGTGCGCATGTACCGCGGCGAGCCGGTGAGCGACCACGTCGAGATGATGTGGGCCTCCTCGGGACCCGAGATGGGTTAGCCGAGGACCAGACTAGACAGAAGCGGCGGAGGCACTTG
>DASXVN010000028.1:0-57794 GCA_036504235.1 Armatimonadota bacterium | reverse complement strand
GGGTGGGCCGCCGCGCCCCCGCCGTTTGACCTCCCCCCCTCCCCCTCGCTATAATCACCGTGAATAATAGGAGCCGCTCCGGCTCCCTTTCTGTCGCATGAGGAGCCTCACCGTGCCGACTAGTTCCCCCTCCGCTTTTGGCGCCGATCCGTCCGTGCGGCGCGCTCGCGCCCTGCTCTATGAGAAGTGGCAGCCGCGGGGCGAGGCCCCCCTGATCACCCGCGCCCCCGGTCGGCTCAACCTCATCGGCGAGCATACCGACTACAACGGCGGCTTCGTTATGCCCGTCGCGGTGGATCGCGCCGTGATCGTGGCGGCCATTCCCCGGGAGGACCAACGCATCCGCGTGTGGAGCGAGAGCCTGGACTCCTCCGCCGAATACACAATCGGCACGGAGCGCAGCCAGCCTCAGTCCAGTTGGGTAAAGTACCTGCAGGGCGTCTCCTGGGTGCTGGGCGAGCAGGGCCTGCCGCTGCGGGGGCTGGACGCGGTGGTATTCTCGGACGTGCCGCGGGGATCGGGTCTGTCCTCCTCGGCGGCGCTGGAGGTGGCCTGGGCCCTGGCGCTGCTGACCGCCGCGCATCAGTCGCTGCCGCCGCGGGACTTGGCGCTGGCCGCGCAGCGGGCGGAGAACGAATTTGTGGGCATGCGCTGCGGCATTCTGGACCAGTTCGCCTCCGTTTTTGGCCAGGCGCATGCGGCGCTGCTGATTGACTGTGAGAGCCTGGAGATGGAGGTTGTCCCCATGGAGGGGCAGCCGGTCTCGCTGGTGGTCTGCGACACCAACAAACCGCGCTCCCTGGTGGACTCGGAGTACAACAAGCGGCGCGCCAGTTGTGAGGAAGCCGCGCGGGTGCTGGGCGTGCCCTCCCTGCGCCACGCCAATCAAGACCTGGTCATGAAAGCGCGCGAGCGACTCGGCGAGGAGAATTTCCGCCGGGCCTGGCATGTCATTTCGGAGAACGAGCGGGTGCTGGAGACCGCCGCGGCGCTCCGGCGAGGTGATTTGGAGGCGGTGGGGCGGATGATGTCGGCCTCCCACCGCTCCTTGCGCGACAACTATGAGGTAAGCTGCGCCGAACTGGAGGCCATGTGGACGGCCACCCAGCGCGCCGGCTGCTACGGCTCGCGGCTGGTGGGCGCGGGCTTTGGCGGAGCGGTTCTGGCCCTGGTGGCCGCGCCGCAGGTGGACAGCTTCATCCCCCGCGTGGCCGCCGACTACCAGCAGGCTGCCGGGCGCCAGCCCAACATCTTCGCTGTGCAGATTTCCGAAGGCGCACGAGTACTGAGTTCCTAGGAGGTCTCATGAAATACCGCTGGCTGTTCGTCGTCGCGTTGCTGCTCCTGGCCGTACTTACCGCGCAATCCGCTCCGACTTACACCTACCTGGACCTGGTCAAGCGCCTCACCGACCTGAAGTATCTGTCCACTCTGCCGGCCCCGGGCGACACCATGGCGCAGTGGTCGAGCTACGACCGGGCCAGCAAGTATGACGCGGCCACCGACAAGTACCTCGCCTGGGACGCGAACGGCGACGGCAGCGGATACATCCGGCAAGAGGGAGAGCAGTTCGTCTTTGCGGAGATGAAGGGCCCGGGCTGTATCTGGCGGATGTGGTCGGCGGCCCCCGGCGCGGGGCACGTGCGGATCTACCTCGACGGGGCCACCGAGCCGACCGTAGACCTGCCCTTTAGCGGCTATTTTGACGGCAAGACCGAGCCGTTCACCTACCCGGCGCTGGTCAATAACATGTCCGCCGGGCAGAACAACTACGTGCCGATTCCCTACCAGAAATCGTGCAAGATCGTGGCCGACAAGGACTGGGGCGCATACTTCCACTTCGGCTACGAGACCTTCCCCGAGGGCACCGTGGTGCCGACCTTCCGGGTGAGCCTGAGTCCGGAGGAGAAGGCGGCGCTGGCGCAGGCCGACGGCGAACTCAGTGCGCCGGCGGACGCCTTCATCGCCAAGGCTAGGGCCTACAAGTACTTCACCATTCCCGCCGGCGGCAAGGTCACCGTGGGTGCGCTCAAGGGCTCCGGCGCGCTGAGTGGAATGCTGATTATGCCCCCGGTCGTCCCCGCTGCGGATATGGAGAAGGTCCTGCGCGAGTTGGCGATTCAGGTCAAATGGGACGGGGAGGCCGAGCCGAGCGTCTGGGCGCCGTTGGGGGACTTCTTCGGCACCGGCCCCGGACTGAACAAGTACCAGTCTTACCCGCTGGGCATGACCGACATGGTCTTCTATTCGCGCTGGTACATGCCCTACGCCAAGGGCGCGCAGGTGGAGATCGTCAACGACGGGGCCACCGAGCGCCAGCTCAAGGTCTTTCTGCTCACCGAGCCGCTGGCGGCGGCCGACGCGGCCAAGCTGGCGCGTTTTCATGCCAAGTGGCACCGGGACGCCTTCCTGTACCAGCGGCCCGACCGCCTCATTGACTGGCCCATGCTCAAGACGGACGGGCGCGGGCGGTTCGTGGGCGTGGCGCTCAACGTCTGGGACCCGCGCGGCGGCTGGTGGGGCGAGGGCGATGAGAAGTTCTTCGTGGACGGAGAGAAGTTCCCCTCGACCTTCGGCACCGGCTCGGAGGACTACTTCGGCTACGCCTGGGGCAATCCGCGGCTCTTCTCCAACGCCTACCACAACCAGACCCGCAACGACAACACCGGCAATAACGGCCATATTGCCGTGAATCGCTGGCATATCAGCGACGCCGTCCCCTTCCAGACCTCCTTTGAGGCTGATATCGAGAAGTACCAGAGCAACAAGCGGCCGACCCAGTATGACTGCACGGTCTACTGGTACCAGGCGGGCGGGAAGGACCTCTATACCTCGGTGCCGGTGGCCGAGCGGGTAGACTACTATACACAGGTGGCGATCAAGAACGCCGACGGCGCCTTCGAGGGCGAGGCGCTCAAGATTCTGGCAGGCAATGCCGGCGTCCAGGAAATGAGCGGCTTTGGCGCCGACAAGTGGAGCGGCAACATGCAGCTCTTCTGGCCCTCCGGCAAGCCCGGCGGTAAGCTCGTGGTGGCCCTGCCGGTGGACGCGGACGGCAAGTACCAGCTCACCACGGTACTCACCAAGGCCGACGACTACGGCATCTTCCAGTTCTCCCTGGATGACGTAAAGCTGGGCGACCCGGTTGACCTGTACAACAACGGCGTCATCCCCAGCCCGGTGATCGACCTGGGCGCGCACGACCTGACCAAGGGCGAGCACAAGCTGACCATAGAGAACGTGGGCAAGAACGACGCCGCCAAGGCGATGTACTACTTCGGGATGGACTGGATCAAGCTGACGCCGGTGAAGTAGCGGGCGCCTTTTGTAGGGCGGGGGCTACGTCCCCCGCCGGGGCTGTTCGCCTGCGCTTTGCCGCCTAGATTTCCGCAGACGCATGAGTGCTAGATTCCCAGGAGGGACCCGATGAAATACCGCTGGTTGCTCGTCGCACCGCTGTTGCTGCTGACCGTGCTCACTGCGCAGGCCGCACCTAAGTACACCTATGCGGACCTGGTCAAACAGATTACGGACCTGCAGCGTCTGGCCACCGTGCCGGAGAAGGGCGAGACCTGCGCCCAGTGGTCCAGCTACGACCGGGCCAGCAAGTATGACGCCGCCACCGACAAATATATCGCCTGGGAGGCCAACGGCGACGGCGGCGGGATCATCCGCAAGGAAGGCGACCAGTCCGTCCTGGCCGAGATGACCGGCCCCGGCTGCATCCGCCGCATCTGGTCGGCGACCCCGGGCGACGGGCACATCAAAATCTACCTGGACGGCGCCACCGAGCCGGCCGTGGACCTGACCTTCAAGAGCTACTTCGACCGCAAGACCGAGCCCTTCACCTACCCGACGCTGGTGCATACCACCGCCGCCAACGGCGCGAACAACTATGTGCCCATCCCCTACCAGAAGTCCTGCAAGATCGTCGCCGATCCGGGCTGGGGCAACTATTACCACTTCGACTATCAGACCTTCCCCGCGGGCACCGTGGTTCCGACCTTCAAGATGACGCTGAGCGCCGAGGACAAGACAGCCTTGCAGAAGGCCGACGACACCCTGATTGCCCCCATCATCACGGTCTTCGGCGCGACGATGGCCTACAAGGAACTGACCATCCCCGCCGGCGGCAAGGTCACCGCGGGAGCGCTCAAGGGCTCCGGCGCCCTCAGCGGGCTGCTCGTCGCGACGCCCGACTGGGTCGGCGAGGACGTGGCCGTGGGCCTGCGCGAGTTGGCCCTGCAGATCAAATGGGACGGGGAGACCGAGCCGAGCGTCTGGTCGCCGCTGGGCGACTTCTTCGGCACCGGGCCCGGGCTCAACAAGTACGAGGCCTACCCGCTGGGCATGACTGACCAGTTCCTGTATTCGCGCTGGTACATGCCTTACGCCAAAGGCGCGCAGGTGGAGATCGTCAACGACGGGGCCACCGAGCGCAAGCTTAAGGTCTACCTGCTGAGCCAGCCGCTGGCGGCGGGCGAGGCGGCCAAGCTGGCCCGCTTCCACGCCAAGTGGCACCGCGACGCCTTCCTGCCGGCCACTCCCGACCGGCCGATTGACTGGCCCATGCTCAAGACCGAGGGCCGGGGCCGCTTCGTCGGCGTGGCGCTCAACATCTGGAATCCCCGCGGCGGCTGGTGGGGCGAGGGCGACGAGAAGTTCTTTGTGGACGGGGAGAAGTTCCCCTCCTGGTTCGGCACGGGCTCCGAGGACTACTTCGGCTACGCCTGGTCCAGCGGCCGGCTGTTCTATCACCCGCTGCACAACCAGACCCGCAACGACAATCAGGCCAACAACGGGCACATCTCCGTGCAGCGCTGGCATATCGCCGACAACGTTCCCTTCCAGACCTCCTTTGAGGCTGACATCGAGAAGTACAACGACAACAAGCGGCCCTGCCAGTACGACTGCGTCGCCTACTGGTACCAGGCCCCCGGCGGCCAGGATCCGTACGCGGCCGTGCCGGTGCAGGACCGCGTAGACTTCTACACCCCGCTCAATCTCAAGAACGCGGACGGCGCCTTTGAGGCCGAGTCTATGAAGATCATCGCCAGCACCGGCGGCGGGCAGGGCGCGCAGGGCATGGATAACTTTGGCGCGGGTAAGTGGAGCGGCGGCATGCAGCTCTGGTGGACCGGCGGCAAGGTGGGGGACAAGCTGACCCTGTCCCTGCCCGTGGAGGCCGACGGCAACTACAAGCTGACGACAGTGCTCACCAAGGCCATTGACTACGGCATCGTGCAGCTCTACCTGGACGACGTGAAGCTCGGCGACCCGGTGGACCTGTACAACGACGGCGTAGTCACCACCCCGGTGCTGGACCTGGGCGCCCACGACCTGACCAAGGGCGAGCACAAGCTCACCTTCGAGATCACCGGCGCCAACGAGAAGGCCCAGCCGGCCCATATGGTGGGCATTGACTGGGTGAAGCTGGAGAAGCAGTAGGGTAGAGGAGGTAGGGGCTGTCGCCGTTGCCGTTGTAGGGGCGGCGGTTACACCCGCCGCCCGCGCCAGAGCGCAAGGGGGAGGTCGGACGCCAGTCTTACCTCACCCCCCAGCCCCCTCTCCCGCGGCTGACCTTGGGAGAGGGGGAGCAGTACAACGACGCACGGAGTGGACGCCAACGGATTAGGACCGTTAGCGGCAGCCGCGGGCGGCGGGCGTAACCGCCGCCCCTACGCGGAAACGGCGGAGGGCAGGCCCTGCCTCCCGCCCCATACGGAGGAGACACACCATGACTCGACTCGAGGAAGTACAGGCGAAGCTAGCGACTCTGCGCGACTGGATGGCGCGGGAGCATGTGGGGACCGTGGTGCTCAGCACGCAGGCGAACTTCTCGTGGATCACCGGCGGCGGCGACCATAAGGTGCTCAGCACCACCGACACCGGCGTGGCCCGGGTGGTCGTGACCGCTACCGGACAGTACGTGTTGACCAGCAACATCGAGGCGCCGCGCCTGGCGGACGAGGAACTGGTCGGGCTGCCTTTTGAGCTGGTTTTCGACAACTGGCACGAGCAGAACGACGACGCGCGGCTGGCCGCCGTGGCCGCGGGGACCGTCGCCAGCGACACCGCCTGGCCGGCCGGGTCGGTGGACCGGAGCGAGGCGATTTCGCGCCTGCAGTGGGCGCTGCTGCCGCCGGAGATCGAGCGCTACCGGACTAACGGGGCGCTCTGCTCGCGGGCGCTGACCGACACCTGCCGGGAGATCGCGCCGGGGATGACCGAGTACGAGATCGCTGCGCTGCTGGCCGGCAAGGTCCAGGCGGTCGGCGTGGACCCGATTGTGGTCCTGGTCGCCACCGACGAGCGTATCCTCAAGTATCGCCACCCGATTCCCAAGGCCAAGCGGCTCGAAAAGCAGGCCGAGATCGTCCTGTGCGGGCGCATGAACGGGCTGGTCATCTCCGCCACGCGCATCGTCCATTTCGGGCCGGTCCCGGCGAAGCTGGCCGACAAGCACCGCGCGGTCTGCACCGTGGATGCCTGCTTCAACCTGGAGACGACGCCCGGCGCGGCGGTCAAGGACATCTTCCGCCAGGCCGTGGACACCTACGCGGCGACCGGCTACGCGGACGAGTGGTGCCTGCACCATCAGGGCGGCGGCACCGGCTACGGCTCGCGCACCTACAAGGGCGGCCTGGAGTCGCCGGAGATCGTGCTGGAGAACCAGGCCTTCGCCTGGAACCCCTCCATCACCGGCACCAAGTCGGAGGACACCGTTCTGACCAGCGCGCAGGGGATCGAGTGGCTGTCCGCGCCGGTGGACTGGCCCATGATTGAGGTGGAGTGGAAGGGCTTCAAGGTGGGACGCGCGGATATATTGGTGAGGTAGACGGGGGAGGCCTCACCCCCCAGCCCCCCTCTCCTGGCAGGAGAGGGGGGAGCAAGTCTGTGGGCCAGAGACAGGTCTTGAGGAGGACATGGTGGCACCGGACTCCCGCACCTTCACGGCTCTGCGCCTTGGCGGCGCTGCCTTTATGGCGATCGGCATTGTCACGCTGGCGGCGGAGATCATCTATTGGCCCGTGATTGTCGACCGCGCTCGGCTGGCGAGCGCCCTGCCGGCGGAGGTATGGGGCGCCCGGGGCCTGCTCGGCGCGATGATGCTGCTTTCGGGCCTGTGGGTCGCCGTCGGTTGGGGTCTGGCAAACCGTCGGGAGTGGGCACGGGTCGGGATTATGGGCGTGATGCCGATCTCCGCCGTGGTGGCGTTCAATATAGCGCCGAGTCTGTTGGCGCAAGCCACAGGACGGGAACGTAGCGTCTTTGAGAACCCCGTTTTTGCCGCAGGCGTTGCCCTCCTCATTCTCTTGGTATTGGTTGGTCGCTGGCTCAACCGCCCTACCGTCCGCGCCGCCTGCCTCCGTCCTCCGCCGCCTCCCCGGTAGCACAATCTCCTCGCCTCGTATATAATGCCCTCCGATTGCCCAGCCGGCGTACTTACTGAGGAACCTTCCCTTGCGACTACAAAAACTGCAGCTTCGCGGCTTTAAGACCTTTGCCGACCGGACCGAGATGGACTTCGGGCCCGGGATTACGGCTATTGTGGGACCCAATGGGGCCGGTAAGAGCAATATTACCGACGCCATTCTCTGGGTGCTGGGCGAGCAGAGCCAGCGGGCGGTGCGCTCCCAGAAGTGGGAGGACGTCATCTTCTCCGGCTCCGACCAGCGCGCCCCTCTGGGCATGGCTGAGGTCGCCCTGACCATTGACAACTCCGACGGCGCGCTCCCCATTGATTTCTCCGAGGTGGTCATCGCCCGGCGGCTGTTTCGCTCCGGGCAGAGCGAGTATCTGCTCAACGGCACCGTGGTCCGCCTGCGCGATATCGCCGATCTGCTGGTGGACACCGGCCTGACCCCCGACGGCTACTCCGTTATCGGCCAGGGCGAGATTGACGCCATCCTCAGCGCCCACCCCGAGGACCGGCGGATGATGATCGAGCAGGTCGCCGGGGTGCGCAAGTACCAGATTCGCCGGGCGGAGACCGAGCGGCGGCTGGAGAAGACCCAGGCCAATCTGGCGCGGGTGCGGGACATCATCTACGAACTCAAGCGCCAACGCGAGCCCCTGGAAAAGCAGGCGGTGGTGGCCCGCGAGTACCGGGACCTTGCCGAGTCGCTCAAGCGGCTGGAGCTGGCGCTGATTGTGCTGGACTGGGACCGACGCCAGGAGAAGCGCGGCCAGGCCCTCCACGAGATGGACAACCTCCGCCAGGGGGTGGAGCGGGCCAAGACCGGGCTTAAGGAGATTGAGATCGAGCGGGACCGCCTGGATGAGCAGGCCCAGGCCTTAAGCGAGCGCCTGGAGCAGACCCGCGAGGGGCTCTCGCAGGCGGAGCGCAAGCTGGACCGCAGCCGGCAGGAACTGACCGTGGTCCGCCAGCAGCAGGAGTCGCTGCACAGTCGCCAGGAGAGGCTGCAGCCCGCTCTGGCCGGACTGGAGCAGCGGCGGCAGGAGCTGGCCGCGCAGGAGCAGCGGCTGGGCGAGGAGGCCCAGGAACTCCGGCAGCGCGCCGAGAGCCTGACCCCGGACCTCGCCGAGCGCCGCGCGGCCCTGGACACCGAGCAGAAGCGGCAGGCCGAACTGCAGCGGCAAGCCGGCGAACTGAGCGGCCAGGAATCCCGCCTGCAGCGCGAATTGGCCCTGGCCCAGCGCGAATTTGAGGCCATGGAGGGCCTGCAAACCGACCTGGAGAGCCGCATTGAGCGCCTCACCAGCCAGCAGGCGACCACCGGCCAGCGGCGGCAGGAATTGCAGGAGCGCGTCAACGTGCTGCGCGAGCAGGTGCGCGAGGCGCAGGGGCAGGCCGCCGAGCGGCGCGGCCGCTGGCAGGAGGCACAGAAAGTCCAGGCCGCCCTGCGGCACACCCTGCGCGAGCACCGGCAGAAGAAGGGCCTGCTGTCCGATTACGTCGCGGCGCTGGAGTCGCGCGGCCAGGTCCTGCGGGAGTTGGAGGAAGCCCAGGAGGGCTTTGCCGAGGGTCCGCGCATGGTGACCAAGGCGGCCCGCGAGGGGCATTTGACCGGCGTGCTGGGCCTGCTGGGCGAGATGCTGGAGGTGCCGCGCAAGCTGGAACCGGCGGTGGAAGCGGGCCTGGGGCAGCGGCTGCAGTGGGTGCTGGTGCAGGACCAGGAAGCCGCGCAAGCGGCGGCCGCGTATCTGGCCGAGCACAACCTGGGCCGGGCGACCTTCCTGCCCGTGGACCGGGTCGCCAGCGCCTCGCGCTCGATGGAGGCGGCCACGGTGGGCCGCGGCCCCGGCGTGGAGGGCGGTCTCGCCGGGCTGATTCGTTTCCCCAAGAAACTGGCGCACGTCTTTGAGGTGCTGCTGAGCGATGTCCTGGTGGTGCATAGCCTGGATGACGCCTGGCCCCTGCGCACGCGCCTGCGCGGCCCGGCGCGGATCGTGACGCTGGCCGGGGAGGTCGTCGGCCCCTTTGGCGACCTGACCGCCGGCGGCGGTGATGTCGGCGTGCAGGCGGCCTTCTCCCGCAAGCGCGAGTTGCGCGAGGTGGAGGAGAGCCTGATCCGGATGCGCGTCTCGCTGGCCCAGATGTGGGGGACCGAGGAAGATTTGGAGGCCCAGCAGACGGACTCCGCGAGCGCCGTGGAAGGCCTGGAGGCGGAAGCCAGCGGCCTCGAGAAGCAGGCGGAGGCCGGCGAGGGCCAGATGCGGGGTCTGGCGGATAGCCTGCGGGCGGCCGGTGTGGCCCTGGAGGAGACGGAGCGCGAAGTGGAGGCCCTGCGCGAGCGGCGCCAGCAGGCCGCCGAGCAGGCGGCGCAGGCGCAACTGTCCGCCTCGGGCCTGGCGCACACCCTGGAGGGCCTGTCCGCCGAGCGGGTGGTCCTGGAGGGCCACCGTACGCAGGGGGAGAGCCTCACCCAGATGCGCCTGGAAGTGGGCGCCGCCGAGGTGGCGCTGGCCGAGGCGCGGGAGCGGGTCCGGTCGGTGGAGAACCTGCTGGCCCAAGCGCGCGGGGAACTGCGCCGCGTGGCCGAGGACCAGGAAAAGCGGACCGCCGAACTACACGAGATTGAGCAGCAGCTCCAGTCGCTGCCCGGCCAGACCGAGGCGGGCCGGCAAGCCGCGGCGGAGCTGGAAAAGCAGGTGGAAACGCTCAAGGCCGCGGCCACCGAGCAGAGCCAGCAACTGGCCGAGTTCCGGCGGGCGCTGGCGGACCTGGAGCGCTCGCGCCGCGAGTTGGAGACGCTGGGCGAGCAGCAGCGCGAGGAGCTGTACCGCGCCGAGCTGACCCTGGCGCGCGCCGAGGCCTCTCTGGAGAACCTGGAGAACCAACTGCGCGAGGTCTACTCCCTGGGCCTGGACGAGGCGCGCCGGATGCAGCCGGAGGGCTTCAACGAGCCCGCCGCGCGCCGCGAGGCCAACGTCCTGCGCACGGAGATCCGCAAGCTGGGGCCGGTGAACCTCAGTTCCATCGAGGAAGTTGAGCGCCTGGGCGCGCGGGAGCAGTACCTGCAAAATCAGGCGGACGACCTCGACCAGGCCAAGGCGGACCTGCTGGAGGTCATCGCCGAGGTGGACGCGGCCGCCACCACCGCTTTTCTGAGCGCTTTCTCGGAGGTGGGGGCGGCGTTCCAGGAGCTATTCGAGCGCTTCTTCCCCACCGGGGAGACCAGTCTAGAACTGACCAACCCGGAGGCGCCGCTGACCAGCGGCGTGGAGGTCCTGGTGCGCCTGCCGGGCAAGCGCCGCCAGAATCTGTTGCTGCTCTCCGGCGGCGAGCGAGCGATGACCGCCATGGCGCTGCTCTTTGCCATGATCAAGGTCCGCCCCGCGCCCTTCTGCGTGATGGACGAGATTGACGCAGCGATCGACGCTAACAACACGGACAAGCTAGCCGACATCATCCTGGAGTTCGCCGCGCGTTCGCAGTTCATCCTCATCACGCACAACCCGCGCTCGATGGAGGCGGCCAGCGTGCTGTACGGCGTAACCATGCGCCAGGGCGGGGTGTCGCGGCTGATTTCGGTAACCCTGGAGGACGCCAAGAAGGAAGCTAAGGAGCAAGTAGGCGCCGAGCGCCAAGCCGGCATGGCCGCCGGCGGCGCCGGAAGTCGCGTGCTGCCGCTGATGTCGTAGGGGGGTCGGTGGTGGGTAGTCGGGGAATACCGTTGCCTTCTGCCGTTGCCGTTTGTAGGGCGGGGGCTCGTACCCCGCCGTCGCTGAGCAAACGTCATTCGACGGGGTACATACTATGGACCTCACCGGCACAAACAGGAAAGACCTTCCCCGTCGTGAGCATCTGCAGCGGCTGCCGGTGGCGCACGGCAAGCCACCCGTATTTCTGGTGACGAGCGTGGTGCGCGAACGCCGCGCGGCTCTGGGCACGGACGCTATGGCCGAGGTGGTAGTCTCCGCCCTGGGGGAGACCTCCGAGCGATACGGCTGGCTCGTCGGCAGATACGTGATCATGCCTGACCACGTGCACTTCTTCTGCTCGCCGGCGGCGGCGTTTGGCGATCTGAGCAGGTTTGTGGGCGGATTCAAGGAGAGGGCGACGCGGGCAGCCTGGGCGCAAGGCCGGAAGGGGCGATTGTGGCAGGCGGAGTTCTTCGACCACCTCCTGCGCTCCACCGAAAGCTACGAGGAGAAGTGGCATTACGTATGGCTCAATCTGGTCCGGGCGGGGCTGTGCACCGAACCAGGAGAC
This sequence comes from Armatimonadota bacterium, assembly GCA_036504235.1. Taxonomy (GTDB): domain Bacteria; phylum Armatimonadota; class Zipacnadia; order Zipacnadales; family Zipacnadaceae; genus Zipacnadum. The sequence continues at coordinate 46,114 of DASXVN010000028.1, read as the reverse complement.
TGGCCGTACCAGGGAGAGATTGAGGTCCTGTAATGCGGGGACTGGCCCCGCCGACAGTTGTTTGGTTAGCGACGGCGGGGTACGAGCCCCCGCCCTACAAACGGCAACGGCAACGGCAACGGCAACGCCGAGCCCCTTCCCACCAACAACGGAGAACGAACCATGCTAAAGGGACTATTCAAGCGCGTCGCGGCGGTGTTTACCGGGCGCGCGGTTATTGATGATGATTTGCTCGACGACCTGGAGGCCGCGCTGATCCAGGCCGACGTCGCGGCCGCGCTGGCGATCAAGCTGGTGGACGAGCTGCGCGAGCAGGCCGAGAAGGGCAAGCTGACTACGCCGGAGCAACTGCGCGAGGCCCTGCAGGCGCAGGTGGCGGAGCTGCTGCGGCCCTATGAGGGGACCCTGGCTAAGGCCAAGGAGCGGCCGACCGTCTTCCTGGTGCTGGGCGTCAATGGGGTGGGCAAGACCACCACTATCGCCAAACTGGCCTACCGCTATACGCAGATGGGGCAGAAAGTCATGCTGGCCGCCGCCGATACCTTCCGCGCCGCCGCGGCGGAGCAACTGGGGGTGTGGGCCGAGCGCATCGGCTGCGACATCATCGCCTCGCATACCGGCGCGGACCCCGGCGCGGTGGCCTATGACGGCGTCAAGGCCGCGCAGGCCCGCGGGGCCAACCTACTGATCGTGGACACCGCGGGGCGGCTGCATACCAAGGTCAACTTGATGGCCGAGGTGGAGAAGATCGGCCGGATTATCGAGCGCGAACTGGGCCGCCCCGCCGACGAGCGGCTGCTGGTCCTGGACGCCACCATCGGCCAGAACGCGCTGCTGCAGGCGCGCGAGTTCCACAATAGCCTAAACCTGACCGGCCTGATCGTCACCAAGCTAGACGGCAGCGCCAAGGGCGGAATCGTGCTGACCATCACCCAGGAGCTGGGCCTGCCGATCAAGGCCGTGGGCCTGGGCGAGAAGATGACGGACCTGGAGACCTTCTCGGCCGAGGAGTTCGCCCAGCAGATGTTCGCCGAGTAGGCGGGGAGGGGACCATTTACGGAAGACGCGGTTTTCGAGGACTTCTATGTGGTATGCCTAGATATAATAGGCTACAAGGCCATCATCGAAGAGGCCAACAGCAGCGGCTCGCCGGAGCCTCGGGTGTCAGACCTTCGCTGGGTCATCGACTTCGCGCGGGACAGGGTAGAACATAGCAAGCGGTGGTCTCAGAAGGCATGGCCCCCAACGAACGACGCTGAACTAATTGACCGCATCCGGCAGCAGGTTCTGTCAGATACTATCGTGCTCACGTGCCCGGTCACCAAGGAGGGAGACGGGTGCTTCTATGCCCTACTCTTTGCCACGACGCTCGTGAACGCGCTGGCGAGCAAGGATTTCTGGATTCGAGGAGCGATCACGAGAGGGCCGCATTACCATGATGACGAGCGCGGAATAGTCTTCAGTCCAGCTTTTGTAGAGGCGTACATGATGGGAGAGAACGAGGCTTTCTACCCTCGGGTTCTTGTGGCCGAGAAAGTATCGAAGGACGCTGAACAGGTCCGTTTGGTTGACACCGGCCAAGAGGGCGAAGACGTCCTCAAGCAGCGACGCACCTTCGCGCAGAAGGCGATTCTGATTGACCGAGACGGTCGTTGTTTCCTCAATTACCTGTCGTCCATTGATGCGGATAACCTGCTGCACTGGGATGAGGCTCCAGAGACCTATCGGTGGTGCGATGCAGAACACATCGCCCTTTCCCGCCACGCGGAACTCATAGGACGGCACCTGCAAGAACACGCCGGAAACCCGCGCATTGCCGCTAAGTACGGATGGCTAGCCGATTATCACAATCGTTTCTGTGAGGCGCTCCCGAAGGATCTACCTGATAAGTACCGAATTCCGTTTGGGTTTCAGGGGGGACGTTCTGGCGCGGGGGATAGCCCATCGCCGTCTTCACCATCCTGAAGCAACCAGAGGAGACTTGATGACCGACTTTTTGACGCAGATAGAGGCGTGGGCGCAGGAGTTGGGGGCGACCCATGCGCGCACCGTTAACGACCGGAGCTATCTGGAGGTCAAGCAGGAAGTGCGCGACGCCTGCCTGGCTAATGCCTGCGGGCGCTCCGGGCGCTGCTGGACTTGCCCGCCGTATGGGGGCGAGTTGGAGGGGCTGGGGGAGACCATCGCCTCCTTCCCCGGCATCGTGCTGGTGCAGAGCATCGCGACGCTGGAGGATTCCTGGGATTTCGAGGGGATGGAGGAGGCCGCGCGGGCGCATAACCAGAGGGTGCGCGACTTGGGGCAGCGGGTGGCCGAGCAGTTCCCCGATTGCGCGGTGTTGGTGCTGGGCTGCGGCGGGTGCGGCTACTGCGCGAAGTGCTCCTGTCCCGACGAGCCCTGCCGCTTCCCCGAGCAGGCGCTGGGTTCCGTGGAGGGCTGCGGCCTGGAGATCAGTTCACTGGTGCAGTCGGTGGGCCTCAAGTACGTCAACGGCAAGAATACCGTGTCGTATGTGGGCGCGGTGCTGGTGAGGTGCCCGGAGTAGTTGTATGACGGGGGCTACGTCCCCCGCCGGCCGTTTGCCGTTAGTCAGTGGGAGGCCGCGGCGGGGGACGTAGCCCCCGCCCTACAAACGGCTACACCCCCCTACGCGAGACCCCGCAGCCAGTCTGCCAGGCGCTCCGGCCAGGTGCAGAGCACCTCATCGCTTTGCGCCAAGCCTACGCCGTGGCCGCCGGGGCGGTAGATGTGCAGCTCCGCCGGGACCCCCGCTTGCCGCAGGGCCAGGTAGAAAGCCACGCTATTCTCCGCCGGTACGCCCTCATCCGCATCGGTGTGGAAGAGGAAAGTCGGTGGCGTGTCCGCGGTCACCTGGGTCTCCGCCGAGAGGGCGGCGCTGAGTGCCGGGTTGGCGGGCACCCCCAGCAGATTGTCGCGCGAGCCGAAATGCGAGTAGGGCGCGGTCAGGCTGATGACCGGGTAGCAGAGGATCAGGAAGTCGGGGCGAGCGGAGACGCGGTCCACCGGGTCGGTCGCCGCCGGGTCGCACGCGCCGGGCTGCGTGCCCACGGTCGCCACCAGATGTCCCCCCGCCGAGAAGCCCCAAATCCCGATCCGCGCCGGGTCCACGCCCCACTCCGCGGCCCGCGCCCGCACCGTGCGCACGGCCCGTTGCGCGTCCAGCAGCGGCGCCGGGTGCCGGTAGGGCGCCACCCGATAGCGCAGCATGAACGCCGCAATCCCGCGCTCATTGAGCCAAGCGCCGATCTGGTAGCCCTCATGGTCGCAAGCCAGCCCGCCATACCCTCCGCCGGGACAGACCACCACCGCCTGTCCGGTAGCCAGCTCGGCCGGCGGCAGGAAGACGGTGAGCGTAGGGATGTCGCCAGCGGCGTCGCCGGTGGCGAGAGGCGCCGGGTCCTCCCAGAGGCGGATTATCTCGTGGCCAAATTCGTCGGTCATGGAGGGTCAGTGCTCCTCTATTTGTTCAGCAGTTCCGGTAGGCTCCGGAAGTCGTCGGTCGGCTCCAGAGGCTCCTCGTAGTACTCGCCCCGGCGCCAGAAAACCCGATAGGCCGGCGCGGCGTCGCGTGAGGTCAGGACTCGGTACGTGTCTCCCATGATCTCGAGGGCGCAGCAGTCCCCTAGCGCCAGAGCGACGCCGGAGGTCCGGGCCATGATCCTCTTTAACTCGAGCTTCCGGTCACCCTCTGAGTCGAAGTGCGGGCACAGGGAGGCCCCGATCAGCCCCAGCCCTCGCACCCGGATGGGTCCGGCCTGCGGATTTCGCTCCTTGCGAGAGTCCGAGCAGCCGTAGCGGAACCAGCAGATAGCCCCGGCGCTTAACCCCGCCAGCACCACGCCTCTCTCCCTCGCTGCCCCCAGCAACCGGTCCACGCCCAGTCGCCGCCAGATCCGCATCATCTTCTCCGTATTGCCGCCGCCCACATAAATGATGTTCGCATCGAGGATGCGCCGGTCCCATTCCGGCTTTGCCTCGCGCTCCCGGGCGACACACAGTGCCTCGACCCGGCAGCCCAGCGTTGCCCCAAAGTGCTGCTCGACGGCCTCGATGTACCCCTTGGCATCCCCGCTGGCTGTCGGCAGGAACAGCAGCTTCGGCCGCGCCTTGCCGGCCAGACGGAGAATCTCCTCATCGATCGCCAGCGTCTCCGCCGGGCCAGACTCCGAGCGTATCTCTCCTCCGCCGATGGCGACGATTTTTCTGGTTTCTCTAATGCTTGCCACGGCGGCCTCCGATGTTTGCCATCCGGCCCCTCCTACGCTTCCTTCCCCGCGTCTATCCGCAGCCAGTTCACCGTGACCGGGGCGGTGCCTCCGGCGGTTAGGGTTAGGGTGTGCCAGGCGGGTTGGGGGGTGGTTAGGGTTAGCTGGTTGTGCTTGTCGGCGTCCAGGGGGGCCGGTTGGTCGTCTAGTTGCGCGGTTAGGTCGGCATTGGGGGTGGCTACTATTTGTATGCGCCAGGAGCCGGCGGGGAGGTAGAGGCGCCACACGGCGCGGTCGCCGGGGGCCAGGGTTACGTTCTCGCGGCGCAGGGCGCCCTCGGCGGGGCGCTTGGTTAGCTTGGTGGGGGGCGAGAGGCTCAGCGCGCCGGCGGAGAGGATCAGGCCCGGGGCGCGGGGGTCGGTTAGGCGCTTTTTGACCTGGTCCTGGTAGGAAGTGACATAGTCCACCGGGTTGATGCCGGTCGCCCCGGTGAGGGTCGCGGCCAGCAGAGCGTCGTCATGCGCGGCCTGGACCCAGAGCAGGAAGCCCCGCACGTACGACAGGGTGGCCTCCGTGTCCGCGCGGAGTAGCGGCGAGTCGGGGCCGGTCTGCGTCCAGGCGTCCAGCAGCGGGCGGCAACTGCGGGCCAGATAGTCCGCCAGCGGCAGGGGTGGGCCGGACCACACGCCGGCGAGCTTGGCCTGGGCCTCCGGCGCGGGCCAGGGCGTCCCGGCGACCACGCCGGCCTCCGCCGCCAGCCACTGGAAGGCCAGCCCCTCGCCCACGAAGCCACTGCCCCACGGTTCGGGCGCGGTGAAGCGGCCCAGTTGGGGCAGCAGGCGGTGGCCGGTCTCGTGCGCGGCTTCGCGCATCCATTCCAGGGGCAGGCGATCCGTGCCAAGGCGATACAGGTAGATCGCGTTCTCGTAAGTCTCCGCCTCGGTCGGGCCGCCCTCGCAGAGGTACACCGCGATCGGCTCGGCCGGGAGGGCGGTGCCCAGGCGCAGTTCGTAGTAGGCGCACAGGCGAGTCATCCAGTGGGTGAGCCGGACGGCCAGGGGCGCGTAGTCAGTCCCCGCGGCGCTAAGATTCGCGGAGGGGTAATAGACCGCCACCCGCAGCAGGGCGTCCGGCGACCCGGCGGGAGCGGTGAAACCGTAGCAGACGCGGTTGAAATTGGCCATCTGCTTGGCCTCCACCCCGGCGGAGGGCAGAGGCACCGACAGCACCGCGCCGCCCGACCGCATCTGGTCCGGGAAGAGCAGGCCGGTGGTGTAGGCCAGCCGTTCGGTGCGGTTGGGTCCGCCCAGCACGGAGGCCGGCTCGGCGTGGGCCGCGTCCAGGGTCAGCGGCACCGGCGAGAGCGGCAACTGCTCGACCGGAATCCGGCGCGGGAAGTGCGGGCCATAGAAGATGGCGTGGTAGTGGTCGCGGGCGTACTGGTTGGTCGGCGCGAGCAGCAGCGCCCGACCGTAGGCAGCCACTGCGGCGTCGGCCTGGCCGGTGAGTTCCTCCAGATAACCGAGGTACAGGAGGGCGTCGAGGAAGGTGGGGTCGGCCTGCAGCGCGGCCTGGAGGGACTGCCGGGCCTCGTCATACTGGGTGGCCTCGACCTGGCCGCGGGCCTGCTCCAGTAGCGGCAGCGCGGCGGCTCGGTCGGCGCGGGCCGGGGGGCCGGCCAGGGCCAGCGCGGCCAGGAAAAGACAGCTCAGCCCGAGGCGGGGGAGGAGAGGTCGGTTCACTGGATGGTTCACCTCTTGCGCTAGTCGTGGCAGCGGGTGCGGTCGCGAATCTGCTCGATCAGGTGCTTATTCTGCACGTCCAGCACGCCGGAGACCAGGTAGATACGGTTGGTATCGGTGCAGTGCCACAGATGCGCCACAAGTTGGTCGGCGTATTCCTTACGGACGACGTGCTTGCCCAGGCGGATCCACAGGCCGAGTGGCTGGGTGCTTTCCCCGGTCACCTGCAGCGCCTCATGGCCCCGGAAGGCGTACTCCGCGGGGTGCGGATGGTAGGAGCGGAACTGCTTCTCGAGCTGCAGGCGGGACCAGGACTCCAGCGAGTGGCCCCGGAGGGCGACCTCCGCCATGCCCCAGCGGCAGACGGTCAGTGTCTCGCTTTCCCGCTTGAAATTGAGCGAAGTCAGACCCGCGCGCAGCTCTACCTTGGTCTGCTCAAAGTCGGCGGGAATCTCCGTGTGCAGATCGTAGAGCGACCAGGTTACCCAGTCGTCTGCCGGGTGGTCATCGAGGGTGGCCAGGACCTTGACCGCCAACTCCTCCAGGCCTTTCTCCCCGGGCTTGCCCAGAACCTGCGCCAGGATGACCCGGCTGCAGTGCTTGCAGTACCAGCCGACGCCGTAGCCATGCTGCTCGCCGCGCCAGATATAGGCCTGCACCTGGTCCTTGCCGACCTTGCGGCGGCTGAGGAAGCGGGAATCCGGCTCTACTTCCACCTTTTGCGGCTGTTTACGGTCGCGCTCCAGGCTGGCGAGGTAGCGCTTGACGGTGTGCGCCACGTCCGCGCCCTTGCTGTTGCTCCAGCGGACCTCGAGGCGGGGCATGTCGGCGTTGTCTATGCGCAGGTAGCCCTCACGGTAATCGCCGGTGACGGAGCCGACGGTCCAGTCGTGGGGCACGATCACGGTCAGGCCCTGCCAGCCGATGAGCTGCTTGGATTCAGGTATTTCCAGGGGAGAAGGCAAAAGGTAGGCTCCACTCAGAAGGCGATTTTGTGACGGCGCATGTATACGCTCTCGACAATTCCGATGCCGACAAAGTTGGCGACCATCGCGCTGCCGCCGTAGGACATGAAAGGCAGAGGGAGGCCCTTGACGGGCATCATCCCCAGGACCATCCCGACGTTGACGATCACGTGCATGAGGAACATCGCGCCGATGCCGAGCGCCAGGGCGCGGCCCCCGGCGTCCTTGGCCTCTGCGGCGACCATGAAGCAGCGCCAGATCATAATCCCCAGCAGCCCCAGGACGAAGAGGCTCCCGGCAAAGCCCAGCTCCTCGCCGACGACCGCGAAGATGAAGTCCGTCTCCTGGTCCGGGAGGAAGGCGAGATTACTCTGGGTGCCCTGGAACAGGCCCTTGCCGAACAGATGCCCCGAGCCGACGGCGATCAGCGACTGGCGCAGGTGGTACCCGGCGCCCAGGGGGTCGGCCTCCGGGTTGAGGAAGGCGACGATGCGCGCCTTCTCGTAGTCCTTGATGAGGTGGGTATGCCATCCCACCGTGAACAGCAGCACCGCCGCGACCAGCGCTCCGCCCAGATAGAGGGCCTTGCCGCCGCTGCCGAAGATGATCACCATCCACACGAAGAACAGCACCAGCGGCGTGCCCAGGTCCGGCTGCAGCAGAATGACGAAGGCCGGTCCGGCGGCCAGGCCCAGGGACTGGAGGAAGATCTTGGGGCTGGAGAGATCGCTGTCCTCAGACCGTAGACCCAGATAGAACGATAGGAGTATAATTACCCCGATCTTGGTAAACTCAGAAGGCTGCAGGTGGACCGGGCCGAGCGGGATCCAGCGGGCGCTGCCGCGGATGGCATGGCCGAGGACCAGGGTGACAACCAGCATCAGCAGGCAGCCGCCGATGATCAGCGGCGCCACGTGGAGCAGCTTGTTATAGTCCAGGCTCATCACCAGGGCCATCAGGGCCAGCCCGACCAGCAGCGAGACCACCTGGACCAGGACCTTGTTGGAGGAGGCCCCGGGGCCGGAGGTCTGCAGATGGCGCGTGGCGCTGGCCACCATGACGGCGCCGAACGTGGCCAGCAGAACAACGGTGATAAGCAGGGTGAAATCTGCGCGAGCGAAGAGCCGTTTGAGCACTGACTGTCCCCCTCGATAGGCCCTTCAGTATAGCATAAAGGGAAGGCGCGCGAAAGGTGGGGGAGGGACGGGCCGTTTGCCGTTTGTTGGGGGGGGGCTACGTCCCCCGCCGGCCGTTGCCGTCGCCGTTGACCCTTGCCGTTTGTAGGGCGGGGGCTTGTACCCCGCCGGACTAACCATTGCCTAGCGACGGCGGGGTACGAGCCCCCGCCCTACAGGACGGCCACGACTCAGAAAGGCTATTGCGACCACTATGCGAAAACCAGCGGAATCGGAGTTGTGTGTGCGCGAGGGGCAGACCGCCTGGGGGTGGGTGCAGGTTACGGCCTCCGCGGAGGGGCTGGTGGCCTTGGATTGGCCTAGTCCGCAGGCCCGGCGCTCTCCGGCGGGCGGGGATTGTCCCGCGCGGGCGGCGCGATTCGCTTGGCAGGCGCTGGCGGAGGTGACCGAGTACCTCGCGGGTAGCCGGCGCGAGTTTTCGGTGCCCCTGGCCCCGGAGGGGACGGAGTTCACCCGGCGCGTCTGGGAGGCTTGCCGGCGGATCCCCTATGGCCGGACGGTCAGCTACGGGGAGCTGGCGGCGCAGGCCGGATCGCCCCGGGGGGCGCGGGCCGTGGGCCAGGCGCTGGGGCGCAACCGGATTCCCCTGCTCATTCCCTGCCACCGGGTCCTGGCCGGGCAGGGCGCTTTGGGGGGCTTTGGCGGGGGTCTGGAGATGAAGAAGCGCTTGCTCGATCTCGAGTCGCGGAGCGGGTTATACTAGATAAGGAACCAAAAACCTCTAGAATCCAGTCCAGGGCTTGCGGTTTTTGAGGTTGACTTGCCAATTTCGTTTAGGTACAATGCAACATAGCCCTCATAGTTGACCGATTTCTCCGCTAATGAGGCGAATAATCGTCAGCCGGCCATATCTAGAAAAACCGCACCAGGCCCTCATCCGTGTCCCGCGCCGAAGCGGTCTTTTCGGCACGGGTACGCTGGCTTATGCCGCGCCCTGCTCTGCGCCCGCGGGCAGGAATCGTTACAGTCTTCCGGAGGAAACCAGATGAACGCCAGGCTCTCCGCTCGCACTCTCGCTCTCCCTATCTTCTTTGCACTAGTGGCGGTAGCAGGTCTGCTGCCCAGCCGGGTGGACGCTGGCGGCGTCGCGCTGAAGTTTGGTGGGGCGGGGGTCTACCCTCAGCTAGCCACCGCCAACTCCCAGCGCTGGTTCCGCGTGAACGTTACCTGGGACACCGGCACGACCACCTTCGAGAAACCTACGGGAGTCCCGCATACCGTGGTCAACGAGCGCATCAAGAGCATTAGGCTCGTGAGTGGCAACGTCGCCTACAACCCGGGCTACGGCGGCGCCAGCGGCAACTTCTTCTCCACGGACGGACCGTACGAATACAATCCTGCGGCAGTGGCTACTCCCCACAGCAATGGCACGAACGTTGGAGTCATCGTCAACTACCATGCGAATGATGGGAACGTGGACATCACCATTGGACCCTTCTCGGGCTATAACTACGACAATCTCGTCGGCAGCGTGAGGACCGGCAGAATGGCCTCGGGCGCGGGGGGCGCGGATATTAGCTTCCCCTTCCGTTTTGACCTGACGACGGAGAAGTGGGACAACGGGGACGCCAAGACCTACGCTACCCCAGTCACCATCTCTACCCCGACTGTCAACTACCAGACCATCCCGCTGAGCCAGGTGACTACGCCGGGAAGTGGCGTGGGCGACTCGGGCGAGATCATGTACTGGTATTCCAGTGACGGGCATGATGTCAGCCCGCTGACCGTGACCACGAATAACCCCGCTTACCCGGTGCGGGGCTCGTCCGCCTCCGAGTACATCTTCCGCGTGGTCTACTGGCGCTTTGGGACTACGCCGCCCGCTCACTGGCGCGCCACGCCCACCGACCCGGACACCGGCGCCGGCCTGCTCATGCCGGCCGAGGGAGACAGCTTCGCCCGCTTTGACGCGTATGCGTACAAGGTGCTGGCCACCGGCATCCATGATGACTCGCAAAAGACAACTGCCTCGGACGGCAACTATGGGGTGCATGGCCACGACCCCTGGCGCAACTGGCTCTTTGGCATCGGGGATCCGCACATGGACTGGGTCGGCTCCCATGAGGCCTGGAACTCCGAGGGAGGGGTCCTCGACCCCGAACTCATCATGATTATGGACAACGATTTCTCGAAGCCGTACTACATGCGGCGCGAGCAATTGCTGTACAACGGGAAGACCTACGAGAACGTTTACCGCTACGACATGATCCCGACCAACTACATGCAGGCGCTGCACAACATCTGGCGCTTCCCTTACGATTTGACCGGTTCGGACCCCTGGGATGGCTTCACCCAGAACATGCAGGGCCTACCGGTGACCAACACCTACAATGCGCTTACGCCGGGCACCCACTCCTACCAGTTCATCGCCACGCGCGACTGGGACCCGCCGGTAGGGAAGATTGTGGACGACAATACGGGCCAGACCCATATCGGCCGCCAGGTCGTGGCCATGTTCGGGCAGCCGGGCGAACAGCTAGGGGCGGCGTTCTTGGTGCGTGATGGGGCCTACGGGACTACCGATGATCGGCCGGCACCCTCCACTGGTATTGGCTGCCAACGCATCGGCTATTACTTCCCCGGGAGAGAGGCCGGCTACGGCTATCCCTACGACGCGCGCGTTTTCCCGAAGGTGAACCCCGGGCTGAGCGCGTTCCCGTATGTGCCCATGGGCCTGGACAACATTGGGGCCTTTGGCACCATCGCGGGGACATACCCGAACAGCTTGCCCAACCCCTTCCAGCAGGCGTTCCCCTCGACGCCCTGGGACCCGATTGTCGGACCGCAGCCGGTGCAGATGTGGTATACGAACGACGATACCATCTCACCCAACCTGTTCAACATCGACCCGGGCGATTACCAACTGGCGAAGGCCTCGGACCTCTACGACTACAGCAAGCGAGCGGCCTTCCGCGGCGGCAAGTGGACGACCGACAGCAACTATGTCTTCCGCATCAACTACTGGCAGTCCGAGAACCGGGCGCCGCAGTCGGCGCAGATCTTCATCCGGAAGACGGACGCCGCGGGCACCCCGACCTCGGGCTGGATCGCCCACTCGATGCAGAAAGTGGACTCGAGTAACACCAACTACGCCAACGGCGTCGTGTATTACTACCAGGCGTCGGCGGCCTCCCTGCCCAACGGCGGCGGCGCGGGGGACTACAACTACTACTTCGCGTTCAGCGATGGCACCAACACCGCCATCTTCCCGAATCGGCCGGGGTTCAAGTCCAACGGTGGCGTCTTCCCCGACCAGCCCAACGACTGGGGCATGCCGGGCGTCCCGGGCGGGGACAACGACTGGTACTGGTTCCGCGTGAACCACAAGCCGGTCTTGGTCAGCTCCACGGTGACCCCCGGGAGTGGGGCCCAGGGCTCGTCCTTCGTCTTTGGCGCCAACTACTCCGACCAGGACGGCATGGTGCGCAGCGCCGGCCACCGGGGCGATCAACCCTACAAGAGCACCCTGTGGATTGACCTGTTCGGCGACGTGCAGGGCCAGATGCGGGTCGTGAGCGTAACCGACAAGACCGTCACCTACGATTTCGTGCCCGCGTCCATCGGCAAGCATATGCCGTACGAGGCCGGCTCCCTGGCGAGCCTGCAGAATGGCCGCCAGATGAAGGTCAGTTTCCAGACGGGCGCGGCGGCCAACAAGGAGTACCAGATCACGGGCAATGCCGTGGTCACTCCGGGCGCCGACGGGACCGGGACCATCGATCTGTTCAGCGCCCCGGCAGGAGTAATGGCGGGGGACCTGCTGCAGGTCGTGAACTGGTTCCCGACCACCATGTACCTGCAGACCGAGGCCGATCCGATCACCCTGGACTTCACTAAGGGCATCCAGTACGCGTTCGATACCGCTCGCGCCGGGATGGTTCTCGACCCCGGCATGCACAACTATTACTTCGAGTTCTGGGATAACTGGGGCTATTGGCCCAACTGGGAGCAGTACTTCCCTGGTACGACCCCGGCCGGCTTCAAGGTCGAGGGCGAGATGACGCGGCTCCCGGCCGTGGCGGGCAGCTATTTCTCGGGCCCGTTCGTCCAGGGCAATCGGCCGCCCTCGCTGGCTGCTTTCTACGCGGAGCCGCCCGCGGCTGAGACGGCCACCAAGGTGGTCAACGGCACGACGCTGCTCTACCTCCGTCCACTGGGCAAGCCGCTCTACGCGGATGGGTCGCTCGTCGGCAAGTTCCTGGTGTTCGCCACGGGCCTGGCCGCCGGCCGAGTCTATCAGGTGGACAACAACGTTGCCGGCACCCTGACCGTACACAAGGTGAGTGGGGCGGGCGGTCTCATCGCGGATCGCGTCACCCTGGGCGATACCTTCCGCATCTTCAACGGTTGGACCGCCGCCAAGGGGCTGTCCGGCTACTATCACGTGACGCCCGATCCGCTCACGCGAGCAGGCTACGACGGGACTCCCGCCACCCCCTTCACGCTGCATGTGACCTACTCGGATCCCGACAACAATCCGCCGGCGACGCTGCGGGTGGCCGTATACTCGTCGGCCGGACAGGCGCCGTCCACGCCGGATGCCTTCTACGACATGGTGCCGACCGACCCCAGCCAGACCAACTACGTGGCGGGAGTCGACTACAAGTCGGCAGCGCCGGTAAACCTGTCCGCCGGGTCGCACTGGTTCCGCGCGCAGGCCTTTGACGGGAACGACTGGTTCGCGGGGGGCAGCACGGGCAAGGACTGGTTCGGTCCCGCCCTGACGACGGGCACCTCGATCTTCGGGCCGGTCGTCATCGAGAACCATCCGCCCAATCCGCCCACCTCGGGCTTCGCGCCGGCCAACCGGGCCAGCGTGAATACGGCAAATCCGACGCTGCGCTGGGATCCGGCCAGCGACCCGGACCCGGGCGACAGCGTCGTCGCCTATACGGTGCAGCTCAGCAAGAACGGCTTCGCCGGAGGCGCCGTGGACTATCAGTACTCCACTACCTCCAATACCGTAGGGGTAGCCGACGCTCTGACCGACCTGACCCTGTGGTCATGGCGGGTCCAGAGCCAGGATACCCTCGGCGCCGTATCCGTCTGGAGTGCTGTCCAGGAGTTCAACGTGGACCTCAAGAAGGCGCCGCCGACACTGACGCCGCCCGGAGGCGTCGCGACCGCAACGCTGACGCCGCAGACCGGCGATCTGAGCACGGACTTCGTCTACCGCATCGTGTACGCGAATGCAGACGGCTTGGCCCCGGCCAGCGGCATCTATGTGGAGATCGACGGCAACCTCTACCCGACCCAGCTCACCGCGGCCGGCGGCACGCCGGACTACGTGGCGGGCGTGACCTATAGCATCACTATCCGCGGGGACTCCCCGGTGCTCGGCTATGGTCGGCACACCTACCGCTTCTACGCGGGCGCCGTCTCCTGGCCCGCCGGCAGCGAGGGTGCGCAGGCCGGACCGTGGATCGACGATCCCTCGACGACCATGATCGCTAACGCCGCCTGGACGCAGATTAACCAGGTCGAGGAAGGCTCGACGCTGTACCTGCAGGTCGTCGACCCCGACAAGAAGGGCGCCGGCACCGTCCAAGTGGTGCTGACCGTGGCTGCCGGCGGCGACACTGAGAGGGTGACGCTCGTCGAGACCGGCCCGGCTACCGGAATCTTCCGCGGCACTATCCCCACGAAGGGAACGGCCGGTCTGCCCAACGACGGTACGCTCAACGTCTCGGGTGGCCCCACCGGCACCCAGGTGACGGCGACGTACACCGATCCGGACACGGCTGACGCTCCTCCGGCTGGCCAGGACTCGTCCAGTGCGCAAGTGCTGGTCGTGGACACCGTGGCTCCGGCCAAGGTCCAGCCCTACCTGACGGTGACCAGCGACCCGCAGGGCGTCGGCATCCAGCTCGACTGGTCGACCTACCCGGTGCCCGCGGACCTCGCCGGCTACCACGTGTGGCTGTCCGACACGCAGTTCACCAGCGTATCGGGGCTGACCGCGCTCGCGACCGTGGCGGCCGATAAGACCTCCTACGCGATCACGGGCCTCACGCCCAACCATACCTACTACGTGGCGGTTACCGCCTTCGACGAAGTCCCGAACGAGGACAAGCTCGTGCGAGGCAAGTCCATCTTCACCAAGGACACCTCCGGCCCGACGGTCAGTAGCCAGCAGCCAGCGCCGGACGCGATCGATGTGCCGCTGGCGACCACCATCTCGTTCAACCTCAACGACACCTCCGGCGTCAAGCCGGAGACGATCCAGCTCTTCGTCAATGGGATCAGCGTGACCAGCAAGATCACGCGGTTGCCCGCTTCGGGGACCCCGCAGACCGTAGCCGTGAGTTACAGCGGTAACTTCAACTGGAACCAGACGGTCACCGTGCGGACGCTGGCCAAGGACGTCCTGGGCAACCAGAGCGACACCACCTGGCAGTTCCACACCGTGGGCGACCTGCTGGCGCCGGCAGTGACCAACCTGAACCCGGCCCAGGGCGCCACGGGGATCTCTTCCACGGCGACCCTGAGCTTCCACCTGCAAGACGCGGTCTCGGGCATCAAGCTCTCGACCCTGCGGGTGACGGTGAACGGCACGGACGTTTCCGGGCGGCTGACCGTCAACTCCGCCAACCTGAACGACGTCATTGTGAGTTACCAGGACCCGAACGGGCTACCCTCGGCGCAGCAGATCGCGGTGGTCATCAACGCCAGCGACCGCGCGGGGAACGCTATGGCCCCCTTCACCTGGACCTTCAATACGCTGGCCGCAATCAGCGGCCGGGTAACCTCGGCAGGCGGCGTGGCCACGCCCGGCGTCACGGTGACCAACGGCGTCGTTAGTGCCGTTACCGGCGCGGACGGGCGCTACGTTCTGCTGGGGGTGGCCGACGGCACCTACACGGTCGTGCCGACCCTGCAGTATTGGGCCTTCACGCCCGTTAACCGGATAGTGACGGTTGCCGGAGCTACGGTTACCGGCATCGACTTCGAGGCAGCGCCGCAGACCTACGCGGTGTCTGGTCTGATCAATAATGCCAGTGGCGATCCGCTGGCGGGCGTGCAGGTAAGTGACGGCACGCACACCACCACGACCGACGTGAACGGGCACTACGTGCTCGCTGGAATTCTGGCCGGGCAGGTTACCATCACGCCCACCAGCGCCCAGTACTCGTTCCTGCCGGCCTCCACGACGATAACGGTGCCGACCAGCACTTCGGTCGATTTCACCGGCTACCAGAGCTTCAAGACGACGATGCCCGCGGGGCTCAGCATGATCGGGGTGCCGTATGACCCGGTCAACCGCGACGCGGTCAGCGTCTTTGGCACTCCGGGGATCAGCCGCTGGAACCCGATAGCTAGCCCGCCGGGGTACGTGCGTCCCACGGACCCCAACAGCGCCTCGACGCTTGAGGTACGACCGGGCAAGGGCTACTTCGTACAGTACAGCCGGCCCTTCGCGCTCTCCGGGTTTGGCCTGCCGGTCTCCACGGCCGTGCCCTTCGCCATCTCGCTGGGGCCGAACTGGAACATGATCGCTAATCCCTTCCCGATGGCCCTGCCGATGGCCAATCTGGCTCCGGCTCTGCCCGGGGGAGTGGATCCCTACGCGTTCGTCTACGATCACGCGACGGGCAGCTATCTGTTCGTCAGCTCTCAGCCGGGGGCTAACGTGGCCCGCACCTACCTGCTGCCCTGGGAAGGCGCTTGGCTCCGCAGCCTCATCGGCACCACCTCGGTGTCGGCGACCGCTCCGACCGGGGCGCTGAGCGCGACGACCGGCGTGGCTCCGCAGGCGCTAAGCGTCGGGACCGGCGGCTATATCCTGCCGATCGTGGCCAAGGTCGGCGGGCGCGCCGATCTGTGCAGCGCCGCCGGCGTAAGCGCCAACGGTAGCTTCGAGATTCCCAATCCTCCGACCGTGAGTGGAGGCGTTGACCTGTACTTCGTCAACGACGCGGGCGAGTCGCTCGCCCAGCAGGTCAAGACCTCGGCGGCGCCGCAGGTGTGGGAGTTCGTTGTCTCCACCGACCTGGCGCGGTCCCAGGTCGCGGTGAGCCTGCCCGACCTGTCGCAGGTACCCAATGACCGCTCCGTGATCCTGACGGACGAAGACGCGGGACGCGCCATGTACATGCGCACCACGCCTCAGTACGTCTTCACCAGCGGCGCGAAGGGCGCCGTCCGGCACTTCCGTCTGGAAGTCGTCGCCCGCGGCGGAAACAACCTGGCCATCGCGTCGACCTCGGCGCAGCAGGTAGGCGCCGGCGGCGTGGTCGTGACCTACAGCGTCACGCAGCCCTGCCAGGTAGACCTGGAAGTAGTCAACATCGCCGGGCGCGTCATTCGCCACCTGGCCAACGGTCAAGTCTCCCCCACCGGGGTTAGCACCCAGTCCTGGAACCTGCGCGGCGAAGATGGCGCGTCGGTCCCGGCGGGTCTCTATCTGGTACGCGTCCATGCTGTCGCTGAGAATGGGCAGCGTGTGGACGCCGTGACTCAAGTTAGCGTGACTCGATGACACTAAAGACAATAGCCATAAGACGGAGCGTGAATTGCATGAGCTTGCGGAGATACGGAAAGGCGGGGCTGGTGGCCGCGGTCCTGGCTCTGGTCCTACTGATTCTGGTTAGTGGCTGCGGCGGTGGCGGGGGCACGAACCCTAACACCACCGGAGTATCCGGTCAGATTGTGGATGCCGCTAGCGGCCTGGGCATCGGCAACGTAACCGTCCGCATCGGCGGCAAGACCGGACTATCGACGACGCCTGACGGTGATTTCCTGGTGAGCGGCATGAGCCCCGGGCGCTATCAAGTGGTGATCGTTCCGGGTGCGATGTTCGTCGCCGTTCCGGGTCCCCCGGTCTACGTTGACGTCGTCCAGGGGCACCTCACCACGCTCCCGGGGGTGCTGTTCGTCGTGGATAGCACCGTCCAGCCCCCCGCTCCCTAACGGGCGGAGGACTGCTTGATGCCTATGCGTCAAAGACACGATACGAAGCGCCGTTCTCCGCTGGGGGGACGGCGCTTCACTGCCTGGGGGGCAGCGGTCGCCTGGGGATTGCTGCTCTTGGTCGCGGTCGGCGGTTGGGCCGATTGGCCGATGTTCGCCGGCGGGCCCCTGCACCTCGGGGTGGGCGCCAGCGGCCCCGGCGCGAGCCTTACCGAACTGGGTCGGTCCGCCTTGGGCTCCAGCGTGGATTCCTCGCCGGCGGTGGTCGGCGGACGGGTTTACGTGGGCACCGCGGACGGAGATCTCTGCTGTCTGGACGCCGCGGGCGGGGCCGTACAGTGGCGCTACCACACCGACGGCGCGGTCGTGAGTTCTCCGGCCGTGGCGGACGGACGCGTGGTGTTCGGCTCGGTGGACCGCTATGTCTATTGCCTGGCCGCGGACAGTGGCCAGCTGCTGTGGAAGTACCGGACCTGGAAGCCGGTCGTCGGTTCGCCGGCGACCGCGGGCGGCGTGGCCTTTGTGGGCGGCGTGGACGGCACCTTCCTGGCCCTGGACCTGGCCACCGGCGCCGTGCGTTGGCAGGCAGACGACCAGGCCGAGATCAGCGGACACGCGGCGGTGGCCGGGGAGGCCGTCCTCTATGGCGACCGGGGGGGCGTGCTCCACGCTCGCCGCGTGAGCGACGGAACGGTGCTGTGGAGCGTGACCACGCGCAGCCCCATCGTCGGCGGGCCGACCGTGGTGGGCAATACGGTGCTGGTCCCCTACATGAGCTATACCGCGTTGGTGCCGCCGAAGGTGGAGTATCTGGTGGCGTACGACCTGGCGACCGGGGTCAAGCTCTGGGCGCTGACCGGCGTGGTCTCGGTCTTCAGCACGCCGGCCGTGGCCGACGGTGTGACCTACTTCGCCACCGTGGAGGGCTACCTCTCCGCGACCGAACTGCACGCCGTGCGGGTGACGGATGGGCTGTTGCTCTGGAAGCGGGGGCTGCCGCCGCTGGTGGCGGCCGCTCCGGTGCTGGACGCGGAGTTCGTGTATGTGGGGGCGGGCGACGGGGCGATGTACTGCCTGAACCGGGCGGACGGCGCGGTGCGCGCGCGGGTGCCCCTGGCTAAGAAGATTTACTCCTCGGCGGCGCTCAGCGACGGGCGCCTCTTCGTTGGCGCTAACGACGGCGCCCTGCACTGCCTGGGCGTGCCCGCCGCGGTTCAGTGAGCAGCGGCCCTTAAGGGTTTTTCAGCAGGCGGACGGAGACGACGTCGAGGAGTTGCGACAGGCGGCTCATGACGCGATCGAGTTGCTCGCGGTCCCGGACGCTGAGGTTGAGCAGGAGCCGCGCGAAGTGTCCACTGTCCGCCTCCACCGTGGCGCCGGTGATGTTGACGTCGGCATCGGCAACGATGGCCGTGAGGTGCGACAGCAGCCCGACGCGGTCCGTCGCGACCACCTCCACCGTAGCGCGGCCCAGACCGGACGCGCTCTGCTCCCCCCACGTCAGCGGCATCACGCGCTCTGGTTCCTTGCGTGCCCGGAACTGCAGATTCTTGCAGTCGGCGCGGTGGACAGCGATGCCGGTGCCCCGCGTAATGTAGCCCATGATGGGGTCGCCGGGCAGCGGGCTGCAGCAGCGGGAGAGGTGGCTCTCCAGGCCGGCAATACCGGTCGCGCTGACCGCCAGGGGGCGCGAAGTCGGCGCCTCCTCCTCCAGCGGCAACATCAACCGCACTTCCTCGCTGAGCGTCCGCCGCGGTTGGTAGCGGCTGATGAGGTGCTTAATTAGCGTGGAGGGCTCCACGTCCCCGTAGCCGATCGCCGCCAGCAGGTCGTCGGCGTGGCGGTAGTACATGTGCTGGGCGATCTCTTCCAGCCGCGCGGCGTTCCAGGTGGAACGCACCGCCTCGGGCTGGTGGCGCACTGCGGACTCGATCAACTCACGTCCGTGGCGGACGTTCTCCTCTCGCATCTGCTCCCGCAGGTACCGTCGCACCTTGGCCTTGGCGCGACTGCTTTGGATCAGCTTGAGCCAGTCGCGACTGGGCTGCGCCTTCTCCGAGGTGACGATCTCGCAGATGTCGCCGTTGCTGAACTTGTAGTCCAGGGGCACCGGGCGGCCGTTCACCCGCGCGCCGATGCAGTGGTGGCCGACCTCGCTATGCACCCGGTAGGCAAAGTCAATCGGCCCGGCGCCGGCGGGGAGGTCAATGACATCGCCGTCCGGCGTGAAGACGAAGACCTGGTCTTTGAACAGGTCCAGTTGCAGCAACTCCAGAAATTCGTGGCTCTCCTTGACGTCGGTCTCCAGCTCCAGAATCTGGCGCAGCCAGGAAACCTGCCGATCCAGCTTGGCGTCGGTCCGGCCCTCTTTGTAGCTCCAATGCGCGGCGACTCCATACTCAGCCGTGCGGTGCATCTCCCAGGTGCGGATCTGCACCTCCATGAGCTGGCCGCCGGGGCCCATCACCTTGGTGTGCAGCGACTGGTAGCCGTTTGGCTTGGGCATCGCAATGTAGTCGGTGAACATCCCGGGCAGCGGCATCCACAGCGAATGCGCCAGCCCCAGCGCGGCGTAACAGTCGGCGACGGTGTCCGTGACGACGCGCAGGGCGACCAGGTCGCCGATCTCGGAGAAGTCCACCTGCTGCTCGCGGATTTTGTTGTAGATGCTGTAGATGTGCTTGGCCCGGCCGAAGACCGTCGCCTTGATGCCCGCCTGGCTAAGCTGCCGCTCCAGGATCTGGCGCGCGTGCTCGGTCAGGTTCTCGCGCTCCGCCCGGGTGCTGCCCAGCTTGTCAGCGATATCGAAGAAGCCCGGGGGGTCGAGGTACTTGAGCGAGAGGTCCTCCAGGTGCCACTTGAAGCGCCAGATGCCGAGGCGGTGCGCAAGCGGGGCGTAGATGTGGAGCGTCTCGTTGGCGATGGCCTTCTGGCGCGCGGGGGTCAGGGAGTCGAGGGTCTGCAGGTTGTGGAGCCGGTCGGCGAGCTTGATGATCAGGACGCGGATGTCCTCGGCCATGGCCAGCAGCATCTTGCGGAGGTTGCGGGCCTGCTCCTCCTGCTTGCTGGTGAAATCGAGCTTGCCCAGCTTGGTGACGCCGTCCACCAGGTCCGCTACGGTCGGGCCAAAGCGGCGGCTGATTTCCTCCAGGGTCACCCCGGTGTCCTCGACGGTGTCGTGCAGGAGGGCGGCAGCGAGGGTCGCGGGGTCGGCTTGAATGCTGGTGAGGAGCAGCGCGACCTCCAGGGGGTGGATGATGTACGGCTCCCCGGTCGCCCGCTTTTGCCCGCGATGGGCCTCCTCGGCGAACTCGTAGACCTGCTCGAGGAAAGCCTGGTCGGTGCCGGGCCAGTACGAGGTCAACTGCTGGTTGATTGCCACGATGTCAGCAGCCATCGGGGCAATTATACCGCACCGGAGGGGTTAAGTCACGCCGCGGAAGGCCGAGGGCTTGGCGGGCGTGGCCGGCGGGAAGGGAGCGCTATCGTAGAGGCGGTCCAGCTGCTCGGCGAACAGGGCGTTGTTGAGATTGCGCAGGAGCTTGGCGGCCAGCGCCTCCGGGGTGGTGCCGTTGAGCTGCGCGTCCTCCGGATAGATCACGACCAGGGTCTGGCCGCGGGCGGTGAGGGTCGGGTGGCCGTCCGGCGTATCCACGTAGAACTCCCAGGTCTCCGCGCCGCTGGCCAACGCCGCGGTCAGGGCCTTGACCATCGCCGCGCCTCGGGCCGCTACGTCACCGCCCCCGGGAGCCGCGTTGAAGGAGAACAGGTCGTGCTTCCACAGGCTCAGCGTCTGGACCTCACCGCCGGCGAGCTTCCCGGTCGTGAGCACGGGCGGGTCCCACTTGGTAACCGCGCGGCGGTTGATGGTCACGCCCGCTTGCGCCAGCCGGTCGGAGATATTCACCACGCGGTCCACGGAGAAGGGGTGAGTCTGGAAGATGCCCAGCACCTGCGGCGGACGGCTGCGCTCCTGGGCGGCCAAGCGCTCCATAAAGGTAAGCATGCCGACCGGGTTGTACTTGCCGCACTTGAGCATAAAGTTCAGCCCGTCGCTGTCCGCCTGGTTCTCGACCTTCACCGAGTAGGTGGACATGATCCCGTTGGCGACGTACATCCCCGCCATGAAGGTGTTGGCGACCGCGTTGCCGCCCTTGCCGGTGATCATCGCCGCGACCACCGCGGCCAGCACCGGCACCGTCATCTGCTCCGCGCGCCGGGATTCCTCGAGGGCGTCATAGTTGCAGTTGTGGGCCATCTCGTGGGCCAGGACCGCGGCCAACTCGTCGTTGGATTGGGAGTTGGCCAGCAGCGCCTTGGTCACGCAGACGTAGCCACCGGGCAGCGAGAAGGCGTTCTCCTCGGTGGTGTCCAGCAGGAAGACCTGGTACTTCACGTCGGGCCGGGTGGACGACGCCGCCAGATCGCTAAGAATAGCAGCGATGCGCTTGGTGTCCTCGGGGCTGTCGTAAACCTTGTATTCCTTCTTGACCTGATCCAGCGCTTCCTTGCCGACCTTGGCCTCGTACGCCGGATCCCAGACACGCGCTTGCGCGATCCCGACCGAGAGGCTCAGGACCGTACCGAGGACCAACAGCCAGGTTGTCCACCGGGGGGCGATTCTCATATTCCTCACACTAGTTTAGACACGTTACAGGGAGTTAAGTTCCCCGCGGGGCAGGCGGCAGGAAGGGCGTCACCGCGTAGATCACCATGTCGCCTTCCGTGAAAACGGGGCGCAACTCGGGGAGGTCCGCTGCCGGGTCGGCGGTCTGCGGGCCGCCCGGGGCGTCCGCGGAGAGCATCTGCTGCAGGAGGCGCTCCTCGGGGCCCCAGACCACCCAGCCGGCATGGGTCGCGGCCAGCACCTGGCGGCGGGTCGCCGGGGAGGCCCCGGGGCGGTAGAAATCGGCGGTGAAGCTCAGATACTTGCCGAAGTGGATGGTCTCATCCCAGTGCCCGGCCACTACGCGCCCCGAGATCGCCGGGGGGAGGTGGTTGCCCATGAGGGACGAGCACAGGATGATATCGTCGCGGCCGGTGTGCTGGGCCAGGTAGTCCACGCCGGCCAGTTCCTCGGTGCTCAGGTACGCCGGGGGCAGTAGCACCGCCGCCAGATCACGGTTGTTCACCCGCATATGGGCCAGGCAGTCGGCCATGAAGAAGAGGTTGGAGGGGACGGTCAGCACCAGCACCCCGGCGGCCAGCAGCGGGCGCGAGGAGGCCGGCAGCCGGCGGGCCCAGCGCTCCAGCGCCAGCGCGGCCAGCAGGCACATCGGCAGGTGCAGCCCCTCCGCCAGCTTGCGCTGGAACCCGAGCGGCGCGTAGAGCAGGATCGCCCCCAGCGCCAGCCAGAACACGGGCAGCAGCACCTCCGCGCGGCGGCCGCCGTCGCCCTCGGGAGCGGGCCGCCTCGCCCGGTGCAGCGCGTACCCCGCGCCGATCACCGCCAGCAGCAGCACCAGCCCGTAGCCCAGCAGGTAGCCGCTCAGCGACGGGGAGGCCTTGGCCACCGCGTACTTGGCCGCCCAGGTGGGGTCGACCGTTTGCACATGGTACTGCCAGAGCATGGAGGGCGCGCCTAGCAAGCCAATCAGGGCATAGCGGCCGACGGCGGCCCCCCAGGGTAGCTGGCCGCGCGCCGCCGCGAAAACCAGCCACGCGGCCACCAGCAGGTACAGGACGATCACGTCGTAGCTGTGGACATTGCCCAGCACGAGCAGCAGCAGGCCGCAGATGACCGGGGCTCGCAGGCCCGGCTCGCGCGCCGCCCGCAGCGCCCAGAGCACGACCGCGGCCATCAGCGCCACCCCGGCGACGAACAGCGCGTTGAGCAGCAAGGTGGGGAAGGTCAGCGCCTCCGGCATCGCCTGCCAGCCCGCGGCCACGTCCACGGGGGCCAGGCGGTTGGCCGCCTCCGGGGCCATGGCGCCACCGGTGACCTGGAGGTAGACCAGCCACCCGAGGCCCGAGGACAGCCCCGCCAGCAATAGTGCCAGCCAGCGTCCCCAGCGGCGCAGGCCGATCTCCGCCGCCAGCAGGTAGACCAAGTACAGCAGCACCACGCCCAGCACCAGCCGGAAGAGGTGGTAGACCAGGGCGGAGTTCAGGCCGGTCAGCCGGACCACCGCGCCCATGCTCAGGAACAGCAGGTTCACAAAGCGCGGCGTCTGCGGCTCCAGGGTGTACTGGTTGCGCACGAAGAACGCGCCCTGCGCGTGCTGCTGGATGTAGGAGCGGTACACGTTTCCGTCGTCCACGCCCCAGATAAAGCCCTGAAAATGCAGCCCCGGCCCGGCAAATCCCGGCTGCATGGCCACCAGGTAGGGCAGGCAAGTGAAGAGCATGATCGCCGCGGCAACCAGCAATACCCAGCGCCGCTCGGCGCGCGTAATCGGCTCAGGCATGGTCCTCACCCGCCCGGGGACGGCGCGTGAAGGAGGCGGATCCGGCCAGCAGGGCGAGGGAGAGGAGGCCGAGGAAGAGGCCGACGACTACGGTCTCGGGGTAGAAGGCGAACCATTTCGGTTGCCCAGGGTAATCGCGAACACAGGCCAGCGGGCCGTACAGGGGGCGCAGCGACACCGGGACGTTGTCCGCATAAGCCCGCCAGCCCGGGTACTGAATCAGGCTGAACCTGTCACTGTCACCCGGGGAGACCGTGTTCAGAGTCTGTGCCAAAGCCGGGGAGGAATAGTCCTGATCGTAGATATAGGCACCCTCGACCTGCTCGCGGAGCCGCCACCCAAGTTCCTTGACCGGCGTCAGGGAAACCAGCCAGCGCACGTCGTCCGTGGACGCCAGTTCGGGCGCGAGGTTGCTGAGTGACGGCCTCGCCGTGCTATTCAGCAGCATCATGTTCCCGTTGGCTGCCGGGGAGACATCCGCCTTCTCCGAGTCCTGGGCGTAGGCGCGGTACGACGCCAGCGACAGCGAATCATACCCCTGCGGGCTGTACCAGCCGTAGACGGTGTCGGCGTTGGGCGGGAGCAGGGCCATCGGGAGCCGGTCCATGGTCCAGTTGGCGCGGGGGGTCATCACCAGGGTGCGCAAGCCGGGCGCGGAGGCGGACAGTTCCTGAAGCTTGCGGGTGAGCGCCGTCTCCGGGTAAACCTGCTCCGCCGGGGCGAGCGGCAGGAAGCGCCAGCCCCAGGGAAACAGCTCCACCGCAACCAGCAGCAGCGCGGCCCCGGCCAGCGCTCGCGGCAGCAGCGGCGAGCGACTCGGCCCAGTGGCCCCGGCGCGGTCGAGGAGCGCCTGCAGACCGCGCCCCGCCAGGAGCGCCAGGCACAGCGTGTACACGCCCAAAATGCGGGCGAACCCGCCGGCCACGCCGAGCGGCGGCACGCCGAAGTAGAGCAGCTTGGCGGGCGGCCCGGCCATCGCCACCGACAGCGCGGCCAGCGCGCCGACCCCCAGCAGCGCGGCCCAGCGGTCGCGGCGCAGGGCCACGCCCAGCAGCGC
This sequence comes from Armatimonadota bacterium, assembly GCA_036504235.1. GTDB lineage: Bacteria > Armatimonadota > Zipacnadia > Zipacnadales > Zipacnadaceae > Zipacnadum. Next base: position 21,611 of record DASXVN010000028.1, on the reverse strand, counting down.
CAACACCAGCGCCAGGATACCCGCGTAGCCGCAATGCTCGGTGTAACTCAGCCCCTGGTACTGCCCGGTCACCGGGTCGCCCAGGGCCTCGGGGATGACGAACGTGGCCAGCTCCACTGGCTGCAGGGCGCGCTGGCGCTGGAACTCCCAGCCCTCCGCCGAGACGCGCTGCTCCCCGCGCGGGGAGTTCGCGCCCAGCTCCAGGGAGGGCAGCACCTGCGGCAGGCCGAGCAGCAGCCCCAGCGCCGCTCCGGCGGCCAGCAGGGCCACGGGAGCCGAGCGGCGCGTGACCCAGCGATAGCCGACGCGAGCCAGCGCGTACAGCGCCGTCGCCAGCCAGACATAGGCGGCGAATTGCAGGTGTCCGGCCAGCAGCGACAGGCCCAGGCAACCCGCCAGCAGCGGCAGGCCCCGGCGCCGGTGGCCGCGGAACAGCAACTCCCCCCCCAGCCACGCGCCGGGGAGCCAGGCCATGCTGTTGATGACGGTGGGCAGCTCCGCCCAGGTAATCATGAAGCCGCTGGCCTGGAAGACCAGCCCGGCCAGCACCGCAGCGGCCGGGGACAGGTTCAGCCGCCGGGCCAGGAAGAAGGTCAGCGCGCCGGCCAGTAACCAGTGCAGGGCCAGGCTCAGCCCCAGGAAATACTTGACGTCCACCACCAGCAGCAGCCAGTTGGGCGGGTAGAAAAGCGCCGACTGGCCGTTGCCGACGAAGGGGTAGCCGCAGTACTGATAGGGGTTCCACAGGGGCAGCTCGCCGGAGCGCAGGCCGCGCTGGAGCAGTAGCCGCCAGGGGTAAAACTGCGCCACGGAGTCCCAGAGCAGGGCGTCCCAGGCTCGCGGCGGGGGCGTCTGCGGCGCGCCGAAGGGGGGCATCTGCTGCTGGTAGACGGCCGCCACCGGGACCCGGCCGCCGCCCAGGCACGGCCACCAGAAGACGGCCGCGGTGAGGCCCAGCAGCAGGACGGCCGCGCTGGGTGGCCACCGCCGCTGCGGCGCTGTTGGTTTAGGGGCACCAGGCAGAACCTGAGTACGCATGGTGGGATATTGCGCGCGCGAGGGGGTTTCTCCTCCCGAAAGCGGGGGAGAGGAGGCGAGCGTCGTGGGCCGCGCCTAGTGCGCGGGGGGCGGCGCGGGCCGCTCGACGGCGGCGGGCGGCGCACCGGGGCCCGGCTGCGTCGGCTTGACCTGGGTCAGGCCGACGATGACCACGCCGACCATGATGATCGCGAGCCCGACTACGCGAGCGCCGGGAACCGGCTCATGCAGCAACTGCCAGGCCAGGACGGTGACGATCACGTAACTCAGGGCGATCAGCGGGTAGGCGAAGCTCAGATCGAGACGCGAGAGCGCGACGAGGTAGAACAGCGAACTGATCGCGTAGCTGGCGAAGCCGCAGAATACATAACCGTTGGTGAAGATGGAGGCCAGCACCTGGCCCACCGCGGGATGGTAGCCGGGGGGCGCGGAGTCGGGTGTCAGTTTGCCGAGACCGTACTTGAGCAGGATTTGCCCCAGGGCGCCCAGGCAGATAGCTAGGATGAGAATTGCGACGGCCATGATGGTCCTCCGCCTATGGCTCGCGTGTTCGGCGAGATCGAGGAGCTGAGTGTCGCTTGCCATACGCAAACAGGGAGGGCCGCAGCCGGTGCGTCGGCTGCGGCCTCCCTCTCTTTCTACCGGGTGATAGCTGGCCTAGAGCAGAGAATTGGCCAGGTCTACGGCCGAGGCGGCGTCGGGCGAGTAGCCGTCGGCGCCGATCTCGTCGGAGTACTCCTGGGTTACCGGAGCGCCACCGATCATGATCTTGACCTGGTCGCGCACGCCCGCGGCGACGAAGGCATCAATGGTGTCCTTCATCGAGGGCATGGTGGTCGTCAGCAGGGCCGACAGGGCCACCAGGTTCGGCTTCTTGTCCTTCACCGTCGCCACGAAGGCCTCGGGGGCTACGTCGACGTCGAGGTCGATGACCTCAAAGCCGCCGCCCTCGAGCATCATGGAGACGAGGTTCTTGCCGATGTCGTGCAGGTCGCCCTTGACCGTGCCAATAACGACGGTGCCCTTGGGCTGCACGCCGCTGGCCGCGAGGAGCGGCTTGACGATGTCCATACCCGCGTGCATCGCGCGAGCGGCGATGAGTACCTCGGGCACGTAGAACTCGTTGGCCTTGAACTTGGTGCCGACTACCGCCATACCGGCGATAAGACCGTTGTTGATAACGTCAGAAGCCGAGACGCCCTCGTCTATAGCCGCCTGAGTCATCTTGGATACTTCATCTCGGTTCCCAGCAATTACGGCATCCGCTAGAGCCTGCAGATCCGCCATTTTTGCGACCTCCCTGTTCATTTGTTCGGCGCACCCCGATGGTTTGCCCCCGCCCGGGTGACCTCCCCGCCTATTCTCGATAGGTCAGGTAGTTTCCTGCTAGAACATCATCGTATCGGCAAATCTATTCTGAAATTCTCGCTCGCGGAAAAGCTCTAGCTGTTCGGCCTCAGCAGCGACCTGGTCAGCGTAGTTCCGTTCCGCGCGCGAGATCAAGGACAGAATTGCCCCCGTCCCGGCAGCATTGCCTACCCCCCGGATTTTCTCCACCGGGAGGGCGGGCAACAATCCAATACGCAGCGCACTGGCCGGCCGAATGTAGTTGCCAAAGGCGCCCGCCAGCAGCACCTCGTGCAAGTCCTCGACCCGCAGGCCCGCGTATTCTAACATCATTTCCGCCGTAGCGCGAACCGCGCCCTTGGCGAGTTGGATTTCGCGAACGTCTTTTTGCGACAGGTAGACGCCGGTCCCGTCTCCCGGGTCGCCGGAGAACATCAGCTTACGTTCATTTCCCGCTCCCGTCAACCGGGCACGGATGCCGGGCGAAAGTTTTTCCGCGGCGGCGTCATCGGCCATGCGGCCGGTGGCCTGCACCGCTCCGGACTCGAGGGCCACGGCCATGGCGTCGAACAGGCCGGAGCCGCAGATGCCGACCGGCGTCGGAGCGGAAATCGTGCTGTAGGTCAGGTCCCCGGTGGCGGGGTCGAGGTCCACGTGTTCAATCGCTCCGGGGCCGGCGCGCATGCCGCGCTCGATTTGCGAGCCCTCAAAAGCGGGGCCGGCGGCGCAGGAGGCGACCAGCAGTTTTTCGCCGGACCACAGGGCAATCTCGCCGTTGGTGCCGATGTCCACCGCGAGCACCGGGTACGGCTGGCGCGTCATCTCTTCGGCCACGATGACGGCCACCGTGTCGGCGCCGACGAACCCGGCGATGCAGGGCAGGCAATGCACGTTGCCGCGCGGGTTGATCTCCAGGCCGACCTCCACGGGTCGCGCCTCCACCGACTGCCCGGTCACCGGGATGTAGGGGGCCTGCGCGAGGTGGCGCGGGTTCAGCCCCAAGAACAGGTGGTGCATGCAGGTGTTGCCGACCACCACGGCCTCATAGACCGAGCGCGGGTCGGCGTCGATCTGCGCGAGGGCGAGGCGGGAGATGCCGTTGACGACCTGGGTGATCTCCTGGCGCAGCGTCGTCAGCCCGTTGCGGTGCGTGTTGGCGTACTCCACCCGGGAGATCACGTCGGCCCCGTGGCGAATCTGCGGATTGTGTTCGGCGGCGGTACTCAGCGGCTGGCCGGTCTCCAGATCCACGACGTACACGACGACCGTGGAGGTGCCGATATCAATGGCCAGTCCCAGGCACGGCGGCGTGGTGCTGGCGGGATGTACGTCGGCCAGGCGGTTGCCGACCGTGGTCAGCGAAACGTGGAAGTCCTCGGCGCGCAGGGCCTCGGGCAGAGCGCGCAAGGCCTCGGGGGAGGCAAGCAGCGTCGCGCCCGACCCGGGCAGGGCGTCCGCGACGCGGCGGAAGTCGCTACGCTGGTCGTCAAGGGAGGGCGGCGGGAGTTCCCGAGGGAAGCGCTTGACGTTCGCATCCAGCGGCACCGGGCGGAGTTGCACCTGGCGCAGGTCCTTTTGCCCCACCACGCGGGAGGTGGGCGGGACTTGGATGATCGCATCGCCGAGTACGCGGGCCTGGCAGGCGAGGCGCACGCCCTGGCCGCGCTGCGCGGCGGTCAGCAGGCGGATCTCGGCGGGGGTAGGTTCGTCGAGGAGGCCGTCCTGGACGATCACGCGGCAGTTGCCGCAGTTGCCCTTGCCGCCACAGGGCAGCGCGAGGGGCAGGGCCGCGATCGCGGCCGCCTCACTGATGGTTATTCCGGCCTCGACGACGACTTGCTCGCCGCCGGGCATGAAAGTTACAGCAACCGTCTGTTCCTCGGACATGGCCTCAGCCGCCTAGAAGTAGGCGAGCTGCTTTTTCGCCTCGCTTACAAATCGCTCGTTGGCGCCCATCTCGATAACCTGGTTGAACAAGGGGCGCGCCTGCTCATATTCTCCGAGCATGGTGAGGAACTTGGCCAGGTCCAAAATGAACAGCGCGTTGGTCGGCTCCAGATCAATCGCGTGCTGAAAGAACTCGGTGCAGCCGTCGAAATCGCCCAGGCCCAGCAACGTGTGGCCCAGGCCCCAGCAGGCCTCCGCGCAGTTGGCGTCGGCCTCCAGAACCTGCCGGTAGCAGGCCTCGGCCTCCGGGTACTGGCCGCCAAGGCGATGGTTGTGGGCCTCCTGCAGTAGCTCAGTCATGGCTGCGCACTCCGTTAGCGTCGGGACCGCGGGGTTACTGCGCGCCGGAGTGGAGGATGGTCCCCGACTCCCAACGCGCGCCCCGCGCAAAGGCGGCCGCCGGCATCCGGCGCTTGCCGGCCGGCTGTACCTCCCCGACGAGTACGGCTCCTTCCCCAGCTTGGACCAGCAGACCTTCCGTGGTTACCGCGAGTATTTCGCCCGGTTCCGCCCCGATGGCGCTCTCTTCGGTCCGGGGGGAGAATAGCTTCAAGCGAAGCGATTGATAAGAGCAATAAGCGCCGGGTTGGGGGCTGAAGGCACGGATCTGGTTGCTGATTTCCACTGCGGGTCGCGTCCAGTCTACCGCGGCTTCCTCGGGACGCAGCGGCGGCGCCAAAGTCGCGCGGCTCTCGTCCTGAGGGACGCCTACGGCGGCGCCCCGCTCGACCAGGTACAGCGCCTGGCTAAGCAGATCCTGACCAACCTCGGTCAGGTGCGCAAACAGAGCCCCCGCATCGTCCTGAGGAGCGATGGGTACCTCCTGCTGCAAGACTACGTCACCACTGTCTACTGCTTCTGCCACGTATTGTATCGTAACGCCGGTCGTTTGCCTACCCCCCAGCAGCGCTCTTTGCACCGGCGCCGAGCCCCGCAGATCGGGGAGCAGGGAGAAATGGACGTTGAGCACCGGACGGTCGGGCTGGGAGCAGAGGTTCCGCGAGAGAATCTGGCCGTAGGCGACCACCACGAAGGCCTCCGCCTCCTGCAGCGGCGGGAGAGCGCAGACCGACGCGGCGCGCACCCGGCGCGGCTGGAGCACCGGCAGACCCAGCGCCAGCGCGGCCTGCTTCACCGGCGAAGCCTCCACCCGGCGGCCGCGCCCCTGGGGGCGATCCGGCTGGGTGACTACCGCCAGCACCTCATGCTCCGCGGCGACTCGCTGGAGAAAAGGCACGGCGCATTCCGGCGTGCCGAAAAAGACCAGCTTCACGGCTAGTCGCCTCCCCGCCGGCGCTGCCGCAGCCGGTCGAAGGCCTCCTGCGCCTCGCGCATGGTGGTGCGGTCGTAGCGGAAACCGTCTTCTTCGTCCTCGTCCGGCACCATCCACACCAGGCTGCCCGGCTCCACGCGGTCGGTGAACAGGACGCCGCGCAGGTGGTCGTACTCGTGCTGCAGGGCGCGGGCTAGCATGTCCGTGGCCTCCACGGTGATCCGCTCGCCCTCGGGCGTGAGGCCCTGCACGCGCACCTCTGCCGGGCGCACCACGTCGCCGCGCAGGGTGGGCAGACTCAGGCAGCCCTCGCGGATCTCGACCAGTTCCTTCCCGAACTCCAGACGCGGGTTGAGCAGCTTGTAGATGGGCTCCTCCGGCTCCGCGTCGGCCCGGACCACGAGGGCCTGCAGCGATTCGCCGATCTGCGGCGCGGCCAGACCCAGGCCGACCTCCGCAATCAGAGTTTCAACCATATCGTCAAACAGGTCCTGTACCGTCTGGTCAAACTCGCGCACCGGGCGCGCTTTCTTGCGCAGCAGGGGTTCTCCACAAATCACCACGTCACGACATGCCATCGCCATCTCACCTGTCCCGAGAGAATCCTTTGGGGGAGAGCCGTCCCCGGCTCGCCCCGACTATTACATCATATCACTGGGGTCCATGTCCACCGTAACCCGCAACTCCGCGGGCGGGTCCAGGCGCTCCAGCAGCCCGCGCGCCGCCTCCGCCAGCGCCGGATAGTCCGGCCCCTTGAGCAGAATCTGGTACCGGAAACGCCCCCGCAGCTTGTGCAGCGGGCAGGCGCCGGGGCCGATGAACTGCAGCGCGCCGCTGCCGTGCCGCAGGCCCAGTTCCTGCAGCAGCACCGCGATGCGCCGGGCGCTGTCCAGGGCCGTTTGCTGGTCCGGATGCGAGATCACCAGGTTCGCCAGCTTGGTGAAGGGCGGATAGCAGGCCTCCTCGCGCGCGGCGATCTCCACCCGGTAGAAAGCGTCAAAATCGTGCCCGGCGGCGCTGGACAGGGCGTAATGCTCCGGGTTGTAGGTTTGGACAAACACCTCGCCCGGCTTGTTCGCCCGACCCGCGCGGCCCGAGACCTGCGTGAGCAACTGGAAGGTGCGCTCCGCGGCGCGGAAGTCCGGCCGGTACAGGCCCACGTCGGCGTTGATCACGCCCACCATGGTCACCTCGGGGAAGTCGTGGCCCTTGGCGATCATCTGCGTGCCGATGAGAATCTGGGCCTCCCCGCGGGCAAATTCGCCCAGGATGCGCGCGTACGCCCCCTTGCCGCCGATGGTGTCGCGGTCCAGCCGCACCGCCCGGTACTCCGGGAACTGGCGGCTGATCTGATCCGCCAGTCGCTCCGTGCCCAGCCCGTGGAAGCCGATGTCGTAGCCCTGGCAGTTCTCGCACTGGTCGGGCACGCCGGTGGTGTGGTCGCAGTGGTGGCAGCGCATGGTGCGGCTGTCGCGGTGGTAGATCAGCGAGACCGCGCAGTGCGGGCAGCGCAGGACGAAACCGCAGTCGCGGCAGATCACGAAGGTGGAAAAGCCGCGCCGGTTGAGAAAGATCATCACTTGCTCGCCGCGCTCCAGGCTGCGGATCAGGGCGTCGCGCGTTTCCTCGGCGAAGGTCGCCTCCGGGCCCAGCACCTGCTGGCCGCGCAGGTCAATCATCGTCACCTGCGGCATGGGCACGCCGCCGATGCGGTTGGGCAATTCCAGCAGCTCCAGGGAGGAGTCCTCCGGGTTGCAGGCGGCCCAGTAGCGCTCCAGCGCCGGGGTGGCGGTGCCCAGCAGCAGCACCGCGTGCTCCTGCTCCGCCCGCCACTGGGCGACGGTGACCGCATGGTAGCGCGGGCTGCTGTCCTGCTTGTAGGAGGGCTCGTGCTCCTCGTCCACCACGATCAGGCCCAGCCGGTGGCAGGGAGCAAACAGCGCCGAGCGCGCGCCGATCACCACCCGGGCCTCCCCGGTGGCCACCCGTTGCCATTCATCGTAGCGCTCGCCGGGGCTGAGCGAGCTGTGCAGGATGGCGATGCCCTCCCCAAAACGCGCGGCGAAACGGCCCACCGTCTGCGGCGTCAGCGAAATCTCGGGGATGAGCACGATGGCGCTGCGCCCGCGGGCCAGGGTCATCTCCAGCGCCCGCAGGTACACCTCGGTCTTGCCGCTGCCGGTGACGCCATGCAGCAGCCCGCCCCAGTACGCGCCGCCGTCGAGCGCCTGCTCGATCCGCTTCAGCACGGCGACTTGGTCGGCGGTCGGCTCGGGACGCGTTTCCGCCTGCCCCAGGCTCTGGTCCTCCGGGCGGCGGCGTTGCTGCTGGTCGTAGACCTCCACCAGACCTCGCTCCTCCAGCGCCAGCACCGAGCCGCGGGCCAGGGCGGTCAGCGGCAGCGCGGGAGTGGCCGCCAACTCGCGCAGTACTTCCGCCTGCCGGGGGGCCGCCGCCTGCCGGCGCTCAGCCTCCGCGAGGGCCTGCTCCGGCTCCACCGCCAGCCGCGCCCAGCGCTGCGCCCGCGCCGAAACGCCGGGGCGAGCCAGGGTCCGCAGCACGCGCACCAAGCCCTTGTCCTCCAGCGCCCGCAGGACCGCGCTCAGCCGGGATTTGTTCTCGGTCAGCGGCTCCAGCTTCTCGCGCTCCAGTTCGCCCCCGGCGGCCTCCAGCGCCCTCAGCACCGCCTGCTGCTGCGCGGCGCGGGGCAGGGAGCCGGAAGCGACCAGCGCCTGTCCGGCCTCGGTCAGCACCACCGACTGGGCGGGCCGGCGCGCGGCTCCGGGGGGCAGAATCAGCCGCAGTGCGTGTGCCAGCGGGCAGAAGTAAGTCTCCGCGACGCGCCGGGCCAGCGCCAGCTCCGCCGGGCCAAAGACGGGGCCGTCCAGGAGCAGGTCTTCCACCGCGCGCAGCTTGAAGGGGGGGCGCAGGTCGGTCAGACCCACGACGTAGCCGGGAAGATGCTGCCGGCCTAGCGGCACGCGGACGTAGGAGCCCAGGTGCACGCGGCCGGCCAGGCGCTCGGGCAGCGAGTAGGTGAAGGTGCGGTCCAGTTCGCCCGCCGCCTGGTCGAGGATGACCTCGGCGTAGGGCCCGGGCGCCTCCGGTTGCGCGTCAGGCGCAGGCCGCCGGCCCCTGGGGGCACGACCTGCGCCTGACTGATCCGTCGGCGCCTCGGGAGCAGCCGCCTCCAGGGCGTCTAGGGCGGAGGCGTCAAACAGAGACGCGGTGCTCGGACGGCGTTTGCGACTCAGAGTTGGGCTTCCTCCCGCAGGACGTCCACCATGTCCAGCTTCTCCCAGGTGAAGTCGGCGTCGTTGCGGCCGAAATGACCATAGGAGGCGGTCTTGCGGTAGATGGGCCGGCGCAGATCGAGCTTCTCGATGATCCCCCGCGGGGTCAGGTCGAAGACCTTGCTGATAATCCGCGAGATCTCGTGCTCGGGGAGCTTATGGGTGCCGAAGGTGAAAGCCGCCACCGAGAAGGGCTCGGGGTCGCCGATGGCGTAGGCGATCTGAATCTCGCACTGGTCCGCGAGACCGGCCGCCACCACGTTCTTGGCGATGTAGCGGACCATGTAGGCGCCGCTGCGGTCCACCTTCGTGGGGTCCTTGCCGCTGAAGGCGCCGCCGCCGTGCCGGGCCAGGCCGCCGTAGGTGTCCACGATGATCTTGCGGCCGGTCAGGCCGGTGTCGGCCTGCGGCCCACCCAGCGAGAAGGAACCGGTGCAGTTGCACTTGATGGACATCGCCGGCCCGCGTAGCTCGGCGGGGATGATCGGGAACACGACGTTCGCCTCCAGGTCGGCCAGAATCGTGGCCTGGTCCACGCCGGGCCGGTGCTGGGCCGCCAGCAGGACCTTGGTGACCTCTAGCGGGCGATGGCCCTCATAGCGGACGGTGACCTGGGTCTTGCCATCCGGCCGCAGGTACGGCAGCGTGCCGTTCTTGCGCACCTCGGCGAGGCGGTAGGCCAGCCGGTGGGCCAGCAGGATCGGCATCGGCATGTACGCTTCGGTTTCGTTGGTCGCGTAGCCGAACATCATGCCCTGATCCCCGGCGCCGCCGGTGCAGACGCCCTGCGCGATCTCGGGACTCTGCTCGTGAATCGCGGTCAAGACGCCGATGGTCTCAAAGTCAAAGCCATACTTGGCGCGGGTGTAGCCGATGTCGGCCACGGTCTGGCGCACGACGTCATCCACGGGCACATAAGTCGTGGTGCACATCTCGCCGGCCACGATGCAGGTGCCGGTCGTGACCAGGGTCTCGACGGCCACGCGGCCGTTGGGGTCATCCTTCATCACGTAGTCCACGATCGAGTCGGAAATCTGATCGCAGACCTTGTCCGGGTGCCCCTCGGTAACAGATTCGGACGTCAACAGATAAGTCTTGTCGCTCAACGGTACCACCTCGATAACCATAATCCACCTGAGCCACACCCCGGGCCAGCCCGGCGAGGACGATAGACCGCCCGCGCAGAACCCGCGAGGCCTGCAGCCCCCTACCCCTACCACCCACCACACCGGCCCAAAACCCCCAGAGAGCTAGTCAATTGCGTTCATGAGGCAATAAAACGCTAACCAAGCACCACCGACGACCATCGCTAGGCCGTTCAACAGGGACGCCGCATACGCCATGGCGTCGGAGTCCTCGACCCGCCCGGCTCTGACGCTCAGGGCCAAGCCCAGAGCGGCTACACCCGGCGCGACGATCAGTCCCCAAGGCGTATCGAAAGCGTATACGATTACGATGTTCCACCACGTCAGCTCCGGCCCGAGCAGCCCAAAAAAGTTAAAGATGCTCGCCGGGGCGAGCAGGGCCCACACGCTTGCGGCAATACCGAGGCGCAGCGACCGTCTGGCCAGACTCCCTCCGGAAGCCCGGGGGGCACAGTTCCGGGCCCGCAGCTCCCGCACAACCCGGATCGCCGCCAGCAGTTGCACCAACGCCAGCGTGCACAACGCCGGCACCAGCTCCCTGTTGTACTTCCAACCGCCCGTCCCGAAGGACGCGACCAAAGAGAGAATCGCGAACACCGCAACGAGAATCAGACAGCCCGGCCGGAGCCTTCGCCCGCGCCCCGGCGGGGCGGTCGGAGCAGAGTCGCCCGCCGGCGCGTCATGCTGGTTGGCCTGGTCCATCGCGAACCACCCTCCCGTTGTCAACTAACGCCTAAGCCATCAACTCCTCGACTCTTTCGAGAACTCGGCGGGCCACTTCGCGCTTTGGTCGTCTCGACAACTGCTCCGCGCGACCATTTCGGTCGATAATCAAAACTTCATTGCTGTCGGACGCGAAACCCGCGCCCGGCTGCGTAATGTCATTGGCCACGATCAGGTCCAGGCCCTTGCGCTCCAGCTTGGCCCGCGCCTGCGCCTCGAGGTCCTGCGACTCGGCGGCGAAACCGACCACCACCAGCGGACGGGGCGACCCGGCCGCCACCTCCGCAATGATGTCGGCGGTGGGCAGCAGCTTGATCTCCGGAGCCTCGCCGCCCTTCTTCTGCTTGTGCGCGGACTGCGTCTCCGGCCGCCAGTCGGACACCGCGGCGGCGCCGATGAACAGGTCCATCTCCGCCCGCCGCTCCTGCACCGCCTGGCGCATGTCCGCGGCGGTCTCCACGCGCACCGTCTCTACCCCCGCGGGCGGAGCCAGCTCGGTCGGCCCCAGGACCAGCGTGACCAGCGCCCCACGCGCGGCAGCGGCCTCCGCCAGGGCCAGGCCCATCTTGCCGGTCGAGGGGTTGCTGATAAAGCGCACCGGGTCCAGCCATTCCCGCGTGGGGCCGGCGGTAATCAGCACCCGCTTGCCCCGCAGCGGCCCGTCCTCCTGCTCGCCGAGCAGGCGGATAAGGTGCTGGCGGATCGTCTCGGGATCGGCCAGGCGCCCCGGCCCGACCTCCCCGCAGCCCAGATGGCCCTCCTCGGGCATGACAAAATGGTAGCCGACCTCCCGCAGGCGCGCCACATTGGCCTGGGTGATCGGATTGTTCCACATCTCGGCGTTCATCGCCGGGGCGAAGACCACCGGCGCGGTGGTGGCGACAATGGTCGTGCTGACCAGGTCGTCACAGAGGCCGGCCGCCACCTTGGCCATGGTGTTGGCGGTCGCGGGGACCACCACCAGGACCTCGGCGAACCGGGCCAGCGAAATATGCTCGTAGGCGTCCGGCACGTCCTCCCACATGCTGGAGGAAACCGGGTAGTTGGTCAGCGCGCGGAAGACGATCGGCCCCACGAACTGCCGGGCGCTCTCCGTCATCGCCACGCGCACCTCGGCCCCCTCCTGCACCAGCCGGCTGACCAGGGTACAGGCCTTGTAGGCGGCGATCCCGCCGGTTACGGCCACGACGATACGCCGGCCCTGCAAGAGCTGGTCGCTGCAGCTATCCGCCATCGCCGGTCACCTCGCATGCCTCGGCCTGGGTGAGCAACTCCGCCTGCAGCGCCTGCCACTCGACGACCCGCAGGCTAGAACGCTCGGCCAGCAAGATGCCCTCCAGCGCCGCCACGGCCTCCGGTATCTGGTCGTTGACGATCACGTAGCGGTAGGCGCCCAGGTCGCTGATTTCCTCGCAGGCGGTGCGCAGCCGCTCCCGGAGCTGGTCGGGGGTCTCGGTGCCCCGAGCGACGAGGCGATTGTGCAGCGCGCCGTAGTCGGGCGGAGCCACGAACACCAGCCGGGCGTCCTCGGGCAGCAGGCGCTGGACGGACTGCGCCCCCTCATCGTCAACCTCCAGGATGAGGTCCTGACCCGCGGCCAGGGCCTCCTCCACGGGGGCGCGCGGCGTGCCATAGAACAGGCCGGGGTAGACCTCCGCCCACTCCAGCAGCTCGCCCCGGTCGCGCAGAGCCTCGAACTCCTCGCGGCTGCGGAAGAAGTATTCCCCGCCCTCGGTCTCGCCGGGCCGCCGCGCTCGGGTAGTGCAGGAAACGGACAGAAGCACCTCCGGATGCCGCTCGCGCAGCCCCGCAATGAGCGTGCCCTTACCGACGCCCGAGGGGCCGGCGACGACTAGGAGAATGCCTTTACGTTTGAGGTTCATAAGTGATAGCTCCGCAACTGACGCCAAAAGCGGCGTTAGTCGGACAAAACATTTTAACACAGGGGAAGGGGCAGGCGCAACGCGGGAGGCCCACCCCGCCCTCGGCAGACCTCGGGCACCCCTCCCAAAATGGGAGGGGCTGGGGGAAAGGAAATCTCTTTTCCCCGGCCCTGTCGTAATGCCGTAGCCCCTCCCGCACCGGGAGGGGCGCCCGAGGTCTGCCGAGGGCGGGGTGGGCCAGCTCGGCGGCAGGGCAATGGCAACGGCCGGCGGGGTACGAGCCCCCGCCCTACAGAACGGCAGGACTCCGCTCCCTCTACAGCATATACCGGCTCAAATCCCGGTCCTCCACCACGTCTTTCAACTGCGCATGGACGTAGGCCACGTCAATCTTCACCGTCTGCTCGCCTAGCTCCGGGGCGTGGAAGGACAGCTCCTCCAGCAGGCGCTCCATCAGCGTGTAGAGGCGGCGGGCGCCGATGTTTTCAGCGGTGTCGTTGACCTGCCGCGCCAGTTGCGCCAGCTCCTTGATCGCGGCGTCGGCAAACTCCAGCTTGATGCCCTCCGTGGCCAGCAGCGCCGAGTACTGCTTGACCAGCGAGTTTTGCGGCTCCACCAGGATACGGGCGAAGTCCTCCTCGGTCAGGCTGGTCAGTTCCACGCGCAGCGGGAAGCGGCCCTGCAGCTCGGGGATCAGGTCGCTCGGCTTGGAGACGTGGAAGGCGCCGGCGGCGATGAACAGGATGTGGCTGGTGTCCACCGGCCCGTACTTGGTCATCACCGTGCTGCCCTCGACGATGGGGAGGATGTCGCGCTGCACACCCTCGCGGGAGACATCCGGCCCGCCGCCGGCCTCGCGGCCCGCGACCTTGTCCAGCTCGTCGAGGAAGACGATGCCCGACTCCTCGACGCGCTCGACGGCCTCGCGGGAGATATCGTTGGGGTCCACCAGTCGCTCGGCTTCCTGGTAGGTCAGCAGGCGCCGGGCCTCCGCCACCGTGACCTTCTTGAGGGTCTTGCGGGGCGGGAAGATGTTGCCCAGCAGGTCCTGCATGTTGAAGCCCATCTCTTCCATGCCGGCGGGCGAGAAGATCTGCATGTTCGAGGAATTCTGCTCCTCGACTTCAATCTCAATCTCCTGCTCCTCCAGCTCCTGGGCGGCCAGCCGCTGCTTGGTGTAGTCGCGCACGCGCTCGGCGAGGCGGCGCTCCTCCTCGGCGCGGGCCTGCTCGGTGGCGATCTCCTCGGGCGTGGGTCCCTCAGGGACCTCCGCCCCGCCGAACAGCGCGGCCAGCGCCGGGGGCGTCACGGGCTTGGCGGGCGGCTTGGCGGCGCCGGAGAGAATGTCGAGCAGGCGCTCCTCGCAGCGGCGCTCGGCCTCCTCCCAGACGTCATCCATCGCCTCGTCCTCGACCATGCGGTAGCCGATATCCGCCAGATCGCGGATGATGCCCTCCACGTCGCGGCCCACGTAGCCCACCTCGGTGAATTTGGTGGCCTCGACCTTGATAAAGGGCGCGTCGGCCAGATGAGCCAACCGCCGGGCGATCTCGGTCTTGCCGACGCCGGTGGGGCCGATCATGAGGATATTCTTAGGGATAACCTCATCGCGCAGGTCCTCGTCAATCTCCTGGCGACGCATGCGATTACGCAGGGCGACAGCGACGGCCCGCTTGGCCTTCTCCTGCCCCACGATATATTTGTCCAACTCTTCAACAACCTGCTTGGGTGTCAGGCCTTGGATCATGGTAGAACGACCTCCTGAACGGCGAACCCGCGAACGGCGATTATCTCCTCGGCTTCGGCGGCTGTTCCCTCGGTGTAGGGGCGCGTTTTGCGGAGCGTAGCGGAGCAACACACGCCCGTTCGCTAAGCTCCAGCAGGCCACCGACGATCATATTAGGACCTCGGGTCCGGCTGCCTTACGTCCCGAGTTCCGGGGAGAGCCACGAGTGCGGGTACTCTCGCCAGTCCTTGACTATCCCTGCTTTGACGGGGTTGTTCAGCACGTACAGGCAGACTTCCAGCAGCGCCTTGTCCCGGTCTATGAACGAATCGTAAAACCCGCGCTGCCACAGCGGCCCGTTGAGCGTCTGCCGGGCGGCTAGGGTGGACCTCTTCTTGATAGACTGCACAAACAAGTTCAGCGTTTTGCCGCCCGGCTCTATCATGGCCACGAGATGCAGATGACTGGGCATCACGCAATAACACAATACCTGGACCCCGCTGGCCTCGGCGGCTGCCCGGAGGCAGCGAGCAACCTCCGCCGCCAGTTCGGGATGGCGCGCAAAGTGAGGTTCCCCACCGTAAGTGCCGACATTGATGTGGTTCGCGTAGCCCGAATGGCCATATAAGGCAGCATCCAGACGTGGCGGCCGGTCTCGTCGTTGGGGCAGTTGTGACTCTCCCATGCCTATCACCACACTTAGCGAACGGGCGTGTGTTGCTCCGCTGCGCTCCGCAAAACGCGCCCCTACGCCGAGGAAAAGCCGCCCCTACGCTCGGAGAAACACCCTACCCCTTCACGACTTCGGTAGTGATCTGATCGTTGGTGTACAGGCACAGCTCGGCGGCGATGCGGAGGGCCTTTTCGGCTATTTCGGCGGCCGGGAGGTCCGTGTTGCGCAGGAGCGCCGTGGCCGCCGCCTGGGCCATCGGGCCGCCCGAGCCGATGCTGATTACGTCGGCGTCCGGCGTGATGATGTCCCCGTTGCCGGAGATGAAGAACAGGTTGTCCCGGTCGGCCACGATCATGACGGCCTCCAGGTGGCGCAGGACCTTGTCGGTGCGCCAGAGCTTGGCGATTTCGACCACGGTGCGCGGCAGGTTGCCGGAGAACTCCTCCAGCTTGGCCTCCAGGCGCTCGAAGAGGGCCAGCGCGTCGGCGGCCGAACCGGCGTAGCCGATGACTACCTTGCCGTCGCGCAGCGTGCGCAGCTTCTGCGCCGTATGTTTGAAGATGGTCTCGCCGACCGTCACCTGGCCATCAGCGGCAAAAGCGGTAACGCCATCTCGGCGCACCGCGCAAATCGTCGTGGAACGGGTCTTCATCGTCGGTCACTTCCTTGGTTTCGTCGGTAGGTGGGGCTCGTGCCTTGTCGTTGCCGTACTGTAGGGCGGGGGCTCGTACCCCGCCGTCGCTAGCCAAACGTTAGTCCGGCGGGGTACGAGCTCCCGCCCTAGAAACGACTAGCCCTCCAGCGTGTATTCCTCGCCCGCCTGGGTATTCCAGACGAGGGTCTGCTCCTCGCGGGTCACTGGTAGTGCCTTCCCGGCGGAGCGGACGCGGACCTCCTGCGCCGGGGTGATACCTTAAGGTGAACGCGCCGGGGGCCCGGTTAGTTTCTCGCTGCCGCCCCAGCTAGAAAGGCCAGCGATACAGGCGGCTGGCGACCTTGCGCCCGATCAGCTTGTTCTTCAGCCGCCGGACGATGCGTTTGGGATTGCCGCTGGCCAGGGTCTCCACATCATTCGCCGTCCGGGCCAGTTGGTACAGAAAACTCACGGTCTTGCTCATCGCTGGTCTCCTCCGTCGGAGCGCTAGGCTGCGCCAGGGGGTGCGCGTGCGCGTACGCCTCGCGCAGCCGCGCCTGGCTGACGTGGGTGTAGATCTGGGTCGTGGCGATGCGTTTGTGGCCCAGCAACTCCTGGATGGAGCGCAGGTCGGCGCCGCGGTCCAGCAGGTGCGTGGCGAAGCTATGCCGCAGCGTGTGCGGCGAGGTCTGCGCGCTCGCGCCGATCTCCAGGGCCAGCCGCCGGACCAGGTACTGCACGCCGCGCGGGCTCAGCCGCCCGCCGTCCTTGTTCAGCCACAACGCCGGCTCGTCCTTGGTCCCCCGGCGATGCGCCAGCAGCAGCGTGCGCCCCTGTTGGAGGTAAGTGGCGACCGCCTCCTGGGCGGCGTGGCCGAAGAAGACCACCCGCTCGCGGTTGCCCTTGCCCACCACCCGCGCCGAGCGGTCCTTCAGGTTTAGGTCCTCCACGTTCAGCGAGGTCGCCTCGGAGACGCGCATGCCGGTGGCGTAGAGCAGCTCCAGCAGCGCCCGGTTGCGCTGGCCCAGGGGGTCATGCTCGTCGGGCAGCTCGATCAGCTCCACCGTCTCGGCCTCGGAGAGCGCCTCCGGCAGCCGCCGGGGCAGGCCCGCCGCCCGCAGCGCCACCGCCGGGTTGTGCTGCATCTGCCCGGTGGCCACCAGAAAGCGAAACAGCGCCCGCAGCGCGGCCAGCTTGCGCAGCACGGAGGAACGCGCGAACTCCTGTCGGTGCAGGGAGGCCAGATAGCGCCGCAGCACGGCCTGATCCACCGCGGTCAGGTCCCAAGCCCGCGCCTCGCCCCACTCAAACGCGAGGAAATCCACAAACTGGCTCAGGTCGTGCGCATAAGCCTCGGCAGTATGGGCCGAGACCCCGCGCACCCCGGTGAGGTACTGCAGGAAGTTGTCCATCGCGCGAGCGTCCATCGGGGAGTACCTTCCGCGTCGGCGGGGCGGGGGCCTGCCTCTCCCCGTAGGGGTGGACTTTGCGGTCCGCCGCAATGTCCACCCGCGGTCGCCGGGCCTCACCCCCCGGCCCCCTCTCCTGGCAGGAGAGGGGGAGAAGACAAACGGCTCCCTCCGATGCCATTGCCGTTCCCCCCCTCTCCCCAGTCCGCGCGGGGAGAGGGGGCCGGGGGGTGAGGAAAAGACGCGTGGCCGACCCCTGCCTTCCTCTACCCTTCCGAATACAGCACCCGCAGCGCCCCCGAATGTACCGAGATGTCCACCGGGGTATCGCCGCCGACCTCGCCTTCTGTCTGCCAACGCCAGGGCGGGTCTACCTCCAGGTGCGCGGAGGTGAAGCGATGCACCGTCGCACCGCGGAGCAGGTCCAGACGCGCGGGTCCCATGAGCGCCGAGCCCGCGTCATGGAGCACCCCCCAGGCTGAGGCGTCCGGCACCAGCAGCATCTCGAGGACGCCGTCGTTGCCGCTGGCCGCGTTGAGCAGCTTGACGGAGCCGAACATCTGCTCGGGGAGGTTGAAGACGGTGGCCTCCACCAGGTCCTGCTCCAGCGTGGCCCCGGTCTCGCCGTCAAAGGTGATGCGAAAGCGCCGGGCGGGCACGTCGGCCTTGATTCGCATCCCGTGGTACAGGTAGGAAAGCCGCCCCAGACCCCGCTTGGTCGGGTAGCCCAGCGTCTCGGAGACCTGGGCGCTGAGGCCGACCCCGGCCATGATGGCGAAGTAGCGGTCGTTGATCTGCCCCAGGTCAATCGCCCGAGCGGTCCCAGCGGCCAGCGTCGCCAGCGCCTGGCGCATATTGATGACCCCCAGGTAGCGGGCCAGGGCGTTGCCGGTGCCCAGCGGGAGCACGCCGAGCGGCACCGCGCTGCCGACCAGCCCCTGCAGGACCGAGTTGATGGTCCCGTCGCCCCCGGCCGCAACTACCTGATCGTAGCCTTCCGCGACTGCCCGCTCGGTGAGTTGGCGAGTTTCCTGGCGGTCGTGGGCCGTCACCACCTCCGCCTCCAGACCCACCTGCGCCAGGAGGTGCAGCACAGTCTCCCGGGGCGCGCGCTCCGAGACGTGCAGGGCGTGAGGATTGCAGATGATCAGGCGGCGAGTCTCGTCAGACATTGGCGGGATACGGTGGCCTCCGCGGAAGGCTGGTACTGAATGTAGAGACGAACCGGC
The DNA here is from genome assembly GCA_036504235.1 of Armatimonadota bacterium. Taxonomy (GTDB): domain Bacteria; phylum Armatimonadota; class Zipacnadia; order Zipacnadales; family Zipacnadaceae; genus Zipacnadum. The sequence continues at coordinate 3,291 of DASXVN010000028.1, read as the reverse complement.
GGGGGCAGAGGTTTCCCGGGACCGGCGCCGGCAGGACTCGACCGCCCCTGGCGGAAAGACTACAATAGAGGCGCCCAGGCAACGGTGGCCGAGGTCACCCAACCGAAGGAGTAATACCTATGAGAACCAGACTGGTGTCGCTGTCCCTCCTCCTGCTCCTGACGCTGGCCGTCGCGGCCTCCGCGCAGGACCGCGTCTTGCTGCGCTACAAGTTCACTGCCGGCGAGACCCACTCCTATGACCTGAACGTCGCCGGCGGGGGCAAGCTCGTCGTGGGCACGGCGGGCGGCGACATGAATGTGCCTATGCAGATGACCATCGCGGGCGGCGTGGAACTGCTCACCCGCGAGGTTGACCCCAACGGCGACGGCCACCTCGGCGTCAAAATCGGCGAGCTAACCATCACCCAGACGATGGCCGAGCATACCACGAAGATGACGATGGACCTCAACACGGGCGTCGTCACCATGGATGGCAAGCCGGTGGCGGCGCCGCCCCCCGGCGGGCCGAATGCCGGAGGCCCCGCCCCGGCCGCTCCGGGCGCCACGCCGGGAGAGGCGCTGGGCAAGCTCACCCTCGTTATGTCGCCGCAGGGCGCGATCGTGGGCGTGCAGGGCCTGGAGGAGTTCCTCGCCGCGATGCAAAAGATCGGTCCCGGCGGGGCGATGAACCCCATGATGAAGATGATGCCGAGCCTCGAGGACATGGCCAAGTCGCCGCAATTCCCGGCTGATCCCGTGCGCGTCGGCGATACCTGGACGCAGGAGTGGAAGCTCCCGCTGCCCGGCCAGTCGGCGCCGCTGCCCCTGACCTACAAGTACACGCTGGAGAAGCTCGGGTCGGTGGAGGGACGCCGGATCGCCTGCCTAGGCCTGGCCGGCGAGTGGGAGATGAAGGACTTGTCGATGGGAACGCCCGTCGCGGGCCAGCCTGCTCCCCCGAAGGTTGATCGCCTGACGCAGAAGCTGGAGGGGCAACTCTACTTCGACATGGCCGGCGGCTTCGTGGACAGCGCCCATTTCGAGTTGACCATGAACATGGACATGACGGTGCCGGTACCGGCTCCGCCCCCGCCGCCCCCGGCCGCCGAGGGCAACCCGCCCAACGCCGGCGGCGCCGCTCCCGAAGCCGCCCCCACGGGGGTCAAGGTCTCGCTGCAGGACCTCAAGCTGAACTATGACCTCTACCCGCACGGCGGCGAGTCGCTAGCGGGGAAGCTCTAGGGGAGGTGCGGGGGAGGGGCTGCTGATCTTCCGGAGGGGCCGAATGCGAGGACGACCGGCGTCTGCGCCGGGCGCCCGGAAGCATCCGGCCCACCGGCTAGCGCTAGGCCTGGGCCGGATACTTGCGCGCGTCCCGCTCGGAAGCGGGCCGTGCTCGTATTCGGCCCCTCCGATTCAGTTTAGATACCGCTCTGCCTCACACCAGCAGTTCCGGGTGCTGCGCCAGCAGCTCTTCCAGCGCGGCTTGGCAGAGCGGGGCGCGGGCCTCGCGCTGTTCCTGCTTGGACATGCGCTTCTCGCGGCTCACCGGCGGCAGCAGGCCGAAGTTAGCGTTCATCGGCTGGAAGTTCTCCGGGTCGGCGCTGCAGATGTGGTCTACCAGCGCCCCGATGATCGTCGCCGGCGGCAGGGCCAGCGGCTCCTCGCCGTGCAGCAGCCGCGCCGCATTGACCCCCGCCAGCCAGCCGGCGGCGGTGGACTCCAGGTACCCCTCCACGCCGGTGATCTGCCCCGCGAAGAACAGGTCCTCCCGCTGCTGGGACTGCATGGTTGGCCGCAGCAGGGTGGGTGCGTTGATGAACGTGTTGCGGTGTACGGCCCCAAAGCGCAGGAAGTCGGCCTGCTCCAGGCCCGGAATCATGCGGAAAACCCGCTGCTGCTCGGGGTACTTGAGCGAGGTCTGGAAGCCGACCAGGTTGTACATGGTCAGCTCGCGGTTCTCCGGGCGCAGTTGCACCACCGCGTACGGCTGATAGCCGGTGTGCGGATCAATCAGCCCCACCGGTTTCATCGGCCCGAAGCGCAGCGTGTCCTTGCCCCGGGAGGCGATGACCTCCACCGGCAGGCAGCCCTCGAACAGCTCGTGCGGGTCGTAGTCGGCGTGCAGGGTTTTCTCCGCGGTCAGCAGCGCCTGGTAGAAGGTGTCGTACTGCGCCTCATCCATGGGGCAATTCCAGTACGCCGCCTCGCCCTTGTCGTAGCGGGAGGCCAGCCAGCAGACCTCCTGGTTGATGCTGTCGGCGTCCACGATGGGGGAGATGGCGTCGTAGAAGAACATATACTCCTGGCCGGTGAAGCGGAACAGGTTGCGGGCCAGAGGCTGAGAGGTAAGCGGGCCGCTGGCGATGATCACCGGGCCCTCCTCGGGGATCTCGACGACTTCCTCGCGGACGATCTCCACCAGCGGATGCGCGGCCACCGCGTCGGTGATGGCCTGCGCGAAGCGGTCGCGATCCACGGCTAGCGCGTCGCCGGCGGGCACCCGGCTCTCGTCGGCCGCCCGCATGATCAGCGACCCCAGCCGCCGCAGCTCCCACTTGAGGATGCCCTGCCCGCGGCTGAGGCTGTCGCTCTTGAGCGAATTGCTGCACACCAACTCGGCAAACAGGTCGGTCTTGTGCGCCGGAGTCATCTGCACCGGGCGCATCTCCAGCAGCTTGACGGGCACGCCGCGGCTGGCCACCTGCCAGGCAGCCTCCGCCCCGGCCAGTCCGGCCCCGATTATGGTAACGTAGTCTCGCAAAGTATCATCCTTAACGGCTCGAGCGTCCGCGCGCGGCGGAGTTATCAGATAGGCCACTCGGGGTGGCTCTTGTAGTAGACTTGCAGGTCAATCCAGTCGGTGGCGGGCGTCTTGAACTGCGCCGGCGGCGGCGGAGCCGGCCGGTCGGCGCTGCGCGGCGCCTGCCACCAGAGAATCCCGGTGAGCACAAACACCTCGCGCCACATCAGCCCCACGACCACCAGAAAGATAGCCAATGCGCCCAGTTGTCGCCGGCGGGATTGCTTCATAGCCTCGGTTCTCCTAGCGCTCGGGGCGCGTGAGTTGCATCTGGACCCGGCCGCACTTCGGGCAGCGGAACTTGCGCTTGCCGTGATGCACCCCGCGCTCCTCTTTCATATTAATGCGGCACCGTTGACAGGTCACGCTCGCCGTCTCCTTTAGCTGGGCTTAATGCTATCGGAGGGGTGAGGAGGTGTCAAGTTGGTGGGAGGCCGTTGCCGTTTGTAGGGCGGGGGCTCGTACCCCGCCGGCCGTTTCCCGCCGTGGCCTTTGTAGGGGCGGAGC
>DASXVN010000027.1:0-89762 GCA_036504235.1 Armatimonadota bacterium | reverse complement strand
CCTTTTGTCGGGCGGGGGCTACGTCCCCCGCCGGCCGTTAGCACCGGGTCCTCGGCGGGGGACGTAGCCCCCGCCCTACAAACAGCGAGGCTAACGGCACACCGGCGAGACCCTTCGACAGGCTCAGGGCAGGCAGCCGGTGCCACTGAGACCCGCGCGCTACATCGCGGCCCGCGTGTCCTTGACAATCTGCACGAACTGGGCGGCAATCGCCGTGATGGCGGGCCAGTCGCCGGCGGCCATGGCGGCCTTGGGCATCATGGCGCCACCTACGCACAGCGCCGCGGCTCCCGCTTTGAGGAAGTCCGCCGCGGTGGTCAGGTCCACGCCGCCGGTCGGCACCAGGCGCACCTGAGGCAGCGGGGCGAGCACGTCCTTGAAGTAGACCGGGCCCACCACGTCGGCCGGGAAGACCTTGACCAGGTCCGCGCCGTTTTCCCAGGCGGTGAGAATCTCGGTCGGGGTGAAGCAGCCGGGCAGGATAACCTTGTCGTAGCGGTGGACCATCTTGATGGTTTCCAGGTTGAGCGTGGGGCTGACCGCGAACTGCGCCCCGGCCAGGATCGCCGCGCGGGCGGTCTCCGGGTCCAGGCAGGTGCCTACGCCGAGCAGAATCTCGTCGCCGAAACGAGCCGCCACCTCGGAGATGACCTGCAGCGCGTTCGGGGTGGTCATCGTGACTTCGATGCTCTCGACGCCGCCGGCTTTGAGGGCCTCGGCGATCTTCATCAGATGCTCACTGCTCTGGGCGCGGATGACGGCGGTAATCCCGGCGCCCAAAATACGGTTCAGAATCTCGATACGGTCCATCAGCTAACACCTCACGGTTGAGTCTAGGAGCGAGAGGCCCTCTTCGCCGTGGCGCCGCGCGGGACCTCCGAGGGAGGACCCGGCGGGTGGGCGGAGAAATAACGGGCGCTGCCCGGCGACGGCGCAGGATTTGACTGGTGCGAGGATAAGGGTGCGTTATGGAGTTTTTCGATGCAGTAATGGGCCGTCGGAGCATCCGGCGGTTTGGGCCCGAGGCCCCCTCTTCGGAGGTAATCGAGCGCTTGGTGAAGGCGGCCCACGCCGCCCCCTACGGAACGGCCCACGACGACCGCCACTTCGTCGTCCTCGGCGGGACCGCGAAGACCGACCTGATCGACTTCCTCCAGCGGCGCATCGGGGAGTTGATGCCGGCGCTGCAGGAGGCCAGCCCCCCCCACGTCCTGCTGCTCGCCGGCAGTGTCCTGCCCACGATTTCCTCCGCGCCGGTCCTGATCCTGGCCTACACCAAGCGCTCCGATGGCGGGGTGCTGCTGGGCCTGGGCTCCATATCCGCGGCGGTGGAGAACCTGCTACTGGCCGCCTACGCGGAGGGCCTGGGCACCTGCTGGGTGACCGGCGCCACCCATCTGGCCGATGATATTGCCCAGCACCTGGGGGTGGACCCCAGCATGCGGCTGGTCGGCCTGCTCCCCCTGGGCTACCCACAGCGCGTCCCCGTGAGCGGCCCGGCACGCCCCTCGCAACTGTACTGGCGCGGCTTTCCCGAGCGCGAGGAACTGCCCCTGCCCGCGGCTGCGTTCGAGACTCCCGAGCCGCCCGAGACTGCGCCGGCGCCCGCCACGATCATGGTGGTGGACGACACCCCCTCGGTGCTGGACTACCTGGCCGACACGCTGGAGCGGGCCGGCTACCAGACGCTGCGCTGCCCCGACGCGCGCCAGGCCCTGGAACTAATCGAGAAGCAGCAGCCGGACCTGGTCATCGCCGACGCGCTGATGTCCGGCATGACCGGCTTCCAGCTCAGCTACCGGACGCACGCCCAGAGCGCGGGCTTCCTCCCCATCGTGCTGACTACCACCTACCAGAACGCCGCCGAGGAAGCCTACGGCCTGGAGCGGGGCGCGGACTCCATGATCGAGAAGCCGATCCGTCCCGCCACCTTGCTGGCCCACGTGGGCTCCCTGCTGCGCACCAAGCTGCTCTACGACCAGGTGGAGGCCCAGAAGGCCGCGGTGGCCCAGACCAACGAGGAGTTGGTGCAGCTCCAGCAGGCCCAGGAGAACCTCACCCACCTCATCGTGCACGATCTGCGCACCCCCCTGACCAGCGTGCTCGGCGGGCTGAATTTGGTGACCGAGAACGATTACGAGCCGGAGCTGACCCGCGAGATGGTAGGCATGGCGGTGAGCGCCGGCACTACTCTGTTGGGGCTGATCAACGACCTGCTCGACGTGGCCAAGATGGAGAGCGGCCAGCAGTCCCTGAACGTCACCGACTTCGCGCTGGGCGAGGTGCTGGGCGAGGTCTACAACCTCACCGCCGGCAGCGCCCGCGATCGCGGGCTGGAGTTGGAGATTCACCAATCCGAGCCGGACCTGCGAGTGCATGGCGACGCCGATTTCACCCGCCGCCTGCTCACCAACTTGGTCGGCAACTCGCTCAAGTTCACCTTTGAGGGCGGCGTGTACCTCAACGCCGAGGCCGACCGGGACGCCGGGCAAGTCGTGATTAGCGTGCGGGACACCGGCCTGGGCATCCCCCACGAGGCGCAGGCCCACATTTTCGAGAAGTTCGGCCAGGTGGAGCATGAGGGCGCAGCCCGCATGGGCACCGGTCTCGGCCTGACCTTCGTAAAGATGGCCGCGGAGGCGATGGGCGGCAGCATCGCGGTGGCCAGCGAACCCGGCCAGGGCAGCACCTTCACCGCGCGCCTGCCGCTCGCTTCCGACCACTAGTCGCGGAGAGGCAACCTTACTATGAAAAGTCTGCGTCTGGCTCGACAGCTTTTCCTGCTGGCCCTGATTTTGCTCCTGGTCGTCACCGGAGCCTCCGCAGGGCTGCAGATCGTCTGGGGCCCCGTGCTGGGCGACCTGACCACCACCAGCGCCCAGCTCACCTGGTACACCAGCGCCCCCTCCTACGGCGAGGTCCGCATCGCCGGCCAGTCGGTGGCCCGCGGCGGCCCGGTGCAGGCGCACAAGGTCATGCTGAGCGGCTTGCAGCCGGGGGCGACCTACTACTACAGCATTTACGCGGAGGCCGACGGCGCCACCGCGGAGACGCGCAAGTACCGCCTGACCACGCCGGCGGCCGGGTTGTCCAACTTCACCCTCGGCGTCTATGGGGACACGCGCAGCGACCCCGCGGCCCATGCCCAGGTGGTCCGGGCGCTGATGGCCCTGCACCCCGACGCGATTCTGCACACCGGCGACCTGGTCAGCGACGGCTCCTCCGTGGACAACTGGCACCACTTCTTCCCGGTGATCGCCCGCTACTCGCCCTCCGTGCCGCTCTACCCCTGCCTGGGCAACCACGAGGGCGACGGCTCGCTGTACTTTCGCTTCCTGCCGCTGCCGGCGGGCGGCGGGCTCGGCGGCGGGGAGTGGTACACCGCCGTCTACGGGAGCGTGCAGATCATCGTCCTGGACAGCAGCCGGGAGCAGGCGACCCAGGGGCTGTGGCTGCACCAGCTGCTGACCGCGCCCCGCCCGCCCGGCGTGCTCTGGCGGATCGTGGAGTTCCACAACCCGCCCTACACCTCGGGCCCGCACCCCGGGGACCCGGGGGCGCTCAAGTACTGGTGCCCCGACCTGGAGCGCGGCGCTGTGGACCTGGTGGTCAGCGGGCACAACCACTACTACGAGCGCTCCCTCAAGAGCGGGCTCAACTATCTGACCGTGGGTGGCGGCGGCGCCCCGCTCTACGACGCCACGCTCTCCAACCCCTACCGCAAAGTCTTCGACTCCACGCTGAGCTTCGTGACCGTCCAGGTCTCCCCCACCGCGCTGCAGGTGACCGCTTGGGACACGCACGAGAAGGTCCTGGATCGTTTCACCGTCGCCAAGAGGTAGTGTCGCCATGAACCAGACTGAGGCCACGCGTTTTGACGTCGTCGCCCTGGGCGGAGCCGCCTGGGACTTGCTGGGCATCTACCGCGAATACCCGCAGCCCGGCGAGAAGACGGAGTTGCTGAACGTGGAGGAACAGGGCGGGGGCCAGGCGGCCACCGCCGCCGTCGCCGTGGCGCGCTTGGGCGGCCGCGCCGCTATTCTCGGCACCACCGGCAGCGACGATTACGCCCGCAAGATCGTCGAGAGTTTCGCGTCGGAGGGCGTGGACACGCGGGGCCTGCTGCGCATCGAGGGAACCCGCTCGCATATCGCCTTCTGCATGATCCAGGAGGAAAGCGGCGACCGGGCCATCTTCTTCGACCGGGGGAACAAGCGCAAGCTGGAGCCGGAGGACCTGGACCGCGAGATGATCACGGGCGCCGGCTGCCTACTTTTCGATACCCACCACTGGAAGGCCGCCGTGACCGCCGCCACCTGGGCGCGCGAGGCCGGGGTCCCGGTGCTCACCGATCTGGAGCGCCCCACGGCCAACAGCGAGGACCTGCTGCGCCTCGGCACGCACCACGTCATGCCGGAGCATTACTTGCTGGAGTGTACGGGGGAGAGCGATCCGGAGGCCGCGGCGCGGCTGATGCGCGAGCGCTATGCGCCGGAGGTGCTGGTGGTCACGCGCGGGGCCCGCGGCGCGGTGGCCTACGCGGGTTGCGAGCGCCTCGAGCAGCCCGCCTTCCCGGTGGACCCGGTGATTGACACGACCGGCGCCGGGGATGTCTTCCACGGCGCCTTCGGCTACGGTCTGGTCCTGGGCTACGACCTGGCGACCAACCTGGAATTCGCCGCGCTAGTGGCAGCGCTCAAGTGTCGCCAGCTCGGCGGGCGCGCCGGCATCCCCACGCGCGAGGAGCTGGCCGGGCTCTGGCGACTGCCGCTGCCCTAGCCCAGCCCCAACTTCTCCGTCCACTCCGCGCAGATTTCCTCGGTGCGCCGCGCCGCCAGGCCGGTGTAGGCCCGCGGGTCCGCGAGCAGCTCCCACTGCGCGGGCGTCAGATTGGCGAAATACCCCTGCAGCTCCGTCGCCTCCCGCAGCACTTCCACGAAGGGCCGCCGCGACTTCTCGACTTCCAGGGTCAGGCAGCGCACCGCCTCGTGCGCGTCCGGGTGCCCGGCCGCCGCCAGCAGCAGGTACGCCGGCTCGGCGGCGATCAGCCCGGCGGTCAGGTTGAAGTTGCGCTCCATGTGCTCGCGGTCCACCACCAGCCGCCCCATGATCCGCTCCATCCGCTGGGTCGCGCCCACCAGGGCGACGACCAGTTCCGGGATGAACCGCTGCGAGGCGGAGTTGGTCAGGTCGCGCTGGTGCTCGGAAATCTGGTCGCTGTAGACCGTGATCATCCGCGGCATGAAGGCCTTCCACATGCTCTTCACGTTCTCGAAATTCCAGGGATTGCGCTTGTGGGGCATGGTCGAGGAGCCGACCTGATTGGCCTCAAAGACCTCCCCCACCTCGGCGATCTCGGTGCGCTGCAGGGCGCGCATATCGTCGCCCAAGTTGGCCAGCACGCCGAACGCGGAGACCAGCGCGTGCACGAAATCGGTCAGCGGCTCGGGCTCGACGACCTGCGTGGAGTACCCGGCCACCGGTAGCCCCAGCTTGTCCAGCACCCGGCGCTCGAACTCGCGGGCATCCGGGAAGAACAGCGAGGACGCGTTGTACGCGCCGACCGCGCCGCTGAGCTTGCCCGGCAGCGCCGCCGCCGCGCGCTCCACGGCCAGGCAGCGATTCCCCAGCCGCGCCACGTACTCGGCGACCGCGAAGCCGAAGGTGATCGGCTCGGCGTGCTGCCCGTGGGTGCGGCCGATCTGGACCGTGTCCTTCTCGCGCTGGGCCAGGACGATGAGCGACGCCACCAGCTCCCGCAATTGCGGCAGGACCGCCGCGGTCGCCACGTTCTTCATGCGCCAGGCGGTGGCGGTATCAATCACGTCAAAGCTGGTCAGGCACAGGTGCACAAAGGGCCGCGCCTCGGGGCTGACCCGCGCGCGCAGGGAGTTGACCAGCGCGCGAATGTTATGCTTGATCCGCGCCTCCTCGGCAGCCACTTCCTCCGGGGTCACCTCTTCGGCAGCCCGCTCGATCTCATCCGCGGCCGCCGCGCTGCACACGCCCATCTCGGCCAGCACCCGCGCCGCCGCCGCTTCCACCCGCGCCTCGGAGCGCACGCGCGCGCGCTCGGTGACGAAGGGCTCCAGCCGCGGGCGCAGCTTGTCGTCCTGCAGCCAGTAGCGGAAATCCAGCGGGGAGACGCAGTCGAATATGTCCAGTTGTCCGAATTCGCTCATCCTATTTCTCCTCGGCGGCCGGGAGGGGAATCTCCACGCCCAGCGCCTGATCGGGATAAATCCAAGGAGGGCCGGCCAGCGGGCTCAGCCCCTGTTCGGTGCGGACTTGCGGCGGCACCGTGCTGTAATCCGGAAAACTGAAGGCCACCCCCGGCGTGTCGCACCACAGCCGCCGCACGCCCTTTTCCTGGCGCAGCTCCCAGACGCCGCCGCGCAGCCACAGCGACAGCACCTGCTTGCCGCCCACGGTCAGGACCGTCGGCGTGTCGGAGGGCTTGCCCCCGGTGGTCAGCGGCGCCTTGCCCGAGTTGAGCAGCGCCGCCACGTTCATGCCGTTGCCGTTGTAGTGCGAGCGGGTCTGCTCGCCGGTATTCCAGGCTCCGGTGACCATCTTCGCCAGCCACGCGCGGGAGTCGGCGCAGGGACGATCATCCAGCGGCACCCAGCCCAGGGCCAGGCGCGGCGTAGCGCTACTCAGACGCAGGCTGCCGTCGGCGTTGCGCAACTCCCGGACCGGCCGTCCGGCCAGCGCCTGCACGTTTTGCCCATTGACCACCAGCGTCCCCAGCACCGTATCGCACTCCAGCGGCCCCGGCTTGGGCTTCATCTGGCCCAGCAGCGTCTCCAGTTTCGCGCCCAGCTCCACCAGCGTGTCCGCGCTCACGTGCGCCTCGGCGCTGGCCGCGTGGGGCAACAGCGCTTTCGCCCGGGGCGAGATGAGCGCGTACGCATCGGCCTCCACGCCGGTGTGGTCCGGCAGCCAATTCTCCATCACCGCGGTGCGGGCCGCGTCGAAAACCTCACTGGCCATCGCCCCGCGCGGCTCGGCATAGACCGACTGCTCGTCCCACAGGACGGCCACGCGCGGGCCGGTCGCCCGCAGCGCTGGGTCGCGGAACACCTCCCCGGCCAGGCCCATCATCCCCCACATCGAGGGGTCGGGGGAGATGTCAAAGGGGCTCAGGGTGACGGCCTCCGGCTGCGTGTAGAAGGCGAACAGGATCATCGCGTCGAGGTCCTGCTTGGCCGCCAGCGCCGCCGCCTCGACCAGCCCGGCCGCTCGGTAGGGGTTGGGCCAGCACGGGTACCACTCGCGGATGACCAGCGGCTTGCCGTTGACCCGCGAGCCGCACAGCCGCCGCGGGGCGGTGTCCGGGCCGGGCGTACTGAGCATATTGGAGACCTCAAAGGTCGCCTTGACGCCCGGCGGGTAGTCGCTTTTCTGGATGGGGTGAGCGTAGTAGTAGTTGCCGGTGATGAAGTCCAGCGTGTCCGCGGCGGCCAGCAGCGAGGCCGGCGAGTCGGGCTCCGTCACCGCCGTAATCGGCACGCGCACGCCGATGGAGCGCAGGTAGGCGACCATTTGGCGCAGGTACTCGCGCTCCAGGCCGGCGGCAAATCGCCGCACCTCCGGCTCCCGCACCTCGTAGCCGGCCAGGTCCGGGGAGACGCCGGGCAGCGACACGGTGCCCGTCTCGATCTTCTCCGTGGCCCCCAGCGCGCCCCTCCCGCCCGCACTCCAGGCGGCGGCCAGCGCCGCGGTGGTGTCGTAGCGCTCCTTCAGCCAGAAATTCCAGCGCCGGATCAACTCCTCGCGGTATGGCGAGGGAATCTTGCCCCACTTGCCCACCGAGCCGACCACGCTGTTCTCATCGCAGATCTCCAGCAGACAGATCGCCGGGTCATCCTTCCAGCGCAGGCCAGTGTAGGGATTCACGTGCTTGGCGAGCAGGTTGTTGGCAAACTCCATCTGCAGCTTGATAATCCGCTCGTTGAACAGGGCCACCGGCTTGGCCGCCCGGCCCAGCGCCGGCCCGTTCGGCACACCCTCCGCCTCATAGAAGGTCCGGTAGTCCAGCAGGTCCACGTAGACATAAATCCCGCGCTGCTTGCAGGCGGCAATCCAGTAGTCCAGGCTGTCCAGCGCCGCCGGCTCCAGCGGCTCCGCCGCGCCGGCGCGCCCGGGGGGGCACAGCCCGTTGACGTCGTCCGCGTGATGCAGACGCACCAGATTGATGCCGGTGCGCGCGAACAGCGTGGTCACTTCGTCAATGGTCGCGTGCGGCTGGAAGAGCGACTCCTTGGCGATGTTGACGCCCCAGAAGCGCATCCGGGTGCCGTCCGGGAGGTAGAAATGGCCGTCGGTGCCGGCGAAGACGAAGCCCTTGTCGCCGGCGGGAACGGTCAGCCGGCTGCTCAGGTCCAGGCTGGAAGAGGGGAAAAAGCGGGAAGCCGCCACCGGCGCGGATGGGGTCTGCGCGGGCGCCGGGGTGAGCCCGACGGTCAGTCCCAGGAGGGTAAGAGTGAGGAGTAGCGCACGGTTCATTGCGTCGGGTAGGTTCGCCCCGGACCGGGCTGAGACCTTGTTCCCAGCAACTCGCCGACCGAAACCATCCGGTAGCCGTCCGCCTGCAGCGCGCGCAGCAGGTCGGGCAGCACCTTGACGGTCAGGTCCTCGCCGTTGTGCAGCAGGATAATCCCGCCCGGCTCGATCTTGCGCATCATCCCGGTCACCACGTGCGTCTGCACGTTCTGGTAATAGTCGCAGATGTTGCAACTCCAGAAGATCGGGGTGAAGCCCCAGCGTCCCGCCGCCCGGGCGACCGCGCCGTCGTAATTGCCGCCGGGCGGGCGAAAGTACACCGCCTGCACGCCGGTGGTGGCGGCCATGACCGAGCGGCTGGCCGCGAGCTCGCGCTCCACCTCGAGCTCCGTGAGGCTGGTCAGGTCCTGGTGGGTGTAGGTGTGCGAGGCGATCTCGTGCCCGCGGGCCACAATCTCCCGGGCCAAATCCGGGTACATCTCCACCTGCTTGCCAACCAGAAAGAACGTGGCGTGCGCCCCAACGCGCTCGAGCTGGTCGAGAATCCACGGCGTCAGCTTGGGGTGCGGGCCGTCGTCAAAGGTCAGGGCCACCCAGCGCTGGGCGGTCGGACCGTGGCTCACGCGGGGGGCATTCTCCAGCACCGGCAGGCCCAGGGAGCGGCTGACCGTCAGCAACTCCGCGCGCGCCCGGGGCAGGTAGGGGTCGGCGCGGAAGGCCTCCGTCAGGTTGGACTGCGCCTCCACCAGCCGGTCCTGCCGCCAAGCGATCTCCCCGCGCAACTGCGCCGCCACGCCGGGCAGCACGCCGGGCGTGAGCAGCCGCGCGAGTTCCCGCCGAGCCCAGGAGGCCGGGGGCGTAGCCGTCTCGGCCAGGGTCAGGTTCGCCGCCAGCACGTTGACCGCCACCGCACCACGAGCCAATAGCCGCCCGCGGGCGTCAAAAGCCTGTACCTGGAGTTGCTGATCGCCCGTGGGCCAGGTCGTAGCGTCCAGGGGTTGCGCGAAGCTCGGCCCCTGGCTCAGTCCGGCGAAACGGCTGCCGATGGTCGCCACCAGATAGGCGGAACCAGCCGGAGCGCGCGGCGCGAGGACCAGCGACACCGACCCGCGCAGCCCCGCACCGGGAGCAGGCGCCGCCATGCGCAAGGGGACCACCGGCGGATGCTCCTCCGCGGCGGCCAGCGCCGGGAGCGCGATTACCCCGAGCGGCGACTGCGCCATCCAGGCCGCGCCGGGGGAGGTCAAACAGGAGCCCAGGCCAACCCAACTGGCCGGGTTGGAGACGGTCCCCAGGGGCGACGGAGCGGAGTCGGGACGGAGGGCGAAATCAGCGGCGGACCGGACGTACGCGCCCAGAGCCGAGTCAGCCGACGCCGCGGTCTCCAACAGCGCGCGCGCCTGCTCGTAGTTGCCCTGCAGGCACAGCACCCAGGCCTCCCCGGCAGCCGCCGCGGGAGCTTCGGGTCCGCCGGCCGCCGCTACGGAAGCGTATTCGGAGGCCGCTTCTTGCGACCGGCCCCGGTCGAGCAGCGCCGCCGCCCGTCCCAGGTGGGCCGCCGTCAGCGTGGGGTCGATCTCCAGCGCCGCCTCAAACTCCACCAGCGCCGTGTCGGTCTGGCCCTGGCGAAGCAGCGCCGCACCGTAGCCCGCGTGCGCCTCCGCACAGCGCGGCCGGACGGCCAGCGCTTGCGTGAAAGCCGCGGTGGCCGCGGCCAGTTGCCCGGTGCTCAGCAGGCCCACGCCGACGGTCAGCGGCTCCTCCGCGGCGCGAGCGCCCGAGCCCGCCAGGCCTCCGGCCAGGCCGAGCGCGAGCACCCACAACGCCAGACGGCAGGGACTAGCTATCCAGTACTTTGACTTCATCGGCGGCTATTACCTCAGTGATGGCGGCTCCGGTCCGCACAAGCAGCGCGCCGTCGGCCGTAAGCCCGACCGCCCGCCCCTCCAGGACCCCTTGCGGCCCGCTAACCTGGACCAGCTTGCCCCGGAGCGCATCGCGTTCTTCCAGTTTGTGCACCAGCGGCACCCGATCGTCGGAGAGAAGCTGCGCGTAGGCCCGGTCGAGCACATTCAGCGCTCCGGCCAGCACGGTCTCCCGCGACAGCTTGCGGCCGGCCTCGGCTTCCAGCGTGGTGACGGCGCGACCGGCCCGCTGCGCCACCTCGTCGGCGCGCCCTTTCACGTTGAGGCCGATCCCCACCAGGCAGACCTCGCCGACCTTCTCCACCAAAATGCCGCCCAGCTTGGCCGGCCCGACCACCAGGTCGTTCGGCCACTGCGCGAGCACCCGCGCCCCGCTCTCCGCCTCCAGCGCCTCGGAAAGATAGGCCCCCAGCGTCACCGGGAGCAGCCCGGTCACCCGCGGCAGAGGCGGCAGCAGCACCGAGAAGAGCAGGTCCTGTCCGGGCCGATCGAACCAGGGACGACCGCGACGACCGCGCCCCGCCGTCTGGCTCTCGGCCACAATCACGGCGCCCGCGCGGCGGCGCGACAGGCGGCGGCGCATCTCCTCCTGCGTCGAGTCCACCTCCTGGTGGACGCGGATGGTGGTGCCCAGGTAGACGGCCTTGAGCCCCGCGCGTACCTTCTCCAAATCTAGTTTGTCGGGGTTCTTCATGGCAGACGTCCTATCGCCCAAGCGCGCGCGCCCGGCGTCAATTCCGCTCTTCTTCCCAAAACCAGTAACATTATACCCGATGCGGCCGGCTTTTCCACCGTCGCCGCGGCGAGGGGCGGTCCCGGCGCGTCGGCCGGCGGCAGAAGCAGCACCAGTGTGCGGAACTCCGGCGCCTTCCCGCCGCTCAGCGTGAGGGGCTGGCGGTCACCGGCCACCGGCGCGACCACCGTTCCCACCTCGCGCGGAGTGACGGCCAGCCCGGCCCACACCCGCTGCGCGGCCAGTTGCAGAGCCTGCTCCACCCGCACATCCACGGGAATCGGCTCGCGGGACTGATACGTGCCGGTGCCGGTAGCCCGCGCCACCAACTCCCCGGACAGCGGCTCCATCATCTCCACCGTCATCGTCACCTGCGCCGTTCCCGGCCGCACCTGCACCTGCTTGACCACGCCGGTCAGGACCATCGCCGTCTGCAGATGCGCGGAAAGCTGCTGGGCCTCGCTGGTGCCCAGCGGCCAGGGCAGCGCCAAGTCGTCGAGCGCCCGCTGTACCTGCGCCTGCTCGACCGGCGCCCAGGCCTCCGGCGCGGTCGTCGCGAGCGCAGCCGCGGCCCGGCGGTCCAGCATCCGGCCGTGATAGTCACTGAGATTGCCGCAAGGAATGGTGAGAAGACGGAGAGGCTCGGCGCTAGCCGCAGCCACGAGCAAGCACAAGATCACCGCGGGGATAATCCTCAGCAGCCGCATGGGCGAACCCTCCAGGGTACTACCCGGGGCCTACTTGACGAGGTGGTAGGTGCCGTCGCTCACTTCGACCCGCCCGCCGGCCATCTGCGCCAGCAAGCGCAGAGCGCGCCCGCCGCTGACTCCTTCGCTGAAGTCGGCGGTGAGACGAGAACCAGCCAGAGACGGATCGACCTCGACGGACAGACCGCAGTCCGTACCGACGGCGTGCGCGGCCTCCGCCAGCGACTGCGAGCGGAAGCAGCGCCGGGTAGACCCCGCCGCGGCCTGGCCCTCTTGCCAGCCCGACATGGTGACGGGCACCGACGTGCTGGCCCCAGGTGTCTCTGAGGATAACACCACGCGGAGCCGGTGAGTTCCCGTGTCCTGAGCGCGAATCTCGGTACTCACCCATTGGGGGCGGCGTCCCACCAGCGAGCCCGAGTAAACCTGCCCCTCGCCGCGCACCTGCAGGCCACTCTCTCCCACCACGCGCACGTTCACCTGCGGGACGTCGGCGCTGGGGGAAATCGATATCTTCACCGTCTGCCATTCGCCGACTCGGCGAGTGGCCGGGGGATCCACGCGCACCTGCATGCTGATCGCCTTGGGCGCGACCGCGGCGGCGCCGGCAGGCCCCGCCGCGCCCGCCGGGCCAAAAGCTCGGGCGGCCGGCAGCGCGAGCCCCTCTGCTCCGCGGCTGACTTCCATCATCTTCATGCTATCGGCTGCCGGAGGCGCCTGCGCTACCGTCACGTCCCGACCGGCGGGTCGGCGCGCCGGGGTAGCGGCACGGGGCTTGAACCAAGTGGAAGGATGCCACACTGATCGGGGCTGCACCGCGGGTACATCGGCGGCCGCCGACGGAGCCGGGGCCGTGGTGGCCGCGGGCTGCTCCGTCGCGGGAGCGGGAGTCGTCTCGGTCGCCGGCACCGGGGTTTCGGACACCTCGGCCGCCGGCGTTGACATGTTCACGGCCGGCGCCTGCGTTTGAAGTGGGGTCGGCTGGTGGTATACTCGATATACAGATAGTACTACCAATACCAGACAAGCCGCGGCCAGAGCGCCTATCGGCTGCCAGGCCCAGCGGCGTCGCGGGACGGAGTGAGCGGCAGCAGCCCGGGTCACCACCACCGGAGGAGTCACTTCCTGCTTGATACGGTCGCTGATCCGACGCGGCAAAGCCCGCGGCGGCTCAACTAGCTCCAAGCCGCGCAGCGCCGACACGGTGCGCCGGAAGGACTTGATGTCCACCGCGCAGCTTTCGCACTGCTGGAGGTGACTCTCCAGCTCACGCCAAGCCGGCTCGGGCAGCGTCCCCTCCAGAAAATCAGTGAATTGTTCCCGGTATTCCTCACAAACCATTGTCTGCGCCTCCAGCGAGACTCCCTGGACCGTGCTGTGGGTATGACTTACCCCTCATTCGAAAAGTTCCAGCTGTTCCTGGAGTTCTTGCTTAAGCGCGTGTCGCGCGCGGTTTAGTCGAGATTTGACCGTTCCCACCGGAATCCCCAGAGTCGTACCCACCTCTTCGTAGGAAAACCCGTTGAGATCGTAGAGCACCAGCACGGCGCGATGTTCGCTGCTCAGGCGCTGCAGCGCGGCGTGCACGGCTTGCTGGCGGCGCTTTTGCAGCGCACTAGTGGCGGGGTTGCTGGACTCATCCGGCACCTCGCGCGCCAGCCCCCCGTCCTCGCCTCCGCCCTCGTCCAGCGAGGTAGTCGCCTGCGCGGGCGCGCGCAGGTAGTCCAGGCAGACGTTGGTGACGATCCGGTAGAGCCAGGTGGTAAACGAGGAGTCGCCGCGGAAACGGTCGAGGGAGCGGTAGGCGCGGGCGAAGCCCTCCACGGTCGCATCCTCGGCCTGATCGGGGTTGCCGAGCATCCGATAGGCCGTATTATAGGCCAAAACGTAGTGCTCCTGCACCAGCCGGTCAAAGGCCCGGGCGTCACCGCCGCGCGCGCGCTCGATTAGTTCTGCGTCTGTATTGGCGATACTGGTTTGTTGCATAGCGCGACCGGGGGGCCTCCATCTAGAGCCGTTGACTGAAGACCTGATTCTCTTCCACGTACACTTTCACCTTCGCGCGCCGGGGCGCTTGCACGTCCACTTCCACCTTATCGCCGGGCCGATGCAACTCATCATAGAGTACGGTGTCGTTGCCGGACTGCTCGCGGACCACCCGCACGCGCTGCAGATCCGCCCCGGCGGGCACCACGATCGACAGGTGCCGGAACACCCATTCGTCGCCGTTGGGCGCGGTCCAGGAGCTATAAGTAGGCCCGCCGGAAACCGTCAGTTTCACCTCGGAGTCACGTTCCGCCACGGTCCCGGCTTCCGGTTGCTGCTCGATAATGGTGTCCGGCGTCTGGTCCGAGTCCACGGTCCGCACTGTGCCGACCTTCAGATAGGCCGCCTCGATGATCTGCTGGGCCTCGGCTTGGGGTTTGCCCGTCACCTCGGGAACCTTAATGGTCTTGGGGCCGGTGGAGACGGTGAGTTCGATCAGCCGCCCCTCCTTGACCTGCTTGCCCACGTAAGGCCGCTGACCAATGACGGCCCCGGGCGGCACCGTGTCACTGGGGATCTCGGCCAGCACCTTGCCCTCCAGACCGGCGCTGCTCAGGACCTTGAGCGCCTCCTCGCGCGGCTGGCCGGCGACCGAGGGGACCACCACCTGGCGCGGGCCGTTGCCCATCGCCAGAATCGAGCCCCCGATCAGCACCAGCAAAGCGACCGCGATGAGGGCCACGCTGCTGGCCACCCCCAGGATAATTCCCCAGGTTCGCAGGCGTCGCGCTTCCGGGGTCAACCGCAGACGCCGCCGTCGCCGCTCGTTGGCTCTCAAGCCCACTTCACCTTTTCGCTGTCCACTGCAGCGCCTCTTCCATCTCCGCGAGACCTACGTCCGGCAGCAAGCGAACGCTACCGATTCCGCTCAGCACCGGCAACGCCAGCCGTCCGGCTAGCAGTTTCTTGTCGGTCTTGAGCGCCGGCCGCGCCGCCGCGAGGTCCAGCCCGGTCGGAGCCGCCGGCAGTCCCGCCTTCTCCAGCAGGGCAGCCAGCCGGTCAGCGGTACCCGCCGGCGTGTGCCCGTGCGCCTCCGCCCAGCGCGTCTCCGCCACCATGCCCAGACCCACCGCCTCGCCGTGCCCCAGCGACCACTCGGTCGCCGCCCGCTCCAGCGCATGGCCCACCGTGTGGCCAAAGTTCAGCACCGCGCGCCAGCCCCGCTCCTCGGGGTCCTGCGCGACAACCTCGGCCTTGATCTGACAGTTACGCCCCACCACATATTGCAGCGCCGCGTGCTGGGTAAGGTCGATCTCCGCCAGGTGCTCCTCCAGATACGCGAACATCTCGGCATCGGCCAGCGCCGCGTGCTTGATGATCTCGGCCCAGCCTTCCGCCCACTGCCGCGCCGGGAGTGTGGCCAGCGTCTCAAGGTCCATAACCACCGCGCGCGGCTGGTGAAAGGCGCCCACCAGGTTCTTGCCCTGGGGCAGATTCACCGCCACCTTGCCGCCCACACTGGCATCCACCTGCGCCAGCAGCGTCGTCGGCACGGTGACAAAACTCACGCCGCGCATGTACAGCGCGGCCACAAAGCCCGACAGATCGCCGATCACGCCGCCGCCCACAGCGAACACCCACGAGCCCCGGTCGTGCCCGGCCTCCACCAACTCCCCGCAGAGGCGCTCGGCCACCGCCATCTGCTTGGCCTGCTCGCCGTCGGGAACCAGGTGCAACGTCGGCTCCCAGCCGGCCGCCCACAGCCCCGCCCGCGCGGCCTCGCCGTAGCTGCCGCCCAGGGTCACGCTGCTGATCAGCGCGGCTCGGGCCCCAGCCCGCGGCGGCGGAACCAACTCGCCCAGCCGCCCCAACAAGCCAAAGCCCACATGGATCGGGTAGGCGGCCCCCGGGACCTCCACCGGCACCAGCAGCGGCTGGCCGGTCAGTCCGGCGGTCCGGCTGTCGCCGGAGAGCAGCGCTACGATCTCCTCCGCCACCCCGGCGGGTGAGCCCTGCTCGGTTGAGGTTACGGCAAAATCTGCCTGCGTATACACCGGCTCGCGCTCTTTCAGAAGACGAGCGATCGCCGCCTGGGGGTCATCCCCGTGCAGCAACGGGCGCCGGGAATTGCGCCGGGCTCGCTGATATATGGTCTCCGCCGAGGCCTGGATGCACACCAGCGGGCCCATCTGCCGGAGCAACGCTACGTTCTCCGGCCGCAGCAAGGCGCCCCCGCCGGTGCTGACCACGACGCCCGACTGGGTCGCCACCTGCGCCACCGCGGCGCTCTCCAAGTCGCGAAAGGCCTGCTCCCCGTCCTGCTGGAAGATCTCCGCAATCGTCTTGCCCGCGCGCTGCTCGATCAGAGCATCTGTCTCCACCGCCTGCAGACCCAGCCGCCGCGCAAGCGCTCGGGCCACCGCGCTCTTGCCGGTCGCCATGAACCCGCACAGCACCACCCCGCGAGCCGGCGGCCGCAGCTTCATCCGCTACCCTTCTCCCCGCAGGCGCGCGGCGAGCGACAGCCGGTATGATTCCAGGTTGGCGCGCACCTCGGCCAGAGAATCGCCGCCAAACTTGTCCCGCATCGCCTCGGCCAGCACCAGACAGACCATCGCTTCCGCCACCACCAGAGCGGCAGGCACGGCACAAACGTCGGACCGCTCGATGTGCGCGCACCGGGCCTCGCCGGTGTCCAGGTCTACAGAAGGCAGGGGGTTGAGCAAGGTGGGAATGGGCTTCATAGCCGCCTCCACCACCAGCGGTTCCCCGTTGGTCATGCCGCCCTCCACGCCTCCGGCCCGGTTGCTGGCGTGCCGGTACGGCCACTCGGGCCGCTCCGGAGCCGGGAGCAGCGCGTCGTGCACCTGCGAGCCACGCCCGTCCGCCGCCGCCCAGCCCTCGCCGACCATAACTCCCTTAATGGCAGGAATGCTCATGAGGGCCTGGGCCAGCCGGCCGTCCAACCGCTCCTCCCAGGTCGCCACTGAGCCCAGCCCCGGCGGCAAGCCTAGCGCCTCTACCCGCACCCGCCCGCCGACCGTGTCCCCGGCCTCCCGCGCCGCGTCAATGGCCGCACGCATCGCCACCGCGGCCGCCGGGTCCGGGCAGGCTACATCCGACATCCGCGCCCGGCTCCACACCTCCGGGTCCGCGGCTGCCTGCGGGCCACAGGGCACTCCTCCGAGGCGCGTGACCCAACCTCCCACGCGGATCCCCAGAGCATCCAAAAACTGCCGGCACAGCGCTCCGGCCGCCACCCGCGCCGCCGTTTCGCGTGCGCTCGCGCGCTCCAGAACGTTCCGCAAGTCGGTGTGCCCAAACTTCGCGGCTCCCGCCAGGTCGGCGTGGCCGGGACGCGGCAGCCGCACCTTCTCTGGCTCTGCCCCCGGGCCCCAGGGCCCCGCCTGCATGCCGGTCCGCCAGTTCTCCCAGTCCCGATTCGCGATCACCAGCGCCACCGGCGACCCCAGCGTCAGCCCGCCCCGCACCCCGGCCGTTATCTGCGCTTCATCGCGTTCAATCGCCATGCGCCCGCCGCGGCCATACCCTTCCTGCCGGCGCGCCAACTCGGCATCTAGGATCGTCAGATCCACCGGCACCCCGGCCGGCAGCCCCTCTAGCAGGGCCGTCAACTGGGGACCGTGCGATTCTCCGGCAGTAGCGAGGCGGAGCCGCGACATGCGAATTCTCTCCTTAAGAAAGAACGGCACGCTGGGTCAGTGTGCCGTTCTGTTGCAACGCTGGACGCCCGCGCCTTCTTACTCTTTCGGCATCTCGCGGATGATCTGCGGCGTTACCAGGATGACCAATTCGGAATTGCGCAGCGTCTTGGTCTCTCCCGTGAACAGGTTGCCGATGATCGGGATGTCGGATAGCAGCGGCGTGCGGCGGGTACTGACCGAATCGTTGCGCCGGATCAAACCGCCGATGGCCAGAGTCTCCCCGTCAGCCACCGTCACCCGGGTTAGTACCGATTGCGAGGTGGTAATGGGGATAGACTCACCGTTCGGGCCAGTTACCGTCCCCACCTGGTCCTGAATCTGCGGCTGCAAATCCAACGTGACCGAGTCGTCCTTGTTGATGCGCGGCGTCACGTAAAGGGCATTGGTGACATCCACCGACTCGGACGTGTAGTCAACCGTGCGGAAGCCAAACTCATTGTAGCTGACGTTCGCCGAGTAGTACGGAATCGTGGTAGTGAACTCAACTTCGGCGGGCATGTTGTTGGCCGTGGTCACGCGCGGCTCGTTGATGATCTGCGCCCGCCCTTGGTTGATCAGCGTCCGCAGCTCCGCGGTGAACTTCCCGCGAGTGAAACGAACCACGGTTAGGCCAGTCGCCGGGGCGAGCCCCTGGTTGAAGAAGCCGACCGCGCCGTTATCAACGAAGAAGTCGATGCCGAACGAGGTGTCGAGCGAGGTTTCCACCTGCACGAACTTCGTGGAGATGCTTACCTGCTTGGTCGGCTGATCGAGCAGCGAAAGCACCTCGCGGAACTGGTCGATAGCTTCCTGGGTACCGCGCACCAACAGCACGTTCAGGGGCATGTAGGCGATCGGGGGCATCATGCCGTCCGGCAGCAACTGTGTGAAGCCGCCCTGCCCGCCGCCTTGGCCGCCCTGCGCCCCGCCGAAGCCACCTTGGCCTCCGCCAAGGCCGCCCTGATTGCCGCCACCAAAGCCGCCTCGGTTTCCACCCAGGCCGCCGCCCAAACCGCCGCCCATGCCACCGCCGATACCGCCGCCGCCACCGAACCCGCCGCCGAACTGCCCGGCGCCGCCTCCGGGAGCGCCCGGGGCGCCCATTTCGCCAAAGCCAGCCATGGCGCGGTCGAGGCCGCCATTGATCCGCGTGTGATTGGCCCCATACCCCCTCCCCAGGGCCGGCGCGCGGAAGCCGTTACGGTCTTCCTGCACGCGGCTGCCGCCAAACATCTCGGCCACGCTGCCCGCATCCGCCCACTTGCACTCGATGCTCGCCGTCGTGATATCGCCGGTACTCGTCGGCACAGTCACGCTGGCCGCGCCTACGGGCGGAGGGTTGACTGTCGGGGGCCGCGTCGCTCCGCTCGAAGCCACTTGAACGCCGCTGGATCCCGCCGGCGGTCGCACGGTCGGCGGGTTCACTATCGGGACCTGCGTCACCTGTGGCGTTGTCGTATCAACAAACACCGGCGTGGCCGGCAGGTCCTTGGAGACAATGTAGGTGTTACCCTGCTTCCGCCAGCCGATGCCGGCGGCAAAGCAGATATTGCGCAGGGCGTCCTCTACGGTCACATCCTTGAGAGTGACGGCCTTGACCCGACCTTCCGTGCCCGTGCCGAGCACCACATTCACGCCGCCCGCGCGGGCGATCATGGTGATGACGTCGGACACAGCCGCGTCCTTAATCGTCAGGTTGATCAGCGCCTGATCGTTTCCCGTCCCCTCCTCTGCTGCCCAAGTGGCGGCAGCGAAGAGGCCAAGGAAGCCCACGAGCACCGCTGCGGTGATGAGTGTGAAATGTACTTGGTGGGTCCTGTTTGCTCTCATACCCATGATTGCCCTCCCGGCACCATGTCTCCGTCCCGCTCATTCGCTGTCCGAAACGCCCGCGTTTACGCGGGAGGCGTCATCGCTCCGCTAGTACGTCCGGTTCCCTGAGGAACTGTTAGAGCCGCTGCCGCTGCTGCGGTTGCTGCGGTTGCTACCGGTCCCACTGTTGTTGTTGCTCGTGCCGCTGTTGCCGAAACCGCTATTGTTGCCAGTGCCGCGATTGCCGCCGCCCGTGCTGGACTGGTCGTAGATCGCATTGCCGCCGAACAGGGCGGCCAAGAGGTCGGGGCCAATGTAGGTCACGTCAACCACCCGCAAGGTCAGATCCTGAACGTTCAGGACAGTGCCGTAGGGGGTCTGGAACTGGCCAGGCGCCAAGGCAGAGCCAGTCGCGCCGGGCTGCCCCGGACGAGCAGCCGCACCTGCGGCCGCGCCCGGGACCTGCGGCTGCACATTGCCCTGGCCGGGCCGCCACGCCGGAGGAGCCTGAGCTACAGTGCTGCCCGTACCTGTCCCTGCCCACGGGCTAGCCGCTGTCTGACCGGTGCCGGTGCCGGTACCAGCGGCCCCGGCCGCCTGGAACCGAACGCCACCGCTCGGATCGACCAGGACGCCGATGCCGGCCGCTTTCGCCAGCTCCTGCACCGCTTCCTGGACGTTCGCGACCTGCTGGTGCACGGTCACGCGCTTGTTGGCCAAGTCCGGGGCGATGGAGTACTGCAGACCGTAGACTTGCTTGAGGGCGCGCAGCGCCACTCCCAGCGGCTGATCCTCGAAGTCCAGGTTGATGCCCTGATCCTGCGCCAGCGCTGTGCTGGCCCAACCGATCATCAGCCAGACCGCCATCGCGAGAATAGCCATTCGCTTGTTCATAATTCGGTCCTCCTCGACTCCACAACCACACACTTACGCTGGGCGCCGCGCCCGTCAGGGCTGGCGGCAAGTCAGCGCTGCTTCCTCACTTATTAGTATACCACATTCGCTGCGGCAACACTCACTAACCGCCCTTGAGTTGCAGCCTTTGCGTGGTATTTGTCTTGGGGTCGAGCATGATCACATAGTTCTGCCCGATCTCGACCACGCGCCACCCATGGAAGGTCTCACCCGGCGCTACACTGCCGGTGTCACCGTCAGCCTCGATGGTGGCCAGGGGTGACCCCTGAGTCCACAGGATAATACTCACGGAGAACTTCGCGGCAGCTCCGCCCGAGATGGCCTGGATGTCTTCAGCACTGGGTCCCGGAGGCGGATGCGGCGGTCGCTCGGGCCGCACAAAGCCCTTGCGGAGCGTGATCGGCAGCCGACTCCAGTCCGGTCCGTATTTCGTCGCTCCGGTCCGATATTCCTTCGTCACGGAGGCCGGGAGCGGAGCCGCTCCGGCGATGCTAAAGGGATTGGGCCGAGCAACCTCAAGAGGCGATTGGGGAACACCGCTCGCGGCCGGGGCTGCGGCGCCTGCCTCTGCTCCCGGTACACCCGGCGCACCCGGCATCGATGCGGCTCCCGGAGCTCCCGGGGCTCCCGGCATCGGCGGGGGGCCGCTGGCGGGCGCACCCGGCGCAGGAGGTGCAGCGCCGGGCGCGGGCGACTGCGCCTCGGCGGTCATCTGCACGAAGGGCAGGACAAACAGGAGCAAAATCATCACGGCAACCGCGAAAACGCCCAAGCCGCCGACCATCATGAACTTGGTGCGGCGCTCACGCACAGAGGGGGGGGCGTGCGGGGCCATCAACGCCTCCCAGGCGCGACTCCCCCATTCGCTCACCGTTGCCATTAGTTGTGTAATTGTGTTATTCACCAGAGTCCGCGCCTTTCTTGCTCGGTTTGGCGCTGGGCGTCTCTTCCCCGCCACCGCTGGCCTTCGGCGCGGTCGCACTAGGACCCGGCGGGCCAGGCGGGGCCGGGCCTGCAGCGGGGGCGGCCGCGGCAGCGGCTCCCGGCGGCACCTCCACGAGCAGGTAGAACTTCATCGGAATCGAAGCCGTCAACACGGTACCCTCACCGGTGAGGCTGAGGCCGCCGATAGTCATGACTCGGTCAAACCGGCCAATGGAACGGTACAGGCGCTCGATCTGCTGGAGGGTCCCCTTTACAGTCAGAGTGACGCCCCCCTCCGGCTCGGCCATGTAGCCGCTCGCCGGCGGCGCCGGCGGAGTGCTGGGTGGCGCCGGAATTGAGGCCCCCGAAACGATCTCGACTCCCGTCGACTTGACGAACCGCTCGATGGCCTGCGGCAAAGTCACCCGGTACTCCTGCCACAGGGCGATCATGGCCGGAATCGGGGCGTAGAACGATATCGGCGTGCTCCGAGCGCCCATGAGCTGCTCAAGATCCGCCTGAGCAAACATCCACGCCGCTAGAGCCTCGTTGTACTTGGCCTGGGTTGCCGGCAGGGTATCAGCCTTGGTCTTGTCCGTCGCGTACTGGTCCTCTGCTTTCTTCAGTTCCTCCGATTTCGGCTTGACCATCAGGAAGAAGAAGGCAGCGCTAACCCCCAGAATAAGCACTACTCCAATTATGATCGTCACGTATGGCGGTATCTTACGCATTTCCAGTACCTTGGACAATCGAAGTCAGACTGAGTTCCCCTGAGCACGGCCTGCGGCGCTACTCGCCACCACTGGCAGCGTTCTTCTTGCCGAGCTTGCTGGTGCCCCCCGTGTCGCCGCCGCTGTCGCCGCCCGAGTCCGCTTTGGCTCC
Organism: Armatimonadota bacterium; assembly: GCA_036504235.1. Classification (GTDB taxonomy): domain Bacteria; phylum Armatimonadota; class Zipacnadia; order Zipacnadales; family Zipacnadaceae; genus Zipacnadum. The sequence continues at coordinate 67,669 of DASXVN010000027.1, read as the reverse complement.
GCCTGCAGGTGGTGCACCCGCGGCTCCACCCGGTCCGCCGGGGCCGCCAGGCCCACCCGGTCCGCCGGGGCCACCGGGGCCAGCAGCTCCCGCGGCCGGCGCGGCTCCCTCCGGCTCGGGAATGGTAATCATGTACTCAGCCGTCAGGGTTCCGGTCACGTTCAGGGTAATGACTTCATCGGGACTGCCCGGTTTGGCGCCCGGAGCCATCGCCGCGCCCGGCATGCCTGGCATACCCGGGGACCCCGGTCCGCCCGGCATCCCGGGGGGGCCGGCCATGGGTGGCATCGGTGGACCGCCCGGAGCGCCTCCCGGGGCCGGCGGCGCGCCTGGCATCATCCCCGGCGCCCCTCCTGGCATCGCACCCGGAGCACCGGCGGCACCTGTCGCGCCGGCAACGCTCATTCCTGCAGGCAGGCCGGACATAGTGATCGCAGTCAGCGCCGGACAGCGCAGAATGTTCATCAGGAAGCGGCCGGCTCCGGCGGTCCCCTTCACCTTGACAGTGAAGGCGACATTGCCCGGCGGGGTGATGCTAAAGCTGGTGACTTGCGCCTCTTCCCACACGTAGTCGTTGATCGCGTGGAAGGCCGTCCAGAAGGAGCGCCCGGTCTTGTCCGCGTTGCGAGAGAAGTCCAGCCGGCTCTTGAGCGGGGCCAGCTCCCCCTCTTTGGCGGTCGTGTCGGCGGTGAGCTTGTCCACCAGCGCGATGTCGTTGGCCAGAGCCAGACTGTTGGCCTTCACCAATTCAGTCCGCTTAGTGATGTTATTGGCCTGCATGAACCAGATGCCGCTGACCAATAACAGGGCCACCACGAACAACACCACGAGCTTCTTGTTCGCGCGGGCGATCGCAAAATGTTTGGGGAGCAGATCAATCTTCAGCACGAGCCGCGTCTCCCTCAGGGCGCTGTGGGTCTAGTAAGTCGTCACTCCAACATGTCGCGTAGGGCCAGGCCGACAGCTACGGCCAGATTCGGCCCCAGGTCCTGCAGGTACTCGGGGGTGGCTACACCCTCGGTGTCGAGGTGCTCAAAGGGGTTGGCCAGCCGGGTCGGAATCCCCGTCTCGCCTCCGATGAGCGCGGCGAGGCCCTTGAGATGGGCGCTGCCTCCGCACAAAACTATCTGCGACAGTTTCTCCTCGCGGTGCTGCCGCCGGTAGAAGTCCAGGGAGCGACCGATTTCGGTGACCAGATCGAAAATGCGCTGGGAAATCGCTTCGCTGACCGCGTCCCGGGCTTGGCGGAGAGCCGCCGGCAATTCCTCGGCCGGAGCCGCGGCGGCGGCAGGCGCAGCCGCGACGGGCGGCGGCGGCGGCGCTTCCATTTCCATTTCGGTGGCGGGAATCGTCTCGAGGCTGTCCGGAGGCGGCGCCGCGACCTCATGGCCGCCGGCGGACGACTCCTCATACATGGAGTCAAACATCCCCGAAGCGCCTTCGTCGGACTCCTCGGCCATTTCGGCCGGGCCCTCGTAGATCATCTGCGAGACGTCGGCGAATTGGCGTTTGGCCCATTCGGCGCGCTCGCGGTCGGTCTCCATACCCTCACGCACGGCGTCGGTGAGGCTGTCGCCGGCAGTGGGGATGGTGCGCAAGAAGGCGGGCCAACCCTTGCGAAAAATATATATGCCGGTGAAGCTCGCGCCGCAGTCGATAACCACGACCGAGTTCTCCAGCATCTCGGCATCGGGCAGGGATACCAGCGCGCGACCGAGCGCCAGCGGCTCCACATCTACATGCAGCGGGGTCAGCTTGGCCCCCTGGACCGCGTTGAGGTGCTCGCTGATCATGTCTTCCTGGCCGACGGCGAGGAAGACTTCCATGTTCTCGGTGGCCGGCGCATTCTCCGGGGTGGGCAGAGGGGCAAAATCGAAGATGACCTGATCAGTGGGGAACGGCGTCTGGCGATCCAGTTCCCACTGCATCGCTTCGTCGAGTTCCTTGCCGGTCATGCGGGGCATGCTGATGACGCGAGCCACCACGGAGGTATCCCCGCCGACAGAGAGGATCACCTTGCGGGTGGTCATGTGATTCTGGGAAAGGACCTCGCGCAGGGCCTCAGCCAAGGCCGCCGGGTCGACGACGACTCCTCCGGAAACAGCTCCGGCTGGAGTCGGCACGACAGCAGGCGCGGAAGCTAGTTTGACACCGGTACGTGTCAAGGACAGCTCCACTACCTTGATAGAGTCATTCCCGATATCCAGGCCCAGGACGTGAGTGGCGCCCTTAGCCATCAGCGGCTCCTCCTACGGTGTAGGCGGCGACAATTGGTAGCACTTTTCGGTGCCAACGAGTCTACTACTTCACACAGCTATTGTCAAGCTCAACTAGGCCGCTGAACTGACCAATTATGGGCTCGAGAAAGAGCCTCTATCGGGGATTACCTCACAGGCCTGCTGATGAATGATCGCTCGGGCGGAATTAGCCCCGCCCGAGTGGTCACTGAACGTTCTGCCATTCCGCTTCCTGCTCGCGCAGACCGGTGCCATACGGCGGCACCACCGCGCCCAGGAAGACGTCACTGGACTGGTGGATAACCGCGCCGTTGTTGCCCGCCGCGCGCAGGTCGTACACCGGCCGCGGGCTGCTCCAGATCAGCCAATAGCGCCAGGAGGTCATCGCCCCGCCCAGGAGCGGGACAGGCTCGGCGGCCACCCGCAGCGGCCCCTCATTCTGCACTGTATCCACGGGCACCGGCTGCTCCTGACTCCAGCCCATCACGCGATGAATCTCGGTATGATTCGCGCCGTCCGCCCCCGAGTATCGCACCTCGACCGCGGCCCCCTCGTAGGGGGATTGCAGCCAGAAGACACCCGTGGTCGCCGCGTTTCCGCCCAGGGTCACGATACCCGCGTTCTGGTTCACCGAAAAGTTGCCGGCGGCGCCGGTCACCGAAGCGCCGGAGATCGGCGGGAAGGCGACCTGCGTCCCCAGCGTCCAGGTCTTGTACATGAAGTCGGTGCGCCCGAAGTGCGGCGTATCCTTCTGCGTGTAGCTGCGGCGCCAGAAGAAGACCAGCCGCAGTTGCTGCCGGTCCGCCGAGTCGGCCTCCGCGAAGACATTGGGGCTGTCGTCGGAAGCCTCCGACTCGGTGACCCGGAAGATGAAGGGCGTATAGTCCGCGAGCAGCACCACGTTGGTGAGCCCGGCCAGCCCGGCGATCCCCCGGTTGCAGATCGCGCCGGTGTCGCTCGGGTTGCTCGCGTTGAACAGGGGGCTGCTGAAGGTGACGGTGCCGCTGGCCGGCTCGATCTCCATGATCACGGGGTTGCCGCCCGCCAGCGGGTTAATCAGCACCCCGCCGTTGTTGGGGATACCCAGCGTGGCCAGCGTGGGCGCGCCGCCCACCGGAGCGAGAATCGGCGTGACCTGGTAGACGCCCCGGGCCCGGATGTACCGCGCCCGCGCCGGATCCCAGTCCACGGAGTACAGGTTCTCGGTCGCCCCGCGGACAATCGCCACGTAAAAGCGCGGATCCCGGCCGTCCCGGCCACCCAAATTGGTGGTCTCGAAGCTGTTGCTGACTAGCCAGTCCAGGTGCCGGGAGTTGAAGGTCTGGCGCAGGCCATCGGCAGTGAGCTGCTCGCCCGCCCGCACCCCGGCGCCGGTGTCCGGCAGCACGGGATTGCCGACGACGCGCGGGAAGGTCAGCTTGCCGTAGTTGAGCTTGGGGTCGTTCATGCCGGCCATGTCAAAGGCGGCCCAGCAGAGGTCCTCATTGTGCTGCCGGGTGGTGAATCCGGAGAAGACCACATGTACCTGGTCCGCGGCGGTCCCGTTGCTCCACAGGAAGGGCGCGGGGTCTTTGACGTACACGAAGGGGCTGGCCGCGGGCTTGCGGATCGCGCCGCCGCTGGCGAAATCGTTAATTACGTCGTTCGCGAACTGCGGCGAGACGGCGTTGCTGATCGGCACCGGGCCCTCGTTGTTGTCGGCCGTGCCGGTGAAGTTCCAGCGGTAGTGCAGCTCTTGGCGTCCGTTCTCCCCCTCCGTCCAGAACAGCCACGTACCGGCCGCGGCCGAGAAGGCCCGAATCCCCTGCTTGGGCAAACCGGTGGCGTAGATGAAGTTCGGGGCGCCCGACCAACCGGTCCCGGAGCCCTGCTGATACTGCAAGGTGGAACGGAAACCGGCGCCCTGGCGCAGGCTCTGGTGCCACAGCGCCCAGGGGGTGCTCCCGATGTTGAGCGTCTCGGGACTCCCGTTGACGCTGCCGGGATTGGCGGCCACCGTCGTGGCAGTCAGCGCCTGGGCCATGGTGTCCCACCCATAATTGCGGTAGTTGCCGTTGGTGGCCAGCGTCGCGTTGCCAAAGAGAATATTGCCCGGATAGGTGCTCAGCGCCGCGTCCGCCGGGCTGGTCCCGGCATCAGCGTTGGCCGCCCCGGTCGCCACGGACTTGCGGTTGCTCACCCACATAACCTGCAGGCTGCTGGGCACGCCGCCGGCGTAATCAAAGCGCAGGACCGGCTCAGTGTCGGCCGAGTAGAAGTCGTTGTAAGGCAGGCGCGTCTCCGTCACGCGCAGGCTGGTCGGAACGCTCAGCACCGGCTCCAGCGGCTCATCGCGCCGCGGATCGAAGCTGCGCGCGCCCGTGTTGGTCACCGCGCCGGTCAGCCCATCCACAAAGTCCAACTGTCCGGGGGTTCCGCCGATGTCCAGGAAATAGACCACGCCGCCGGAGTAGTTGCCCAGCGCTTGCCCCAGGGGGATCGGCGCGTTGGAGTTCCCGGCGCCGGCGACGCGGGCTTCCGGCTCGCCCGCGGCCGCGCCACTCAGGGCCGGGCTCAGGTTTCCGCCCAGACTCGAATACGCCGCCGACGGCAGCGTGACCGGCCCAGCGGCCAGCAGGCCGCCCGGCGAGCGATACTTGCTGCTCACCCCGACTGGTTCCGCCAGCGTCTGGTTGGGCGTCAGCAGCGTCGGCGCGACCAGCACGTTACCGGAGTTGGTGACCACGAAGGGGCCGTTCAGCGCGATATTGGAGGGGTAGGCGAACCGTGCCGGCCACCCCGGCACGGCCGGCACCGTGGTGTCCGGGCCGTTCGGGTTGACGCCCGGCGCCACGCGGCCGGGCTCCGCCGCTCCGCCGCCCGCCAGCAGCAGGGCCTGCCGGTCCACCGAAACCTGTACATCAAAGGGAGCAAACTCCGGAATAGCGAGATTGTCGGCGGTCGCGCTCACCCCGGGACTGAGTGCCGCGGCCAGAGCCCAGCGCCCACTGGGATAGGCCGCATCGGCGGGGGTGGCCGCATAGACCACGGCCAGCCCGCGATAGCCCCAGTTGCCGCCCGCATTGTGGGCCAGCGTGTCGCCCAACTCGGAAGCCGGCTGGTAGCTGGGAATCCGCACCTGCACCCAGTGGGAGCTGTCCACCGCGCCGGCGGCGACGCACCCATTAGGGTTGCCCAGCGGCCCCGCCAGCAGCGCCCCGTCCGGCAAGCTGGGACGCACCGTCGAGCGGCCCGCCGCGCGCAAGCCGATTCCGGCCATGAGCGGCTCCAGCGGCGCCACATCCAGCCGCTCCACAATACTCGTGGTAATCGTCGCCCGGTTCAGCAGGGCAAAATTGCGCCGAGTGGTCGTCGCACCGGGCATGTACAGATCGTCGCGCGCGCCGCCGACCAGCGGGGCTACCAGCAGTCGCGCCAGGTACGAGCCGATTGCCGGGGTGAGGTAGGACCCGCCCATCTCCGTGTTCCCCAGTCGCCAGGTTTCCTCGGTCCGGGGGACCATCAACCGGCTGCAGTAGTAGGCGGCCTGCGGTATCTGCTGCGGGGTGAGGGTGGCGCCGGAGGGCAGCGTGTTGTAGTACCACGGCCCCGGCCCCCCCGCCACCGGCTGCCACTCGAGGTAGATGCGGCCCACGCCGTGCGCGTCGGTGGGCAGCGCATAGATGTTAGCTGCGACGGCGCTGAAATCGAGGAGGTCGCCCACCGGCGTTACCTCCTGGCTCATCTTCTGCGTCTCCGCCGAAATCTGGTCGGTCGGTACCGGTTCGCCCGGCGGCAGGTAGATCAGCCGGAAGCCGGCGCCAGTCGGGATATCGTCGGTGCCGTCGCCGTCGACGTCCAGCGGCAGCTTGATCCCGACGCGCACGTAGACCTGGCTGCCCACGGCCCCGTACGGAACGACCGGATTGTTGGCGACGTCCGTGGTGGTCGGATGGAAGGGCTGCCCCACCACACAGTTGTACACCGGCGCCCCCGCGCCGTAGTCGTAGTCGATCAGGTCGCTCTGCGTATTCGTGCCCCACGGCAGCGAGTTGATAACCCGGTCGCGGCGGCTACCCAGGTTCAGCAGGGCGACGCCCGCGCCGTGCAGGCCCCAGACGTTGGGGCAAGCGCCGGCCGTGGCGCTGGAATACCCGCAGGCCGGGCAGACATACTGCTTGCGGATGTTGCTCTGCTGCCAGGTGATGTCGGCCAGCGTGGGCGTAGCCGCCCAGGGCAAGTTCACCAAGTAGGCGCGGATATCCACCGCCGGCCCGGTTTGGGCCTGGACCGCGGGCCCGACCGCCACCGCCAGCAGTAGACTGAGACCGATGATGAGATAAAGAATTCTGCTCATATTACTTCCACTCCCCGGACCCTCACAGGGCCGCGGTTCTCGGGCGTGGGCGAGCCGGTATACCGTCCACCCGCGCCGCCTAGTATCTCTCCGCGTAGGTCGGCTGGTTCAGCGGATCGTTCCAGTCCTCACCCAGAGGATCGGGGATGATCCGCGAGTCCCGGAGACCCTTGGCGGCGTCTCCGCTCACCTCGAACAGTTCCCCGTACAGACCGCTGCCCGTGGAGCCGACGTTCTCCCGCGCCAGATTCTCCACGACGCCGGTATAGTTGGTAATCAGCACGCGCCCCCCGAACACCGGTCCGGGGTAAAGCAACTTGGCGCACACCGGGTAGAAGCGCTTGCCGTACACGCCCGCCGCGGTGGCAACAGTGCCGAAGGCGCCGGTTTTCGTGGCATAGTCAGTGGCCGTATACGACCAGACCGAGCCGAAGGGGCCCCCGCCGGGCACCGGTCCAGCCGCGTCCATCTGCCAGACCCACACTCCGTCGAGGTCCACGGCTCCCGCCGCTCCCGGCCGGTTGGCCCCCGGAGGCAGAATCCCGCCGGCCACCACGGCCACGTAGGTATTGTCGCCGAAGCGGAAGTACTCCAGGTGGCGCAAGTTCGGGAAGCGCGGCCCGGCGGCCAGATCGTACAGGCCGCTCCAGTCGGACCAGGGCCGGGTGCCGCCCACCGGGGTGGTGGTCGGGTCCGGGTCCACGGCTTTCGTCCCCGCCTCCACCACGACCACGCGGTCCACATTGGAGGCTGCGCACAGGTACCCGATCAGGTTGTTATTCGCCGGATCGAAAATCGGCTGAGCCCGCACGTAACGCAGCTTGAGGCTATGCGTGGGGTCCCAGGGCGGGCGCACGAATTCAGGAGTGACTTCGGTAACGGTATGCGTTTGCACACCGAGCGCGTAGGTGGTGACTACATCCAGCACCCGGTTGTGGCCGGTGTCGGCAATAACGGTGTGCACCACATTGGCGCTGTCGGTGAAGCGCCAAGCGTCCGCCGGCTGGCTGAGCGCCAGATTGGCGTTGCCCCCCGCCGCGCGCGCGGGGCTGGAGTAGTAGTCGTTGCCTTCCTCATCCAGCGGCCAGATCTGATTGCCCTGGCGATCCACGATGATAACGCGGTTGTTGCCGGTGTCCACCACCAGGAAGCTATTCTCGGTCAGCACCGCGGCCTTGGCCGGCCGGTTGAAGGGCGTGGCCAGCTTGGGTTCGGGAGCGGTGCGCCCGTAGACCCAGCACTGCGAGCCGGTCAGGGTCCAGGTGCGATCCTGCCCCGTGACCTCGACCAGCCGGTTGCCGTCGCAGACCAGCGTGCGGCTCGGCGTCAGGCAACTGACCCAGCCCGGCGTGTCGCCGCCGGCGCCGGTCCCCGTGACGCCCACGTACACCTGGCTACCGGAGGGACTAGGCGTCCCCACGACGGCCGGGACCTGGGGGTTGGCCGGATCGTCACTGTACGCCGGCCGCGTCAGATAGCCCTTGACCACCCGAGTAAGCGGGTCCCAGGTCGCCGCCAGCACGGTCTTGAGCGGGTCGCCCTCGAAGCCGGAGAAGGCGGTCCCGATCGCCCCGACGACGGCCGTCTGGCCCACGACGGCGACGCCGCCGCCACACTCACCCAGGCCCACCGGCACTTGCTGCCGCTCGGGCGGGTAGTCGCCGCCGGTGGAGACCGCCACCAGACGGTTGTCCGGGTCGGACCAGCCCGTGTAGCTGGCGAAAATCTCATGTCCGGCGACGGGGTGCGTCGCCCCCGCCGCGTCGGTAATGACCGCGTCGGTCAGGTCCACCCAGCCGTTGGGCAGCACCGTGTTGGCGCCCAGGGTCTGGGTGGGCTCGCCGGCCACCGCGCCCGTGATCGTGGTGCCGTCGGTGGTCCGCAGCACCAGACTGGCCGCGCTGTTGTAGACCACCGGGTACCGCTGCAGGCGCACGAAATTGGGCGCGTACTCCCAGCGGCTCACCCGCGGCACCACATGCAACTCGGCCGCGTGCGCGCCATCCGACCCGGTCCAGTCGACCAGAATCGCCTTGCCGGCGATGTCGGCGTGGAAGCCGTCCGCCGTATTGTTGATCGCAAACCGCAGCGTCCGCGTAGCGTAATCCACGTCCACGCTGGGCAGGGCCGTCCCGTCCAGCGCGGTCACCGTCACCGCGCCGCCCGGCACCATCGTCACCCCGTCGGCCACGTTGGGCCCCAGATGCACGGTCAGATCGGCCTGCGTCCGCAAGCCGTGCAGGACCGTCTTCAGGACACCGCCCACCGGGTTGACGGTGGTGGCGACGTAGGCGGTGTCCGCCTCGGCCGCCGGCGCCGCTTGGGTGTTGCCACTCGACCATCCGGGGGGCAACTCGGCCCGCGGGCGCCAGTCAAACCGCTGCTTGCCGCTCTCGCTCTCCGTCACCGTTACGCCGTCAATCCCCGTAGCGATCGCCCGCCCGCCCGCCTCGGCGGTGTGGCCGGCCGTCAGCGTCCGCCTCCAGGCCACCGGCCCGGGCAGGAAGTACGTCACCGGCGTGGCGACGGTATCGTCTTTGATGCCGAGCAGAACCCCCAGTTGCAGTCGCAGGGGGTTGAGATAGTCCGTCGCCGAGCCCGTGGACAGCGTCGCCAGGTGCACCAGGACGTCGTTCACGTTAGAGAAATTGGCGTATTGGTAGACGCCGAACGGGAAGGGCGCCGTGTCCAACCCCAGCGTCGGGGAGCCCGCCCCCCCGCCATCGTTCCGGATCGCCGGCGAGGTCAGGAGGGTCGCCGCCGGGTTGGCCAGCAGCACCCGGTAGTACTCCGCGTTGAGCCAGGCTCCCCCGCTCGCGTTCAGCGGAGTCGGCACTACCGCGTATTCGGCGGTGCCCCCGACTGTGTTGATGGTGGCGCCCGCGCCGGCGACGCAGACCCCTCCGGTCGAGAACACGAGCGCGGCCTCGACCGGCGTGCCCTGCGGCGTGCGCAGGCTGGTCACTACGGCGGGACGCACGTCGCCATCCGGCGGCAGCTCCGCCCGCGCCGGGTCCAGCGCCCAACTGAGACGGTGGATCGGTGGCAGCAGTTGCTCCGCCTCGCCACGGCTTTCGTCCGGGTAGAGCCAGGAAGTAGTCCCGGTCGCCGCGTCCAGGGCCAGCACCCGCCCGTAGGCGACGCCGCCGTCGTCCTCGGTGATCAAAGCGAACACCCAGTCCTTGTACACCACCGGGCTGGATATGGCCACCACCCGCGAAGAGCCGCGGAAGGGCGGCACGTCATAGTTCCAGACCAACGCGCCCGTGGCCGCCAAGCGCGCCTCAATCTTCCCGGTCCCCGCGCTGGGGTCCACATAGCTGGCCAGCACCACCGCAGTCGCGTTGACCCCGCCGATCGGCAACTCCGCAATCGCCGGAGAAGTAGCGCGAGGGGTGAAGCCGCCCGTCGCTGCCTGGGCCCAACTCAGCGTGTAGCCGTTCCGGGTGCCCGGTTGCGGTTGGATCCGCCACAGCGCCGGCGTGTGGTTACGTACACCGGCGGCGCTCAGGGCATAGACGTACCCGTTGTGCACGATGGGGCTGCCCCAGATCGGACCCGGCACGGAGGGCAGGCTCGCGTCGCCGCCCGGCCGGGGGAATTGCCAGGCGAGGTCCAAGGGCGCCCGCACGGAGGTCAGAGACACCGAGCGCTGCGAGGGCCCGCCGCCCGGCTGCCCGCCGGCGCGCGCGACGCCGGCGATGTTGAACGCCAGCTTGAGGTTAGCCCGCTCCGCCCAGGTAGGCTCCGCCGCCAGCGGGGGGACCATCCACGGAGCCAGATTGTCGTACCAGTCCTCCACCATCGCCCCGACGGCCTCGGAGGTGATGACGACCGCCCCGTCGCCGTAGCGGCCCACGGCCACGGTAATGGCCGTGCCGTGACTGACCACGGGGGCGAAAGGCACGGTGTTGCTGACCGCAAAAGTAACCTGCATGCCGCCGGCGACGCCATTGCCGAGCCACGCGACCTCATCATTGGTCAGCCGCCAGGGGGAGTTGAGCAGTGGGTGGCCAAAGTCGGCGCTCAGCGCTCCGGTTCCCGCGCTGAAGGTGAAGGGCCGCACGCCCAGCCGGTTGCGCGGCACCGGGAAGTTGTTCATCCCCGCGCCCTGGTAGTCAATCCACAGGGTGGCGCCGTTCTCCACGGCCCGCAGCAAAGCGCGTCTCTGCGCCTCCGTCGTCACCACGAGCGGGGACATCGGGGCCAGGTAGATCAGGTCGAATTGCTCCAGTTGGTCGGCGGAGTCGTCATTCAGCACGACTTCCCAGTACTGCGGCCACTCCGGCGGTACGGCGGCGCCCAGCCCCGCGCCGATGGCCGCCACGCCGCGCCCGGTCCAATAGGCGGCGCCCCAGCGTCCCCACATGTCGGCATTGACTTGCGGCGGCGCGAGGGGGTTGACGAAGGTCCAGCCCGCCGGCTTGTACTCCGAGCGGTTGAGCAGGGGCAACACATAAGGCTGCGCGCTACGCGCATCCGCCGGCAGGACCAACTGACAGGCCCGGATCGTGCGGGGCACATTATTGAACTCGAAGGCCACTTGCCCGGCCCGGCCCGTGCCGGGCGCGAGGGCGATAGTCGCCAGAGCCAAGGTCGCCAGGATTAGTGCAGAACGAACTGACCGCATCAGAATTACCTCCACGTCCAGCGCGGCCACGAGCAGTTCGTGGCGGCTAACGACCACAGCCGCAACTGGCGTTTACGGACCAGTCCCGTGATAGATCAGACCCGGGCAGGTCGGCAGCAAGGGCAGCTTGGGCAGGTTGGCGCCCGGAGCGTCCGGCGACTCGGTCCCGTAGCGCAGATTGGCGTCCACTTGCGTGCTGGGCTCGACCCGGCAGGCCACCAGCGTATCGTCGTAGCGGTAGTTGATGGTACCCCACGCCAGCGCGGCGTTGCCGTCGGTGTCGATAAAGTACTGGGGATAGGCCCAGTGGTCCTGCCACTCGCGCCAGGCGGCGGGGCTGGCGTGGAAGTTCTCGCTGATCGCGCCCCGGATCTCCAGGTCGTAGTTATAGCGCCGGAACCGCGGCGCTTGGTCCCCCGTGGCGCCCACGTCGAAGTACTGCCCCGGGATGACGAAGAAGCACCCCTCCTGGGCATACATGACGGCGTTGACCTTAGCGTGCACCGCGCCCTGCGGCGTCCCGTACAGCGTCCCCGGTGTCGGGTTCAGCTCTTCGATCTTGAACTTCTTCAGCCAGTAGTTGCTGCCGCCGCCGCCCAGACCGGGATCGCTGTAGCGGAACTCCTGCGAGTTGATATCTCCCGGCACGGTAGACAGGTAATGCGCCAACGAAGGCGGGGCCTTGGGCCCATTCAGCGGCCAGGGCAGCGCCGGATTGCCGCCATTAACAAAGGGCGCCCATAGCGGCGAGATAGCCGCGGCGGCCACGTTGTCGGCGACCGGCGCCCCGCCGCTCGGGGCGAAGATGAAGGTCCCCAGCGCCGGGTTCCCCACCGTCGGGTCAAAGTCGTAGTAGTCGGTCCCGTTGTCCAGCGAGTTGTACATCCACAAGCTGAGGCCCGCCGGCCCCGGGTCCTCGCCGGTCTGATAGGCCACCAGGCTGATCAGGTTGGCTACCGCATTCGTCTGCGGCGGCGCGCCGAAATACCAGCGGCTGAAGATGCCGCCGCTCAGCCGCGGCGAGAGCTGCCAGTGCTGCTCGGACTGCAGCGGCGAGACCGAATTGTCCGGCGCCGCCACGACCGCGCCCTCGGTAAGCTGCGGCACGATGTGGGTCGGATTGACGACCACGCAGTCGCGGGCCAGCAGCGCAATATAGGTATTCTGCTCGTCAGGAATCCCCACCGGCGCGGCCTTGGCCCCGGTGAAGCGGCCCTCCACATCCTGCGGCGAGAGAATCTGTCCGTCCACGTAGATGGTCCCGCCCGCCACCACGGTCAGACTGTACCGTCCGGAGGGCTTACCGCTGGCGGTGTCATCCCCGGTGTCCTTCGGCAGCATCCCTTGGATGCGGAGGTTGCCCTCGGCGTAGATAACCGGATTACCCTGCCGCTCGTTGAGGGGCGGGTTCGCGTTAGGGTAGTCCACGTACATCACGTTGACGCCGCTGTCGTCGCCCACTGTGTTGGGGCTATTGGGGTCCGCGATCCTCCAGCGCCGGTCATGGCGCGTGATCCGCATCCCCGGCTGGCCGGCCACGTGATTCGGCCACCAAACCTCATTGGGCTTCAGCGCCCCCGGCGAGGCGGCGGTCACGGCCGTCAGGCGACCGCTATCCAGCGCCGCGTTCTCGGTGTTGTAGAGCGTGATCTCCACGCCGCGCGGGCTGTAGGTGGTGCGGGTGGCGTTCCAGCCGCTGTCCTTGGCCCGCGCGTCGTTGGGGCTCAGGTTCCCCAGCCAGTCCTCCATCAGCGTGCCCAGGTCGTGACTGCCGTCATTGGCCAGGAACTGCACGTCGGCGAAGTTATCAATATACACGCCGCGCCCGTGGCCATAGCGGCCCACGTTCACGGTCTCCTTGGTCGTCGGGTTCTGCATGACTCCGCCCGAGTCCCGCGTCAGCGCCAGATAGCGACTGATGCCGGTAGCCGGGTCCTTCTGGAACAGGTCCGGCGCGTTGAGCGTGCTCACCGGCGCGTCGCGGTCGGGGTCGAGTTCGCTGCGCTTGCCGTCCAGGATCCACTTGCCGGGCACCGCCGGGTCGGGTGAGGTCTTGAAGCGCCCATCGGTCGAGTCCCACACGCTGTGCGAGTACGTGGCCGTATAGGGTGAGCCGGCCGCCGCCGCGTCATACTTGACCAAGTTGACCGTGGTGCTCTGCGCCGGGAAGGGGGCGCCCGCGCTGGTCGGCGAGGCCGACCGCTGGCTGGCTTCCGTGATCAGGCTGGTGACTTCCAGCCGGTCCGCGCGCAGGTAGCCGCCGTGCTCCGGCCGCCAGGCCAGCGGGTCGTCATAGGGCAGCGGCTCGGTGACCAGGTCCAGTTGCGTGCTGCCCATGCGCTCGTCCATGGTGCTGCCCGCGGCCGGATTGGGCTCGGCGTTGTCCCCGCTCAGAGATACCGGCGTATCGAACCGCATCGGCCCCACGAAGTGCGAGGTTAGGAAGTCTCCGCGCTGGCTCGCCGGCACTCCGGCCCGGTTGGTCAGGGTCCCCGTGCCGCTCATATCCAGGAAGGGCCCAAAGCCCAGTTGCGTCGGCTGGCCGGTGTGCTCTTTGTCGGTGACCCACAGCATGTAGTCGGTCACGCCGATCGCCTTATACGCCACCAGCCGCCGCCACACGAAGTTGGTGCCGGTGGAGACGCCGATGCACTCGATCTTGAGGTACTTGGTCTGTGCGTTGGGCTTGAGCCCCGCCGTGGTCAGACCGTTAGCCACATAGTCCTTGCCCTCAAAGGGCGGCCCCGGATCGTAAGTGACCCGCAGCAGGAAGTGTCCCTGGTTGAAGTCCACCTGGTCGGCCGGGGTGCCGTAGAGCAGCCCCGGCGCATCCACGGTGCCGCGCCCTCCGGCGTTGGAGGGGTCGGGATAGCGCGTGTAACCGCGACGCACGTAATACGGTCCGGTCGGCCCTCCGCCGGGCGGACTGGTGTTGACCATCCCCGCCCAACCCCGGTCCGCCTCCTCCTGCATGTACTGGTCGTCGTCGGTGAACTGGATGTTGTCCGGGCCGAACATGCCCGCCGTCGCCGTGTAAGTGGTCGCCGAGGCGGCCGGATCGCCCAGATAGACGGGCGGCACCGGCCAGGTCGCCGGGTCGTTCGCCTTATACGCGACCGGGTCATACGGCTTGAAGGGCGGCCGCCAGTCGGCGCCCTCGGGGCTGTTGGTAATCATGTAGTCCGCGTAGCGCAGGCCCGCCTCGGCCAGCGCCCCGGCCTTGAGCACATCGGACAGCCGCGTGGAACTCTCCTGGTTGAAGGTCACCACCGCGACAAACAAAATCCCCACCAGGATGACCGCCATCATCAGCAGCACGACAAGCACCAGCGCCTGCCCGCCGCGGCGCGAACGGGCCGCGCCCGCGCTCCGTGCGAGGAATCTCAGGTTGGTCGGTTTCAGGTTGCCGCTCATGCCAGTGACCTTCTCAGCGTCCCATGTTAGCTGTCGCCACGCGGGCGCTCAGTAGTGCCTGCGCCCCGGTTTTGAAGGGCCGCAGGTAGGGCTTGGTGGTGTCGAATATCTCGTAGGGGCTGTACTCGCTCAGCCCCAGAGCGACCGAATACAGCGAGGCGGAGGAGTAGCTGACCATGATCTGGTCGTCGTTACCCGTCGCCGGGTCAAAGTTCCGCCGGGCCTGGTACGTGACTTGAATCTGGCAGATATCCAGGGTCATGCCCGTCCCGGCGGCCAACTGCGAGGCGATCAGGTCCGGCCCCGCCGGCAGCCCCGGATTGAACTTGATCTCCACTCGTTTCCCATCGTCAAAGGGCGTCGCCAAGAACTGGTAGGCGCCCAGTTGCTGCGGGTCCACACTGGAGGACAGGCTGAACTCCTTGCGCGTAGTCTGGCTCTTGCCCGCCTCGCGCCACACCAGCCAAATCCGGATCGTCTCGGGCATAACCTTTACGTCGCGGGCACTCGCCTGCCCCTGCGACCGGTAGGGGTTCCACGGCTGGTTGATCCCTTCCACCTGCCACGGGTCGATTACGTAGCCCACCGGCGCCCGCGCGTCCATAGCCGAATTCGGCGTAACCGGCCACTCCGGAAGCAGATCGGCCCGCGGCTGACCGGCGGCCAGCGGCCAGAATGCGGCTCCGGGATCGCCGGAGGCGGTGCCGAACATCACGCCGGGGTTGTTGTTGATCTGGTCCGGCACCGGCATGACGTCGCCCACCAGCACCGTCCCGGTCTGCGAGTTCCAGCGCAGGGTGAGCAGGTTGTTGGTGTCCGCATCGGGCTGGGCGCTATTCGGGTCCAGCGCATCGGTATCCATTTCGGTCAGCAGGTACCCCGAGCCGGCGCCGGTCCAGCGCCGCACGAAAATCCGGGGCCGCAGCTCGGAGGAGTTGATCCACTGCAGCGGCGCTCCCCAGACCAGGTCCACGATCCGTTTGGTGCCATCATTAAGCAGCCCCAGCCACCCGCCGCGACTGGCGCGGTAGACCGAGCCGTCCGCCGACATGGCCATCTGCTCCTCGGCCACCCGCAGCGGCTGGAAATTCATGTTGTCAAACAGATACACCACTTGCGCCGTCCACCCCGCGCCCAGGGCCGGGTCGACGGGCGGCACGGCCGCGTCATCTACCGGCACGTACCCGTCCACCGCCTGACCATTGTCGCGGCATACGGTCTTGGAGACCACTACATCCGAGCCGATCCGCGCGGTCTGCGAGTTCTCCGCCAGGGGGCGGTCAATCTGAAACTCATTGGCGCTGACGACCCCGTCCGCGTTCAGATCGGTCCAGGAGCCGAAGGTATAGGTCTGCAGGTCGTCGTCCCACCTCATGAAGCCCTGCTGCCGGTAGAGCTGGAAGGCATTCTCCGGCCCTGGCGAGGTGGACACCTGGAAGTACTTGTCGTTTCCCCCCGGGTTGCCCGGGCTGCCCGCCGCCCACTTGCGCGTGATGGTCGTCGCGGTATGCACCGCGTAGCGGGTCACCAGCTGCATTTTGGTCCCGCCCGGAACGCTCTGCCAATCCGCCTGCAGCGGCTCCAGCGGCTGGCCGGAGGAGTCCTTGGCCGGCAGGATCATGCTCAGCGTCGAGTAGTTGACCAAAAAGCCGTTCTGCTGCGGCGTGGCGCTGGGGATGCGGATCACTTCCGGCGGGTAGACATACGTCGCCTCGCTGAGGTCCCGCTGCAGTTGCTCCATAGTCAACCGCAGCCGCTGCTGCATGTCGGCCTGGGTGCGCCCGCTGCTGACCATGCTCAGTGACGAGGTCATGGGCACGAACAGCAGGGCGAACAGGATCACCAGAATGCCCAAAACGACCAGGACCTCGATCAGGGTAAAGCCGCTGCGTCGCCCTTGCCGCAGACAAATTGGGGCTTTAGCTACCATCTGGCTTCACCTGCCAATCCGCCGGGCGGGCTGCATTGGTCCCCTGGGTGAACAAGGTCTTGGGCAGCATAACCACGCTGCCATCCCAATACAGCACTTGGTACTGGCCCACGCCACTCTTGGTGTAGCCGTTCACGTGCAGGTCGCACCAGGTGATAATCGCGTTGTCGGCCGGCGACCAGTTCGGGTCGCACACCGGCCCCCAGTACTGCTTGCCGCCCGTGACAATCGAGCGCTGGCCTTTGGCGAGCATCCGCCGCCCGTCCCAGTCGCTCGGCGCCGTTACCCAGGTATGCTGCGCCGGGTCGGAGGCCGGCAGGTCCGTCACGTTGAAGATGCGATTGGGCATGTACTTAAAGCGGTTCACCTGAATGTCCTTGCCATTCCAACTATCGCTACTGTCCCGGTCGTTCTGGTACTTGATGTTGACCAGATCCGCCGTGGCGGTGTTGTCGAGTTGCCGCCCGGTGTAGCTCTGGTAGAAGTTGTCGGCCGCCGGGTCCATGTGGCCGTTATCGCGCGGACAGTGCAGCGCCGTGCGGTCCCGCAGGTAGCCTTCTCGATAGAGCACCATCAGCGGGTTGGTCGCCAGGCCCGTGCCCGGGTCCACCGGCTGCGCGTCCGTCGCGAGCATCTCATCGTAAGGGGTGGCCGGAGTGGCGGTCTCGGCTAACCACACCGGCGGCGGGCCCCCGTAGTCCATGGTGTACGCCTTGATCGCCTGCTCGATTCGGTGCAGGTTGTTGGCGCACGTGCTGATCCGCGTGTTCTCGATCAGGGACCGGCCCACCGGCACGGCCAGGGCCATGAGGATGGCCATGATGGCCACCACCACTAGCAACTCAATTAGAGTGAAGCCCGAACGTGCGCGCATAAGTCTCAGACCATATCTGCGCCTAGGATGCAGGCGCCCCCGGAACCAGGGTATCGACGTCCACAAACTGCTGCCGGCCGTTCTCCGCCCGCCACCAGGCCCGCACCCGCAACGAAGCGCCGCGGACCGCAACCACGCTCAGCACATCCGTCTGATTGAGCGTAATCGGGAACTGCCCCCCGTTGGCCGATACGGGAATCGTATGCAATTCGCCCATCACTCGCTGCGGGTTAGTAGCATCGCCTCGCAGATAGTCCACCGACACCATGCTCCCGGCCGAGGTGCTCACGGCCTGGCTGGAAACCGGGTCCAGGCCGGAGGCGAAGTCCAGCACCGTAGCCGTGCCCACCTTGGTCACGAGGTACGACAGACCCGGCTGGCTAATCCCGATAATGTCGCCGGGCAGGAACCACTCCGGCGCCCGGAGCACCGTCAGCATCCCGTCATTCTCCGTGTGGTAGAAGAACCGCAGCGGATGTCCCAGGGGGCTGGGGGCCGTATTCGACACGCGCAGGCGGATCCGGCCCCGCGCGTAGTCAATCTGGTCAATCCCCGTGCCCTCATAGTAGTTCTGCCCCGTGGCCAGGTCCACCGCCAGCACGTGCGTGGACACCTGCGGGGGATTGGGTCCCGGCGTGGGCGCGAAGTTCACCAGCGGGTCGCGGCCGGTCGCATTCGGCGCGCTGGCCAGCCCGGTGGCGCTAAGTTGCACGTTGACGAAGGAGAAACCGGTAGCCCCGTCCGGCGTGGCGGAGGCGGAGGACAGGACCTGGTCCTCCCAGATCTCCCGCGCCCGCCGCGTGCTGCCGGCCTCCACCTGGAGGGTGTAGTCCACCTGAATACGCCGGCCCGCGTCGGCGGCGTTGAAGATGAGCACCGCGCCCGCGGGGTCCGGGCTGACCTGACCGGCCAGCACCGTCTGGCCCGGAGGATTCACTATAAAGCCGTTCAGCAGTTCGCCGGAGTAGGAGCCCTCCACGATCCCGCCGAAGGCGGTGTTGCCGGAGCCGGCCGCGGCCACCGACCCGACGCCGGCGGCAATATTGACCGTCTCGCGCTGCACAAAGTGGACGCCGCCGCTGTTATCGCGCCACGCATAGCTGACCAGCAGCCGGCAGTCCTGCAGTGACGCGGGTAGCACAAATGATCCGTCCGGCTTCAGGAAGAAGGTCCCGTCGGCCAGTTGCGGATTGGGCGGCAACTGATCCAGCGCCGTCAGCGACACGACCTCCGAGACCGTAAAAGCGCCCAGCGGATTCGCGCGGCCGACTTTCAGCGGGTAGACGACGCCGACGGCGCCGTTGCCCTGCAGCGCTGGGATCACGCCTCGCTCGCCCGTCACCTGCAGCACGTCGTCGCGGCCGTTGAGCGGGTTGCCCCCCAGGCTCAGGTCATCCGGATCGATCGGCACAGCGTAAGGCGAGAGGTTGGGGTCCCCGGCGATCATCTGCGGCAGACCCGACGGATCCGCGATCAGCCGCGCCAGCGTCGCCTCGGCCAGCCGCGTCATCTGCGTCCGGCGCCCCTCGTCGCGCACGGCGCCCAGCAAGCGGGGGAAGCCCGCCGCCACGCCCCAAATGCCCACTAGCAGCACGGACATCGCCACGAGCACTTCCACCAGGGTCATACCGCCGCGGCCACGTCGTCCGCTGCGGAGACCTCCGCCTACCGTGAGGCAGTTGCGCCGAGTTCTCTTTGCCATAGTCCTTCGCCGTCCTCAGAGGGTCTTACCTCTGTTTTACCCGTTTTGAGCAAGAGTGAAAACCACCGTTGGGAGCGGAAGTCAGTTTCACCGATGACTGCCGGCCGTGGTGCGTGTATGAAATTCATACAGTATGAATTTCATACCGAGCAGCCGCCTCGGCTATTTCTGGGTCACCCACGGAGCGAATCCGCTGCTGTCCGGGGTGTACATGGAGGAGGCTACCACTTTCTTGGCTTCCCCATTGAGCCGCAGCACCGGGTCCATAGCCCGGCTCGCATCGCCGTAGTGGGTCCGGTGGTGCGGGCAGTGCGTCACGATCGTGTTGTCCGGCGCGTAGCGGTTGACCAGCCGCGGATAGAAGCGCCAGCTCAGGCCCTGAGAGACTAGCCAGGCCGGCAGCGGGCTATTGGAGGGCGGGCCGGGCATGGGGTACGGATTGTCCCCAGCCGGCGGCGTGTAGAGGTCGAACCCGTCCGCGGTATAGCCAAAGTAGTTGTAGAGGCGCTCCGGATGCCCGTTCAGTATCACGAACTGCCAGGTGGCGGGGTCAATGACGCCGTTGTAGGTGCAGTAAACCCTGCTCTTGGCGGCCTCCATATCCTTGCGGCCGTCCTCGTCGTCGGGGCAGATGAACAGGTTCTTGTCGGTCACGAACTCCGGGAAAAGCGCGGAGAAGCCGCCCTGATAGCGGTTGCCGTCATACCACGGCCACAGCGGATAGGCGTGGTTGTCGGCCTGGTACTGCTTGAGGGCGACGCCCAGGGCGTGGAGATTCGCAATACAGGTATTCTCGCGCTGCTTGACTCGCACCGTGTTGAATACGGGCATAAGCAGCCCGGCGAGAATGGCAATTATGGTGATCACGACGAGCATCTCGATGAGGGTGAAGGCCCTCAGTGCCGCGCGAATTCTCATGGTCGGTCCCTTCTGGCGCCGAGTCCGGTGCCCCCGCAGCCTGCTCGGCTGGCCCTCTGTCGTTAGGATACCCAGCATATCCGTGTATAAACCGTGGCGTCTACTTAGGTCCGTTCTACCCCCGGTAGAAATGCAACACCCAGGGCGTGAGCACGTCCGGCCACAGCAACATCCCCATCGCCGCCGCCGCCAGCATCGGCCCGAAAGGGATGTACTGGTCCCGCCGCCTCACCCGCAGGGCGATGAGTAGAATGGAGATCACCGCGCCGCTGACCATGGACAGCAGAAAGAAAGCCAGGAAACCCAAGCCCGGCCCCAGCAGCGCGCCCACGCCGGCGGCCAGCTTCACGTCGCCCAGCCCCAGGGCCGGTCGGCGCATGGCCTTCTCAAACAGCCAGCCCAGCGCCAAAAACAGACCTCCGCCGATCAGCGCTCCCACCACCGACATGGGCAGATAGACGGTGGAGGTGCCCCCGCCGACCTTCTCGGTCCACTGGACGGCCTCGCCCGCGCCGAAGGTGAACAGCCGGTAGACGTCCACCGCCACCCCCAGGGCGAAGAGGATCAGCGGCACCTGGTCGGGGATGATCATGTGGTCAATATCCACGAAGATGGCGACCATCAGCGCGCAGATGGCCACGAAGACGGCTCCGGCGTACCAGGTGGCGCCAAAGTTGTAGACCGCGGCCACCGCCAGGGCGGCCGTCGCCGCCTCCACCAACGCATACCGGGGGCTGAAGCTCTTGCCGCAATGCCGGCAGCGTCCCCGCAGGAAAACGTAGCTCAGCACCGGGAACAGGTCAATCACGGTCAACCGCTCGCCGCAGGAGAAGCAATGGGAGGGGGGAAAGACCAGCGATTGCCGCTGGGGCAGCCGGTAGATGACCACGTTGAGGAAGGATCCGACCGTCGCTCCCACGAGCGCGGCCATGACCCACAAAGCGGGTCCGTCCAAGGCGATGTGCTCCCCTCCCTGCACTGTCGTTCCGAGCTTCGGCGCCCGCGGCTCGTCCGCCCCGGCGGGGGCGTCAACCGCATCATCTCCGGGCACAAACCGCAGAGCCTGCCGTGCTCCGGTCGGAGGAACTCTCCCCCCACCGGTTCGCGCCAGGCCCCCCTGCCCCTCGCCGGCCCGCGCCGGCGCGGCTGCCTACCCCTCGGTAAGCTTCTGGATAACGGAAATCAGCGGCATCCACAGGGCGATCAGGATGAACAGAACCACCCCGCCCAGGCCGACGATCATTACCGGCTCGATAGCGGAAGTCAGCCCTTCCAGAGCCGCGTCCACTTCACTCTCGTAGAACTCCGCGACCTTCTGCAGCATCGAGTCGAGCTGTCCCGTCTCCTCGCCGATGGTGATCATCTGCACGACCATGGGCGGGAACTGCTTGGAGGCGGCCAGCGGGTCGGCGATCGTGTCACCCTCGCGGATACTGGCGCGAGCGGCCAGGATCGCGTCCTGAATCAGGGAGTTGTCCACGGTCCCGGCCGTGGTCTCCATCGCCTGCAGAATCGGTACACCGGAGGACAGCAGCGTCGCCAACGTGCGCGAGAAGCGAGCCATGGCGATCTTGTGGGTGAGGCTGCCCATGACCGGGATCTTCAGCTTGATCATGTCCATGTAGCGGGCCCCGGTCTTGGTGGCCTTGATGCGGTTAAAGCCGATCCAGAGGCCCACCACGATCAGGATGCACGCCCACCAGTACTTGATGACGAAGTTACTGAAGTTCATCAGCATCTTGGTCATAATCGGGAACTCATCCGGCTTCATCCCCAGGTCCTTGAAGAGCTGGATGAACTTGGGCAAGATGAAAACGGACAGGAACAGAACGATGCCGCCGGCCATGATCAGGACGATGACCGGGTAGGTCATGGCGGCCTTGACCTTGCGGCGCAGTTCCATGTCGGCTTCCATAAATCCGGCCAGTCGCTCCAGAGTGTCGTCGAGCACACCGCCGACCTCGCCCGCGCGGACCAGACCGACCGCCAGGTTCGAAAAGACGCGGGGGTACTTGGCCATAGCCCGGGACAGGCTGGCGCCGCCCTCGATCTCGCCCTCAATATCGCGGATGACCTGCTTGAGTCGCGGCGAGCTGGTCTGCTGCTCCAGTACGTCCAGGCAGCGCACCAGCGAGACGCCGGCGTTGATCATGGTGGCGAACTGGCGGCAGAAGATGGAGATGTCCCGGAGCTTGACCTTGCCCTTGAGGAAGCCGACCTTGCCGGAACTCTTCGCCTTGGCGCGAGCCGCCAGCTTCTTCTCTTCGATCTTGCTGACGTGCAGCCCCTTGGAGCGCAACGCCTGCACCAGCGCATCTTTGCTGGCCGCCTCTTGCGTCCCCGGGGACTGCTTTCCGGTTTTGTCTCTGGCTACATAAGCATAGGTGGGCATCGGGCCACTTCCCCTCTGGACGAGTCACCGCCGGGTTAACCGTCGCTTCGCCGCTCTCGACGACCGCGTCCGACAACCTGCCGACGTGCTGCGGTATCGGCACTAGTGATTATACCCACGCCGCGCCGCCTTACACGCCGCGTCTACTCGCCGGCGATCAGCTTCTCCAACTCGGCGGGGTTGTGACTGCGGCGCGCGGCCACTTCATGGGTAATCAGGCCCTGCTTGTACAGGTCGCGCAGCGCCTGGTCCATGGACTGCATCCCGTCCTTCATGCCGGTCTGCAGGATGGAGTGCATCTGGTGGGCCTTGTTTTCGCGGATGAGGTTGCGGATAGCCGAGGTGGCGACCATGACCTCAATCGCGGCCACGCGGCCGGGCTGCCCGGCGCGCGGCAGGAGCTGCTGGGAGAGAATGGCGACCAGGTTGTTGGAAAGCTGGACGCGGATCTGCTCCTGCTGCTCGGGAGGGAAAACGTCAATCATGCGGTCGACGGACTCGGCCGCGTTGTTGGTGTGCAGGGTGCCGAAGACCAGGTGACCGGTTTCAGCGCAGGTTACGGCCAGGGCGATGGTCTCCAGGTCGCGCATTTCGCCGACGAGGATGATGTCGGGGTCTTCGCGCAGGACGCGGCGGAGGGCTTCCCGGAAACTGGTGGTGTCTTCTCCCACCTCGCGCTGGTTGATAACCGACTTCTTGTGCGTGTGCAGGTACTCGATCGGGTCCTCGATGGTGACGATATGCTCGGCCCGCTCGGTGTTGATCATGTTGATAACCGAGGCCAGGGTCGTGGACTTACCGCTACCGGTGGGACCGGTGACCAGCAGCAGGCCGCGGGGCCGCTTGGCCAGGTCTTCGATGATCGGCGGCAGACCCAGTTGCTGGATGCTGGGGATCTTGGTGGGAATAAGTCGCAGGGCCGCCGCCACGTTGCCGCGGTCGCGGTAGACGTTGACGCGGAAGCGCGCGATCTTGCGCATGGCGTACGAGCAGTCCAGCTCCATCTCGGTCTCGAAGCGCTGGACCTGATCGTCGGTCAAGATGTCGTAGATCATCCGCTGCACGATGGGCGGCTCAAACAGCTCGTAGCGGGTAGCCTTCAGCTCACCGTCGATGCGCATGATCGGCGGCAGACCCACGCACAGGTGTAAGTCGGAGGCGTTGGTCTCCACGACGATCTCGAGCAGTTCATCTATATGGACGACATCAATCGGCTTGCGCTGCGCCTTGGCGGGGCGAGTCATGCCCCCGGGCGCCTGGGGCTGGGGTGCGGCCGGTGCCTTTTCTTCAGTTGCCATGCGGTTACTCCTGTCCTGATGAACTTAGCAAAGAGCGGCGGGTCGCCCGGCGGCGCCGGGCGCGAGCCGCTACCACATACCGGCGGTGAAGACGACGCGCTGCAAGTCCTCGACGGTGGTAATGCCCTCCATGACCTTGCCGAAGCCGTCCTCGGCCAGGGTGGTCATGCCGGAGGCCAGCGCGGCCTCGCGGATCTGCCCGGCCGAAGCGCGTTTGACGATCAGTTCGGAGATCTCGGGGTTCATAATCAGCAACTCGTAGATGCCGATGCGTCCCCGGTAGCCGGTGCCGCGGCAGTTGTCGCAGCCGCGCCCGTGCATGAACACGTGGTCCTTGTTCTCGGACGCGTCCGGGTCAAAGCCAAACCCGATCAGCAGGTCGCGCCGCGGCTGATACGGCTCCGCGCACTGGGGGCAGATACGTCGGGCCAGGCGCTGGGAGAGCGAGCAGATGATGGACGACGAGATCAGGAAGGGCTCCACACCCATGTCGGTCAGACGCGTAACCGTGGAGGGCGCGTCGTTGGTGTGCAGCGTGCTCAAGACCAAGTGACCGGTCAGAGCGGCCTGAATGGCGATTTCGGAGGTCTCCAGGTCGCGGATTTCGCCGACCAGGATGATATCGGGGTCCTGGCGCAGGAAGTACTTCAGGGCGACGGCGAAGGTCAGACCGGCCTTGCGGTTTACGTTTACCTGCGAGAGACCATCGAGCTGGAACTCAACCGGGTCCTCGACGGTGATGATGTTGGTCTCCACCGAGAGGATGTGGTTGAGGATGTTGTACTGGGTGGTGGTCTTGCCGCTTCCGGTCGGGCCGGTGGACAGGATCATGCCGTTGGGCTGCTCGACCAGGCGCTCGATGTCGGCCAGCATCTTGGGCTTGAAGCCCAGGGTGTCCATGCCGCGCTCGATAGAGGTCTTGTCGAGAATCCGCATGACCATCTTCTCGCCGGAGGTGGTGGGAATGACAGAGGCGCGCAGGTCAAAGTCGCGGTCGGAGTGGCGCACGTGCATGCGCCCGTCCTGGGGCACGCGCTTTTCTGCGATGTTCATGTTCGACATGATCTTAAAGCGCGAGATCAGCGGCGCATGAACGTATTTGGGGAGCTGGAGCACATCGTGCAGCACGCCGTCAATCCGATAGCGTACGCGGACCCGGTTCTGGTAAGGTTCCACGTGGATATCGCTGGCCCGCTCGTGAATGGAGCGCTGGATGACCAGCTTGGCGATCTTGATGATCGGGGCCTCGTCGGCCAACTCGCCGATGCGGTCCCCCATCTCCAGGCGGCCCTCGGCGTTATCCGAGTCCTCCGTGGTCCCCAGCAGGCTGCCGTCGCGGACGGACTCGGCCAGCGCCTGCATGTCCAGGCCGCCGGAGCCCATGCTCATGGGGCCCCCGGCTCCGCCGGCGGAACGAGTCATCGGGCCGGGAGCGGCGGCCGAGGCCGCCGCCGGGTTGGCGGCGCTGCGCTCAAAAGCCTTGGCGATGGTGGCGTGAATGGCGTCGGGGTCGCCCAGGACCGGGCTGACCTGCACCTGGAGCTGCATCCGCAGCGCGTCCATGGCGATGACGTCGCCCGGCTCGGCCATAGCCACGCGGATGGCTCCGGTCTCCTCGCGCCCCACCGGAATCGCCCGGTAGCGCTCGGCGTCTTCCCGGGACAGGAGGGTGGCGACGGAGGCGTCCACCGTATCCAGGCTCACGTCCAGATAGGGAATGCGGAGCTGCTCGGCCAGGGTCTCGTAGAGCGCCTGGCGCTGCACGAAGCCCAAGTCCACCAGCACTTCACCAATTAGCTGGGTGGTCTGTTTCTGCGTCTCCAGGGCCTGCCGAAGTTGTTCGGGGTTGAGGAGCCCCTTCTCGATCAGCATCTGGCCAATCTGCTTCTGACCACCGGGTCTGCGCATCGTGAGTACACCTCGGTTGAGGGGATAGCCGACGTGGGTGATTCCGCCGGATCTGTCTGCTGCTAATCCCTGATAAGAACATTGTAGGGACCGGGGCAAGCGGTGTCAACCGCTGCCCCAGTTCACGGCCGGTGGGGCGAGACGCTCAGCAGGATTTCCGCCACCGACTGGGGCAGCGCCGGCGATACCGCGGCGGAGAGCACCTCGCCGGCGCCCTGCGCCACTACCTTGGCGGCGCCCCCGCTTCTCGGCCGCAGATACAGCCGCGGCGTCCCCGAATGGTCGGAGCTTACCAGCAGGGCCGCGCCGTCGGGGGAAACGCCCCACAAACGCTCATTGTCGGGAGTCGGCGCCACCGCCCCCAGCCCCTCCCCGGTCGCCTGGACCGAGCAGACCTGCCAGTTGCCTTCCAGACTCCAGGTGAAATACACCGTCTGCCCGTCGGGCGACCAGACCGGGTGCTGCTGGGGAATCTTGTTGCTGAGGAGGGCACGCGAGGTGCGAGTGGCCGCTTCCCACAGGTATATATTACCCGTTCCGTCGCGGTCGGAAACCCAGGCCAGCCGGTCGCCGGTCGGCGCCCACGCCGGCGCGGGGTCCAGGGAGGCGTTGCCCTCGCCCCGGCTATGCGTCTCACCGCTAGCCGCGTCCAGGCTCCACAGTTCCGGCTTGCCGGAGCGCTCCGAGACATACACGATCTCGTTGGTGGTCGGATTCCAGGTCGGGGAGTAGTCGGCGGCCGGGTCGGTGGTGAGCTGCCGCAGGCCGGTGCCGTCGGCCTTGATCGCCCACAGGTCCCGGTTGCCGCTGCGGTCGGAGACGAACACGACCTGGTGCGCGTCGCCGGAGAAGGCCGGCTGGGTGTCCGACGCGGGCTCGGTAGTGAGCCGCCGGCGCAGGTTCCCCGCGGCGTCCGCCAGCCAGATATCGGCGTTGGCCTCCCGGACCAGGGCCACCGCGATCAAGAAGGTGTCGGGCTCCGGGGGCGTAGCGTTCAGCCCCGGCGCGCGCAGGCGGATGCGCTCGATGGCCTTGGCGGCCTCCAGGCCGTTAGCGGTCTCCGGGACCAGGCGGATGACCCAGCGGAAGGCCTCAATCGCCCCGGCGTCGTTGCCCAGGGCCACATAACACCAGGCCGCGCCCCAGTAAGCATCGGCGTAGTTGGGGTCAAGCTTAATCGCCGCCCGGAACTTCTCCAGGGCGGTACTGAAGTCCTTAGCCTGCTTGCCGGCCAATCCAGCCTGGTAAAGCGCCTCGGCCCGGGGGTCGCGGTCCTGCGCCCCGGCGGCCACAGCCAGCAGCAGGCCGGCCGCCAAGACCAGCGCGGCAGCAATCCCCCAGGTTTTCCGGCGGGCCCTACTGACTATCAAGCTCTGGCTCCTATACCTCAATCAGCGAGCGGGCGTGTGTCGCGTCGCTTGCGCGCCGCGAAACGCGCCCCTACGGGGGACCATTCCCGCCGTTTCCCACTACCGACCACCGGCCACCCACGACCGACCCTCCCCCCTACCACTCCAGCCGGGGCGAGCCGAGCGGGGGGTAGATGCCCGGTCCGTCGTCCTCGTAGCTCAGCGGTAGCTCCACCGTCGCGCCGCCGGAGCGGCTGGACAGGTAGATCGCCTTGATGATCTCCACCGCGTGGCGGGCGTCCCGGCCGGTAATCATCGGCGGGCGGTTCTCGTAGATCGCCGCGCAGAGGTCCTCCACGTGCGCCTGGTGGCCGGTGGCGCTGATGGCCGTGGGGTCGGCGGAAGCGGTGTCGCCGGCCTCGCCGGCCTCCTGCGCCTCTTCCCCGCGAATCTCCCACTTGGCGAACTCGCCGCCGTCCAGCACGATGGTCCCGTTGTCGCCGCTGACTTCCAGCCGCGTGTTGAGGCCCGGCCAGTTGGAGGTGGTGCCCTGGATCACGCCCAGCGCGCCACACTCCCACTCCACCGTGGCCACCGCGGTATCCTCCACGGGGATGTTGCGGGTCAGGTGCCGGCAGTGCGCATTGACACGCGCCGCCCGGCCCATGATCCAGGAGATCAGGTCAATACCGTGTACGCCCTGGTTCATCAGGCAGCCGCCGCCGTCCAGCTCCCAGGTGGCGCGCCAGCCCGCCGAGGCGTAGTACTCATGGGCACGGTACCATTTCTGGTAGCAGTCGCCCAGTACCAGCTTACCCAATTTCCCGGAGCGCACCGCCTCGCGCAGCTTGAGGCTGGTGGGCGCGGTGCGGCTCTGGAACACGCCGGCCAGCCGGACGTGGTTCTCGTCGGCCGCCTGGATCATCTCGTCGATGCGGCGCAGGTTAATATCCAGCGGCTTCTCGCAGAGGATATGCTTGCCGGCCTCGGCGGCGCGGATGACGACATCGCCATGCAGGCCGCTGGGGACGCAGACGCAGACCGCCTGCACCTCGTCCCGGGTGAGCACCTCCGCTATATCCGTAACAGATGCGGCCCCGTACTTCTCCGCCAGGGTCCGGGCTTTCTCCTCGACGACATCGCAGACCGCCACCAGGCGGGCCTCCGGCGCCTTATCAATCGCTTCCGCGTGCGTGGGTCCGATCGTTCCCGCGCCAATAATGGCAAAACCGATAGGTTCACGAGACATCTAGGTCACTCCTCAGGAAGGCTGAACGAGAATGGACGGCAACTGGTCAAAAGGCCATTTCCTCCCCGGGTCTCCCGGCTCCTTCTGGGGGCCCACCCCGCCCTCGGCAGACCTCCGGCACCCCTCCGTGCACTTGAGTACAAGTGCCGCGGGAGGGGCTACAGCAAAGGCGGCAAACGCCAGGGTTAGGCAAACAATCTCCGAAAAGCCCCTCCCATAATGGGAGGGGTGCCGAGGTCTGCCGAGGCGGGGTGGGCCGCCCGCCTCCCCTACATCCTCTCGGCGCTCATCCTCGCGCCCTGCTTGGCGAGGGCGTCGGCGCGCTCGTTGTGCTCGCGGCCGGCGTGGCAAATCTCGAAGCTCTCAAACTGGCGGCTGAGTTCCTTGGCCTCATCGTAGAGGGGCTTGATGGCCGGGGTGCGCACCCGGTAGCGGCCCTGCAACTGGCGGCACATGAACTCGCTGTCGCTGGTCACGCTGATTCGCTTGACTCCCAGCGCGAGGGCCTCGGTCAGCCCGGTGATGAGGCCACGATACTCGGCCACGCCCACGGTAGTGCGGCCCAGGGGCACCGCCCGCTCGGCCAGGGTCCGGCCCGCGGAGTCGAGCAAAACAAAAGCGGCCCCGGCCGGTCCGGGATTGCCGCTGGAAGCACCGTCAGTATAGAGTTTGGCAGTGTCGGAAGCGTCAACTTCTGAATTCACGTGGGTCTCCTTAGGTATGTGATACAAAACACGGTGGCACCGGCGTCTCGCCGGTGCGGCCGTTGCCGTTGCCGTTGCCGTTTGTAGGGCGGGGGCTTGTACCCCGCCGGACTAACCATTGCCTAGCGACGGCGGGGTACGAGCCCCCGCCCTACAGTAACGGCATTCCTACACCGGCGGCGGCGGTGCGGGCGGCATCGGGGGCTTCGCTTCTCCCCATTCCGCCGGGGGCAGTTCGTCGGGCGGCGCCACCACCGGCTGCGGCGCTACCGGCAGCGGCGCGGGGGCGGCCGCCAGAGCCGCCGGGGGCGGAGCCACGCCCGCCAGTTGCGCCGCCATCACTTCCAGGTCAAAGCCTTCCTGGCGCACGCGCAAGTCGTAGTACAGCGCCACCAAGCCGACACTCATCACCGGCTTGATCAGAATCATCACCGTAGCCGCCAGCGCGCTGGCCATAGCGCTGCCCATCACGCTGACTCCCGCGGGACTCCCGCCGCGAAACTGCAGGTAAGCCCCCAGCGCGTAGGCGGCCAGCATCGGCGCCACCATCAGCAGACCCAGGAGGCAGTAGGTGCCCAGCACGTGCTTGAGCAGCGGCCGCACTAGCCGGGAGGAGCGCTTCATGGCGTCTACTACGTTGAGGTTCTCCAGCACAATCGCCGGCGCGGTGGCCGACAGCACCGAGGCGGCGGCCAAACCCAGGAGCAGCCCGGCCAGGACGCCCACACCCATCAGTATTCCGCCCGCGATCGGCGACGCCGTCATCACGAACGCCCCGATCATGACGAAGGCGATAATCGGCACGTAGGCCAGGCCCGCGGTGATCAACTGCGTGAGCAGTTGCGCCCCGACCAGTCGCATCCACCAGGGCCGTGCGGCCCGGTAGGCCCCGGCGATGGTCATGGGCCGGCCCAGGTACAACTCGGACACGCCCCGCACCATCGCCCCGGCCGCCAGCGGCGCGAAGAACAGACTCGCGATCCCCAGCAGCCCGATTATCGCGAATAGCCCGGCCATGTAGCCGAACATCTCCACCCCGGGGACGTTCTGCGTGCCCACCCAGCGGTTGTTCATCGCCGCCTGCCCGCTGGAGGTCAGCACCTGGAAGGCCATGAGCGGCGCGTGCACCACCGCCACCGTGCCTAGCAGCACGCCGAAATGGTGCCGATACAGGCCCACGGCAGCGTCCATCAGGTCGGTCGCCGTCCGCGGTCGCAACACGTTCACGGGTTTGGGGCTGGGCATGGTCATCCCCTCCTGGTCCTGGCGCTGGTCCGGCCCGCCGCATATCTCGCCCCTCAGGTTCCCCGGCTCCGCGGCCGATACTACTCTCGAACCGCCTCACCAAAGGGGGGACGTAGATGTCGGTTGCTACTTTCCTGCTCGTACTGGCCTGCGCCACCGGCGCGCTGGGCCTAGTGGGCGTAATGCTGTGCATGCGGGCCAGCCAAGTCGAACAACAAGTAGAGGAGACCCCGCCCACCCCGCGCGAAACGCCGGCGGCCCCCACAGACCTGCGCCGCAGCGCCTAAGGGACCCTTTCCGCGTCGGAGTTGGGAACTCCTGCGTCCGGGACGCAAGTCGCGGCGTAGGGGGATCGCCGTTTGTAGGGCGGGGGCTACGTCCCCCGCCGCGGGGTGCCGCGCAGAGGCGGCCGGCCACGGCGGAGGCGAACGGCCGGGGGGGGACGTAGCCCCCGCCCTACATACGCCAACGCCCCCTCTTGACACAACCCGCCTTTTCCTTCTACACTCCTATAACACTCCGACAGGAGTGTGCAAATTGCACGGGATAGTGGCCCTTTACAAACGAAGCCGCTCGTGGTATATTTATCGGGTCGCTGTTCAGGTGACGCGGGGTGGAGCAGTCCGGTAGCTCGCAAGGCTCATAACCTTGAGGTCGCGGGTTCGAATCCCGCCCCCGCTACCAATTACATGAGGCGGGCCCGGATCTTCATGCCGGGTCCGCTTTTTTTGTGAGCGGAGCGCCCCGCCGGGCTCCGCTGGCCCGTCACCCGCAACTCGGTCCTCGGACCCCTCGCCCGCCGGCGGGTCTCGAGAAACCACGGCGCAGCCTCTACCGCGTGAGGGGGGAGACCCTCACCGGGGTGTGGCCGTTCACCCTCCCGTGCTCGCCGCCAGTTCAGGACTTCTGGTCTTGTTGGTGCCCGCACCTTTTCTCTAGTGCAACGCCGGTTCTCCGGCACATTCAAAGGGAGGAAAACGCATGCGCAAGTGGTACGTAGCCCTACTGGCGGTCACTCTCATGACCGCGCTCCACGTCGTCTGGGCGGCTGACGCCCCGGCCCCCAAGATGACCCCGGAAGAAATCCGCGCCAAGTGTGCGGAGATTGACGTCAAGTGCAGCCTGATCATGTCCAACGTTCAGGAACTGCAGGCCCTCAAGGCCTCGCTCCTCGCGCAACTGGGTGAGGGCGCTCCGCCGCCCACCGCCGCCGCCAAGCCCTGGAACGAGAAAGTCGCCATCAGCGGCTATTTCCAGAACCGGTTCGAGCACTTCGCCGGCACCAGTTACAGCCTCACCGCCCCCGGGCACAACGGGCCCAAGCTGGAGGACCAGTTCACCCTCCGCCGCATGTACGTCAACCTGCTCGTGCACGCCAGCGACAACGCTACCGCCGTGATCACCTGGTCGCGCGACGGCGGCGCGACGCTGACCGCCAACTGGGCCAACGCCTACTTGGACTATAAGCTGTCTCCGACCGAGACCGTTCGCTTCGGCCAGGCCTCGACCTGGTTCGGCCTGGATGAGCAGCAGAGTTCCTCACAGCGCCTGCCCTTCGAGCGCGCTGCTTTTCAGGACGGCGGCGGCCGCGACAAGCCGCCCGGTCTATTCTTCGGCGGCCCCTACGATAAGGGCATGTGGTGGGTGCACAATCCCACGGCGAAGAACTACGCCAGCCAGCCGCAGGTCATCCTCGGCGTAGTCAACGGCGCTTTCCGCGAGGCGGTCACCGCGGGCGACAATAGCCGTACCTATTCGGCGGACGTCCGCTTCCACCCCAGCTGGGGCACCTTCGGCGTGAGCTGGCTCAACGGCGACTTCAGCCAGAGCGCCACCGCGCCGACCTACTCCACCGTGCCCACCGGCCCCTTCGCCCGCCATGCCTTCGGCGGTTTCGTCCGCTACGAGAAGCCCAAGTCCTGGGCCCTCCAGAGTGAGATCGGCGGCGGCGTAAACATGGGCCACACCTTCAGCGGCTGGTACGCCCAGGCCGAGAAGATGATGGTCAAATGCCCCGGCACCTTCTTCACCCGCTACGAGGAGTACGAGCCCAACACCGACAACGCCACCAACGTTAGCGACATGTACAAGGCGTGGCTGGTCGGCTATGCACATAACCTCGACGCCAACAACAAGGTCACCGCGCAGTGGACCCTGGGTCGCCGCGGCGGCATGGACGAGGACGAGGCCGGCCTGCAGTGGCAGTACGGCTTCTAGGCAAAGCACCACCAGAATCACCGTGGGGGAGAGCCAACTCGGCTCTCCCCCTTTTTCGTGCCCCGCCATCGGACGCAGGGAGACTCCCCCGGCAAGGCGAAGGAGCCCACATATTCCCGTTCCCCGGAGGCTCTGTCCATGCGCTATCTCGGCTTGTTGGCTCCCCTGCTGCTCCTGCTCGCCCTCCTCCCCGTCCGGGCCCAGGTCACCCCTCCCCCGCCCCGGATCGTCTGGGCGCACTACATGCACTGCTTCATCCTGGGCGGGATTGAGCCCAATTTCCAGCCGCCCGCCGCGGCGGACGTCGAGAACTTCCCCGCCTGGCCGCCGACGGAGCAGACCATGCGCCCCTGGTGGTCCGCCCGGCTCGCGCCCCTGGCCAAGGCCGGGCTCGAGGGCGTCCGCACCGATTTCGACCTCGCGCAGCAAGCGGGCCTGGACGCCCTGGGCCTGCTTATCAGCCAGAGCCACCTGCCCAACAGCCAGTACGCCAGCGCCATGCGGAGGGCCGCGCAAGTGGCCGCCACCCATCAGGTCAAGCTGATCCCTGATCTGTGGGGCTGGACGCTGCAGGACACGCCCGAGAAGATGACGCTCTACGGCCAGCACGTCAAGGCGCTCATGGACCAGTATCCCGACGGCTTCCTCAAATACCAGGGGAAGTACGTGATCAGCCTCGGCGCGCCGCTGGGCTACGGGCGGGCGGTGGCCCAGGCGAAAGGCACCTACTTCACCGAGTGGGAAGTCGCCCGGCACTTCTTTGACCCCTGGGGCGGGCCCGACGGCTTCTACCGAATCTTGGACGCCACCTGGGACGTGAGCGACCTGGAGGGTGGCTGGGGGGAGAACTCCGACGCCTTCTACCAGTGGGACGCGGCAGCGGGCTGGGGCGACCCGCAGAATCGGGCCGTGGCCGACGCGGCGGTGAAGTACGGCAAAGCAATCTGCTGGCCCATCAACTCCACCTATTACGGCGGTCGGCAGGCCTGCGAGTCCATGGCCGAGGACCTCGGCATCACCCGCCTGAGCGACCAGTGGCGCCGCGCGATCAGCCTCGGCGCCCCCTGGGCGGTGGTGCAGACCTGGAACGACTTCTCCGAGGACCACTGTATCACCGAGACCAACTACCGGGGCCAGACGCTGATGAACCTGACCCGCTACTACGCCGACTGGTTCCGCGCGGGGACGCCGCCGCCGATCGTGCAGGAGCAGGTCTTCCTCTTCCACCATCGCCAACTGGTCCACGCCCAGCTCAGCGCGGCCACCATCCGGGCGCACAACGACCAGTATCACCTCTGCCCCACCAGCGACTACCTCAACGTAGTGACGCTGCTCCAAACGCCCGGTCAGGTGCGCCTGCGGATCGGCGAGACCTCCTGGGAAGTCGCCGCCCCGGCGGGCTGGCACGAGTGGCTGGTCTACGTCCCCAGCGACCGCACCGAGGCGGGCCCCCTCCGCGAGGCCTACAACCGCGGTGCGTCGTCCTACCCGCAGAGCACCGCCTGGCGCACGGTAACGGTAGCCCCCGCGATCCCCCCCGGCCGCCCCCGCGCCGGAATCGTGCGCGGAGGCCAAGTAGCAGGAACGGTAGTCAGCCGCACCGACCTCGCCGGCGAGGCCCCGTGGCAGGACCTGTGCATGGTGGGCACCATGGGAGAAGTACGGCCGGCCGCTGACCGGTAGCCAATCGCCGCGAGGAAATCAGGAGTGAGTCACCCCATGAATCAGGTGGCCAAGCTTGGCCTAATGCTGGCGGGAGTCGCGCTGGCCGGAGCCGCCACCGCGGCAGACCCCGCTCCGCCCCGCGTCGTCTGGGCGCATTACATGCACTGCTTCATCCTGGGCGGGATGCCGGCGGGCGCTCCGGACCGTACGGGGGTGGAGGATTTCGCCACCTGGCCGGGGCAGGAAAGCGAGGCGGTCCGGGCCTACTACGGCGGGGACCTCGGCGGCGGCCGGCGCCTGGCCTACCGGCTGTGGTGGAGCGCCCGACTCGCGCCGCTGGCCCATACCGGCCTCGCCGCGGTGCGCACGGACCTGGACCTGGCGGAGGCGTCGGGCCTGGACGCGCTGGGCCTGCTCATCAACCAAAAGCACCTCCCCAACAGTCAGTTCGCCGCGCCCATGCACCTCGCCGCACAGGCGGCCGCCACGCACCGAGTCAAGCTGATCCCCGACCTGTGGGGCTGCGAGGCGGGCGACACGCCGGAGAAGATGGTGCTGTTCGGCGAGCACGTCAAGGCCCTGCTGGACGCGTACCCCAACGCCTTCCTCAAGTACCAGGGCAAGTACGTGATCAGCTTCGGCAACGCGCTCGGTTACGGGCGGGCGGTGGCTCAGGCGAAGGGCACGCCCTACACCGACTGGGAGATCGCTCGACATTTCTTCGACCCCTGGGGTGGGCCGGCGGGCTTCTACCGGATTCTGGACGCCACCTGGGAGCTCAGCGATCTGGAGGGCGGCTGGGGCGCGAACGCCGATGCCTTCTACCAGTGGGACGCGGCGATGGGCTGGGGCGACCCGCAGAATCAGACCGTGGTGGACGCCGCGGCAAAGTACGGCCAGCAGATCTGCTGGCCGGTCAACTCCAGCTACTTCGGCACTGGCCCCAACCGCCCCGGCTACGCCGACACGGCGGAGGACCTGGGCATCACCCGCCTGAGCGAGCAGTGGCGCCGCGCGATCAGCCTGGGTACGCCCTGGGCGGTCGTGCAGACCTGGAACGACTTCTCGGAGGACCACGCCCTCACCGAGACCAACTACCGCGGCCAGACGCTGATGGAGCTAACCCGCTACTACTCGGACTGGTACCGCACCGGCGCCCCGCCCCCTATCGCGGCGGAGAAGGTCTACCTCTTCCACCACCGCCAACTGGTCCACGCGCAACTCCCCCCCGGCACGATCCTCGCGCACAATGACCAGTGG
This sequence comes from Armatimonadota bacterium, assembly GCA_036504235.1. GTDB lineage: Bacteria > Armatimonadota > Zipacnadia > Zipacnadales > Zipacnadaceae > Zipacnadum. The sequence continues at coordinate 32,341 of DASXVN010000027.1, read as the reverse complement.
CACCTGTGCCCCACCAGTGACTACCTCAACGTAGTGACGCTGCTCCAGACGCCGGCGCAGGTGCGCCTGCGGATCGGCGAGACGGCTTGGGAGATCGCCGCCCCGGCCGGCTGGCACGAGTGGCTGGTCTACGTCCCCAGCGAGCGGAAGGAGGCGGGCCCCCTCCGCGAGGCCTACAACCGCGGCGCCGAATCCTACCCGCGGAGCACCGCCTGGCGCACGGTAACGGTAGCGACCACGGCCCCCCCTGGCCGCCCCCGCGCGGCCGTAGTCCGCGCTGGCCAGGTAGCAGGAACGGTAGTAAGCCGCACCGACCTCGCCGGGGAGGCCCGGTGGCAGGACCTGTGCATGGTGGGGACGATGGGGGAGGTCAAACCATGAACGAGCCGCTTCGCCTCGTCACCGGCGCTTTTGGCTTCACCGGGCGGCATCTCACCGAACTGCTGCTCGCCCGCGGGTTGCGGGTGCGCACGCTGACTGAGCATGGGGACCGGCCTAATCCCTGGGGCGAGCGCGTGGAGGTGCGGCCCTTTGCCTGGGACGACCCGGCGGCGCTGGTGGAGAGCTTGCGCGGGGTCGAGGTGCTGTACAACACCTACTGGATTCGCTTCCCGCACGGCAAGCTGACCTTCCCGCAAGCGGTCGAGAACAGCCTGCTGCTCTGGGAGGCCGCGCGCGAGGCGGGCGTGCGGCGCGTGGTGCACGTGTCCATCGCCAACCCCTCGCTCGACTCGCCCCTGCCCTACTACTCCGGCAAGGCGCGCGTCGAGCAGGGGCTGATCGAGTCAGGACTGGAGTACGCGATCGTCCGGCCCACCGTGATCTTCGGCGACCACGGCATCCTCCTCAACAACATCGCCTGGATGCTCCGCCACCTGCCCCTCTTCGCCACCCCGGGGGACGGGGAGTACCGGATGCAGCCGATCTACGTGGGGGACCTGGTGGAGATGATGGCGACGGCCGGCGAGACCGGCGCGCCCCCCTCGTGCAGGACGCAGTAGGCCCGGAGACGTACACTTTCAACGAGCTATTGGCTCTAATGCAGCGCACGCTGGGCCTCCGGAAGCCGGTGTTCCACCTACCTCCCAGGCTGGTGCTCCTGGCCACCGCCCTAATGGGCCGCGCCCTCGGCGACGTAATCCTGACCCCCCAGGAGGTAACCGGCCTCCGCCAAAACCTCCTAATCTCCCCCCAGCCCCCCCTCGGAACCACCAAACTAAGCGAGTGGCTGGAGCAAAACCGCACCTGGCTAGGCACGAGATACATGTCCGAAGTCAAGCGGCACTATCGGTAGGGGCAGCGCAGAGGCGGACGGAGGGAGAGGTCAAGCCATGATCGATCGCAAGGCGAGAGACAAGGTGGCCGAGGCGATCCGCCGGACGCGCGCCGGACAGGTCCCCCGCGAGCGGGATGACCCTGGGATGATGGCCTGGAACCTAGAGGTCAAGGGGCTACTGCTCCAGGGCAGGCGAGACCCGGGCGTGGCGGCGGTGGTGGGCAAGACGAGCCTGTTCCTTCCGCAAGTCGCGCACCCCAACGAGGACGTGTACCGCCTGGGGAGTCGCTGCCTGGTGTTTCTGGCGTCGAACCTCGAATACCCGTGGCCGCGGCCGGATTTCTACAATGGCCTGGCCATGGGTATGGGCTGCGCCACTGTTCTCGTGGTGCTCGGCTCCTTTGTGGCCTCAGCTTCGCCCCTGGTCTGGATTCCCTACGCGGGTCTGGCCTTGGGCTGGGTCTTTTGGGGCGTGCACAAACGCCGCTTCCAGCGGGACCTGGCGACTGCCGGGGACGAGGGCGCATGGCCCTTCCTGAGCGTTACCGACTACCAGGCCGCCCTACGGGCGCAAGAAGATAGTGAACGGCCCTAGAGATTCCTAGCGCCGCCTCCTCACAGCCACCTCTCCAAAAACCCCCAGGCTTCCTCCCCAAACCACTCGTGGCCGCCGGCGCAGGCTTGGAAGTCCCAGCGCTCCTCGGCGCCTAGGCGCTGGTAGTATTCGCCCGCTCGCTGGGCCGCCTGGCGGGCCGCGTCTATGTTGAACAGGGTGTCCTCCTCGCCGACTTGCACCTGCAGCGGGCGGGGGCAGATCAGCGCCGCCAGCTCCGGGTCGGCGAGCTCGCTGACCGTGCCCGCAAAGCGCATGTCGCTCCAGTTCTGCGGGAATTCCGCCGCCATCCGCTGTGCCTGATCGTTGAAGTAGCACGAGGACACCGCCACCCGAATCCGCGGCTCCAGCGCCGTCGCGTACAGGGTGTAGTAGCCCCCGTAGGACAGCCCCACCATCGCCACCCGCTCCGCGTCCACCTCAGGCCGCACCAGCAGCGCGTCCAGCGCCCGGCTCAGCTTGGCCACCTCCAGCGCCGTGAGGCTGGTCCCCACCAGCCGCAGGCGCTGATCCAGCCGGCGCCGCGCGTCCGCGGGAAGCAGGGACTCCACCTCCAGGTCGCTAAAGGGGTTGAACAGCAGCCCCGGCGCGAAGACCACATAGCCCCGGGCCGCCGCCCCGCGCGTCATATCCTTATAGTTCGCGCCGCCCGCGAAGATCGTGGCCTCCGGCGTCCCGCCCCCGCCGTGCTGGGCCAGGACCAGCGGCGCCGGCCCGGTCAGCCCCTGCGGCACCAGGTACAGCCCATACACATGCAGCTCCCCGGCCGCCGTCGCCAGGGGAATCCAGGCCCGGTAGTACCGTGCCAGCCGGTCCTCGCCGACCAACTCCAGCCGCGCCTCCCCGGCCGCGCCCAGCCCCGGCGGCGGGTAGCCGATCCGCTCCCGCAGCAGCTCCCGCAGCGGCTCGATAGTCCGCAGGTACGCCGCCTCACTGGAGAAGTCCGCCGGGTAGACCTCCCGCGCCGCGCCCTCCGCCACCACGCGCTCGGTGTAAGCCTCCAGCTCTTGCCACTGCGCCTCGCGGTGCGGCAGAGACGCGGTCAGTTCTTCCTCATACAAGTCTCCGGCCGGGCCGGTGGGTAGATCAGACATACTCGTCTCCTGTTCTGGAAGCAGTGTCCAAACGGTCGACTTGGCAGGTTAAGGATGCCAGACCTGCATGTAGATGACCGCTGTGCCGGGTTCATCCAGATCGATCAGCACCTTGAGAGTGCGATCGGTAATGTAGTCCACAGAAGTACTGGCGCGCACCTGACCAAGATAGTGTCGCGGCATGGGCGGATTCCACCACTTCGGCGGCTTTCGGATCGGAAGCCAACGCCATTCCAGTACCTTCTGGTCGGCCTTCGGCGCCAGACCTGACTTGGCCAGCCAGGGCTTCAACTCGGAAACGGGCATGCGCAGCTTAGCAATCGAAGAGCTGCCCATGCCAGCGGGATGATAGTTCGCCCCCGCCAGCTCGCCAGGAAGCGGCGCGGCGACTCCGAAGCGCTGGCTCATTTCAGCCGCATTGAGATGGGTGGGCCAATCGAAGGGTGGCAGCCCGAAGTCGTGAAGCCCCTTCAGCGCCCCCCAACAAAGCGCTACCACACTCAGGGCGAGCAGAAGAGCCACCCTGACTACCCTGAACGCTAAAACGACCTTGGGGTTCTTGCGAGACGCCGACATGGCTGCGCTCCTATCAGGGCAGATTACGAAGCTTGCGGCAATCCGGTCCCCACGGTCAAAACGTAGCGGTTAATCCACTCCTGCGTCTCGCCGGGGGCCAGGGTGATCAGTACGAACGGCTCCGGGCAGACGGTCCGGTCGGTGGCGAAGAAGTGGTACCGCTGCACCGGCAGGTCCCCGGAAATCTCCACCGCGGTACCCGTCGCGCGGTTCGCGATGGTCACGCCGTTATGGGCCGCAGTGGGTTCGTAGCCGGCCAGTTCGGTGAACACGGCTTCCGCCGCGGGCACGGGGCGGTCGAAGCGCAAGCTCCCCTCGCCAAGGGTCAGCCGCCCGCTCACGTCCCGCTGCGCCTGCACCGCGAAGGGGAAGCTCAGCTCGTAATCCGGCCCCACCGGCTGGTGGTCGAGCAGGAAGAAGTTGTGGCTATAGTGCCCCTGGCTCCAGGCCCGCGCGCCGGTGTTGCGCAGCTCGTGGCGTACGGTGAAGCCCGCCCCCGACGCCAGCAGCTCAATCCGCTTGACGTAAGCGTAACCCCACTCGCCCAGGGTCACGGCCTGTCGGCACTCGACCGCGTCGGGGCACGCCTTGGTCTCCCACGGTCCCGGCCGGCGAATCGGGTAGTTGCGCCCGAAGCTGTACTCGCCGTCTGTATCGCGCTCCAGTACGCCGACGCCGACTTTCAGGAACGTGTCGCCGACGATCGCCTCCTCATAGCCCAGCGGCCCGGGCAGCCCGGCGATCCCCATGCCGAACTCCTCGGCGGGCCCCATGGCCCCGTCGTTAGCCTCCGGGTCATGCGGCACGCGGAAGGGGGCAAACCAGGTATGCCCGGCGACCTCCGCCTGCCAGACATGCCCGGACCAGTCAAACCGCGACCCGCGATAGTACCCGCCCGCCCCGGGAAGGAGTACGGTCAAGGTGGTCGTGTCGTTCGTCAAGATTGCCTGCGGATAGTCCAAAACTGGTACCTCCTGAGATGTGTTCGCAGCGACGGCCTTGCCCCCTGGCCCACCCCGCCCTCGGCTGACCTCGGGCACCCCTCCCGATGCGGGAGGGGCTTTAGGGGCGGAAGACGGAGGCGAGGACTTGGCGCGGAGCCTCCGAGAAGCCCCTCCCATTTTGGGAGGGGTGCCCGAGGTCAGCCGAGGGCGGGGTGGGCCGGCCGTCCCCCTACCCCCCCACCGCCTTGACCTGCACCAGGTACCCCTGGTCGTCGCAGGTCACATATAGGTAATGATGGAAGCTGCCGGCCGGGTAGGTCTGGTCCAGCACCCCGCCCGCCGCGCCGGTGATGAAGTACTTCACCCCGTCGCGCGTCTCGCAGTTGTACAGCGCCTCGCTGCCCGCGAAGACCGCCGACACCCGGTAGTCGGTGAATAGCTTATGCAGGGCGTCGCGGTAGGGCGGGTAGCGGTCCAGGCTTTCCCCGCGCCCCGCCGCCACCGGGAAGAGCGGCCGGTTCAGCACCACGAAAAGGTACTTGGCGGCCAGCGCCTGGTAGAGGTCGCGCACCAGCCACCACCACTGGTCGCCCATGATCCGCTGCTCCTGGCCGGGGACCTCCGTATCCAGGACGATGAAGTGCGCCGCGCCGCGGTCGAAGGAGTAATACAGGCCGCCCGTGTACTCGGTAAAGAGGTTGCCGCTGAGGCTGCTGCCCCCGATCTCGTGCGCCCCGGGAGCCAGGGCCAACGGGATCGTCCGCTGGTTCTGCAGCGGCTGCAGGGCGTAGAAGAACCACTGGTACTGGTTGCGCAGCGTGGCCTGGTTGGACGAGCCTTCCACGTAATCGCCGGTCCCCAGCACCATCTCTACCGGGCTCTCGCCCAGTTCCGTGGCGAGGCGCTGCAGCACCGGCGAGCAGCCGGCGGCCGCCCCGGGGCGACAGCCGCCCAGCACGGCAAAGCTCAGCCGCGCCGTGGGTACCGTCGGTCCCTCGGGAACCGGGGCCGGTACCGGCGCGGGCAGATCGGTGGCCGGCGGGAGCATCGCCGGCGGGGCGGCGCCCGGAGCCGCCGGAGTCACGACCGTCGGCGGAGCGGGCGCGGCCGGGGTCTCCGGCGGGGCCGCGGGCCGGGGCGTGCGCAGGGAGGGCGGCTGGATGATGCTCGCCCCCGGAGCCGGGGCCGCCGGGTCGGCCGCCCCGGTGGCCACGCTCAGCGCCAGCGCCGCCGCTGCTAGTAGCCAGGTCGCGCCTGTCCTCATACCGCTTGCTTCCCTGCCCCTCCCCCGCAATCCTGCCCGCAAACGAAAGCGCCCGGCCTCAGTGCAGGCCGGGCGCGAGAACGTCTTACGGGTATCGCCTAGGTCCCCATCTCCCAGGAGGCCAGGTACTCGCGCTGCTGCGGGGTGAGGGTGTCTATCTCCACGCCCATCGCCTGCAGCTTGAGCGTCGAGACCTGCTCGTCAATCTCGTCGGGCACCTTCATCACGCCGGCGGGGAGGCACTCCGCCTTCGCGACGTACTCGGTGCACAGCGCCTGGTTGGCGAAGCTCATGTCCATGACCGAAGCGGGATGGCCCTCGGCGGCGGCCAGGTTCACCAGTCGCCCCTCGCCCAGGACGTACAGCCGGCGGCCGTCGCGGAGCTGGTACTCCTCCACGCTGGGCCGTGTGTGCTTCACTTCGGTGGTGATCTGCCGCAGGCCCTTGAGGTTGATTTCCACGTCGAAATGGCCGGAGTTGCACAGGATCGCGCCGTCGCGCATGACCTCGAAATGCGGCGCGTCAATCACGGCGATGTCACCGGTCACGGTGACGAAGACCTCGCCCAGCGCAGCCGCCTCGAGCAGCGGCATAACCTGGTAGCCGTCCATCGCGGCCTGCAGGGCCCGCAGCGAGTTGACCTCCACCACGATCACGTGGGCGCCCATGCCCCGCGCGCGCAGGGCCACGCCCCGGCCGCAGTTCCCGTAGCCGCACACGACCACCGTGCGCCCCGCCAGCAGAATGTTGGTGGCCCGCAGGATCCCGTCCATGGTGGACTGTCCGGTGCCGTAGTAGTTGTCAAACAGGTGCTTGGTGTAGGCGTCGTTGACCGCGATCATGGGGTGCAGCAGCGCGCCGGCGGCGGCCATCGCCCGCAGGCGAATGACGCCCGTCGTGGTCTCCTCCATCCCCGCCTTGATGCCCGGGATCAGCTCACTGCGCGCCGAATGCACGGTCGAGACCAGGTCGGCCCCGTCGTCAATGGTGATGGTCGGCTGCAGGTCCAGCGCCGCGTTGATGTGGCGGTAGTAGCTATCCTTATCTTCGCCGTGCACGGCGAAGACCGGGATATCAAAGTCCACCACCAGCGAGGCGGCGGTCTCGTCCTGGGTGCTCAGCGGGTTGGACGCGCACAGGATAACCTCGGCGCCGCCGGCTTTCAGCGTGCGCATCAGGTTGGCGGTCTCACTGGTCACGTGCAGGCAGCAGGCCACCCGGTGCCCGGCCAGCGGCAACTCGGCGGCAAAGCGCTCCCGGATCAGAGACAGCACCGGCATCTCGCGGTCGGCCCACAAGATACGGTGTTTCCCGGCAGCAGCGAGTTCAGCATCGGCAATGTCGAAGTTCATATTCGCGTAGGACTCCTCGTTATGGTTTGGTCTGGTTGCGCGCCTGCTCGATTCTCTGGCGCGCCTCGCGCACGATTTCGGCAGCCCAGGCCAGCGCCTGGCCGGCTTCGTTCTCGTCGGGCGCCGGGGCATCCGGATAGCGTATTTCCACGGCGTAATCGGTGAGCTTGCGCACGCCTTCCCCCGCTATCATCTCCCCACCGAGGGCCGCGGCCGCTCGGGCCAGTTGGGTCAGGTTGTGGGTATGGGGCAGGCGGCTCTCACCGAGCGCCACCAAGTATGCCTTCAGCGCCTTCTCCGCGGCCTGCTGCGCGTGGAAGCAGGCTGGCGCCAGTAGATCCGCCTCCACCAGTTTGCGGGCAGCGGCCAAGTCCACCTCGGCGAACTCCAGCCACACCGCAGCGGACTCGAAGCGCGCCTCAGGCGGCGGAGTCATATAGCCTCACGCCCCAGCGGTCGGCTTCGTAGGTCAGCAGGCCGGTGATGCGGCGTCCCCAATCCCAGCGGCGGGGGGGATAGAGCAACAGGTCAAATTCGCGGGGCCCCAGGAGCGGCGCCAGCAGATCGCGCAGATCAGCGGCCAGCCCGAGGCGGTCCTCCGCCTCCGCTACGACCAGCAGGTCCACGTCGCTATCGGGCCGAGCCCGGCCCTCCGCCCAGGAGCCGAACAAGATGATAAGCTGCGGCTGGGCCTGCGCCACGATCACCTTGACCGCCTGGCGCAGAGCCGCCTTGAGGTCCTCCGGCAAAGCCAGTTGCTCCCATGCGGCGGGCTCGCTCATGTCTGTTCCTCTTAGCTCAGCGGCAGCGCGTTGTACCACAGCTCCGACAGCCGGCGGACCAGCGGTTGCACCCGCGGGTCGGTCTGGGCGGCGAAGGGAGCCAGCCCGCTCACGTCGGCGGCCAACCGGCCCTTGGCGAACTGCAGCTCGTAAATCTGGCTCTCCGGGAAGAAGGCAAAGGCCCGATACACGCCAGTGTCTCCCGGATCGTAGAAGGGCCGGTGCACGCGCACCTGGTTGATGTACTGGCGCACCCAGCGCTTGGCGGCGTCCGCGTCGCTGAACTTCCACAGCACCGCGTCCACCACGTTGCCGGGGAGGCCCTTGGCCTCGTAGCGCTGGAAATACATCTCCGGAGCGCCGCCGGTCTTGAGCAGGTCGTACACTTTCTCCGGCGCCCGCAGCGTGTCCGTCAGTGCCCACGCCTGGCTGGGCACGACCGCCGCGCCGGCCACGTTCCCAATCTCCGCGGTGGCGGCGTTGGGCGGCATCAGCTTGGCGAAATCCTCGGGCAGGGTCGGCGAGTTCAGCGTCCCGGCCAGCAACTGGCTCACCCGACCGGTCACGATCTCCCCGGCCTTGGTCACGGTCTCCAGCGACGCCGGAGCGCCGGGGGTGAAGAAGGAAATGCGCCCGATCACCACGCCGACGCGGTAACGCACCACGGTCTCATTGAGGGGCCCGCGGCGGATGAAGTAGCGGCGCTCGTTGCCGATCTTCGCGCCACCCTTGACGGCCGACCCCAGGGCGTTTTCCGAGGAGAGGTCCACAAAAGCGCGGTGGGCCTGCTTGGGCGTGTCGTAGAGGTCCACGGTGACTTCCAAGCGCTCCCGCGCCGGGTCGGATACCTTGGCATAATTCTGCGCCACATAGTACCGCTCGCCCGGGCGCATCGGCCCGCAGATCGCCGGCGTATTGAACTCGGGGAACCGCGGCCACCAGGCCTCGGGGCTGTCTAGCAGGCCCGCGAGATCGGCGGGCTGCAGCGCCGCGGTCAGCATTTGGTTGAGGGTCAGCAGCGGGGCGGCGGCTTCCTGCGCGAGGACCGGCGCCAGGCCGATCAGGACCAGCAGACACAGCACCAGCGGGAGTCTGAGGAGGTTGCGGGACATTTTCTCCACCCACCTTAACATGACCGGCAGCGGGCGCTCCCGGCCGGAAGAGGGCGGCCCACCCGAGCCGCCTGTCGCAGAGCACTGAAACCACGGTCCGCTTCCCGAGCGACGGAGCGGACAACCGCCGCAAGGTTAACCGCCAAAGGCGTCGCCTGTCAAGGGTGAAGGCGAGATTTGGGGGGAGGGCGGCAGGCGTCGTTGCCGTCTTCGTTGCCGTTTGTAGGGGCGGAGGTTCTGACCTCCGCCCGCGCCAGGGCGGAAGGAGGCGGCCGGCCACAGTCTTACCTCACCCCCCAGCCCCCTCTCCCGCGGCAGACCTTGAGAGAGGGGGAGAAAGGCGAGAAGCCCCAGAAAGAGCCGTTATCTCTCTCCCGCGCGAGCGGGGGAGAGTACCCGGCGCGCAGCGTCGGGGGAGAGGGGGTTGCCTTTGCCGTTGCCTTTGCCGTTCTCCCCTCTCCCGCCACGGAGAGGGGCCGGGGGCCTGGCCGCCGTAGCTTCAGCGAAGGCGGGTGAGGCGCCGTTGCCGTCAAGCCCCTCCCGCACCGGGAGGGGTGCCCGAGGTCCGCCGAGGGCGGGGTGGGCCCGGGGCCGCCTCTCCCTACCCCAAATACTCCCGCGCGTACTCCCCCACGGCCTCCTGCCAGGGCCTCAGCGGCGCGAAGCCCAGGCGGAGCCAGCGTCGGTTGTCCAGGACTGAGTAGCTGGGGCGGATGGTGGGCGTCGGCCAGTCCGCGGCGGAGATGCGCTCTAGCTTGATGTTCTCTAACCCCGCCGCCCGCACGGCTTCCTCGGCCAGGTCCGCCCAACTGCAACTGCCCGAGCCGGTCAGGTGGATGATGCCGCGCGCCGGGGCCAGCGCCGCCTGCCACAGGGCCGGCGCGAGGTCGCGCGTGTAGGTGGGGCTGCCCCACTGATCGGCCACCACGCGCAGCTCGCCCTGATCCTTGGCGCGCTGCACCACCGCCGCGACAAAATTGCGCCCCGCGGGTCCGTACAGCCACTGGGTGCGCACGACCAGGAGATCGGCCAGCGCCCGAAAGGCTCGCTGCTCGGCGGCTAGTTTCGACTCTCCGTAGGGATTGAGCGGATGCGGCGGGTCGGTCTCCGTGTAGGGGGTGCGCTTGGTGCCGTCAAAGACGTAATCGGTGCCCAGGATCAGCAGCCGCGCCCCCAGGCGCGCGCAGACCTTGGCCACGTTCTCCGTCGCCAGCGCGTTGTCGTGGAAGGCCTTCTCCGGGTCCCGGGAGCAGCCATCCACATCCGCGTAGGCCGCGCAGTGGATCACCACCTGCGGCTCGTGCGGCGTCAGGACCGCCTCTGCCTGGGCCAGGTCGCCCAGATCGCCGTCCACCAGGTCCACGCCGGTCACGGTGAGGCTCTCCGGCTGGCGGTCCAGGAGCGCGGTCCCCAGCATCCCGGCCGCCCCGGTGATGACGGCGCGGTCAAATTGCATTCCTTCCGAGGTGATCAAACGAAGCTGCCTCCTGTGGCCGGCTACCACCGGCTCGCCGCACTATTCGCGTCTTTCCGTCGTCAGACCTCCCGAGCGCACCCCCCGGGGTATGGTATACTGCCGCGGGCGCTTCACTGCTAGTTCCTGGTCAGACTGAGGAGACCCCTTATGCGCGGATGGCGGATTGGCAAAGTCGCGGGCATCGACATCGAGATCAACTCCAGTTGGCTGCTCATGTTCTTCCTGTTCGCGTATCTTTTCGCGAACCTCCTGCGCGGCGCCGAGGGGCTGACTACCGCCGTGTGGATCGCCGGCGGCGTGACGAGTCTCCTGTTCGTCGCCTCCGTGCTGCTGCACGAACTGTGCCACTCCCTGGTCGCCAATTCCCTGGGGATGTCGGTCAAGCGCATCACCCTGTTCATCTTCGGCGGCGTTAGCCAGATCGAGGATGAGGCGCACTCACCCCTGGGCGAGTTCCTCATGTCCGCGGCCGGGCCGGCCTGTTCCTTCGCCCTGGCCGGGCTCTGCTGGGGCCTCAGCGGCCAGTCGCCGGTCGTGACCAGCCACGCGCCGGATCTCACCGTCCGCGTCCTGGCCCTGATCGGCCAGGTCAACCTCAGCCTTGCCGTCTTCAACCTGCTCCCCGGCCTACCCCTGGACGGTGGCCGCGTACTGCACTCCATACTATGGGCGGCCACCCGCCAGAAGGAGCTGTCCACGCGTATCGCCGGGGGCGTCGGCTCGGTGCTCGGCGCGGTCTTCATCGCCGGCGGCCTGATGATGTTCCTCTCCGGCGGCGGTATGGGCCTGTGGATGGCCGCCATCGGGTGGCTCATCTTCACCGTAGCCCGCGCGGAGTCGCGCCACGCCCAACTCCAGCACTTCCTCACCGGCCTGCAGGTGGGCCAACTCATGCACTGGCCGGTGGTCTCGCTCCCGGCCGGCCTGACCGTCGAGCAGGCGGTCCAGCAAGCCGGCGCGGCCAGCCCCCAGCCGCTGTACCCGGTCCTGGACGAGACCGGCCGCACCGTGGGCCTGCTCTCCCCCGAGAACCTGCGCCAGCTCCCCGCGGACCAGTGGCCGCTCACCCCGATCAGCCAGATCATGGAGCCCCTGGACCACGCCGAGGTCACCATCCCCCTGGGCGCCCCCGCCCTGGACGCCCTCAGCCAGATGGCCCGCACCGGCCGCGAGTGGCTGCTGGTAGTCTCCGCGGAGGGCCAGCCCCTGGGCACCCTGACCGATTCCGAAATAATGGCGGCCGCGATGCATCGGAGTCCGAAGCGGTAGGACGGGCGTCTCGCCCGTCTGCCGTGGGCCGGGCCTCACCCCCGCCCCCTCTCCTGGCAGGAGAGGGGAGAAAGGCTAACGACAACGACTCCCCCGCCTCTTCCCCTATCTCTCTCCCGCGCGAGCGGGGAGAGGGGGTCCCGCCGTTAGCGCCAACGACCTCCCCCTCTCGTCACCGCGCCAATGGCGCGCGGCGCCACTCTCCCCCGCTAGCGCGGGAGAGAGATAACGGCTGTTCCGAGGTCGTTGCCTTGCTCCCCCTCTCCCAAGCCAAGGGCGCGGGAGAGGGGGCCGGGGGGTGAGGTTGAACTGGGGCCTGCCTCCGCCTTTCGCAGCAGCGACCAAGCCTCCGAAAAGCCCCTCCCATTTTTGGAGGGGTGCCTGAGGCGAAGCCGAGGGCGGGGTGGGCCGGGCAACCACCCCACGACCGGCCTCCCCTCCCCAGCTTGACGCCCTGAGTATATCAACCTATAATTCTAGCGTATCTTCTGGTGCGCTATGACTTTCGCAATCTAACGGAGCCGCGGGCAGTTGCCTGGGGCTCTTTCCGCAGCAGCCGCGCGCCCGGGATTTCCCCCCGGGGAACGCGGCGCTCACCGCTTGTGTCTAATCTGTACGTGTCCATTTGGCCCGCGCTCGGTGCCGGCTGCATCGTTTTTCAGGAGGCTCTGGCTTGGTGTTCAACCAGTATCGTTCCGACCTCCGGGCTGTCCGCGACCGTGACCCGGCCGCGCGCAGCACGCTGGAGGTCATGCTTTGCTATAGCGGCCTGCAGGCCGTCACCATGCACCGCCTCAACCACAAGTTGTGGCGGTGGGGCTTGCGCCTGACTGCTCGCCTTTTCTCCCAGTGGACCAAGTTCTTCACGGGCATCGAGATTCACCCCGGTGCGACCATCGGCCAGGGCTTTTTCATTGACCACGGCACCGGCACCGTCATCGGCGAGACCGCCGAGATCGGCGACGGTTGCACCCTGTTTCACGGCGTGACCCTCGGCGGGACCGGCAAGGAGCGCGGCAAGCGCCACCCGACTCTCGAGAGTAACGTCACCGTCGGGGCGCACGCCCAGATCCTGGGCTCCATTACTATTGGCGAAGGTTCGGTCGTCGGCGCCGGCGCGGTGGTGCTGGACAATATCCCGCCCTACTGCACCGTCGTCGGCACCAAGGCCTATGTGGTGCGCCGCCAGGGCGAGCGCGTCTACGATTTCCGACACGATCAGGCCATGCGCGCCGAGGACCCGGCCATTCAGTGCATGCTGGAGCGCGTCGGCCGGGTGGAGCAGGAGATTTCCACCTTGCGCGCGCAGTGTGATGAGCGCCACGGGCGCCCGGTGGTGGTTTCCACCCCCGCGCCGCCCGAGGAAGAACTAGAGGCTGAACAATGAGTGCTGCCCGCGCCCGCCGCCGGACCCCCACCCGGCGCCTGGGTACAGTTGTCGGGGGAACCCTGATGGGCCTGGCCGTCCTGGCCGGCGCCAGCGCGATCGCCGGATTTACGGTGACCTCGCGCTTCGCCGCGGGCGAGACCCTCGCCCCTAACGTCAGCATCGGCCATGTCGCCGTCGGCGGAATGACCGCCCCCGAGGCCCGCACCACCCTGGAGCGCGACCTGCTGCCCGCCCTGCAAGGCGAGGTCACCCTCACCTGGCCCGGCGGCACGCAGCGCGTCACCCGCGACCAACTCGGCCTCCAGCCGGACGTGGACGCCGCCCTCACCGCGGCCCGCGCCGTGGGCCGCGAGGACCAGTGGCTGGACCGCCTCCGCACGCACCTGCGCCTGCGCCGCGAGGCCGTGGACGTGCCCATGCCCCTGCGCGTGGACCAGACGACGCTGCAGGCGATGCTGGCCGCCCTGGCCCCGCGCCTGGGCCGGCCGCCACAGGATGCCAAGGTCACCGTCAACGAGAACAACACGCTGGTCAAGGTCCCCGGCCGCACCGGCCTGGTGCTCGACGTGCCCGCCAGCGTGAAGACCGTCACCACCGCCCTGCAGGACCCCCGGACCGCCACCGTCGCGCTGTCCGTCAAAGAAAAGCAGCCCAACATCAGCGCCACGGACCTGGCGGGCCTGCAGATGGTCCTGTCCGCCTACTCCACGCCTTACCATACCTATCAGCGCGACCGCACCCACAACATGGCGCTGGCCATGGCCCAGATCAGCGGCACCGTGCTCCAGCCGGGCCAGGGCTTCTCCATGAACGAGACCGTGGGGGAGCGCACCGTCCGCGACGGATATCGCGACGCCCCCATCTTCCGCGACGGCAAGGTGGTGCCCGACACCGGCGGCGGCATCTGCCAGGTGGCCTCCACCCTCTATAACATGGCCCTGCTCGCCAACCTCGACGTCACCCAGCGCGATCACCACTCGCGTCCCGTGTGGTACTGCCCCGCCGGCCGCGACGCCGCGGTCTACTGGGGCTCCAAGGACCTGCGCTTCAGCAATAGCCTCAAGCACCCGATCCTGATCCTGGGCGAGATCCGCGGCGACCGGCTGTGGGCTGCGGTCGTCGGCCACGCCGAGGACGACTACGACGTGGAGTTGACCCGCACCAATTACTCCACCGTCGGCTATGGCAAGAAGACCGTTCCCGACCCCAGCCTGCCCGCCGGCAAGACCGTGGTGGACAACCCCGGTAACATCGGCGCCCACGCCACCCTGTGGATGCGCGTCTCGCGGAACGGCCAGCAGCTCAAGTACGAGAAGCTGCACGATGACTCCTATGAGCCGGTGACCCGGGTAGTGCGCATCGGCGCCAAACCCAAGCCGCCCGTGGTCCCGCCCGGGGCCGTCGTCCCGCCCGGCGCGCCCGGCTCCGCCGCCGGTATCACGCCCCAAGGCCCGAACCCGCCGGGAGCAGTCAAGCCCGCCAAACCCGGCAAGCCCGCACCCGCCGGCAGCCATGCCAAACCGAAACCCGTGTCACACGCGGCGTCCCACTCGTGGGGGTAGCGAATTATGCCGGCCCGAATTACGGTGCTGGGTAGCATCAACCTGGATTTCTCTCTGCAGATTCCCCGGATGCCCGATAAGGGCGAGAACGTGGTCGCGGAGAGCTTCGAGCTGATCCCCGGCGGCAAGGGGGCCAATCAGGCCGTCGCCGCCGCCCGCCTCGGCGCGGAGGTCACGCTCATCGGCTGCCTCGGCGCCGATAGCTACGGCCGCGTCCTGCGCAAGCGCCTCAGCCACGAGGGCGTCAACGTAAAGTTTGTCTCCACCTCCGAGACCGCGTCCACCGGCACCGCCTTCGTGCTGGTCGGCCAGGCCGAGGCGGACAACCGCATTGTCTCCCTCCTGGGCGCCAACGCCGAGTGCACCCCGGACCATATCGAGCAGGCCCACCGCGCGTTTGAGCGCTGCGACTTCTTCCTCACCTCCCTGGGCGTGCCCGAGGAGACCGTCAACCGCGCCCTGCAGGTGGCCGCCGACTGCATGGTCGCCCCCCTGCTGGACCCCTCGCCGCTGCCCAAGAAGCCGCCGCAACTGTGGACCAGCGCGCAACTGATCACGCCCAACCAGACCGAGGCGGCGCGGCTCAGCGGCCTGCCGGTCACTGATATCCCCACCGCCCTGGCCGCCGCGCAGAAGCTGGCCCACCGGGGCCTGGCCCGCATTGTCATCACCCTGGGCAAGCGCGGCTGCCTGCTCTATGATGAGCGCCACGGCCGGGTCATCCCCAGCTTCTCGGTGCCGGCGGTAGACCCCACCGGCTCGGGCGACGCCTTCGCCGCCGCGCTCGCCGTGCGCCTGGCCGAGGGCGCGACCTTCGAGGAGGCCGCCACCTTCGCCAACGCCGCCGGCGCCCTCACCTGCGGCGTCCGCGGCGCGCAACCCTCCCTCCCCGACCGCGAGGCCGTCGAGGCCCTCCTCAAACGCACCCGCCGCGACAAGAAGCTCAAGGTCGAAGAACTGTAGCGGTAGGACAGGCGTCTCGCCTGTCCCGCGCTCCTCGGACCCAGTCCGCACCATCACCCCCTGACGCCCTTCCTGCTCCGCAGGGAGGGCCTCTTTTTGTCCCCCCTCCGGCCCCTCGGCCAGCCCCCTGAAAAATATTTCCGGAAAAGAAGGTTAAGACTACGTCCTTGGGTAACATGTATGTATCGATGCGCTATCGACAATCTGATGAGGAGGAATTCAACATGAAGCGACGCGGTTTTACCCTGATTGAGCTGCTGGTGGTAATTGCGATCATCGCGATTCTGGCGGCGATCCTCTTTCCCGTTTTTGCTCGCGCCCGGGCTAAGGCCCAGCAGGCCAACTGCCTGAGCAACGTCAAACAGCTCATGCTCGGCATCATCATGTACGTCTCGGACAACGACCAGAAGTGGTTCACCTACAGCGCCGCGCAGGACGGCCGCATAGTGACCACCGGCCCCGGCCAGAACCTGAGCTGGGCCTTCTCGATCTTCCCCTACGTGAAGAACTCGCAGATCTACCTGTGCCCCAGCGGCCTCCCGACCAACATCACCCAGGCTAACTGCCCCCCGAACGGCGGCATATCTCAGTACCTGTTCAACGGCCAGATAACGCCGAACGTCCCCATCTCTATGGAGGCCATCGCCTTCCCCGCCGAGTGCTGGGCCATCACGGACATGGCCGCGATTGGCCAGGTCCAAACCGCGGTCAATACCGCCACCTGGCCCGCTGCTCCCTGGGGCGGCCCCCGCGTCGGAGCAACCCACAATAACGGCGAGAACACCGGCTTCCTGGACGGTCACGCCAAGTGGCTGAACTACATGGATCAGAACTGGTGCGGCGCCGACGGCGTGCTCCCCGCCACCAACACCGCCGACCCGATTGCCACCGGCAAGCGCCACTTCTGGGTCGGCACCGACTAGTCGCAACCCAACACCGTTACACCCCGACGCCCTCCTCGCCCGCGCGAGGAGGGCGTTTCGCCCTCCACCTCCCGGGGCATAATAGTCTTGCCTGTTACTCGTTTTAGTGGTATCGTTACATCCTCGCGCTTCAGCGCAGGTAAGACATGATTCAGCCAGGAGGTCCCAAGACATGCAACGACGTGGCTTCACTCTGATTGAGCTGCTGGTGGTAATTGCGATTATCGCTATCCTCGCAGCCATTCTCTTTCCGGTTTTCGCCCGGGCCCGCGCCAAGGCCCAGCAGTCCAACTGCCTGAGCAACGCCAAGCAGTTGGTGCTCGGCATGCTCATGTACGCCAGCGATGCTGACGACCGATTCCCCAGCAGCGGCGCCGGAGTGGTCGGCTGCAGCAACGGGGCCGATTGGGCCGGCCAGATCTACCCCTACGTGAAGAATGCGCAGATCTACATCTGCCCCTCGGCCTTCGGCACCTCCGCCACCACCTGCCCGACCCAGGGAGTCAACACGCTGGACTACGCCATGAACGGCTTCCTCAACCGCATCGTAAGCGCTACGCCGACCACGCAGAGCTCCGTGTCGCAGCCGGCGAACTGCCTGCTGCTCACCGAGGGCGACCGCGGCCGGAACGCTTTCGACTGGTCCGCGGGCGACATCAACTATGCCAACACTCACCCGGGTTGGTACCTCTCGAACCCCGACTGCTTGCACCGTCACAATGACGGCTCCAACTACGGGTTCTGCGACGGCCACTCCAAGTGGATGAAGATGCCCACCACGGGCACGACCCCCACGGTCGGCATTGACGGCGCCGCCGGCACCTTCGGCGCCTGGTACGACTACCGCAGCTAGGCTGCGCTGCCCCGCTCCACCAACCCCGGCCCCGGCTAACCCCGGGGCCGGTTTGTTTTTGGGGCCCGCGGAACGGTTGCGTTGACCGGCGATTCATGCTATCATCGCCGAGTCGCAAACCATGAACCGTAGGAGGTCCCCAGTCATGCAACGACGCGGATTTACTCTGATCGAGCTGTTGGTGGTAATTGCTATTATCGCCATCCTCGCCGCCATTTTGTTCCCGGTTTTCGCCCGCGCTCGCGCCAAGGCGCAGCAGTCCAACTGTCTGAGCAACGTCAAGCAGCTTACCCTGGGTATGCTCATGTACGTTAGCGACAACGACGAGAGGATTGCCCCCATCGGCTGGGCCGGCTTCGGCGCGTGGCCCAATCTGATTCTCCCCTACGTGAAGAACCAGCAAATCTTCCTGTGCCCTTCGAGCAGCAAATACAGCGGCGCCAACTGGCCTAGTGTCAACTACGCCCAGAGCCAGAACCTCGCCGCCATCGCGCAGAATTCCATCAAGCAGCCGGCCAAGACCATCTTCGTGCTCGAGGCGGACGCCGCCGGCGGCCGCGGCTTCGGCACGGCTGATCTTACCTTCATGTATGGCTGCAGCACCGAGGCTGCTTACGACAACATGACCGTCCGCCACAACGGCGGCGCGAACTACGGCTTCGCTGATGGCCACGCCAAGTGGCTCAAGCCCGACGCCATCTCCGCCGCCGGCGCCTGCAACGTCAATCGTTGCGGCCTGAACCCCGGCGCCGATCCGGCGTGCAGTGGCTTCAACATCAAGGGTGGCAACGTCGGCACCGCCGCCCTCGGCGCGGCCATGACGTGGGACTACGACTACTAGACCCCCGGCTCCATTTCTAGACTCTCAACCGGCCCCGGCTAACCCCGGGGCCGGTTTGCTTTCCGTCGCCGAGCGCCCCTGCCGGTGTCCTCCACCCTAAAAAGAACAAGATTTATTGCCTCTTGAGCACAATGAACGTTGCAGTTTCCGGCTGGTGGTGATAAACTCACCTGTGCTGCTACTATCCTCGCAAGGAGGTTCTGACTTCCATGAAACGACACGGCTTCACCCTGATTGAGCTGCTCGTGGTTATTGCGATCATCGCTATCCTAGCGGCGATCCTCTTCCCCGTCTTCGCCCGGGCCCGCGCCAAGGCCCAGCAGTCCAACTGCCTGAGCAACGTCAAGCAGATCGCCTTGGGCATCATCATGTACACCTCGGATAACAACGAGCGCTACCCGCTCTATCGCTTCACGGACTCCGCCGGCCACTTCTACTGCTGGTGGAATGGCGTGGACCCCTACGTCAAGAACATGCAGCTCTGGAAGTGCCCCAGCGACGCCACCACCGGCATGATCGTGGACGATCCCGCGCAGATCCCGCCCAGCTACGGTCGCAGCTACGCCGGCAACCCCAACGTCATGAACACCAACGGCACCTCGACGGGCTCCATCGTCGCCCCCGCCCAGTGCATCATGACGGGGGAAGCGCCCCAGCGCCTGACCGGCTACTGGCAGGACCCCTCCACCTACATCCTGGGGAGCACCATTGACTGGGCCGCTACCAACCAGAGTGGCACCAAGAACTACTGGCGCGTGGATGACGCCTGGTACGAGTCCATGATCCGCCACAACGACGGCGAGAACCTGGGGTTCTGCGATGGCCACGCCAAATGGGCCGCGCTCAACGCCATCCCCCGCGCCGACTCCGGCAAGGTCTGGAACGGCGTCACCTTCGGCATCTGGTGGGACATCAACGCCAGCTAGTCCCGACTGACCCTCCGCAGCCTCGAACGGCGCGCCCCCACCCGGGCGCGCCGTTTCTTACCGGGACAAGTAGAGCGAGTCGGCGCCTGCCCGGGCCCCGCCTACCGCGCCGAAATTTCGAGGAACCAAGGAGCGTATATTGTCGTCCTTATGGGTACACTGTAGTCGACCGCGCCTAGATCAGCGGCACTCATTAATCGGGAGGTCTCATCTATGAAACGAAACGGCTTCACCCTGATCGAACTGCTGGTTGTGATTGCGATTATCGCGATTCTGGCAGCAATTCTGTTCCCCGTCTTCGCCCGGGCCCGCGCCAAGGCCCAGCAGTCCAACTGCCTGTCCAACGTCAAGCAGATTACGCTCGGCTTCCTCATGTACACTTCCGACAACAACGAGAAGTACCCCATCCAGGTAAGCGCCAACCCTTACGACAGTTACCAGGTCTGGATTGACCCCTACATCAAGAACATGCAAATCTGGCGCTGCCCCTCCGACGCCACCACCGGCATGCAGCCCGATGACCTCACTCAGGTGCCGGCCTACTATCGCCGCAGCTACGCGGCCAACGGCAACCTGGTGGTCGGCGGGACCACTCCGGTCGCCACCAGCGCCGTCATCTCCGTCGCTCAGTGCATCCTGCTCGGGGAGGCCCCACAGGTCAAGTACGATCCCAGCACCGTCGCCAGCGGCGGCACCTACGACTGGTGCATCACCAACCAGAGCGGCACCAAGAACTACTGGCGCAATGATGACGCCTGGTACGAGGCCATCACCCGCCACAACAACGGCGCCAACCTGGGCTTCTGCGATGGCCACGCCAAGTGGGCCCAACTCAACGCCGTGCCCCGCACCGATAGCGGCAACGTCTGGAACGGCCAGACCTTCGGCATCTGGTGGGACAAGAACGCCAGCTAGGCCCGACTGACTCCGCAGTCTCTAACGGCGCGCCCCCACCCGGGCGCGCCGTTTGTTTTCCGGGACGAGTACCGCGAGTCGGCGCCGGCCCTGGACCCCGCCTCCCGCGTCGAGGTTTAGAGGAATCACGGAGCGTATATTGTCGTCCTAGTGGGTATACTACTGTAAGCCGCACGTAGACTGCGGCGCTAATACATCGGGAGGTCTCACCCATGAAACGTAGCGGCTTCACCCTGATCGAGTTGCTTGTCGTAATTGCGATTATCGCGATTCTGGCAGCGATTCTGTTCCCCGTCTTCGCCCGGGCCCGCGCCAAGGCTCAGCAGTCCAACTGCCTGAGTAACACCAAGCAGATCACCTTGGGCCTCATCATGTACGCCTCCGACTACGACGAGAAGTACCCCATTCCGAGCTTCGCGGACGCCGGGGGCAACACCTATTACTGGTGGAATGGCGTCGACCCGTACATCAAGAACTTCCAGATCTGGAGGTGCCCCTCTGACGCCACTGCCGGCATGATCGCTGACAATCCCGGCGCCACGCCGCCCTTCTACCCCCGCAGCTACTACAGCAACAGCCTGGTCATCACCAATCCGCCGTTTTCCACCGGCAGCATCGCGGCCTCGGCCCAGTGTATTCTGCTGCCGGAAGCTGCGCAGCGCATCACCGGCGTCGGCACCGCCGGCATGAATGGCAGCGATTGGGCTTGGGTCGTAGCCAACCAGACCGGCGGGACCAACTACTGGGTGACCCAGGATGGCTACTATCAGGCCATGATCCGCCATAACCAGGGCCAGAACATGGGCTTCTGCGACGGCCACGCCAAGTGGTACAACGTCAGCGCGGTTCCCGGCGTCAATGTCGGCAATGTCGACAACGGTACCGCCCGCGGTATCTGGTGGGATCCGAACTTCTCCGGCTAGTCCGCGAGGGTTCGACTCCGCAGTCCCTAACGGCGCGCTTCCACCCGGAGCGCGCCGTTTGTTTTCCGCCCCCGCGCCCTTGCGCCCCTGCCCCTGGCACGCTATACTGTGCCCGTCCGGTCGTTTTCATGAACTACCCCAGGCGTCTGGCTAGACGCCTGCTTCTGTGCTCACCCGGTAGGACGGGCCGCTCGCCCGTCTCTCTCCGCATCACCCGACGGGCCAGACGCCCGTCCTACCCAGAAGGAGACGAACTACAATGTGCGGTATCGTTGGTTACATCGGCTCTCGCTCGGCAGCTAAGATCTGCGTCGAGGGCCTGCATCGCCTGGAGTATCGCGGTTATGACTCCGCCGGCATCGCCGTGGTCCGCGACGGTAAGCTTGACGTCCGCAAGGTCGTCGGCAAGCTGCTCAACATGGACGCCTCCCTCGCCGAGACGCCCCTGGAGGGCACCATCGGCATCGGCCACACCCGCTGGGCCACGCACGGCAAGCCCTCCGTGGAGAACTCCCACCCCCACATTTCCATGAACGGCCGCATCGCCGTCGTCCACAATGGCATCATCGAGAACTACGGCGAGTTGCGCGAGCAGCTCAAGGCCGAGGGCTACGAGTTCAAGTCGCAGACCGACACCGAAGTCATGGCCCATCTCACCCAGAAGTACTACACCGGCGACCTCCGGGCCGCCGTGGTCCGCGCCGTCCACGACCTGCGCGGCGCCTTCGCCTTCGGCATCATCTGCGCCGACAATCCCGACACGCTCATCGCCGTGCGCCGCTTCTCCCCGCTGGTCGTCGGCCTGGGCGAGGGCGAGAACTACATTGCCTCCGACATGGGCGCCATCCGCGCGGAGACCGACAAGGTCTACGTCATTGATGACGACGAGGTCGCCTCGATCACCCGTGAGGGTGTAGAACTGACCGACCTGGACGGCAACGTCCTGCAGCGCGAGGTCTTCGTGATTCCCTGGCCCGCCGAGGCCGCCCAGAAGGGGCCGCACAAGAAGTTCATGCACAAGGAAATTCACGAGCAGCCCGACGCCATGCGCGCCTGCCTCGCCGGTCGGCTGTCCGACCCCGACAAGCCCATCGTGCTCGAGGGTCTGGGCCTGTCCGATGAGGAGATCAAGGGCCTGCGCAAGATCGTCTTCACCGCCTGCGGCACCGCCTATCATGCCGGCCTGGTCGGCCGCTTCCTGATGGAGTCGCTGGCCCGCATCCCCGCCGAGTGCGACCTGGCCGCCGAGCTGCGCGCCCGCAACCCGGTCGTCCTGGAGGGTACGCTCTGCATCCCGGTCAGCCAGTCCGGCGAGACCGCCGACACCCTGGTCGCCCTGCGCGACATGAAGGACAAGGGCGCCCGCTGCGTCTCCATTCTCAACGTGGTGGACGCCTCCATCGCCCGCGAGAGCGACGGCGTGGTCTACATCCAGGCCGGCCCGGAGATCGGCGTGGCCTCCACCAAGGCCTACACGCTGCAGGTGATGACCGCCATCCTCATGTCCCTGCACTTCGCCGAGGTCCGCGGCACCATCGCCCCGGCGCTGCTGCGCGAGCTGAAGGTCGCCCTGCTGGCCATGCCAGAGTCCGCGCAGGAGCTACTCACCCGCGAGGACGACGTGCTGGAAGTCGCGAAGCAGTTCTACCAGCTCGACGATTCGCTCTACCTGGGCCGCGGCGTCAACCTGCCCTCGGGCATGGAGGGCGCGCTCAAGCTCAAGGAGATCAGCTACATCCACGCCGAGGGCTACTCCGCCGGCGAGATGAAGCACGGCCCCATCGCGCTGGTTTGCCCCGAGCTGTTCACGGTGGCCATTGCGGTCGGCGGCGACGTCTACGAGAAGATGATCGGCAACATCCAGGAGATCAAGGCGCGCTCCGGGCCGGTCATCGGCGTGGCGGACGACGGCGACGACCAGATCGGCAACCAGTGCGACGCGATGCTCTGGGTCCCGGCGGTCCCCGAGATGGTCTCCCCGCTAACCACGGCGATCCCGCTGCAGCTACTGGCCTACCACATGGCCGACCTGCGCGGTGAGGACATTGACCAGCCGAGAAACCTGGCCAAGACCGTAACCGTCGAGTAACAGCGACGGACAAGCAACGACAAGCAGCCCGGCCTCTCTTCTGAGGCCGGGCTTTTCTTTTGCCGTATCCCCTTGTGCTCAGCCTCCGCCATCGCTAAACTAAGTAAAGCAAAACGCCATTTGCTTTACTTACGATAATTTAAGTAAAGGCGGCTTTAATTATGGACAAGAGCACCGCGCTATCAGCAGGTCCGCCGGGGAGGCACGTTCTGATCGAGAACGGCGCCTACGCCTTCGTGCCGAACTCGCTTCCGCCCCAGCTGAACTACTCGCCTGGCTTGCTGACACTTCTCGGTGAGGCCGACCGGGCACTCGGAGGAGTAGCCAGCATCGCGGGCTTCGTGCCTAATCCGCGCCTGCTAGTCCTGCCTTTCCTCAAGATCGAAGCGGCCCTCAGTTCGCGCATTGAGGGGACACAGACCACCCCTACCCAGGTGTTCGAGGCTGCGGTGACGCCCCTGGACGACTTATCGGCGGAGACCCGCGAGGTGCTGAACTACCTGGAGGCGATGGAACTGGGACTAGAGAGCTTGCGGACGGGTCCTCTGAACATGGGGCTGGTGCGAGCCCTCCACGACCAATTGCTCACCGAGGTCCGCGGAGCCGACCGCACGCCGGGCGCCTACCGCACCAATCAGGTGTTCATCGCGCCGCGCCGCCAACCCATCACCGAGGCCTCCTACATTCCTCCGCCGGCCCTGATGGTCCCCAGTCTGATGGAGGACTTGGCGCGTTTTCTGCAACCCCATGGCGAGATCCCTCCGCTGGTGCAGTGCGCGCTGGTCCATGTTCAGTTCGAGATGATCCACCCTTTCTTCGATGGGAATGGACGCCTCGGGCGTCTGATCCTGAGTCTCATGCTGATTGCGTGGCAGTACTTGCCCCAGCCTCTCTTGTTTCTCAGCGCGTTCCTCGAGAAGAACCGGGCCGAGTACTATCACCTGCTCGCCGGAGTGAGCGAACGAGGTGACTGGGAGGCGTGGGTGGCATTCTTCCTCCGCGCCGTCACGGCCCAGTCCCGTCAGGCGATAACGGCGGCCCGCAGCATTCTCGGCCTGCGCGATGAGCTCCGGTCACGGTTGCAGCGCGACGGCGCCACCAGCAACGCGCTACGCATGGTTGACTTCCTTTTCGAGAATCCCTACACCACGATTCCGGGAGTCGCGAGCCAACTGCAGGTCAGCGTGCCGACGGCTAGCAAGACCATGCGTGATTTGGAGAAACGCGGATTCGTCGCCGAGATCACCGGGCGCGCCCGTCGCCAGAAATTCTGCGCTACAGTAATACTCGACGCTATTTTGAAAGCGGCGGGGACGGAGGATGAGGCCCCGCCAGTCCAGCCCCGGCTCGGCCTGTGATAGCTATCCCTTCTCCCCCTGAACCTCTCCCGCCGGCGCTCGTCCCTTCTGCTACTGGAGGGATCACTCATGGCTGAAGCCAACGTCGCGCCGTCGCAGATGCGCATGATCGTCGCCGGGGCCGCTAAGGGCGCCTGGATCGCGGTACTGGTGGGCATACTCCTGGCGGCTCTCGCCTATGTGGCTCTGATGGGGTTGAGTCGGCTCCACCCGGCCTTGCTGCAGATGTTGACCGGAATGCCTTTAGAGCAGGTCTGGCCGATGCTGCTGCAGTGGGTGCTGGCCATGCGGCTGACGGTCTACATCTGGCTGCTCCTGGCCACCTTCTTCTCGACCTGGTGGCGGGCGCTGAAGTAGGTGCCGCGCCGCGGACTGGCGAAGGAGTGATCATGCCTACCGAGGGACTGGTCTCCGTCTATACGAGCTTTGACGTGACCGCGGCGCTGCTGCTGGTGGATATCCTGCAGGAGCGGGGGCTGGCGGCGCAGTTGCTGGAGACCGGGCCGGGGGGAGGACCCTACGGCGGGCGCACAGAGTCGCGGGTCCAGGTCCTCACCGAGGACCTCCGCGAGCGGGAGGCCGAGATCGCGGCAGCCATCCAGGAGATGGAAGAGGAGCTGTACGGCCCGCAGGCGGAGCCGCCCGCCGGAGATCATTCCTAGAGTTCAGCAGGAGTCCGGCGCGGGAGGGCGAATGACCTAGTCGTTGGCCGTGCAAATGCTTATCCCCTGAGGAGGGCTTCCCGTGGCTGACGACCAGGGCCAGTTGGAACCGGACCGGATCAAGTGTCCCCACTGCGGTGAGATGAACTACCTCAACGCCTTCTCCTGCTGGGCCTGCGGCAGTCCCCTGGGGGCGAGCAAGCCGGCGGCCGCCCCGCCCGCCGCTCCCCTCTACGCCGCTCCCGACGCGCTGCCGGGTTCCCCACCGCCTCGGCCCCAGCCGCATTCCCATTCACTCAACTTCGAATATGCCGGCTTCTGGCGACGGTGGGTGGCCGCCCTCATTGATGGGCTCATTGTGAGCTTGGCCAACGGGGCCCTCGGCTTTGCGCTTGGCGCAGGCCTCGCCGTGGCTCTGAGCCACGGCCCCGGCGGCGCGGAGTCCGCGAAGTCGGTGACGCACGGGGTGAGCCTGGTCGTGGGTGCCGCCGTCTCCTGGCTCTACTTCGCCCTGATGGAGAGCGGCCCCAGTCAGGCGACCCTGGGCAAGCAGGCCATCGGCATCATCGTGACCGATTCGGAGGGCGAGCCGATTAGCTTTGCCCGCGCCTCCGGGCGGCACTTCGCCAAGTATCTGTCCGGCCTGCTCCTGATGATCGGCTACCTCATGGCCGGATTCACCGAAAAGAAGCAGGCCCTGCACGACATGCTCGCCGGATGCCTGGTCGTCATGGGCTGAGGAGGGATTGCTGTGGCCGATAACCAGGCGGTGCCGCCCAGCTACACCCGGCGCAGCCCCGGCTGGCCCGGTGCGCCGCCGGTCGCCTACCCGGCTTCGTGGGTCCGACCGCAGTCGGCGTACGTCGAGTACGCCGGCTTCTGGCGGCGCGTGTGGGCCATGCTTATTGATGGGGTGATCGTCGGCTTGGCCTTCTTGGTTATCGGCTTCACACTCGACTCCGCTATTGCTGCGGCAATGGGCGCATACAGCGCCTCGTCCGTAGCACCGTCGCTGGACTGGCTGCACGGGGTCGAGGTCGCCGTGATCCGCTGGCTCTACTTTGCCCTGATGGAAAGCAGCCGCAAGCAAGCCACCCTGGGCAAACTGCTCATTGGGATCAAGGTGACCGATCTCGAGGGCCGGCGGATCAGCTTCTGGCGCGCCACCGGGCGGACCTTCGCCAAGGAACTCTCCGGCCTGGTCCTGATGATCGGCTACCTCATGGCCGGATTCACCGCAAAGAAGCAGGCCCTGCACGATATCCTGGCCGGGTGTCTGGTTGTCATGCGCTGAGGCCCGCCTACTCCCTGGCCGGGCCGGGGCGGCTCATGTTCAGCTTGCCCTTGCGGAAGAGCAGGAGCAACGGCGCGCTGACCAGGAAGACCAGCACCATCACCCGGAAAATATCCTCGTAGGACAAGATCATCGCCTGCCCCATGATCGTGAGCCGGATCACTTCCAGCGCCCGCAGGTGGGCCACCGAGGCCGCCGCACCCTCCAGCCGGAAGTAATACTCGTACAGGTTCAGCCGGTAGCGCGTCGCCGCGTTGAAGAGGCTCACGTGCTCGTTCATCATCACGTAGTGTTGTCTAATGCGATGATCCAGGAAGGTGGACAGCGCCGCGATGCCGATGCTGCCCCCCAGTTGCCGGGAGAGGTTGAACAGCGCCGTGCCCTCCGCGATCTCGTGCCCCCGCAGGTCCGCCAGGGTCGCCAGGGTCAGCGGCAGCATCATGAAGCCCAGGGCCAGACCGCGGATGACCAGCGGCGTGAACAGGTCGCGCGAGGGCATGTCCAGGGTGATGGTGCTGAGCATCCAGGTTGCCCCCAGCGCTCCGGCCAGGCCCATCGCGGTCAACACCCGCGGCGAGACATAGCGGATGGCCCGCGCCGCCAGAGGCATGCCCAGCGCCGCGGCCACGGCCGAGGGCAGCAGAATCAGCCCGCTTTGCATCGCCGTATAGTGCCGCAGATTCTGCAGGTATACCGGCAAGATGAAGATGCCGCCGAACAGGCCAAAGCCCAGCACCAGGCCGAACACGTTACCCGCGGTGAAGCTCCGGTGCCGCAAGATGCGCAAGTTCACGACCGGGTGCCGCGCCCGCAGCTCCCAGTAGACGAACAGGATCAGCCCCAGGGCCGCTCCGACCGCCAGCCGCGTGATGAGCGTGGACTCGAACCAGTCCTCCGAGGTGCCCTTCTCCAGCAGCGTCTGCAGGCAGCCCAGACCGACGGCCAGAAACAGGATGCCCGCCCAGTCAATCCCGCTGCCCCGGCCCCGCTCGTGCCGCGAATCGTGCATGAACAGCAGCGTCATGACCACCGCGATCGCGCCGATGGGCAGGTTGATGTAGAAGATCCAGGGCCAACTGAAGTTGTCGGTGATCCAGCCGCCGAGGGTCGGGCCGATGCTGGGGCCGAGCATGATGCCGATGCCGAAGACCGCCTGGACCGCCGCGATCTGCTGGGGCGGGAAAATCTCCATGAGGGTGGCCTGGGCGGTGGACATGAGCGCCGCGCCGCCGATGCCCTGCACGATGCGGAAAAAGACCAGCATCCCCAGGGAGTGCGAGGCGCCGCAGGCCACGGAGGCCACGGTGAACAGCGCCATGGAGCCGGCCAAATAGCGACGCCGGCCAAAGACGGACGACAGCCAGCCGGTCATGGGCAGCACCACGACGTTGGCCAGGATGTAGCCGGTGGTCACCCAGCTAATCTGGCTCAGCGTGACGCCGAGATTGCCCATCATGGTGGGGATGGCGACGTTGACGATGCTGCTGTCAATCATCTGCATCAGGGTGCCCAGCATGACGGCGACCATGATCACCACGCGCGTAGCCGAGGTGTACTCGGTGTACTCGCCTCCGCCAAGTTGTCGCGTCGCTGTTGCTGTGGCCATAGTTGTTGAATACCCAGCCGGCGTGGCTGCCGACCTCACCCCCCGGCCCCTCTCCGTGGCGCTCGCTGACGAGCGCCCGCAGGAGAGGGGGGAAGGGCACAGGGAAATGCTGTTCATGCCGTCACTCCCCCTCTCCCAAGGTCCGCCGCGGGAGAGGGGGCCGGGGGGTGAGGTTGAACTGGCGTCGAACCTCCGCCTTCCGCCCCTACGCGGAAACGCCCCGCTTACTTCACCTGCACGACCACCGTCACCGACATCCCGGCGCGCAGGCGCTCCATATCCGGCTGCCCGGGCTCCAGGCGCAGCTTGAGGGGAATGCGCTGCACGACCTTGGTGAAGTTGCCGGTCGCGTTGTCGGGGGGAATCAGCGCAAAGGTCGCGCCGGTCGCGCCGGAAAGGCTGTCCACCTCGGCGCGGAAGCTCTGGCCGTCCAGCGCGTCCACGCGAATCTGCGCGGTCTGGCCCGGCTTGATGTGCGCCAGTTGCGTCTCTTTGAAGTTGGCGGTCACGGTCAGGTCCTGGCTCTGGACAATCGCCATCAGCGGGGTGCCGACGGTGATCAGGGCGCCCACCTCGACCGTCTTGTTGCTCACCTGGCCGGTCACCGGCGCGACAATCCGGCAGCGGGACAGCTCAATCTGCGCCGACTGCAGCGCCGCGCGCGCCTGCTCGATCTTAGCCAGGGCCTGGGCCTGCGCCGCGCCGCTCACGGCCACCTGCCGGGGCGAGGTCTGGGCTTGCGCCAGTTGGCCGACGGCCTGGCCGCGCCGGGCCTGGGCCTGGCGTACGGTCTGCGCCGCGGTGCGACTCACGTCCTGCGCCTGCAGCACCGACGCCGCCGCCCCGCCGGCATGCTCCTGCGCGGCGGCCAGTTGCGCCTGCGCCTGCCGGACGCCCGCCTCCGCGCTGGCCCGCTGCTGCCGAGCCGCGGCGAGATCCGCGGTCCGCGCCGTGACGCCGGACTCCGCCGCCGCCACCTGCTGCCGCGCGGCCTCCAGGTTCGCCGCGGCCACCTGCGCCGCCGCCGTCGCCTGGTCCGCCAGCTGCTGGCTGGCCGCGCCCTGCTGCACGAGGTCCGAATAGCGCTGGGCGTCGCGGGTGGCCTTGCTCGCGTTGGCCTGCGCCGAGGTCACGCCCGCCTGCGCCTGCCGGATGCCCGACTGCGCGCTCGCCACGGCCGCCGCCGCCGCGTCCACCGTAGCCTGCGCCCGGTCCTGATTGGCGCGCGCCGCCTCCAGGCCCGCCTGCACCATGCCGATGTTGGCCTGCGCCTCGCGCTGGGCCGCCTGGGCCTGGGGGATGGCCGCCGTCGCCTTGCTCAGGTCCGAGCTGGCCCCGGCGATCGCGCTGTCCGCCTGCCCCACCACCGCCTGGGCCTGCGCCACCTGCGCGGTGCCCGTCTCCTGGGTCAGCGCCACGCTCAGCCCGGCGCCCTGCGCAGCCGCCACCGCCGCGTCCAGATTCGCCTGCGCCTGCGCCACCGCCGCGCGGAAGCTGCTGTCGTCCAGTTGCACCAGCAGGTCGCCGGCCTGCACCGGTTGGTTCTGCTTCACCAGCACGGCCGAGACCGTCCCGTTCACCTGCGGGGCGACCGAGGTGATATCGCCGGTCAGGAAGGCGTCATCGGTGGTCTCGCGGGTGGCGGCGATCCGCAGGAAATGCAAGCCTCCGGCCACCAGCGCCACGCCGACCACCACCAGCAGTGCCAGCGACAAGCCCCGCCGCACGCGGTGCGCGGGGGACCGTCGGTGGACCGGTAGGGCTTCGAGTTCGCCCTGTTCGGGATCTATGGACATAACTTCTCCTCCTGGCTGGGTACGTTCGCCGGGGGTACCTGCAGGGCTTGGCCGAGCACCTGCATGACCTCAATCACCTGCTGCTGCTGCCCCGCCGAGAGGGGCGCCAGCGCTCGGCTTAGCTCCTCCTGCACCACCTGCTTCGCGGCCGCCAGCGCGGCGGCCCCGCGCTCGGTCACGCTGAGCTGCGCGCGCCGCCGATCCTGGGGGCAGGTCTCCCGCGTCAGGTAGCCGCGCTTGACCAGCACATCCACCAGGCGCGAGGTCGCCGACAGCGACAGCCCCAGGTACTCGGTGAGCCCGGAGAGCGACAGCCCCGCGTGGACGCTGACGCAGCCCAGCGCGCTGAATTGCAGAGGGATGAGGTCCGCGGGATGCCGCCGCCGCCACTGCGGGCGCAGGATAGCATTGAGCCGCGGCAGCGTCTCAAGGATAGCCTCCGCGCACGCTTCCGCCGGCGATTTCTTTGCGTGCCGCAATAGTTGCATGACGCAAGGATATAGTTAGTATGCGTTGTTGTCAAGGAGGAAGAGCGGACGGCTAACCGTTAGCGGTTGCCGGCCTCACCCCCTGCCCCCTCTCCGTGGCAGGAGAGGGGAGGAAAGGCAAAGGTACGACGAAGGAGCCGTTATCTCTCTCCCGCGCCAGCGGGGGAGAGTGGCGCCGCGCGTCGTTCGCGCGGTGACGAGAGGGGGAGGCCGTTGGCGCTAGCGGCGGGACCCCCGCTCCCCCCGCGGGGACGCCGGGTACTCTCCCCCGCTAGCGCGGGAGAGAGATAACGGCTCAGAATGGGGCCGTTGCCTTTCTCCCCCTCTCCCAAGCCGGAGGCGCGGGAGAGGGGGCCGGGGGGTGAGGTTGGAACTGGTGGCCTGCCTCCGCCTTTCGCTTCGACGCGGGTGGATGTTTCGCGGGGTGCGGCTCCGCGAAAGATCCACCCCTACAAACGGCAACGGCCCGGCGGGGTACCCTTCGACAGGCTCACGACCTTCGGCGAGCCCCCGCCCTACAGTACGGCAACGACCCCTCCCTCCCCTCCACTTTGCCTCCGTCTCCCTACCCTGCTATAATCGCCCCCATGTCCGACCCTTCCGCTCCCTATTTCCATCTGAGCGAAAAGACCCGCCGGCGCCTGCGCCATGCGCCGCCCGGGATGCTGCTCTTCTTCCTCGCCATCGCCTTGATGTCCGTCAGCCAGGGCATCGTGGACAGCGTCTATAACAACTACCTGAGCGACACCTTCCAGATCTCGGCCACCACGCGCGGCCAGTTGGAGTTTCCCCGCGAGCTGCCCGGCCTGCTCACCGCGGTGATGACCGGGGCCTTCTTCTTCATCCGCGAGACCGGCCTGGGCGGGCTGGCGGCCGGAGCCGTGGCCCTGGGCCTGGCGGGTCTGGCCCTGTGGAGCCGTCGCTGGTGGCCCATGGTCGCCTCCACCCTGGTCTGGAGCGTCGGCGCCCACCTCATCATGCCGGTGCGCGATTCGGTGGCGCTGGGCTTCGCTCGCGAGGGGCAGGCGGGGCGTCGCCTGGGGCAGGTGGGCCTGGCTTCCACCTTCGCCACCATCGGCGGCTTTGTCGTGGTCTACATCGGCACGCGCCTGCTGAATAGCGACTACGCGGCCATCTTCGCCGTGGGTGGCGTCGTCAGCGCCCTGGCCGTAATCGCCTGGCTGAGGATGCGCACCGTCGGCGGCCAGGAGGATCGCCCCCGGCTGGTGATCAAGCGCCGCTACCGCCTTTTCTACCTGCTGTCGCTGCTCTTTGGCGCGCGCAAGCAGGTCTTCATCACCTTCGCCCCCTGGGTGCTGGTGCGCGTCTTCAAGCAAAAGGCCTACGTCTTCGCCCAGCTTAGCACCGTCGGCGCCCTGCTCGGGCTGGTTTTCCAGCCGCTGCTGGGGCACCTAATAGACCGCTGGGGCGAGCGCGTGATCCTGGTGGGTGAGGCGGTGATGATGGCCGTGGTCGCCCTCGTCTACGGCTTCGCCGAGCATTTCATCGGCCAGCGGCTAGGGAGGCCCGGCCTGGCCCTGGGGTTGGTCATGGCCTGCTTCGTGCTCGACCAGGTGCTGTTCGCGGTGGGCATGGCCCGCTCCACGTACCTGGCCAAGATCCTCGAGACCCCGGAGGACCTGACCCCCTCGCTGTCGCTGGCGGTCAGCATCAACCACATCGTGTCCATGTCCCTGCCCACCCTGGGCGGATACGTCTGGGATAAGTATGGCTACCCCTGGGTATTCATCGGCGCCGCGGTGGTGGCGCTGGTCAACATAACCGTAGCCAGCCGCATCCGCACGCCGCAGGTCCCGGCCGTCTAGGGGCCGTTGTGCCTTTGGCCGTTTGTAGGGCGGGGGCTACGTCCCCCGCCGGCCGTTAGCCGTTTGTAGGGGTGGATCTTTCGCGGAGCCGCACCCCGCGAAACATCCACCCGCGCCGAAGCGGGCCTGAGGCTCAACGGCCCCCCATACGACCAGCAGCACAGGCA
>DASXVN010000026.1:0-2772 GCA_036504235.1 Armatimonadota bacterium | reverse complement strand
GCAGGAACAATCGCCCCCCTCGTGGAAACAGGCCGTCGGAGGCGAGGGCCATGCTGCATCCTTTGTTGAACACCAAGATGTTCGCCCCGCCGCTCAGGCCGAACCTGGTCGGCCGCCCCCATCTGTTGAGCCGTCTGGCAGCGGGACTGGCTGGGCAGCTAACATTAGTCTCGGCGCCGGCCGGCTTTGGCAAGACCACGCTGGTCAGCGAATGGCGCGTAGCGGACGGCGGGGCCACGCCGCTGGCCTGGCTGTCCCTGGATGACCAGGACAATGACCCGCAGCGCTTCTGGTCATACGTGTTCGCCGTAATGCAGGTGGTCTGCCCCGGCCTCAGTGACGACGCGCTGGCGGCCCTGCGCGACTCGCCCTGGGTGTCTCCGGAAGTGCACCTGACGCCGCTGCTCAACGCCGTGGACTCGCCATGTGTGCTGGTCCTTGATGACTACCACGTGATCGAATCGCCGCAGGTCCACGGCGGCGTCCTGTTCATGCTGGAGCATCTGCCGCCGCCCCTGCACATCGTGGTCTTGACCCGGGCCGACCCGCCCTGGCCGTTGGCGCGGCTTCGCGCCCAGCAGGGATTGACCGAGTTGCGTGCGGACGACCTTCGTTTCAGCGCTGATGAAGCCGCCGCCCTGCTGAACGGGGTCGCCGGCGGTGACCTCAGCCCCGTCGATCTCGACTTCCTGGCGGAGCGCAGCGAGGGCTGGCCCGTCGCCCTGCAGTTGATGGCCCTGTCCCTGCGCGGCCGGCCGGACCCACACGACTTCGTGGTCGGCTTCGCCGGCAGTCACCGCTACGTGGCCGATTACCTGGTCGAAGAGGTGATCTCCCGACAACCCGCGGCGATTCGCGACTTCCTGTTGCACACCACCGTGCTGGAACGCCTTTCGGCGCCGCTATGCGACGCCGTCACGGGCGCCGGTCGGAGCGCAGACCTCCTGGCCCAGGTCGAGCGGGCCAATCTCTTCCTGATCCCCCTCGATGCGACGAGGGGCTGGTATCGATACCACCACCTGTTTGCGGATCTCCTCCGGGCCCACCTGCAGCGGGATGAGCCGGAGCTGGTATCGCTGTTGCACCAGCGGGCGGCGGAGTGGTACGAGGCCCAGGGCCTGAGCCTTGACGCGGTGCGGCACGCCCTGGCGGCGGGAGACCATGACCTGGCCGGACGACTGATTGAGCAGCACAGCGATGGCTGGCGGTTGTGGTCCGGCGCCGATATCCGCCTGCTATCCAGTCTGCCGCTGGCCGTGGTGCGATCCCGACCCAGTGTCTGTGCGCTGAAGGCCTATTTTAACGTCATGAGCGGGCGGCTGGAAGCGGCGAGCGAGATGGCGACGGTGGCCCAGGAGGCTCTGGGCGACGCGCCGGCACCGAACCTCCGCGCCTTCCTTGCCCTGCTTCAAGCCTATATTGCCGAGTTTAGCGGCTTGCCGTTCCACTTGACCGAAGTGGAGTTGCAGGCGCCCAAGTTCATCCCCGACGAGAACGTGGCCCCGCGAGACAGCGCCGAGCTCATGGTGGCCTATCTGCAGCAGATGACGGGGGATCTCGAGGCGGCGGTGGACACCCTCGCCGGTGTCGTCCAGCGAGACATCCGTTTGCAGGGCTATAACGGCGTGCCGTGGGCCACCTACCGCCTGGCCAACATTCGCTACCAGCAAGGGCGCCGGGTGGAGGCGGAGGCCATCTGCCGGGAGAACCTGGCCTACATCCAGGCGCGGGGTGAGGAGCTCTTCTATCAGAACGGCCACCTCAACGCGATGCTCTCACTCCTCCTCCTTGAGCGAGGCGAGACTGCGGAAGCGGCTACGCAGGCGGAACTGGGGCAGCGCTTTACCGCGGCCTGGCAGACTTCCTATGCCTGGCCAGCCTGCGTTTCAGCTGACGTCGCCCTGGCGCAGGGTGACGCGGCTACCGCCCTGACCATCCTGGGCGCCGCGATCAAGCCGGGACAGACGGTAATGAGCGACTCTGCCCACACAGTGCAAGCTCTTCGGGTCCAGGCCTGGCTGTCAACCGGCGACCGGGCCGCGGCTGAGCGCTGGGCGGCCCAGCGGACTCCCGGGCTCGGCTATCGTAGCGAAATATCGGACATCACCTTGGCCCGGGTGTGGCTGGCCGAGGGACGCCCGGAAGCGGCGCAGCTGCTTGGGCGGCTGGCGGCGGCCGCCGAAGCGGGCGGGCGTTACGGGCGGCTGATTGAGATCCTGGCGCTGCAGGCTGTGGCCCAGCGCTCGGTGAAGCCGTTGCAGCGGGCGTTGGAGCTGGCGGAACCTGAGGGGTTCGTGCGCAGCATGTGGCGGGCCGAGTCTGGCGGGGTCCTGGGGGACCTACTGATTCGGGCCCAGGCGCTGGGCGGTCCGGCCGGGGCGTACGCCGCCCGGCTACTGCCGGCTGGGCCCGGCGGGGAGCCGTTGAGTCCCCGTGAGCGTGACATCCTGCGGCTGATGGCGCAGGGGCGCTCCAACCAAGAGATCGCCGCCGCCCTCTTTGTCACCGTCGGCACCGTCAAGACCCACGTCCATCACATCTTCGGCAAGCTGGACGTGGAGAACCGGACCCAGGCCCTCATACGGGCCCGGGAACTCGGGTTTTTATGACTGACGAATCTAGCTTAACATAGCGGCCGACAGCCACCGCCGAAAAGAATCCGCCACGACCGTGGCGGATTTGCTTTTTCCGGCCGGGCGGCCTCTACCCTCGGCATCTATCCGCGGATAGAGGCCGCCCGCTTGCGGTTACGGCAGAATGGAGGTGCAAGCA
>DASXVN010000025.1:0-17916 GCA_036504235.1 Armatimonadota bacterium | reverse complement strand
TTGTACCCCGCCGGACTAACGTTTGGCTAGCGACGGCGGGGTACAAGCCCCCGCCCTACAGGGGAACGGCTGTTGTCTTTACTCCTCCGGCCCCCGCCGCCCGGCGAACAGCCGCCAGCGCCGCCGCACGGGGCCGGTGAGGTTGCGCATCCCCTGGCCCACCATGGACTCCGGCCGGGCCGCCCCGTAAATCCCCACGCCCAGCCCGACCAGCCCCAGCCCGACCAGCAACAGCTTCCACCAGCTAAAGCGCTTTTTTGTGGTTGTCTGTTCTTCGTCCATGATAGCTCACTCAAGGGACGGCAGCAGCCCGGGCGGCGTTCGGGGATTCGGCGGACAGGCGTGGGCCTGCCCGCCGTAGCTTTAGCGAAGGCGGGTGAGGCCTCTGCTCCTTACGCCACGAACATGTCCATATCTTCCTTATTTATCGGCACCGGGTGCCCGGTCCGGAGGGACTCTATCGCCCGGAGGGCCAGGTACGTGGCGCGGGCGCCGGCTTTTTCGTCTACCGGGGAGGGGCCGTCCTCCAGGATCGCTTCGGCGAAGGAGTTCAGCAGGTTGAAATGGCCCTTGTCTATGGTGATGGGCAGGTAGCCCTGCTCGGGGTGGGCGGCGTACTGGTCGGCGCGGGCGTTGCAGGCCGCCACGTAGCCCGCATGGCCCGGCGCGGTGACGCGCAGGCGCGGGTCGGCCTCCAGCGTGAAGAGCCGCTGCGAGGGCACGCCGGCGAGGCCGTAGTATTCGTTCTCCACGAAGCACAGGCTGCGCAGCAAGGCGCCGTGATCGGTGATTTCGTAGAGTTCCTTGGGGTAGCGGAAGGTGCCGGTGACGCTGAAGATGATGACCGCCTGCCGCCCGCTGGCGAAGTCCATGGTGATCATGTGGGTCATGCGCGCTGAGCCGGTGGCGAAGATGCGCACCGGGCTCTCCTCAAAGAGCCAGCAGGTCAACTCCAGCCAGTGGCAGGTCTCGCCGATGATCTCCCCGCCGCCGGTGTGCCAGTCCAGGTGGACCGGTCCGTAGGTGCTGCTCTCGTCCTGCACCCGGATCAGCAGAGTGCTGGCTTCCTCCTCGGGCAGGCTGGGGCGGTCGGCGACTACCAGTTGCCCCGGCGCGATCCGCGGGTTGGCCCGGTGGGCTTGGTAGACGGCCTTAAAGTCCCGCATCGCCGGGGAGGAGCCGCGGTTGTAGTCCACGCACAGCTTGACGCCGCTCTGCTTGATCGCCTTCTGGATCGCGTAGACTTCGTCCATGGTCATGGCCATCGGCTTCTCGGTGAAGATGTGCTTGCCGGCCGCGGCCACGGCCAGGACCACGCGCTCATGCTCGGAATGAGGCACGGCGCAGATGCACAGGTCCAGCTCGGGGTCCGCCAGAAGTTGCTCCAGGGAGTCGGCGACCCGCGGCGCGGGGCTGAAGCGCGCGGCCGCGGCGGCGGCTTTCTCGGGCAGGTAATCGTAGACCCAGGTAACGTCAATCAGCTCACTGCGCAGACAGTTAGGCACGTTCTGGCCCATCGAAAAAGCGCCGCAGCCGATAATGGCCGCCCGCAGCTTGGTGCGCCGGGGCGCGGGCGCCGGGGCGGCTGCCGGTACGCCCAGGCTGCTCCACTCGGGAGCCAGGGTCTGCTCCAGAGCGGCCTCCCGGGCCCCCTCGCCGGCCTGCCGCAGGGCCTCGCGGCCGTGCCCGTACATCAGGCTGAGCCGCCGCGACTCCTCATAGGCAGCGCCGGCGGCGAGCAGCATGGTATACACCTCATCGCCGGAGGCCTCCCAGCCATCGCGGTCGGCGCGGCTGATGAAGTCATGGAAGCGCTGCTTATCCAAAGGCCGCAGCACGTCCCAGTTGGCCTGCTCAACAAACAAACGGAAGGCGGCAAGAAGTTCGGGAGAAGGGTCGGTTGACATTAAGGCGATTCACCTTTCAGTTGTGAACGTGGTCCAAGAATGGCGGATGCGCTACCCGCAGCACGCCGCTTTCAGGGCGGCGGCGAAGATATCCAGGCTTTCCTGCACCTCGGCGTCGGTTACTACCAGCGGCGGGGCTACGCGCAGGACGTTGCCGTACATGCCGATGGGCGCGATCAGCACCAGGCCGCGGTGCCAACATTCCTCTACGATGCGGCGCGCCAGGACCTTGTCCGGGGTCTTGGAGGCCCGGTCCGTGACGATCTCCAGGCCCAGCACCAGCCCCTGCCCGCGGACGTCGCCGAGCTGCTCGCAACTGGCCTGCATCTCCTGGAAGGCCTTCATCATGACCTCGCCCTGCCGGGCGGAGTTCGCTACCAGGTTCTCGCGGACGATGATGTCAATGGCCGCCATGGCCGCGCGACTGGAGAGCGGGTTGCCGCCGTTGGTCGACCCCATCGAGCCGGGGGGCAGGTTGTCCATGATCTCACTGCGCCCCAGGACCGCGGAGCAGGGCACGCCCGAGCCGAGGCCCTTGCCCAGGGTCACCAGGTCGGGGGTGATGTCGTAGTGCTCCAGCGCGAACATGGTGCCGGTGCGCCCGAAGGACGACTGCACCTCGTCGAGGATGAACAGCATGCCCCGGTCTTTGCGCCAGGCGTCCAGCTTCTCGAACCAGCCGGGGGGCGGGATGATGCTGCCCGCGCCGCCCTGGTAGGGCTCGGCGATGACCGTCCCGAGTTGGCCGCAGCTTTCCTTGGAGACCACCCAGTCCATGAATTCCAAGCACTGGAAGCCGCAAGTCTCGCAGCTTTCCTTGCCAAAGGGACAGCGGTAGCAGTAGGGGAAGGGCGTGTGGATGAAGCCGGGCACCATCGGCCCGTAGCCCTGCTTGACGCCCTGCGAGCCGCCCGCGGAGGCCGCGCCCATGGTGCGGCCGTGGAAGGCGCCGTGGAAAGCCAGAATCTCCCAGCGCCCGTTATAGCGCCGGGCCATGCGCATGGCCGCCTCGGTGGCGTCGGTGCCGGTGGTCACCAGGAAGACCTTGTCCAGGTAGTCCGGCGCGACGCCGATGATCTTCTCGGCCAGGTCGGCCCGCTGGGGGGTGAGGAAGTCGTAGCAGTTGAACAGGTGGTCGCACTGGTCCTTGACCTCCCGCACATAGTCGGGGTGGCAGTGGCCGACATTGGTGACCAGCACGCCGCTGCACCAGTCGAGGAACTCGTTGCCGTCCACGTCGGTGATCAGGCAGCCGTGGGCCTCGGCCCAGACCACGGGCATCTGGTCGGCGATGCACAGCGGCTCGTACTGTTTCGATTTAGCTAGGTACTCGAGAGACTTGGGTCCCGGTAGTTCAGTGACAATCTTGGGCATGGGAGATCAGACCTTGTACGGGCGCGCCGGAGCGCACCTGAGGATGGGGGAGAGCTGCGAGCGCTCCCGTTGAAATCCCGGCTATGATACCCCTATCCCCGGCTGGGGGCAAGGGCTTTCCCCGCGCTGCGGCGGCTCAAGGGGCGGGCTTTTCCAGCGCGGCGACGCGTTCGCTGAGTTTCTCCAGATCCTCGCAGATAGTCTGGAGGTACCGGAGAATCATCTCGGTCTCGTACTCGTTCTGCACGGTCACGTCATACGCGTGGTCGGCGCGCAGTTCGGAGTGCCGCGCCTGGAGGTTCTGCCCCACCATGATCAGCGGCATCAGGTGGATTTGCAGCAGGTTGGAGATGAACAGCCAGATCAGGAAGGACCAGGGCTGGTCGAAGATCATCCCCGTCCAGCCGCGCATCTGGGCCAGCAAGTTCCAGCAGAGCCAGACCACCGTCCAGACGGCGATCAGGATGAAAAAGCCCATGGTCCCCACGTGCACGGTGATCCACAACGCGGCCCGCTCCATCGGCGAGAAGCTCTCCGCATGCTGCTCATTGACGCGCTTGCGTGGGGTGCGTTGGCTGAGGATCTCCGGAACGCTGGGCAGCGCCGCGGGTGTCTGGTTGGCAGCCATGTCGGTCCTCCGGGAGACAAAGGGAATCCGCGCGGGCGGGCGCAGGGATGATTTCGCTGCGAGGCGCGGGGCGACCTGCTCAGGTCGTCCTGTAGGGCGGGGGCTACGTCCCCCGCCGTCGGTGCCAATCGTTAGTCCGGCGGGGGACGTAGCCCCCGCCCTACAAAGGCCAACGGCAACGCCCCCCCGGTTGACCGGGAGCCGGGAAGCTGGCATACTCGGGGCATGAAACTGACTCTCCGCTCTCGCCGCGTCTGGATTCTGGCCGCCGTGGTCGTGCTGCTGGCGGCGGGGGGCGCCGTATATTTTCGGCACGCCCGCCAGGAAGCCGCTGCGCGGCAGGCGGCCGCCGCGGCTGACCAGAACCGGGTCCTGGCCGAGCAGGTGGCGGCGCAGGCGGAAATGACCGGCAGCGTCCCCGCGCGTACCCCCGAGGGACTCTCGGAGGCCGCTTTCGTGGAGCTGTCGGCGACCATCCTGATCGGCGTGGCGCATATTCGCGACCGGGGGGACGCGGCGCAACTGGTGCCGCCGTTGATGGACAAGGTGCTGGCGGATTCCGGGGTGACGCTCGAGGAGTTTGAGGCCTGCGGCCGCCTGGTCAACAAGGATCCCCAGCACAGCCGGCGCGTGGCCGACGCCATCTTGCGGCGGGTGGAAGAGCGGGGCGGCCCGGCGCTGCGCAAGCAGGTCGAGGGCCTGGCCGCGGCCCTGGGCATCCGGCTCAAGCCGGCGAAGCCCTCGGCCGCGCCCTAAGAGTATCGGGGCGGTTGCCGTTTCCCCGTAGGGGCGGAAGTTCGGCGTCTGCGCCGAATCTCCGCCCGCGGTGGCCGCTAACGTTACTGGGGCGAAACCGGTTCGTGGTGTGCGCGGGCGGAGATTTCCCGGCGGACCGGGAAACTTCCGCCCCTACGGGGAAACGGCCCCCGCCCGGGCGAGACGCCCGACCTACCTACTCCTCGACGGTCACGCGGCGCCCGCTGCGCACCGACTCGTCCAGCGCTCGCGCGGTCGCCAGCGCCTGGAAAGCCGCCTCCAGCGTCTCCTCGTTGTCTTTCTCCGCCAGGAGGCTGTCCACCAGGGCGTGGGCCGCCTGGGCCACCGCGTAGGGGTAGACGTGCAGCGGCACGCGCACCGGGATCGGGATGAACTCCTCGCCGCGCAGGCCGATCAGGGGCAGTTCGTCCTCCGGATCGTCGCGCAGCAGCAGCGTGCCCTCCGTGCCCACCAGCCGGCGCTCCTGCACGGGGCGCGCCTCGGCGTCCAGCCCGCCCGCGGTCAAGGTGCTCAGCGCCGCTGCGTGCTGCAGCGTTGCGCCCACCAGTTTCTCTCCGGGGTCCGCGGAGGCCGCCACCGAGGTGGCCGGTCCCAGGAAATCCTGCAGGACATAGATCGCCGTGAAAGCCGCCGCCAGGCCCGACTTCGCGCCGGTTTTCCCCGCTTCCGCCGGCATGAGAGCCAACGCCTGCCCCAGTTGCAGCTCGCCCACGTCGCCGGCGGCCACGACCTGCCGCGCCTTGACGACGGTCGGGTTGTACAGATGCGGCAGGGCCACCCGCAGGCGCCCGGGCGCCTTCCGCGCCGCCTGGACCAGGAGTTGCAGGTCCACGGCCGACCGGGGCGGGCCGGCCAGGACGACGTGCTTGCCTGCCGCGAGCGCCGCGCCGGCCGCCTCCGGGGAGGCGCTCAGCGGCCCCGCGATCCACACCACGTCCACCGTCTCCTCGCGGAGCAACTCTCGCCAGTCGGCGACCGTGCGTTTGATGATTCCCCAGCGGCGGGTCAGCGGCGCGACCAGCTTCTCGTCCCGCTCGGCGAGGTAGACATCGCCCACCCGGGCGTCGTCCACCAAGGCCCCCAGCAGCAGGCCGGATTCCTCGTCAGCGCCCAGCAGCGCCACGCGCAGCTTGTCGTGAGCGGTCAAAGCGTGGTCTCCTCGCGGGGCAGGGTGAGCGGAATCAGCGTGGCCAGCCCCTCCGCCGGCTCGACTTGGCCCACCACGGTCTCGTGGCAGTTGGTCTGCTCGGCGCGGGCGGCCGCGGCCAGCGCGTCGGGCAGCGGACCCAGCCGGCTGCCCAGCAGGGTCAGTACCACCGGCGGCCAGCAGCGTTCGCCGCCGTCGGCCACCTTCACCGCGACGCCCAGCCCCTCCGCGGGCACGGCGAGCGCGAAAAGCCCCTCGGCGCCGCCCTTGGCAATCACCCGGCCCTCGGTCTGCTCAATCAGTTCGGTGTTGAAACAGCCGGCGCCGCGCACCATCTCCGGGTGCAGGCGGATCGCATGGGTCACCTGGTCGGCGGCGTCGCGTAGGTCCTCGGGGAGGCCCTGCGGCCGGCCCAGCCGGGCGAAAGCCGTGGCCACGCCGCACAGCGGCAGCGCGTAAGTCGGCGCGCCGCAGCCGTCCGGCAGCGGCAGCAGGTTGTCCTCCGGCATGTCGGAAAACGCGGCGAGGTGCTCGCGAATCAGCTTCTGCACGGGGTGGCGCGGGTCCAGGTAGCCCTCGGGCCGCGCGCCCAGCGCCAGCGCCGTGGCCAGCATCCCGGCGTGTTTGCCGGAGCAGTTGTTGTGGAAGGGCGTGGGGCAGAGGCCGTCGCGCTGGAGGCGGTGCGCCTCCGCGGAATCGTCGGGCAGATGCGTGCCGCAGCCCAGGTAGATCTCATCCAGGCCGATGCGCTCCATGATCTCCCGGACCGTGCGCAAATGGGCGGCGGAGCCGGTATGCGAGCCGCTGCACAGGGCCAAATGGCGCGGCTCCAGGCCAAAACGCGCCGCCGCGCCGGAGGTCACCACGGACAGCGCCTGCAGCGGCTTGGCCGCCGAGCGCAGGACCACAAGGGCCTCGGGATCGCCCCAGCCGGCCACGAGTTGGCCGGAGGGCAGACAGGCGGCGATCTGGCCCCAGTGGCTGGCCTCGGCGACGGGGCCGCGGTAGGAGATCGCCAGCAACTGCGCGCGAGCCAACTCCGCGGGGTCGGCCATGATTACCCGACCTTCCTCACGTAATTCAGGCGCAGCGT
This sequence comes from Armatimonadota bacterium, assembly GCA_036504235.1. Lineage (GTDB taxonomy): Bacteria > Armatimonadota > Zipacnadia > Zipacnadales > Zipacnadaceae > Zipacnadum. Next base: position 10,990 of record DASXVN010000025.1, on the reverse strand, counting down.
GTCCAGCAGGTTCGTCAGCTCGCGCTTCTCTTCCTCATTGGCGTCCGGCTGGAGTTGCTTGGCCAGCGCCTCCAGGGTGTCAATCGCCACGCGGGCCTGCGGCAGGTCCGGCTTCGGTTCGGTGCTGCCGGGCGCGACGACCAGCCCCAGGTGCACCCAGGCCGCCTGGTTGAGCATGCCGACCGTGAAGCGCAGCATATCGTAGACGCTCAGGTCGGCCAGCGAGGTGGGCGCGGCCTCGTGCTCGTGCTCCGCGCACTCCGGGCACTCGCACTCCCCGGGCGGAATCTGGCCATGCGGGGCGGGGCTGGGAATCTCTTCCTCCAGGATGCCGCCCTCGATCTCCGGGGCCTCGGGAGCTACCCGCCCGTGCGGCGGGGGAGTCGGCTCCTCCTCTGGAATATCAGCCTCATCGTCGTAATGGTTCTGGTCGTCAGCCATGACTGTGTACCTCCCAAGATGTCTGTCCGTGCGCGGGCGCGGGACCTAAGGACGGACGATAGCGCGCAGCATGTCCCCGGGCCGCGCGGCGGTGTCGTCCAGCGCCTCCGCGGTCTGCTCCAGGGTATAGTCGCGCGTGGGCAGGGACGCCAGGTCCACCTGCCCGCTCGCCAGCAACTCCAGCGACTCCTCCAGGCACTCGCGGGAGCGGCGGGAGAAGATGACGGTCAGCTCCTTGCGGCGGGGGATGGTGGAGTCGAAAGTCACCCGGTCGGGGTGCGGGATGCCGACCACGACCACCAGGCCGCCGGGGCGGGCCAGGATCAGGGCTTCCTCCACCGCGCTGCTCTCGCCGGAACACTCAAAGACCACGTCACCCTCCACGCCGGCCGCGACCAGTTCCGGATACGAGCCGACCACCGGGGCGCAGCCCAGCCGCTGCGGCCATTCGCGCCGGGCGGCCAGCGGCTCGACCACGGAGATCTGCTGGACGCCGCGCGCGTGGGCCACCAGCAGCGTGGACATGCCGATCGCCCCCGCGCCCAGGATAATGACGCGCGTCTCGGGCGTTAGGTGCGCCAAACGCACCGCGTGCAGGCCCACTCCCAGCGGCTCAATCAACGCGCCGACCGCATAGCTGGTTCCCGGCGGCAGCGGCCGCACGGCGGAGGCGGGGCAGGCGATATACTCGGCCAGCGCGCCGTCGCGCTGCGGGAAACTGGGGAAGATCACGTGGCGGCAGAGGTTGACCAGCCCCGCGCGGCAGGTGTCGCACTCGCCGCAGTGCCAACTAGGCTCCACGGCTACCGGCGTGCCCACGGCGGGCCCGGAAACGCCCGCGCCCAGCGCGGCCACGTCGCCGGAGAACTCGTGCCCCTGAATCATGGGGTGATCGGGGTACACGCCGCTGGCATGGCCGTCCTCATACAGCCGCCAATCCGAGGGGCAAATAGAAACCGCCCGCACCCGGACCAGCACCTCGCCCGGCCCGGCGACCGGGGTAGGAACCTCGTCAATACGCACGTCATGCGGCGCGTGTAGTCGAGCTGCTTTCAAACTGAGTCACCTGTTTCTTTTAGTCATCTTCTTGCGGCCTCGCCGTCAGTGGCACCGGCGTCTCGCCGGTGTGCCGTTGGCCGTTAGCCGTCCTGTAGGGCGGGGGCGTGTACCCCGCCGGCCGTTAGCCGTTTGTGGGATGGGTTACCCGCCCCGTCGATCGCTGTTCCGTCAGCGACGGCGGGGTACGAGCCCCCGCCCTACAGTACGGCAACGGCCCCACACCCTCGACCACCGGCCATCACCACCGACCCTAGTCCTCTATCGCCCGCTCCAGCCTCCGACACGACTCGCACTGGCCGCAGGGCTCCGGCTGGTCGGTATAGCAGCTCCAGACTAGCTCCAGCGGCGCGCCGGCGGCGCGGCCGGCGCGAACTATGGCGCGCTTGTCCATCGCAATGGTGGGCGAGAGCAGGCGCACCTGGTTGGCGGTGGAGTAGCGCCAGAGCTGGTCGGCGGCGGCCAGAAACTCCGGCGTGTTGTCGGGAAAGGTCGCCCCCTCCTCGGCGTTAAAGCCGCAGAGGACGGCCTCCGCGCCCCGGCTCTCCGCGATCGCGGCGGCCACGTTGGTGAGCACCCCGTTGCGGTTGGGCACCCAGACGGCCTGCGCGGTCTCCAGGGTCACGTCCAGGCGGTCCAGCTCCTCCGGCGCGGGCTGGGGCAGGTCGCGGTCGCGTTCGGTGAGCGCGTTGCCCCCCAGGGCGCCCAGCCAGGGTAGCTCGACCAGCAGGTGGGGGAGGCCCAGCCGCTCGGCCTGCGCGCGGGCGGCGGCGATCTCCCGCGGGGCGGCGCGCTGGCCGTAGTCGCAGGTCAGCGCCAGGACCACCTCGTGCTCCCGCCGGGCCAGCACGGTCGCCACCAGGGAATCCAGGCCGCCGGAGAGTAGGGAAACGCAGCGCACGGGCTATTCCTCCCGGTAGGTCACCGCGGAAGTATCGGACTCATACAGGGTCACGGCCTGCACGCGCACCGGCAAATCGGTCGCGGCGGCGCGCAGTTCGCGGTAGAGATAGGCGGCCAGGTTCTCGGCGGTCGGATTGCGCTGACCGAAGGCGGGCAGATCGTTGAGAAACTGGTGATCCAGCCCCTCCAGGACCTGATCGCAGACCGCCTTGAGCGCGGTGAAATCGGCCAGGAACCCGTCGGCGTCCAGCTCCGCGCCGGAAAATACCACCAGCAGGCGGTAATTGTGCCCGTGCAACCGGGCGCAGGGGCCATCATAGCCCCGCAGTTGATGCGCAGCGGCAAACTGCCGCTCCACGGTTAGTTCGTACATACCGCGATTATAGCATAGCGGCTTTGTGCGCGGCAAAGGAGGAGGGGCCTGCCGTATCCCGGGAGGGGCCGCATACGAGGACGTGAGCGGAGCGAACGCCGCAAGTATCCGGCCCAGGGTCTACCGCTAGCCGTGGGCCGGATACTTGTGGCGGCCTGCTGCGCAGGCCGTCCTCGTATTCGGCCCCTCCGGGGGAAACGGCCACCCCTTGCGTTGACGCTGCCGGTCCCGCTAGGTTATCATCCTCGGCTGTGGATAGACCGCGAAACCTCCTGGGCAACCTCCTCGGCATACGTGCGGCGCTGCTGGCGCTGGTCGTAGCTCTCGCCTTGACGTGCCTGGGCTGCCGCAGCCAGGCGACGGGGGTCGCCGCGGCCGACGTGCCGAGCGTTACCGCTCCGGCAACTCCGGCTGTGCCGCCTCCGCCGCGGACGTTGAAGCTGTTTGCGGTGGGCGACATCATGCTGGATCGCAAGGTGGGGGAGCGGATCAAGGCCGACGGGAGCCGGGGCCTCCTCGCCGCCGTGGCGCCGGACCTGGCCCGCGCCGATCTGGTTTTCGCCAATCTGGAGTCGCCGCTCTCGACCGAGGGGCCGCACGATCCGGCTAACTGCTGCTTCCGGGCCGATCCGGCTACCGTCAAGGTGCTGGCCCTGGGGCATATCGGGATCGTCTCGCTGGCCAATAATCATACGCTCAATCCTGGGCGCGTCGGGATCGTCCAGACCATGGACACCCTGGACAAAGCCGGGATTCGCTACTGCGGCGCGGCGCGGGAGCAGGCCCAGGCCTCCTGGCCGCGGGTGATGAACGTCAAGGGCTTCCGCGTGGGCTTCCAGGCCTTCACGGACCTGGATTTCGCGCATGGCTCGTACTCCAAGGTGCCCCGCGACCTGGAGTGGCACAAACAGCAAATCACGCAGGCGAAGAACAAATGTGACCTGCTGGTTGTTTCCTATCACTGGGGCGTGGAGGAGAACGAAGCGCCCACCGCGCGCCAGAAGCAGATCGCGCATCTGGCCATCGCGGCCGGGGCGGACGTCGTGCTCGGCCACCATCCGCACGTGCTGGAGGGAGTGGAGTTCTACCAGGGACATCCCATCCTGTACAGCCTGGGCAACTTCGTCTTCGACCAGCGTCCCGGTCTCAAGACGCAGAGCGGCGTCTTCCACCTGCTCTACACGGAGGGTCAGGGGTGGACGGTGAAGATGCTGCCGGTCACGCTTCCGCGCCCGCGTCTGGGGCCGGAGTTCCCCGCCGCGGGGACGCGGGACGCAATTCTGAAACGCTTTGCCGGATACTGTCAGCAACTGGGCACGCCCCACCAGGTGGAGCAGGGGATGTTGGTCATGACGCCGTCTTTGGCTGCGTCCACGCCGTCCGCCGCGGCCGCGACCGCTCCGCCCGCTTCCCCCGGCTCGGCCGGCCTGCCCAAATCTAGGAGATAACTACCCATGCGCTATCTGTCCTTCCGTACCGTGTTCGCCCTGACCTCAACCCTGTTCCTGGCCGTCGCCCTGGGCGTGGCCCCGCGCCCGGCGCAAGCCGATCCCACCGACGTCGTCGCCACGGTTAATGGTGACAAGGTCACCGAAGCCCAACTCGCCGCGGCCCTGCGCGACCGCTATGGTTTCGTGGTGCGCGAGCAGCTCATCGAGTCGCTGGTCATCGAGCAGGAAGCCAAGAAGAAGAACCTCACCGTCACTGAGGCCGAGATTGACGATGCCTTTGCGAAGTCCAAGGCCCAGGTGGAGGCCCGCCTGCGCCAGTCCGGCCAGACCTGGGAGATGTGGCTGGCCTCGCAGGACCTGACGGTCACCGCGCTGCGCCGGCGTCTGCGCGAGCAGATCCTGCTCGAGAAGATGGTCAAGCCCAGCGTCACCGTCACGGACGATGACGTCAGCAAGTACTACGCGGCCAACCGCCAGAGCTTCGCGCTGGAGGAGGCCATGGAAGTCGGCTTCATCGCGCTGGCGACCAAGGAAGACGCCGACAAGCTCCGCGCCTCTCTGGTGGGGGGGACGGTCACCTGGGACAAGGCCGCCAAGGACTCCAACCTCGACCCCTATGGCCGCGAGAATGGGGGCTACTTGGGCATGATCGTCAAGGGCGATCAGCCGCTGCAGAAGGTGGCCTTCCAGCTGGCCGCCGATGGCGATATCAGCCAGCCCTTCGAGGAGAAGTCCATGGAGCCCAATAGCTGGATCCTGGTCAAGCGCATCTCCTACCAGGCCGCGGGCACCCCGCCCTTCGAGAAGGTGCAGGACAAGATTCGCGAGATGATGACCTCCGCTCGGGTCGCCGCCGCCGCGCAGGCCCGCCTCAAGGCGCTCCTGGAAGTCGCCGACGTCAAGCGCTTGGGCGACTTCAAGCAGCCCGGACAGTAGCACCGCCCTGCGCAGCCCCGCCGGGTAATCTCTCGGCGGGGCTGCACTTTCGCCGGTCCCTGCGGGTAGGTGAGTCTCGCCCCTAACATGCCCAAGTCTGCGTGCCCCGCCAGCCTGCCCGCCCCGGTCCTGGAGGACTTCCGCCAGGCGTTGGGCTCTGCGCGCCTGCTCTGCGATCCCCTCTCCCGGCGGGTGTACCAGTATGACGCGGCCCTCGACCAGCAGCTCCCCGCCGCGGTGGCCCTGCCGGAGAGCACCGACCAGGTCCAGGCGCTGGTGCAGGCCTGCGTGCGCCACCGGGTGCCCTTCACACCGCGGGGCGCCGGCACCAGTCTCTCCGGCGGACCGATCCCCACCCCGGGCGCCCTGCTGATCAGCCTCGCCCGCCTCAACCGCGTCCTCGATATCCGCCCCCTGGACCTGTGCGCCGTGGTGCAGCCGGGGGTGGTCAACCTGGAACTGCAGCGCCAACTCGCGCCACTGGGCCTCAGCTACGCGCCGGACCCCTCCAGTCAACTGGTCAGCACCATCGGCGGCAATCTCGGCCACAACGCGGGCGGCCCCCACTGCCTCAAGTACGGCGTGACCGCCCACCATATTCTCGAGATTGAGGTCATCACGCCCCAGGGCGAGCGGGTGCGCCTGGGCGGACGCGGCGCGGCGGCGCCCGGCTGCAACCTGCTCGGCCTGTGGGTGGGCAGCGAGGGGACGCTGGGTCTGGTCACCGAGATCACCTGCCACCTGACCCCCCTGCCCGAGGCTACGCTCACCGCGCTGGTCGCGTTCGACAGCCTGGAGGCGGCCTCCTCGACGGTCTCGGCGATCATCGCTCGCGGCATCATCCCGGCGGCGCTGGAGATGATGGACCGCCCGCTGCTGGAGGCGGTGGAGCGCGGCCTGCAAGCCGGCTACCCGGTCGACGCGGAAGCGGTGCTGCTGATTGACGTGGACGGTCCCCGGGCCGCCCTGGCGGGGCAACTGGCGGCGATCCGCGAGATTTGCGGGCAGTTTGGCGCGCGGGAGTTCCGCCAGGCGGAGACCGAGAGCGAGCGGACCCTGCTCTGGCGCGGGCGCAAGGGCACGGCCGCGGCGCTGGCCAACCTCGCCCCCGGCAAGATCTCCACGGACATCTCCGTTCCCCGGCAGCACCTCCCCGAGATGCTGGCGCGGATCAGCGAGACGGCTGCGCGGCAGCACTTGTCCATCGGCAACCTCCTGCACGCCGGCGACGGCAACCTCCACCCGCAGATGATCTTTGACCCGCGCGACGCGGACCAGTTGGCCCGCGTGATGGCGGCGCAGGACGAGGTGATCCGGGCCGCGCTCTCCCTGGGCGGGGCCATGACCGGCGAGCACGGGGTGGGCACCGAGAAGCGCAAGTTCATGCCGCTGATGTTCGGCCCCGCCGAGCTGGCGCTGATGCGCGACCTGAAAGTGGCGTTCGACCCCGAGAACCTGGCCAATCCCGGCAAGCTCCTGCCCGACGATATCCCCCCGACCGCCCCGGCCGCGCCGCTGCCGGAGGGGTCCTTCTCGCGGGTCGCGGACACGCTGGCGGTCAGCGACGAGCCGGGCCGGCTCAAGCCCTATGACTATGAGGCGCTGGCCAAGCTGCTGGCGCTGGCCGCGCGCGAGAACCAGCCGGTCTGCCTGCGCGGCGCGGAAACCGTGGCGTCGCGAGCGGCCGGGCCGGTGCTCTCCAGCCGGGGCCTGCACCATATCGTCGCCGTGGAGACCGCTAACCTGACGGTCACCGCGCAGGCCGGCGTCACCCTGGCCGACCTGCAGACGGCGCTGGCCGCGCAGGGGCATTGGTGGCCGGTGCTGCCTCCGGGCGGCGACCAAGCTACCGTCGGCGGCGTGCTGGCCGCCGGACTGGGGGGGCCGTTTGGGGTGCGCTACGGGCGGCTGGCTGACCTGCTCACCGGCGTCCGCCTGGCCCTGACCAGCGGCGAGGTGGTCCGGTTCGGCGTTTCTTGCGTAAAGAACGTGGCCGGCTACGCCCTGGAGCGGTTGGTGGTCGGCTCGCGGGGGACTCTGGCGGCGCTGCTGGAGGCGACCCTGCGCACTGTGCCACTGCCGCCGGCGCGCGCCACGCAGCTTTTCCGTGCCGACACCCTCGCGCCCCTCGAGCGGCTGGCGCAGGCCGCCCTGCTCGGCTCGGTGCGCCCCGCGGCGCTGGAGTTGCTCAGCCCTGCCGCGGCGGTGTCGCTAGGCCTGCCGGACCCGGACGCGCCGCGCGGCGGCCTGCTGCTGGTGGCCTGGCACGGCGCGGAGCCGGAGATTGCCGCCGGGCAGGCCGCGTTGGCCGCCGGCTCCGCCTGGATAGAGGACGTCCCGCTGGACCCGGCGCAGACGCCGTCCCTGTGGGCGCGCGTGGCCGATCTGTCGCGCCCCGGCGACTGGCCGGAGTTGCTGGAGATACTCTGCCCCCCGAGCGACACCGCCGGGGCCTTCGCGGCCGCGCAGGCCGCCGCCGCGTCGCATGGCGTTGAGGCAGTGCTGTCCGCCTCGCCAGGCCTGGGCAGCGTGCGGGTGGGCCTGCCGGAGCTAACGCCGGACCAGCGTCCGCTGCGCGAGGTCCTGCGCACCGTCGCCGCGACCCACGGCGGCTGGCTGCGGAGCCTGTCGGCGGACGGCGCCTCGCTCACGCCCCTCCCGGAGGCACTCCGCGACCTCAATCACCGTCTCAAGACTGTATTTGATCCGCGCGGGATTCTGCCCGCCGGGCCGGAAACCACCCATGAATGACACGGACCTGATCGCCGGAGAACTCCTCCGCTGCAACAAATGCGGCTACTGCCAGAGCGTCTGCCCGACCTACCAGATCAGCCAGGACGAAGCGGGCGTCGCGCGCGGCCGCCTGGAGCTGCTCAGCGAGGTGCAGGACGGCGAGTTGGAGCCGCTGGAGGCGCTGCGCGGGCCTTTCTTTGACTGCCTGATGTGCGGCGCCTGCACCCAGGCCTGCTTCAGCGCGGTGCGCACCGACGAGTTGATGGTCCGCGCGCGCCAGGACTTCCACCGCCGCCACGGGCAGCCCTTCGCCCAGAGCTTCATCTTCCACCGCCTGCTGGGGTATCCCGAGCGGCTGACCGCGCTCATGCGGCTGGCCGGGGCGGGCAAGCGCTCCGGCCTGACGCGCCTCTTCCGCCGCCTAGGGCTGCTGGGCTGGATCAACGCCACCCTGGAGGGCGCGGAGGGCCTGGTGGAGACCATGCCCCGGCGCTTCCTGCGCGATCGGCTGGCGGAGATCGGCTTTATCCGCCGCGGCGTCGCGACCGGCGAGGAGCTGGTCCTGCCGCGGTCCATCACCGCGCCCCGGGGGCCGCGCGTGGCCTACTTTATCGGCTGCGGGACCAACTTCCAGCAGCCGGCGGCCGGGGAGGCCGCCCTGCGCCTGCTTGCCCACGCCGGTTGCGAGGTCGTGGCCCTGCCCAACGTTTGCTGCGGCCTGCCGCCCTATTCCTACGGCGATCTGGAGGCCGCGCGGACGCTGGCCCGGCAGAATCTCGCCATCTTGGGCCGGGCGCAGGTGGACTATCTGGTCACCGAGTGTGGCTCCTGCAGCCGCTTCCTCAAGCAGTACGGGGAGCTGCTGGCCGATGACCCCGCCGCCGTCGCCGAGGCCGAGGACCTGGCCGTCCAGACCCGCGACTTCACCGAACTGCTGGCGAGCTTGCCCCTACCGCCGCCGGTGCGGCCCTGGCCGGGCGTGGTCACCTACCACGATCCCTGCCACCTGGGCCGGGGCCAGGGCCTGCGCGCCGAGCCGCGGCGGCTGCTGACGGAGGCCGCCGGCGCGACGCTCGTGGAGTTGCCGGAGGCCGACTGGTGCTGCGGTGGCGCGGGCTCCTACAACATAACCCACCCAGAGATGTCGCTGGCGATCCTCCGGCGCAAGGTGGAGAACATCCGAGGAACCGGCGCGGACACCGTGGTCACCGCCTGTCCTTCGTGCCTGATTCAGCTTAGCTGGGGGCTGCGAGAGGGCGAGACGCCGATCGCGGTGCGCCATGTGGCGGAGGTCGTCGCGGCGGCGCAAGGATTGCCGCAGAGCGTGGATCGGGACGGAGGAAATGTCCCGCTGACCGCCGAATAGGCATGACGTATCCCCAGACTACATAGGGAATGGAGACATGCCATGAAGATGCAGAGTGTTCTGGTTGTACTGCTCGTGCTGGCTCTGGTAGTTAGTTTGGTGGCAGTCACCGGCTGCGGCAAGAAGCCCGCGGACGACAAGGCTGCCGCCGGTGGGGCCGCTGCTGGTGGGGCTGCTCCCTCCGGCCGGGCGCCCGGCGCTCCCGGTGGACCTCCCGGCGCTGCCCCTGGTGGGCCTCCCGGCGCCGCTCCCGGTGGGCCTCCCGGCGCTGCTCCGGGTGGACCTCCCGGCGGGGCCCCCGGTGGGCCTCCCGGCGCCGCTCCGGGTGGACCTCCGGGCGCGGGCGCTCCCGGTGCTCCTGGCGCGGCCGCTGGCGCTCCCGCGGGTGGCTCTCCGGCGTATGACGAGGGCATGACCGCCAAGGACCTCGGTCGCCTTAGCGAGGCTGAGGCCAAGTTCCGCACGGCGCTCAAGGCCGACCCGAACAACGAGAAGGCACTGTACGCCTTGGCGTGGACTCTGGTGGCCGAGAAGAAGCGGCCCGAGGCCAAGACCACCTTCGAGTCCTTCCTGAAGATCGCCAAAGACCCGATCATGAAGCAGAACGCCACCGCGGCCCTGGGCCGCCTCGGCAAGTAGCCGGACAATTCGGCAGTAGAACCACAACGGGGACCGGCTCAGCCGGTCCCCGTTTTGCTTGGCGCTAGCCGGCCCGTCCTAGCTGAGAGCCTCGATGACCTCCCGGAAGGAGGCAAAGGGCAGGAAGGGCAGGCCCTTGTCGGTGCAGTATTCCGCCAGATGATCCCGCGCGAACAGGACATCCGCGTAGCGGGCCACGCACTTGTCGGAGTGACCGTCGCCCAGATAGATCACCCGCCGGTGTCCGGGCAGCAGCGAGAACAGCCGCGCCGTCTTGCAGTCGCCGCAGGCCTCGCAGCGCCGCTCGGTCAGCGGGAAGCTGACCTCCACGCCGTGCTCCGTCCACTCCCCGTGGTTGGCGAAGAAGGGCACGCAGTCCCCGGCGCGGGACAGCGGCGCCGTTCCCCAGCAAGGATGCAGCCCCAGCCGCCGCAGCCCGCGCTCCACGTAGAGGTCCAGCCCGTCGCTGACCACGGCCAGGTCGGCCTGCCGCTCCCGGCAGAGGGCCACAAACTCGGGGAAGCTCTCGTCCAGGGGCAGGCTGTCCAGCTCCGTCAGGAGCTGCTCCTGGGGCAAAACGATCAGCTCCCACTGGCCGCGCATGCACTCCATGGAGCTGATCTCGCCGCGTCGCCAGCGCTCTTCCAGGTCCCAGGCCGCGGGGTTGCCGAGCCGGGTGATCATCTCAATTCCGTTGTCCAGCAGGCTGATGGTACCGTCATAATCGCTGAGCACCAGATCGCCGGGGCCCAACGTTAGCTTCTCGGAAAGACACATAGCTTACGTCCTTATCAAAAGCGCAGCGCGACCCCGCGGCCGCGCCTGTGCACTTACTCTACCAGCAGCGGCGCGCGGGCGCAAGGCGGGGGCCGCACTGTAGGGCGGGGGCTTGCCGCAGGCCCTGAGCCTGTCGAAGGGTACTCCGCCGGCCGTTGCCGTTGTAGGGGCGGTGCTTGGGTTCTGTTAAAAAAGTCCGTCCTGGTACTCCTCAAATCTTGGCGAATCTGCTAGACTGAAGGCACTTCACTCCGGAGGTGCTTTATGCTTGGCGATCACGAGGATGCGCCGGTCAGTTTCTTTATGCTTCCGCCC
>DASXVN010000024.1:0-15138 GCA_036504235.1 Armatimonadota bacterium | reverse complement strand
GGGGGCTTGTACCCCGCCGTCGCTAGCCAAACGTTAGTCCGGCGGGGTACGAGCCCCCGCCCTACAGTACGGCAACGACGCCCTCCCCCTACCGCCTCCCCGGCGCCGTCAGGTTCCACTCCTCCGTCGTATACTTAGTGTCGCGAAGTTCCTCCACCCGGGCCCGCTCCTCCGCGGTCAGGTCGCCGGGGGTCAAGCTAGTCTCAAAAGCTTCCTCAAAGCCCGCCACGAGCGCCTGGCCGAGCTGCTCAAAGCTCAGCGGACTGCCCAGAACCTCGGCGATCCCCTGGGCGGCTTCCCCGAGGCGGTCGCGGCTCTCGCCGCGGTCGCCGCGCCCGGGCATGACCGCGATTTGGTCGTCCAGGTTCAGCCGCAGCGGCACGGAGCCGTGCTGGAGGATGATGCCCTGCTTACGCACCTGCGCGGAGCCCACCACCTTGCGGCCGGCGGCGACGAGGTCGCAGCGCGAGGCCTGCGCAAAGCAGACGGTGGGCAGGTCGCGGGCGGTCTCGCGATGCGTGGGATCGGCCGCCGTCTCCCCCAGCGCCGCGCTGACGCCCAGGCGCTGCAGCCCCAGCTCGAGGCCCCGCGAGATCTCCCGGTAGGACCCCATGGTGCTCTCGCCGCGGGTGAGCGCCGCCTGGGGGATGGTGACCGAGTAGGTCAACTCATCGTCGTGCAAGATGGCGCGCCCGCCGGTGGGGCGACGCACCAGGTCCCAGCCCCGGCGCTCCAGTTCAGCGCGGTCCACCTGGCCCTCGGCCTGCTGGAAGTAGCCCAGCGAGACCGCCGCGGGCCGCCAGCCGTACAAGCGCAAGGTGGGCGGCAGGCCCAATTCGGCCGCCGCCCACATCATTGCTTCATCCACTGCCATATTGGTGTAGCCGTCGGCGTATCCCGACCAGAGCAAACGCCAGGTCATCCCGGGCTACTCTCCCAACGAGGCCACGTACGCCGCGTACTCGGTCGCGTCCATGGTGTCGCTCAGGTCCACGTCGCCCTCCGCGGTGACCGCCGCGACCCAGCCGCCCTCGAAGGGGTCGGTGTTCAGGGTCTCGGGGGCGTCCTCGAGTTCCGTGTTGGCGCGCGCTACGGTGCCTGCCAGCGGGGCGATCAGGTCCTCGACGGCCTTGGCCGACTCGACGCTGCCATACGGCTCGCCCGCCGCAAGCGCCGCGCCCTCGGCCGGCAACTCGACATAGATGATGTCGCCCATCTTATCGGCGGCATAGTCGCTGATGCCGATAAGCCATTCGCTGCCGTCCTGCTGCATCCAGGCGTGCGCCTTGGTATAACGTGCGGTGTCCTTGCTCATGAAAACTCCTCCTGGCTGGTCCGGCCGGGCGCGAGCGCCCCAGTCCGGGCCGGATCAACTGATTTGTGGTGATATCTTTCCCCGTCCGGGGAGCCGGGACCTTCTGCTGCCCGGCGGTCAGGCCTCAGCGCGCACGACCCGCGCCAACTGCCGAATATGCTCCGGCGTGGTGCCGCAGCAGCCGCCCAGCAGCCGGACGCCGGCCTCCACCAACTCCTGGCCGAAGCGACCGAAGTCCTCCGGGGTCTGGCGGTAGACGGTCTGGCCGCCGATCAGCTCCGGCATGCCCGCATTGGGCTGGGCCATCAGCGGTAAGTCCGTGGCCTCGGCCATCTCGCGCAGGGCCACCCGCAGCCCCTCAATCTCGCCGCAGTTGGCGCCGATGACGTCCACGCCCCACCCGGCCAGGGCCTGCGCCACCTGCGCGCCCCCCTGTCCCATCATGGTCATGCCGCGCGGGCCGGAGAAGGACATGGTTACCGCCACCGGAATCTCGGCGTCGATTTCCCGTAGCGCCTGCAGGGCGGCCTCCACCTCGTCCAGCGCCTCGAAGGTCTCCAGTAAGACGAAATCCACCGCCTGGGGAAGCATGGTCTCGAACTGTTGCCGGTAGCAGGCCACCACCCGGGCGCCGGGGGTGTCCCCCAGCGGCTCCAGCAGGTGCCCGGTCGGCCCCACACCCAGCGCCAGCAGCGGCTCGGGGCCGAGGCCCTCGCGCGCATTACGCACCGCCGCGGTCTGCAGGGCCGCCGCCTGCTCGGCGAGACCGGCGCGCTCCAGCATCAGCAGATTGGCGGCGAAAGTGTTGGTCTGGAAGACCTGCGCGCCAGCGTCCTGGTAGGACCGGTGCACAGCGGCCACGACCTCCGGAGCAGTCAGGTTGGCCTCCCCGGTATTGCGGAAGGCAACGCCCTGCGCGGCCAGTTCGGAGCCCATGGCCCCCTCACAAACCAGCAGTTCGTCCTGCAGGCGATCCACGATTGACCTGGTCATCGTCGTTCCTCTCCCTAGGGCAGACGCTCGAAGCGCACCTCGTCGAACCACGCGGTGCCCACGCCCTCCAGGCGACAGACCAGGGTCGTGCCGCCCGCGTAACCGTCTACCGGCGGCGTGTCCACGCTTATCTGCACCCACTCATCCCGAGTGCGCACGGGGGTGCTCAGGGTGAACTCCACCGGGACTGGGACGCTATAGGTACCGGGTCCCTTATAGTACTTGAAGCCCACGGCCAGCGTGGCGTACGGCCGGGGGCAGTCCGGGACGTCCTCCAGGCGCACCCAGGCGCTGAAGCGATAGCGGCTCCCGGGCACCAGCGGGTTCATGAAGTCGCTCGGGCCCACATCGGTGACCCGCCATTCAGCGGCCTGCCCCGCGATGCTGTCCTGGTCCAGCCGCAGGGAGCCAGCCTTCTGGTGGCCGACCTCGCGGTCCCAACTCGCCCCGCGTCCCGGCGACCAGGGGAAGGCGTCGGCGGCCTTCTCGTCAATCCACGAGGTGTGAAACTCGCAGACCGGCTCCTCATAGATCGGCACCTCGAGGCGCGCGAGCAGCTCCGGGGCCGGCTCCAGCGGCACGGCCAGGGCTAGCAGCGGCTGGATCGCCCGGGGGCTCCACTCCGTCATGCGAAAGTGGCATTCCAGCACATGCCCGGCGGGCAGGTCTACAGTAGGCAGCGTATGATAGTAGTGGTGGTCAAAACCCCACTCGCAAATATGCGAGGACACCGGCTGGTCGGTGAGCATCTGGTAGATGACCGCCGAACCGTCCTTGAGCAGCGCCCCCGTTCGCCCGCTCGGCTTGACCGGGAAGAGCTGCAGATTGAGCGGCTGCGCGAACAACCGGCCGCGATGGGCGGCGATGGTGCGCAGCGTGCCCTCTTCGTCCTCGGATAGCAGGTGGGTCACTGCTCGCGACCAGTTCTGGCGGAAGGTGTCCACGCCCGTGTTAGGCTCGCCCTGATTGTACCAGTCCTGCAGCATCGGCACCGCGGGCCCGTAGTTGTTCTCGTAGTTGGGGTCGTCCATCTGCCAGACCCAAGCCGTGCCGCCCCCCGCCACGGGCATCGGGTATAGCCCGCCGGGGCAGTCCTCACTAAGCGGCTGGCGCAACTCCAGACGCCCCTGGACCTCAATCGCATAGGAGCCCAATTCGGCGTCCCAGGTGAAGGTGATCTCCCCGTGCACCGCGGCCAACCCGCCCTCATCATCGGGCTGGATCAGGAGATGCAGGCGGTCGGAGTTCTGTCCCTCCAGCACCGAGACCTTGACCTCCCGACGGGCCGGGATAAAGCCCTCCCAGAAGGGAATCATGTTGCAGATGCGCCGGGGGCCGCCGGGGCGGAAGGTGATGCCTCCCATGATGAAAATTCCCCCCATGAACATGTCATGATTGCGGAACTCCATCACCGGCTGCTCACCGTCGAGCACGCGGTAATGCGCCCCCTCCTGCTCTAGCTTGAAATAGGGATGGTAGTAGGCCTGGTCTTCTGGGGTCACGAGTATTGGCTCCTTATGAATGTTGGTGCGTGGCCAGGCTGTCCCTAGACCACACCCACGGCCTGCTGAATCTTGTCCAGGAAGTAGCGGTAGTTGTCCAAGGATACGTCAGCCGGAATCGAATGGTCAATGGCGGGCAAGAAACCGCCGTCCTCGATGACGGGCCGGTTGCGTTCGATCTCTGCGTCGATCGCGGCGTGGCCCTTGGCGATCTCGCGCTTGTCGATGGCCCCGACCAGGCGCAGGTCCCGGCCGAAGTCGCGGCGCAATTCCGGCGCGCTCATCCCGGCCGCCACCTCGCACGGCACCGGGCAGTTGATCCCCACCGACAGGTAGTCGGGGATGAGCAGGCGCACATCGCCGTCGCTATCATACCACGTCAGGGTCACGCCCTTCTCGTGCGCGAGGTCCATGACTTTCTTATAGCGCGGCAGAATCAGCTTGCGGAACATCGGCGGGGACAGCAGCGGCCCGTTCTTGTAGGCCAAATCCTCCCCGTAGCCGATGACCTCGATCTGCACGATCTCGGAGGCGCGGCGGATGCCCTCCAGGCAGACCTGATTGATGCGTTCGAACAACTCGTCAATCAGATCGTAAGCATCGTAGAACAGGTAGCTGGTAACCTCGACGCCCGCCATCGAACGCAGATTCCAGTAATAGCAGCCGCCGTCAATGAGGATAACGCCTTCCCCGTCGGCGGCCTGCCGCACCTTGGCCTCCCACTCCGGCCCGTAGCGCGCGTCCATGTCCGAGAGATCAAAATGCTCGTCCAGCACCCGCTGTAAGTCGGCGCCGTTCTTGACCGGGAAGTCGATCCACTCGGGCATCGAGGTGTGCTCGCGGAAGTCCCGCACGGTGCGCCCGTAGCTGTCGCGGAAGTACTTGAAGTCGCCTTCCTCGCGCAGGAGTTCGTACTCGTGCAGGGGCCACAACCCCGTCTGGCCGCTGATGTTGTTGATCTGCAGCGGCTTGACGGCCAGCCCCAAGTACTCGTTGTAGTCCACGTCGCGCGGGAGCCCCTCCCCGTACCAGCGCTCCAGCGTGTCGCCCCAGGGGCCAGTCAGATGCAGTGGCGGCCGGTCCACCGGCTCATAGTTCATATAGCGCAAAAAGCGCTCGCGGTCGGTCATGAGTTACTCTCCTTGTCAGTAGGTCGGGCGCCTGCCGATGTGCCGTGGCCGTTTGTAGGGCGGGGGCTCGTACCCCGCCGGCCGTTGCCGTTCGCCGTTTCCCTTGCCGTCTGTAGGGGTGGACTTTGCGGTCCGCCGCAATGTCCACCCGGCGGCTGCTCCTAGAGCCCCACCAGCGGCACGGGCGGCTCCGTGGCTAGCTGCGTCCACGGTACCGGCTGGCGGTCAATGGTGGCATACCGGATGGCGTGATGGTTCACGTCGTACGCCAGCGAGAAATCGCGGCCCGGGCGGCGATACGAGGTGCGGCGCTCGGTGACATAGAGTTGGTCGCTCACCTCGGCCTGCGCAAAGATGCCCTCGCGGAAGGCCGCAAAGCTCCCCCACTCCTCTTCGTCGCTGATCTCGCAGACAAAGCCGTTGCCGACGGTCGCCATCTCTTTCTCGTCCCAGCCCAGACCGTAGAAACCGCTCTTGTTGAAGAACGAGATCATCCCGTACAGGTCCTGGGTCTCCAGCATGATGTCGGCGAGGCTGTTCTCCTGGCGGGTGAGCACCAGCGGGTAGAAGCCCAGGTAGACCGGGCCGTCCTTGACGTAGACCGGGGCGAACCCCTCCACCGCGGCGGAGAAGGGCACGAACTGCCGCTCGCCGATCCAGACCTCGTCCACGTTGCTGTGATGCATGGGGAACAGCAGGCTCAGCTTCATGGTCATGATCTGGGAGTCCGCGTTCCACTTGTTGTTGTTCGCGGGACGGTAGCAGGCCATGATCGTGTTGTCCTGCTGGATGGTCATCCCCACGCCGCTGTCATAGAGGAAATCGCGGTTGCGCTCGGCCGGATCCTCCGGGTTGCGCTGCATCATGCCGTTGAACCGCTCGCTCACCACGTAACGCGCCCAGATGTGGCGCACCGAGGCCAGGTACTCCTCCGTCGAGCCGGCGGGGTCGAACTCTTCGCGGCGCACGGACACCGAGAAGGGCGTGACCTGCCCGGCCCAGGGGCGATTGGCGAAGGTGCCCACGCCATAGTGCTTGGTGAAGTACTGCTTCCACATCGTCTCCGCCCCGGGCAGGCCGGCCATGCCCATGAACTCGTTGCTTCCCGAGACTCGCAGAGGCAGCGGCTTGTTCAGGAACAGGTCCGCGGTCTCCGGCGCGAGGTGGTAGTCGCAGGTGGCGCTGCGCAGGCAACTGGCCCGCCCGAAGTCCCAATCGTTGTGGTTGAGCGTATTCGGCACCGGCTCGCCGGCCAGCATCGCCATCGGGTTGGTGGGCTGAATGGGCCCCAACGCCTGGTAGATCGCGTAAGTCATGTCGGTGCCCTGCTGTAGCAGGTCGTCCTCATAGGCGCGCGAGTAGGGCCCCATCTGCTGGCGGGTGCTGGGATGGAAAGCCAGCGCGATCTCCTGCCAGATGCGCTGCTCAGCGCGCAGGGCGATGGCCCGGACCTGCTCGTCCTGGGCGAACTCGGCCAGGTCGCACATGGCGGTCAGGGTCGCCGGGGAGTAGGTGGGGCTGTTGCACTCAAAGATGGTCCCCCGCCGGTCCATGACGAAATCCAGATCGCCCAGGCGCTCGCGGCCGAAGTCTACATAGGCCGGAATCTCAAAGCGCTCTCCGGCCAGCACAATCGCCGTGGCGCACTCCGCCGGGGCGTTATCGTTGGCCCCGTGGAAGTGGTAGTCGGCGGTCATGTTGTCCACCAGGTAGCGCTTAACATAGCTTTCCAGGTGGGCCACGGCTTCTAGCGACAGGAGCGGCTCAAACCGATGCAGCAGCGAGAAAGTCCAGGCCATGCAGAAGTGGCACGCGTGGTTGAAGTAGACGGCGCGGATGATTCCGTCGCCTAGCTTCTGTTCCTCGGGCGAGCCGGCCAACAGCGCCCCGGCGACCCACAAGCGCAACCGGTTGTCCCCCTGGTGCGGGAATTTGTCGACTACGGCGCCGCCTTCCCAGGGGAAGAAGGGAGTAACCAGCGGCAAGAGCGTGTCATAGGTCGAGCGCCGGCGGGCGGTCTGGCCCTGCGGATCGTACACAACTGGGGAGGTCATGAGAGCGAATTCCTTTCGCGGCGGGATAGCCCCGCCGGCTGCTTGGTCTACGGTCTGACTCGGCTAGTGAAAGGCGCACAGCTCGTGCACCAGGTCCATGTAGTACCGGAAGTTCTCAAAAGGTACGTCCGGCGGTACGGCGTGGTCCACCAGCGGCGAAAAGCCGCCCAGCTTGACCATGGTGCCCACCTTGGCCACCACTTCGCGCTCGATGTCCGCGTGGGTGCAGCCGTCGCGCAGCGCCCGCTTGTCAATGGCGCCCATCAGCAGCAGTTGCCGGCCGAAGGTCTCCCGCAGCCGCACCGGATCGCTGCTGGCGGCCACCTCCAGCGGGAAGAGCAGGTTGACGCCCGCCTCCAGCCACAGCGGCACCAGGTCGTCGTTGTTGCCGTCGGAGTCCACCATGATGATGTCCACGCCGGCCTGATGCACCAGCGAGGTGATCCGCTTGAGCGGCTCCAGCATGAACTCCCGGAAGAGCCGCGGGCTAATCAGCGGCCCGGTCTTCATCGCCATGTCCTCCCAGAGATGGGCGCAGTCGATCTCCGGGATCTCCTCCAGCGCCCGCGTGATCAGGCGCACGATGAAGTCCGTGACGAACTCGGTCATCTCGTGGACCAGGTCCGGGCAGTCGAAGTACCACAGGGCCAGATGCTCCATCCCGACCCAGTTGCGAATCCAGCCGTACACAGAGCCGATGTCAATCCGCAGCGGATAGTCGCGGTCGCGCACGCTGCGCTTGTAGTCCTCCCAATACTCGGGATAGCGGACCGGGGCCTCCGCGTTCAGGTGCAGCTTGAACTGTTCCCAGGTCTCCCGGTCGCGCACCGGAGCCCGGAGCCACTGCGACATGCCGATGCCGCGGTCGGTCCAGTGCTTGATCCGTCCGCCCAGCTCATCCTCGACCACCTGCCACTCCGGCGAGCGCTCGATGATCTTCGACTCCAGCGCCGGCCAGGGAGCGCTGTTGAGCGGAATCTGCTCGTATCGATCATAACCCCAGTAGGTGTTGAAGTGCTGGTCTCGAGGCTGTCCCTCGCGCAGCCAACGCTCCCGGGTCTCCAGGAAGGTCCACTGGGGAAACAGCCAGACCCGATCCGGCTGGCCGTAGCGGAAGGTGGCATGAAAGCGCTCTCGGGAGGTCATCTCCACGTGATTTACCTCTCTCCATGGAAAATTGGGGACACGGGGAGACGCTGCCGACTCGCCCCGAACCCGCGCGCGCGAAACGTGGGATTGTTCTCTTCATGAACGCAACCTCCTCCCCGAGAGTCGGTCAGGAGAAGGAAAATAGAGGAATAATCGCGAATCTACTCGTGGTCCTGCGCCAAAGAGGAGAATCAACCGAATATGAAGACGACCTCTCGAACCGCTGCCCCGCGCACCGGCCATGCGCCCCGGATCATGCTCCGCATATTCGGCGTGGTGGTCGCCCTGCCGCTGCTGACGGCTGGGGCGATCGCCGTGCTGCACCTTGCCGAACTGGACTCCCCGCACCCCCTGGTGCGCCTGGTGGTGGTCGAGGGGCGGTCCATGCGGCCTACCTTCCGCGCCGGGGAGCAGTTGCTGTTTGTGCGCAAGCCCTGGAAGGTCGGCGACGTGGTGATCGCCGACGTGCACGACGCGGACTCCGTCGTCAAGCGCGTCGTGGCGGAAAGGGACGGCGAAGTCCTGATCACCGGCGACAACACCCAGGGCACGGCCAGCTATATGTTGCCGCGGGACAGGATCATCGCCACTCTGCTCTGCCGCACGGGTTTGCGCTTCCCCCGCGCCGCCGCGGAGGAGACCAATCGGCTCAATACTCCTCCGTCCGCATCCCCCGACTCCCCTACCAGCGCAGGCTAGCCTCCAGCGCCTCTCCCCCGGCCAGGGTCACCGGCGCGGCCAGCTTCAGCCGCAGTTGCGCACCAGTCGCCTGCACGGTGGCCGGAATCGCCCGGCTGCCCACCTTCACGGTACACTTGACCCCCGTCGCGGAGGCTGGCGCCACCAGGTTCAGCTCCCGGAGGACCAGCTTGCCGTAGCGTAGCTCCAGGCGGTCGGTCTGCGTACGCGCCGCCCGCTGCTGGACGAACAGCCCCCAGCCCTCCGGCGCGGTAAAGAAGGAGCGGTGGTTCTCCGGCTGCCAATTGGGCGCAAAGCCCATCACGCCCGCCGGGCCCTCCAAGGTCTGGCCCTGCGCGGCGATGAGCAGCCCCCACGAACTCATGGCGCGCGCATAGAACTTGCCGCATTCCAGTTCGATAAACGGATCCCCGCCCGGGCCGCTGTTGAGGCCGTCGCGCTTCACTCCGTCGTAGCGGCTGCGGGCCATGCTCACCACGCGACTGGCCTCGTCAATCATCCCCTCGTAGATCATCGCCCCGGCGGCGGCGTACTCAATGCCGGTCCAGACCTCATCCGAGTAGATGGTGAAGGGGTCGGGCCGTCCGCCCTTCGGCCAGGTGCAGATGAGCAGCCCGCCCTCGTCGTCCGGGATATACCGGCGGGGCTTCTGCTCGAAACCAGCGAATTTGTCGCGGAAGTTGTACTTCATGACTGACTGCAGCGCCGTCTTGACGTGGTCGGGCGGATAAAGATAGCCCAGGCCCAACTCGTGCGCCCACCACTGGCCCAGCAGTTGGTCGGTGTGGCAGCCGGTGTTGTAGTCGTTGGCCGGTTGGGGATCGGGAATCTGGATATAGTACTCGTCCTTCCAGAGCCGCTCGTCCTGGTTCTTCATCCCCGCCTCGCGAAGCTTGCGCCAGCTTCCCGCCGCATCCTTGTCGCCCATCACCAAGGCCATCTTCTCCGCGGCGGCCAGCGCCGAAAGGTACTGCGAGCCGATGAACGTGTTGGCCCCGGAGACGTTGCAGTCATAGGTATTAGGCTGACCGCCAGTGGTCACGCCATCGTGGTCGCTATCCCAGCGCTCGACCATCCAGTCCATGGCGAGCTTCATCGCGGGATAGATCTCCTGGAGGAACTTGTCGTCCGGGCTCAGGCAATACTCCCGGTACGCGGCCTCAATGGTCGCCGCCTGCCCATCGGCGAAGGCCCCCGTGGGGTCGTGCTGCCGATGCGAGGTCTCGCCGCTCGGGTGCAGGTAGCGCAGCAGGTCCGAGCGCCGCATATTGCGCCCGATCTCGGGGAAGAGCCTCGCGTGCGCCTGCGCGTAGTTCCACACGTGGGTGCAGTTAAGCGGGCAGCAGCCGTACGCGCCCTCAAAGCCCGCGAAATAGCCGTCCTCCGCCCACCAGCAAGTGGGGCCGCGGAAGATGACGCTCTGCGAGGAAATGGCATCCAGCCAGTCGGCGGGAAGGTTCGACTGGTATAGCGTGTCATGATAAAGCCGCGTACCCTCCCAAAGGCTGGCAGCGTTGGCGTCCACGTACTTGGCTACCGCGGTCGCGTCGGCGAAGCGGCGGCTGTAGAAGTTGCCGTAGTGGGCACCGACCCGGTTCACGTTGGGGAAGTGCCAGGTGACCACGAAAGTGGCCACGCGCTCCTGCCCCGGCGGGATGGTCAGCGTCTCCACAACTGCCCCGTTCCGCGCCCCCGCGGCGGGCCCCTCCGCCGTCAGCGTTCCGGTGGCCGCAAAACCCCCGGCGAGCTTGGCCGCGTCGGCCCAGGTGCCGGCTACTGTCCCGGCGTCCGGGCTGGTGAACGCCAGCGTCCCGAAGTTCGGATCGCTGGAAGTAAGCTGCACCGTAGCGGGCTGGTCGGCATCATGCAGCAGCGTCCGGGCCCACTCCCAGGGCAGGTCGGGGGCCAGGCTCAGAATCAGCGTTCCCTTGCCGAAGGACCCCTTGACCAGCAGCGGCGCCCCCTGCGGCGTAGCGGCCAGGACGGTGAAACCGGCGGGCAGTCCCGCTGCTCCCAGGTTGACCACCGCGGTCGGCGACCACGCAGGCAGCATGCCCGGCAGCGCGGTGGTGCGCGTCGCCGTCGTACCGGCGCCCAGCGTCACGTCCTTGGCCTGGTCGGTGGGTAGCGTCCAGGCTGTGCACAGCCCGCGAATGTCCTCGTCCATGGTCAGGGCCACCGCCGGGTCCACGTCGGCCACGGTGATCTGATCAATATTGATATGTCCCCAGCCCTCGGAGCTGTGGTCCAGAATCTCGATGGTCGCGGTCTTGCCCTTGAACTCGCCCAGGTCCCACACCTGCGGGAGCAGCCGCTCCTCATTGCGCCCGGTGGCGGTGCGGACCACCTTGCCGTCCACCAACAGATTGAGGCAGGTCTCGCCGGGGTGCGCTCCGCCCCCGAGGAGGAAGCCCAAATAGCGCTTTTCTATCGTCAGATCGCGCGACAATCGCCCCTGCGGGCCATCGCCGTTTCCATAGGTGTTGACCAGGCCCTTGCCGATAAAGCCGCTAACCGGCTGCTGATACCCCCACGCCCCCGACGCCGGTCCCTTGCCGAAGGCCTCGCCTTCCACTTTCCAGCCCTCATAGGTCGGCTTCTCGAAGTCCTCCCATACGGTGATGTTACTAGTGAGTTTGTCCTGCTTGGCCATCTCGAGATAGTTGAAGAACTCGGCGCTGACGCCGCCTACCACGGCCATCCCGCCGTCGCGGGCAATGTGGGCCAGGGCCGAGATACTGGTGAGTTCCTGCGAGGACTTGCCCAGCAACTCCACCGGGCCGATCAACCGCCGCACCCACAGATGATCCGGCAGGGCCACCACGCCTTCCGGCCCGCGCAGCAGCACCAGACCGGACTTGAGCGGCTCGCGCCCCTGGCTCATCGCCACGCCGGTCGCGCCGGGACCGGACAGCAGCGCGGCTCCCGCCTGATCGGGCAGGTCCAGGCCCGCCCCGCCGGGGTTCGCCAGGGTGTTCGGCCAAGTGCCCAGCAGTTGCAGCGTGACGGGAGCCTTGCCCTCATTGCGGGCGACGAAACGGAAGATAGCGCACGGCAGCGAGGAGTTGGCCGTGTCGGTGGGGATCATCGGGTTATAGGCTTCCAGGCGCATCTGCACCGGCAACGCCGGGTCGGTATAGCGCAGGCGGGCAATCGGGTAGCCGCCCTCGAAAGTCAGCGAGGGCACCGGCGCCAGGCCCAAATCGGCCACCGTTTGCAGCAGCCGGGTCACCGCGGGCTGCCCGGCGACCTGCGCGCGGACGGCGAAGAGGCTGCCGGGAATCCGGTTCTCGCCGTAGTCATTGGCGATCTGCCAGGCGCCCACGCGCCCGTCGCCGTCCAGCCACAGCGTCCCGGTGCCAATGCCGCCGATCGGCATGCGCACGTAGCCGAGATGCTCGGCGCTATAGGTGCGGGGCTGAGCGACCGGGGTGCTCGCCGCCGGGGCGGCCTTAGGGAGCGCCGGCGCGGCCAGGGCGTGCAGGTCCTGGAGCCACAACTCCGGCCCGGGAACCGTCGAGGCCGGCATGACGCCGGGAGTAGGGCCGGTGAGCGCCAGGGGTGAGACGTTGCAGCTACCGTCCGCACAGCCACAGTCCCGCGCCTCCGCGGTCGCCGCCATGAAGAGCAGCGTCCCCATGCCCAGCGCCAAAACCGCCGCCAGCAGGTACCGTCCCCACAGGTTCAAACGCCCGCTCATCTTGACCCTCCCCAGAGCCTTCATATCGCTACTGCGAGTAGATTCACCGTCCCTTCGACGGCTTCCTGCCTCGTGCCGAAGGATTACCGGCGGCCCCTGCGGAACACGCTATCATATCCCACGCGACTGCGAAAGGAGACCCAAGATGAGCATATCCTGGGGAGTCATGGGAGCCACCGGCATCGCCCGGCGGCGCACCCTTCCGGAAGTCATCAAGCACGCCCGCAAGACCAAGATCGTCGCCGTAGCCGCCCCGCCGGGGGAGCCGGTGGAGGAAGTCCGGGCGGAGTTTGACATCCCGCGCGCCTATTCCAGCCTCGACGAGTTGCTCGCCGACCCGCAGGTGGAGGCCGTGTACCTCGCCACGCCGGTCTTCCTCCACGCCGAGCAGACCGAGGCCGTGGCCCGCGCCGGCAAGCACGTCCTGGTCGAAAAGCCCCTGGGCCGGAACGTCGAGGAGGCCGAGCGGATGCTCGCCGCCTGCGAGGACGCCGGGGTGCTCCTGGGCGCGGCCTATATGATGCGCTTCCATGCCTGCCACCAGGAGGCCAAGCGCCTGATCGCCGAGGACCAGCTCGGACGCCCGGTCCTGGGCCGCGCGCAGCTTTCCTGCTGGTACCCGCCGATTCCGGGCGCCTGGCGGCAGAGTTGGGAGCTGGGCGGCGGCGGCGCGTTTATGGACATGGGCTGCCACTGCCTGGACCTGCTGGAGTACATAATGGAGGCCCGCATCACCGAGGTCACCGCCCTCCAGGACACCCTGGTGCACGATTATCCGGTGGACGACTCCTCCTTGGTCACGGTCCGCTTCGACAACGGCGCGCTGGGGATAGTGGACAACTACTTCTGCATCCCCGACGACGCGGTGGAGAACCGCCTGGAGCTGTACGGCTCAGCGGGCAGCATTCTAGCCTCCGGCACCCTGGGCCAGGCCTCGGCGGGCAAGCTGGAGTTCGTCCACTCTCCGCAGGAGGAGTACGCCGCCCAGCAGGACCGCACCCCCCGCGGCCGCCGGACGATCACCCCCGAGCCGGTCTCCATGTACGCCGCCGAGCTAGACCACATGTCCGAGTGCATAGCCAAAGGCCTAGCCCCCACCATCAGCGGCGAAGAAGGCCTCTGGAGCCAAAAGGTCATGGCCGCGTGCTACGAGAGCGCGAAGCTCAGAAGGACGGTGGAGGTGTAAGGGGGAGCACCGATCAAAACAAGCAGGCCGGAGGAGATGCCCTTCCTCCGGCCTTTGCTGTTTCCGCATTCCCCGCTCACTTCGCCGGTCTCACCTCTCCCAACTCCACCGTCTCGCCGGGCACGGCCTGGAACTCTCTGTGCCCCGTTATGAGATTGTCGTCGCGCAGGATGTACATCTCATACGTTACGCCCGGCAGGAGGCCCTCGAGGCGGAAGCGCCCCTCCGCGTCTGCCTGTGCCCGCGTGTAGGAACTGCAGCCGGCCTCTCGCAGCCGCACGTCCAAGGCCGGCGGGTCGTAGAACTGCATCAGAGAGGAGAGCGCCAGGCGGGCCCCCGCCGCGGGCTTGCCGGCGGCGTCCAGCACCTGACCGGTGACCGCCCCCAGCGGCTGCAGCGCCAGGACGGGCGTGAAGCCCCAGTCCGGGTCGGTCTCTTTCACCGCAAACCGCGGCTCGGTCGGATGCGCCGCCACGATCGTCAGCGTCCCCCGCGCGGGCAGGCCGGTCAGCTCGAAATTCCCCTGCGCATCGGTCTTCGCCGGCTCCTCCACCCCCCGCGCGTAGACCAGTGCCCCCGCTACCGGCTGGCCCGCCGCGTCTCCCACCCAGCCCTTCAGGCTGCGCCCTTGCGGGTTTAGCCGCAGCGGCGGCAACTGCTGGATCGCCCCGGCCGCCGGCGTTACGGTCAGGCCCTCCCACTCCTCGGCGGCGACCAGGTAGCGCCAGCGGCCCCCCGCCGACAACCGCAGTGCCGTGCCGCCGGGTAGCGGCCCCAGCAGCACCTGCCCGTCGGCGTCCGTCGTGGCCGTGGCCAGCGGCCTATCGGTGCCTCTCGCGATGACCAGGACTTGGGGCACCGGCTGGTCTTTCAGGTCCACCGCTCGCGCTGCCAGGTAGGCGCCGGGCGCGAGTTGCATCGTCAACGCCTGGGCCGGGTCGGCGACGGAAACCAGCGCGGCGAGACGCTTGTCAGTATCCTGGGCCAGCATCTGCAGCGGCCCATCCCCTCCTCCGGGGAAGCGGTCCTCCGCTGTCACCTCGAACGCGCCCTGGGCGTCGGTAGTGGCGCCGGGGTCCCCCACTCCCTCCGGACCCCACCCATAGGACAGCAGCCGAATCGCCACCCCCGCCGCCGGCTGGCCGTCCGGCAGCAGAACCTTGCCGCGCAGCTTGGGCGCCAGCGTCAGGAGAAAATCCACACCGGGCTTAGTCTCGCCCTCTTTCAGGTCCACTTCCTGGGCGTCCGGCTTCGCGGTGCCGTGGGCATATCCCGGCAGGTTTCCCATGTAGTAGAGCCGGCTGTGTCCCTCCGGCAGGCGCACGCTGTAGGTCCCGTCTGCTGCCGTCTTCACCACGTGGCACCAGGCTCCCGACGGCGGCCGCGCCGGGCCGTACGAAGCGACACTGG
>DASXVN010000023.1:0-38206 GCA_036504235.1 Armatimonadota bacterium | reverse complement strand
CGCCGGGCCAACGTTTGGCTAGCGACGGCGGGGTACAAGCCCCCGCCCTACAGGGGA
This sequence comes from Armatimonadota bacterium, assembly GCA_036504235.1. Taxonomy (GTDB): domain Bacteria; phylum Armatimonadota; class Zipacnadia; order Zipacnadales; family Zipacnadaceae; genus Zipacnadum. The sequence continues at coordinate 38,149 of DASXVN010000023.1, read as the reverse complement.
ACGGCGCCGCTCCCCTAGGCCCTCTCCGGCGCGGCGCCTAGCTCGCGCAGCCACTCGCGGTGCCGCGCGCAGAGGCCGGTGCCTGGGCCGGTCTGGGCCGCCAGCAGTTCCTCGAAGTTCGTCGCGTTGAACAGTCGGCAGGTCGGCTCCAGGCAGAAGGCCTCCCCGTAGAGCCGGTAGAAGACCGCCTGCAGCGCGAAGCCCTCCAGCACCTGATTGAGCCGCGGGTCGGCCTCCGAGAGCATCTGTCCGGCGAAGCGATCCTCCACCGCGTCCAGCCCCTCCTCCAGCCCGAACATCGCCATCTGCACCCGCAGAAATTCGTATTCCCGCGCGGGGCGCAGCCCCTCCAGTAGGCCCGGAATCGAGAGCAGATTGGGCTCGCCGAAGAGCGCCGGGAGCAGCTCCAGCGGCTGGTCCCCGCCCGGCCACGTCCCCAGCACCAGCTCGGTGCAGACCAGGTGCAGGTGGCTGAGGTGCTCCTCCTCCGGCGGCAGCAGCAGCCGCAGCACCGCCTGCAGCGAGGGGGCGTGGTAGACCTCGCCCCACTCGCTCTCGTCGGGTGGGTCGATCGGCAGCAGCAGCCGAAAGTCGGGCGGCACCAGGTTGTCCACGCGGACGCGCTGGAGTTGCACCATGAGTTGTTCGCCCAGCACCTCGCGCTGCTCGTCGCTGAAGCGCGCCAGGTGATGGGTGAAGAAATCGCGGCGGGTCAGGACCTCGCAGGCCGGCAGTACCGCGGCCAGGTAGGCGGCCAGCGCCTCAATGCTGAGGCCGGCGGCTTCCGGCTCGTCGTAGAGATACAGGTGAGTGAGCGGGGTCAGCGGCGCGGGAGCCGCTGCCGAACGGGAGGGCGCCATCAGCCGCCTCGCGTAATCCATTCGAACGGAATGTCGGGGTCGAAGGGGTCCCGGCGCAGCTCATCCGGATGCTTGACGTCGTAGTGCGTGGTCGGGCAGTTGAGCAGCATCGCGACTTCCGTGCCCACGGCGGTGAAGCCGTGCCAGATGAAGGGCGGCACCTGGATGAGCGCCGGGCGTACCAGGCCGAGGACCAGGCTCATGGCCTCGCCGCGGGTGGGCGAGCCCTCCCGGTCGTCATACAGGCCCACCTTCATGGTGCCCTGCACGCAGGCCAGATGATCGGTCTGGATCGAGTGCGCGTGCCAGGCCTTGACCACGCCCGGGTAGCAGGTGGTCACGTAGACCTGGCCAAAGCGAGTGAACAACTCGTCGTCGTCTCGCAGAATCTCCATCAAGTAACCGCGGTCGTCGGCGTGAACGCGCAGGGGTTTCACGACTACTCCCTCTATCATCACGGGCCTCCAGTGGGTCTGGGCGGAAAGAATTGCGCCTACTCGGGCATCTGCACGCCCACGTACTCGCGGGCCAGACAGCGCTGGGCGACGCGGGCCAGGTCGGCGGCCTTGACGGCTCGTAGGCGGGTGGGCAGATCGGAGAAATCCTGCCAGCCGAAGGAGAACAGGTACCACTCGCCCAGGCGCCGGGCGCGGCCGCCCTGGTCGAGACCGGCCAGGGCCAGTGTGCTCAGGGCGCGCTCTTTGCCCCGCTCCACCGCCGCCGGGTCGTTGATCTGCTTGGTGACGAGGTGGAAGGCCTCCACCAGGGCGGCCTGCACGCGGCCCACCTGGCTCGGGTCGGTGCGCACATGCACGGCCGCGTAGGGCACCGCGGAGGGCACCGGGCCGAGGAGCTGAAGCTGATCGCCCACCTCCGCGCCGACCGGGCCATAGGTGGCGGTCGCCAGCGCCTCCCGCAGCTTCTGGTTGCTCTGCAGCACCCCCTGGCGCCCGCTGAGCATCTCAAACAGCACCAGCCCCGCGGGGTAATCCGCGTCGCTGGGCGCCGGGAAGCGGTAGCCGACAATCAGGGAGGCGATCTCCGTCGGGCCTTGCGCCAGCGTGGCGCTGGTCGCCACCTGCACGCCCGCCGGTTGCAGGGAGAAGTGAGGCGGCCAGCCCGTCGGCGCCGGGCGCTTGGGGACCGCCACCAGCGACTCGACGGCCTCCGCCAGCAGTTGCTCGGGCCGGTCCGGCCCGACCAGCACGATCAGCGCGTTCGGGGGCACCACGTACTTGGCCCGGTAGGCCTCCAGATCGGGGACGCTGATCTGGCTCAGGCGCGCGGCGTCCGCGAAAGCCGGAGTCGGGGGCACGCTCGGGCCCAGCAGCGCCCGCCGGAACAGGTAATAGGTGGCCTCCGCCGGATTGGTCTGGTAGGCCTTGCTCTGCAGGGCCAGTTGCCGCTGCGCCGCCGCCATCGCGTCGGGAGTCAGCGGGTCCACAAAGACCACTCGCCCCAGCACCTGCAGCAGGGCGCGCAATTCTGAGCGGGGGCACATGGTAAGCAGGGAGAGGTAGTCCCATTCCGTGCCCAGGTCCACGCCGTGGCCGACCAGGAGCGCGGAGGTCAGATCGAGGTAGCGCGGGTCGCTGCGCAGTTGCTTTTCCAGGCGGTAGCGGAAGGCCTCCTGCAACAGGTCGCGCGCGCCGTGCAGGTTCGCCGGCTCGGAGTCTGCGCTGATCCGCAGGGCCAGGAACACGCCGACCAGGTTGGTGGAGTGGTCCTCATAGCCGACCGCGCGCAGGCCGTTGCTGAGCACGACCACCGGCGGTTGATTACGCGACACCGGTTGCGCCAGCGCCGAGCCACTGAGTGCCACTAAGAGCAACAGAACCGCAAGGGGTCGCACCTCAGACGTCATTCCCTTCGGCGGGGCCCGCCTGGGGGCGGAAGATAACCAGGTTATAGTTGTCCTCGCGCAAGTACTTGCGCGCCGCGGCCTGAATCTGCGCGGCGGTCACCGCGTTGCAGGCGCTCAGATAGGTGGTCGCAAAGCGGTAGTTGAGGATCGCCTCATAGAAGGCCAGCGTGCCCACCTGGTCGGGGTAGCTCTGGTTCTCGAAAGCGTAATCGGCGTAGAGCAGCTTCTTGAGGTAGGCTAGCTCCTCGTCGTTGAACTGCTTGTCGCGCAGGTCCGCGATCGCCGCCAGCAGCGCTTGGCGGGCGGGTAGCTCCTGATCCGGCGTTGTGATCACGGTGACGGTGAATAGCCCCGGATACTTCTGCGTGAGGAACCCGACCTGCGAGCTGAGCGCCAGGTTCTTCTGCTCCAGGTTGCGGTTCAGCAGGCTGGTCTCGCCGCGGTCCAGGGCCGTGTAGATCAGGTCCATGGCGCAGACCTCCGCCTGCGAGGCGATCCCCGGCCCGGGCCAAGCGTAGCGCATGACCGTGTTCGGGACCGGCAGTTGCACGACTTGGGTGCGGGCCGCGGTCTGCGGCGGCTCGACGGGCAGGGCCTCCGCGGCGCGCGGCGTGGCGGGCAGGCCCCCGAAATGCTGCCGGGCCAGGGCGAAGAACGCGGTCGGGTCCTGGTCGCCCACGGCGATCAGGGCCACGTTGCCGGGCACGTAGTGCTTATCGTAGAAGTCCTGCGCGTCCTTGACGGTCAGTTTGGTCACCGAGTCAGCGGTGCCGGTGATCGGCTGGCCGTACGGGTGCTTGGTGAAGGCCAGGGCGCTGGTCAGGGCGTCGAGCCGACCGAGCACGGTGCTGTCGCGGTCCTGCAGCTCGCGCAGGATGATCGACTTGGACGCCGCCACCTGCTCCTCGGTGAACTTCGCGCCGAAGATGGTCGCGGCCAGGCGTGGCATCAGGTCGGGGGCGAACTGGCTGGCCACCGCGAGGGTAATCTGGGTGCTGTCGGTGCCGGTCTGAGCGTTCACAAAGCCGCCCAGGTTCTCGACCTCGACCGACAGGGACTTGCCGGGAGTGGCCGGCTCAAAGAGGAGATGCTCGACCAGATGTGCGGCGCCGCTGGCATCGGCGGGGTCGTCCTTGGAGCCGGAGCGAATCACCGCCCCTAGCGCCACGGCGCGCCAGTAAGGCTCGGATTTGATGATGACCCGCAGGCCGTTATCCAGGGTTTGGTCCTGGAGGTGAGCGATATCCAGCACCACGGCCGACTCGGCCGCCCGCCCGGGCCCGGCCAGACTCACTGCCAGCAGCGTCGCCGCCACTAATCCGCTAAGCATAGAGCGCATGGAATTTGTCCTTTACCGAGCAGAGGGCCGTCCACCCTCCGAAGATAACTCTTGGGAGCATACCATCGGCTAGAATTAGCGTCAAGGAACGCCAGAAGGTTCCCCGGAGGGCCGGCTCCCTCCTAAGCCTCTATGATCCCCCGGCGCTGGCGCCGCCCGCCGCCAGCACCATCCCTACCCCGACCGTGGCCAGTCCCGCGATCTGGGCGACCGTAAACCGCGAGGGGAAGAAGTAGGCCATAGCGAGCTGGGCGAAGAGGAAGGAGCCGCCGGTGGCCAGGGCCAGCACGACGTTGGGGTGCGCCTTCATCAGGCCGTAGACCTTCATCGCCAGCAGCAGACTGGGCGCGCCGAACAGGTTGCCGATGAAAAACCCCCACCACCAGCGCCCCGGCACGGCGCTGCCCCACTTGATCAGCAGCGCGGCAATGACTTGCATAGCCCAAAAAGCGGCCAGGAGTAGTGCGACCATGAACAACACCTCAACAGCCTGAGGAATACCGCCGAACAAACAAGCGGAGAACCCGCCGTCGGCAGGTTCTCCGCCTCTGTTCGCTGCTGAGTCGGCTAGTTCCTCGTGCCCCCTACTTCACGACGATCGTCCCCTCGGCGGCGACGCCGGAGGTCAGCTCCTTGACGCGGACGCGCCAGGTCCCGGCGGGGTCGTTGCGCGCCGGGCTGAAGGTCGCCGTCCATACGCCCGCCTCCGTCGCGTAAGCGCCGGTCAACTCCACCCACGTCCCTTGCGGGGTGACTATCTCCACCGCCAGCGGCTGGGTGCCCGCCAGCGGCTGACCGCTCACGCCCTGGACCGTCACCCGCAGCGGGGTGCTCTGGCCGCGCTGGACGCTGGCCGGGGTCTGGAGCATGAGCTTGCCCACCGGCTCGGGGTACAGGGCGATCAGCGTGCCGCCGAAACGCTCCATATCCACCGTCAGACTCTGGCGGTCGCCGGCCTTGGTCAGCGGCAGTCGCCGGCCGCGGAGGACGTCATACGCGGCCCAGTTGCCGGCCGGAATCGTCACCGGAACGGTCAGCCGCTGGCCCTCCGCGCGCTCGTTCAGGTACGCGATGGCCTCTTGCTTGGCCTTGGCCGGGTCGGCCGGTTGCGCCCCTGCGCCCAGGCGGTCGCGCAGGTACTCGTACTCCTCCTGGCTCTCGACGTTAACCGCCCACAGGTAGGTGACCCCGCCGAACTCATGGCGGCGCAGCACCACCGTCGGCTCCGCGCAGTCGGCCCAGGGCGGCGCGTACTTGACCAGCCCCTCGCGCACCGCGGTCACCGTCGCCGGGTGCAGGTAGTCGCGGATGCCCGGCCCGCCGAGGCGCGGATCGCTGGGGTCCGGGTTGCTCTTGCCCGCGCCCATCGCCAGGTCCACGGAACTCTGCACCGCGCCCTTGATCGGCACGCTGGTGGTCGCGTCGCAGACCACGGTGCCGCCCCCGGCGATGTATTTCTCCAGGGCCGTCACGACGCTAGCCCGCAGGTACTGCACCCGCCACAGGAAGATGGTCTTATAGCGATGGGCGTCGCCGGAGAGAATCTCTTCCTCGCAGGTCGGCTGCACGTCGAGGTGCGCCCCCAGCAGGTTGGCGTAGGGGTAGAGGGCGCTGGTCGGGTAGAGCCAGTTGTAGCACCACTGGGTGTAGGGGATAAGGAACGCCGACCCGGTCCGCGCGGGCCGCAGCTTGCCCAGGAAGGGCTGCAGCGGCTTGACCACGGTGTTCCCCAGCCGCCCCAGTTCCGCCCAGGCGACCGGGCTGGCCTCCCCATAGGAGTAGTAGCTCAGCCCCTGGGCCCCGCCGGCTACCTGGAGGCAGAAGGTGTTGCGATAGTAGGCCGGGTTCGGCTGGTAGACGCAGTCGGGCATCGCCCATACTTCCAGGTCGCGGTTGCCCATGCGCCCGACTTCGTTCCAATACAGGTTGCCAAGGGTCGGCTGCCAGTAGTTCAGGTAGTAGTAGTACTGGACCAGGTTGAACCCGCCGGGGCCGAAGTCGTGCGGCGGGTACTGGCCCTGCGCGCACAGCGGCAGTTGCATGCCGCCCGGCACGGGGCCGACCTTGACGCCCGGCGCCGCAGCCACGCAGGTCGCGGTCAGCGCGCCATTGTAGCCGCCGCCGATATCCTTGCTGCAGAAGATATTCCACTGCAGCCAGGGGTCGTCGTCCGGGATGACCCCCGGCGCATGAGCGATGACGCCCATTTCGCCGAATTTCGGTCCCAGCTTGGCCAGTTCCGGGGGCACGGGCGCGTCGAGACCGGTCTTCTCCTGGAAGGTCCGCCGGGCTAGCTCTGACCAGTCGTAGCCATAGTACATCGAGAAGTCATCGTTGGTGTGGCAATAGAGCAGCGAAGTGGGCCAGGCGGCCAGTTCTTTGACCTGGCGCGCCATATCGGCGGCGCGCTGCGCCCGCAGCGGTGCGGAGAGCAGCCCCAGGATGGGCCGCCCGCCCTCCCAGGCGCCGGGGAGCTTCTCCCCGTTGGGCCCGCGGCGCAGCGCTGCCTCGCGCTCGGCGTCGGTCAGGTGGTCCGCGCCGTGGGCGCGCATAGACAGCCGCACTCCATACTTGGTCGCCAGGTCCAGGAACCCGGCGGGAGTCTCGGTCGTAGCGCCGCCGTCCATGTGGTGATCCACCAGGTCCTGCAGCAGCAGCCCCTGGCGGTAGGGGTTCTTGGCCGTGGTCCCGGTGACGCCGAAGAAGAAGCCAGGGTACGGGCGCACCGGGCAGAGGGTGATGGTGGTCTCATAAAGCGGCGGATTAGTATGGGAAGAGACCCCGCTCGCCGGAAACACCAGCAGCCGATACTCGCCGCAAGCCAGGTCAGCGGTGGCCAGCTTGGCCTGCACCGGAGTGTCCTTGGTCGGCAGCGCGCCCTCCGTGGCGCCGAATTGCGTGCCGTCGCGCTGCAAGAAGACCTTGGTCGCGCCGGTCGCCGGAGTCTGGCCGGTGGCCTCCACCAGCACCGGGATGACCTCGCCCCGCAGGTAGTAGTGCCGGTTGCGGGGCGCGTCCAGCGTCACCTTCAGAGCCGGAGCCGCCGCTGCCTCCGCCGGGGAGATTCCGGCCGGGGCGGTGACCGGCGGGCCGCCCCACAGGGCCATTCGGTAGACCGCCTGCTGCAGGGCCGGGTTGCTCATGTCCTCGGCGCGGCTGACGTAGAGGAAGCCACTGTAGGGCATCAGCGGGTTGAAGTTCTTGAACCAGCGCACGGCCAGATCGGCGCCCGCGTAGTCCGAGTAGAACCCGGAGAGCGCGGCGGTGACGTCCTCCGGATATGCCGCAATCGCCGAGCCGCCGGCCTCGGTCAGGCCCGCGCTCTGCCCCAGGGGCGTCACTTGGGGATCGCCCTGGTTGCCCCAGCAGCCGACGGACCAGTCCCCGCGCACGCCCAGCAGCGGGTTGTACCAACTCTTGGAGAAGACCTGCGGGTGCGTCTCATCCTGGGTGTAATAGAAGGGCACGTCGCCCACCCAGACCACGCGCCCGCCCCTCTCCAGGTACTGGCGGATTAGGCTGGTAAGGGGTTCGTCGCCCAGCACGGAGGCCGGGGTCAGCCCCTGAGTCATCACGACTACCGTGCCGTACGCCCCTTTCCATAGCCACTTCTTCATCCAGTCGGCCAGGGTCAAGGCGTTGAGTTGCGAGAAGCCGTTGGCGGACAGGTACTTCGCCAGGACCTCGGGATGGGTGCTCCAGACGGACTCGTAGCGCTCGTCGTAAAAGACCGCTCGGTCCCCCCAGACCACGCGGCCAGTCTCGAAGCCCCCGGTCGGGGGGCCGGGTGCGCCCGGCTGGGGGAGCTGGGCGGAAAGGTACTCGGGCACGAAGCCGTACTCAGCGCGGGCGGCCTCCTGCTTCTGCCAGGCCGCCAGCCGGTCGCCGGTCAGGGGCTCGAGCGTCACGTCGTCTACGGAGGCCTTGCTGTCGGTGAGGATCGTCAGATCCACCGCGCCCGCGGCGGGCACGGCGAAGGTCAGCGAGTATTGCGCCCAGGTCTTGCCCAGGACGCCGCGCCGCCGATCGTGGCCGGCGACCAGGGTGAGGCTGCCGTCCCCCTGGGCCCAGACGCGCAGATCGTAAACGCCGACGGGCAGTGTGGGGCTCTGCCGCACCGCGGCCAGCCGTCCCCAGGAGGTGACGGCGAGCTTGATCCCGGTCGCGCCGGAATGAGCCGCGGCGGCGTCGGCGGTCACCGTGATGCCGTCGGCATAAGTTGCGCCCGCCGGGATGCTCCAGCCGGCAGCCGCCGCGCGGGGCACGGGCTTGCCGGCCAGCGCCTCAAAGCCGGGGTCGCCCAACTGCTGCGCCCCCGCGACGCCCACCCCCAGCGCGAGCGTAATCGCCACCATCCAAACGCAAGTGCGCAAGTGACTCCAAGTGTGGCTGGACATGAGCGTCTCCTCCTCGTACCTTCGGCGAGAGAATTGGCTACGTGCCGGAACTGGGACCTCAGGTATCCGGCCAGGTGGACAGGCCGTGGCGCAGGCGTTCGCGGTTGGCGCGGTCCCACACCACCCGTCCCTTCACCATCCCGAACCGCTTGTCCTTGTAGTTCATCACCGAGCGCTCCGGGAAGCTGGCGTCAATGATATCCACCATGCCGAACCAGTGGCTGATCTCATGGCAGAGCAGGGCGACGGTCTTCTCATCCACCGGCTCGGCGGCCTGAGCCTTGAGGAACACGCGGGGCCATTGCGAAATCCCCGACCAGTAGACGCCCCTTCGCCCGGTGAGGGCAATCAGGCAGTCGGCGCCGGGCGGGATCGTGTGCGGGGCGTACTTGGTGAAGATGACCTTGCCGTCCACGGCGCCGGGGGGCAGGGCCCAGGCGCCGATTCCCGCCAGCCGCAGGCGGAGCGGAAACTGCGCGGAGATCTGCCGGTCCGCCGCCTCCAGCCAGCGCCGGGCGTGCTCGCCCCCGGAGCCGGAGGCCGGGCCGAACCGGGTGGTGAAGTCATGGTCGAGGTAGAGGTAGACCTTGAGGGTGAGAGGCGTCGGCACGGCCGGAGCCGGGCGAGCCGGCGGGCGCACCGCGCAGCCGGCCAGGAGGACGACCACAACGGCGAGGACAGAACGTACTGATCTTCGCATAGTCGTTTGCCGTTGCCGTTCTCCCCTCTCCTGCCAGGAGAGGGGCCGGGGGTGAGGCCTCCCCTTCTAGATCGCGTACACGTCCTCCGCCTTCATGATCACTACGCCGCCGGCCTCCAGGGATTCCACTACGCGGGAGATCTGGTCGTCGCCGACACGGAAGACCACTACCGCCTGGTCCTCGCAACGGGTGAAGAAGGCGTACATGTATTCCACGTTCACGTCCGTCTCCGGCAGGTGCGCCAGGACGCTGCCCAGGCCGCCCGGGCGATCCGGCACCTGCACGGCCAGTACGTTGGTCTCGCCCACCGAGAAGCCGTCCGCGGTAAGCACCTGCAGCGCCCCGTGCGGGTCATTGACGATCAGCCGCAGGATGCCGAAGTCCGAGGTGTCGGCGATGCACAGGGCGCGGATGCTGATCCCCGCCTGGCCCAACTCGCGGCAGACGTCCTGCAGCCGGCCCGATTTGTTCTCCAGAAATACCGATACCTGTTTGGTCAACTGCTGTTCCAGTGCCATCTAGTTGCCCTCCCTCAAATCCAGGACGCGCTTGGCCTTGCCCAGGCTGCGCTCGATGCTCTTGGGTTCCACCAGCGTGACGCGCGCGCGCAGGTTCAGCACGCTATGCAGCTTGTCGGCGATCTCCTTTTGGATGTGCTCCAGGCCGCGCACCGTGTCGGAGAAGACCTGCGGCGAGACTTCCACCTTGACCTCGAGCTGGTCCAGTCGCCCCTCGCGGGTGACCACGAGTTGGTAGTGCGGGGCGACCGCCTCCACCCGGCCCAGGACCTCCTCGATCTGGCTGGGGAAGACGTTGATGCCGCGGATGATCAGCATGTCGTCGGTGCGCCCGGTAATGCGCTCCATGCGCACGTGGGTGCGGCCGCACTCACATTTCTCATAGTGCAGCGCCGACAGGTCCCGGGTGCGGTAGCGCAGCAGCGGGAAGGCGCGCTTGGTCAAGCAGGTGAAGACCAACTCGCCCTTCTCGCCGGGCGGCAGCGGCTGCTCGGTGGCCGGGTTGATGATCTCCGGGTAGAAGTGGTCATCGTAGATATGCATCATGCCCTGGCACTCGCACTCGCCGGCGACGCCGGGACCGATGATCTCGGTCAGGCCGTAGATGTCGTGCGCCGATAGCCCCAGCATCTGCTCGACCGCCTCGCGGGAGGACTCGCTCCAGGGCTCGGCCCCGAACAGGCCGCTGCGCAGGGACAGGTCGTCGGCGCTGAGGCCCTGGGCGACCATCTCGTCGGCCAGGGTCAGCGCGTAGGAGGGCGTGCAGGCCAGGACGGTGGAGCCCAGATCGCGCATCATCATGAGCTGCCGCTCGGTGTTGCCCGAGGACATGGGGATGACCATGCAGCCCAGGCGCTCGCCGCCGTAGTGCAGGCCCAGGCCGCCGGTGAACAGGCCGTAGCCGTAGGAGACATGCAGGATGTCGTGCCGCGTGGCCCCGCCGCAGCAGAGGGTGCGGGCGATGGTCTCCGCCCAGATGTTGATGTCCTCGGCGGTGTACCCGGCCACGATCGGCCGCCCGGTGGTGCCGCTGGAGGCATGCACTCGCACCACGTCGCTCTGCGGGCAGGCCAGCAGGCCCAGGGGGTAGTTGTCGCGCAGGTCCAGCTTGCTGGTAAAGGGTAGCCGGGCCAGATCATCGAGGGTCTTGAGGTCCTCGGCGTGAAAGCCAATCTCCGCGAACTTGGCGGCGTACCAGGGCACATTGACGGCCAGCCGGGCCAGCATATCCCGCAAGCGGCGCAGTTGCAGCTCGCGGCGCTGCCCCAGGTCCATGCACTCGTAATAGGGGTCCCAAATCATGATGCGGCTCCTCTCGTTACTGGCCTCGGGCAGGTCGGGCGTCTCGCCCGACAGCCTTTGCCGTTAGCCGTTTCCCCGGAGGGGCCGTATACGAGTACGACCCGCTTCCGAGCGGGGCGCGCGGAAGTATCCGGCCCCTCCCGGGGCAAGCCCTCACCCCTCACGTTCGCCACCCACCGATAGCCGTCCTTCCACCTTTGAGGAAATGCAAAGAGGCGGCCCCCGGTGGGAGCCGCCTCTCGGTAACGACTGAGACTTGCTTCGATGGCTAGTCGCCGGCCCGGCAGGTGAACCAGCCGGGGTTCGTGGCCGCGGAGTCGAAAGACTTCCACGAGGCGTGCCCGTCCATCCACAGGGCGTTGAAACCGCTGTTGTGGCGGTCGGACAGGAAGGGCGTATAACCGCCGGACCCGGCCAGACCCTGCAGGCCGCAGGTGGCGGGGCTCCAGCAGACGGAGTTGTTGGGATGACCGCCCACGTCGTCGGTGATGTAGATCGTGTTCACCAGGTCAATCTGGTTGTCGCTCAAGTCCTTGCCGGCGGTGGGACCGGTGTTGGGATAACCGCCGAAGCTCACGGCCCCCACGGTCCCCCGGTTGCAGCCGCTGAACATGTAGCTCACAAAAGGCGTATCCGGGTTACAGGGCAGGAAGGCGCCGTGCAGCGACGGCCACAGCGGGTTGCTGTCGCCGGCGCAGACGAAGACCTGCTTGTTCTTTACATAAGGGACGATGACTTGGTACCAGAAGGAATAGGCGCTGTTCGTGCAGGGAGGAGTAGCGGTAGCGAACGGAGGCGTGGCGCCATTCCAATTGCCGCCGATCATCTTGTTATCGTAATCGCTGGAATACATAGCGAAAGCGATGCCGAACTGCTTCATGTTGCTCAGGCAGCTGGCCTGCTGGGCCTTAGCGCGGGCCCGGGCGAAGACGGGAAACAGAATCGCTGCCAGAATCGCGATGATCGCGATGACGACCAGCAGCTCAATCAGGGTGAAACCTCGCTTGCGCATGGACTGACCTCCTCTGGGCATAGTGGAACGTCTTCCCTTTCTACACTGTGCTGCCTGAGACGACCGGAGGGGTGTGGTATCCTCCGTCAGCGCTAGCAGCCGCCGCCGGCAATGTAGTTCGTCGTCCACATCTGCCAGGTGCTGGCGCCCCACTTGGTCCACTTGGCATGGCCATCGGCGAAGGCGGAGTTGAACCCCTCGCTGTGGCGATTGGCGACCATGGTGGCCTGGGCGGGGCCGCCGGGAACCGGAATATCAGTCATCCGGGGCTGGTAGATGTTCACTACCGCCCAGCCGGTCGGCGGGTTGCCCACGTAGTCAAAGAACTGGATGACCATGGCCGGATTGGATACGTCGTTCATTTTGAGGTTGGCGACACCGAACCCGTGCATGTTCGCGTTGCAGCTACCCCACTGGCCCCCGCAGCAGGCGATGTTGTTCATGCTGTAGCTCAGGTTGGAGGGCGTATTCGGGGCCCAGGTGCGCCCGTTATTGTCGGGCCGGGTGTACGGGGATTGCGAGGGGCACTCGAAGATCTGGGTGTTCTTGACATACGGGAACAGCAGTCCGCTCCACACCCACACCGTGCCGGAGGCGCCGGAGCCGATGGCGAATCCGGCCGGCACGGCGGTTTCGTCGTAGTCGGAAGAGTACATGGCGGAGGCCAAGCCAATCTGCTTCATGTTGCTGAGGCAGTTGCTCTGCATGGCCTTAGCGCGGGCTCGGGCGAAGACGGGGAACAGAATTGCTGCCAGAATCGCGATGATCGCGATGACGACCAGCAGCTCAATCAGGGTGAATCCGGTGCTTCTTCTCAAAATCATCAACCTCCTGGGCGGATTTTTCTTCTTCCCTACGGGGAAGAGAGCGGAGCAATTCGGGGGTATCGTTACATAATTTCGGCGTCGGAACTCATTGACCTGCAAACAAATCGTTTTTTTCCTTTTTTTTCGGGAATCAACAGCATACTTCGCGCGTCTTAAGTAGGTTTGCCGTGAAGTCGCGGCACCCGAGCCCGCAGCGCGGTTGGTGTAGGGGCGCGTTTGGCGAAGCGAGGCGTAGCCACAAACGCCCGCCCGCTGCCTGACAGACAGCGAACGGGCGTGTGTTATCCGGGGACGGACCGGGCCCTACGGGGAACAGCTTACCAGGCCGGTACCGCGATTTCCTTGCCTTGCTGGGCGGACCGGTACACGCCCTCCAGAATGGCCTGGATCTGCAGCGACTGCTCCACCGGCACGCGCGGCGCCTTGTCGAACAGCACCCACTCGGCGAAGTTGTTCAGCTCCCGCTCGCGGGCGCCGCCGTGGTCCGGGTCGAGGCGCGGCTTGAGGTCCACCGGCGCGCCCTCCTGGGTGCTGAAGATCGTGGTCCCGGCGTTGCCGTCAATCATCACGCCGCCCTTGGTGCCGCGAATCTCCACCTGGATGACCTCCTGGTCAATGAAGCCCTTCTCCATGACCTCGCAGGTCAGCGTGCCGCCGCCGGCCAGCCGGACCATGGCGAAGGCCCAGTCCTCCACGTCGCCGCTGGCGATGAGCCGCTGCCCGGCCTGGGCGCAGATGCGCTGCGGCTCGGGGAAGCCCGCCAGCCACAGGGCCATGTCCATCACGTGGACGCCCAGGTCAATCAGCGGGCCGCCGCCGGAGAGCGCCTTCTCGCGGAACCACATGCCCTCGGTGTAAGGATGGCGGCGCAGCCAGCGGGTATGCAGAGCGTAGATCTCGCCCAGCACGCCCTCCTCGATCCGCGCCCGCAGCCAGGCGGTGTCCAGGCGGAACCGCTGGTTCTGGCCGATCATGAATTTCTTGCCGGTCTTGAGGCTGGCCTGGTGAATCCGCTTGGCCGCGGCCAGCGAGTCAGCCATGGGCTTTTCGCACATCACGTCGCAACCGGCCTCCATCGCCGCAATCGCCGCCGGGGCGTGGAAGGCGTTGGGCGTGGCGATGAATACCATGTCCGGCGCCACTTCCTGGAGCATGGTGCGGTAGTCGGTGAACAGCGCCTCCGGCGCCAGCACCTCCGCGGCCTGGTCGAGCGCCTTGGGGCTGGGGTCCGCCCCCGCCACCAGGTTGAAGTAGTCCAACTGGGGACAGAGCCGAATAGTCCCCTGCCCGATACCGCCCAGGCCGATAACGCCGATGCTCAGTTGCTTCTTCTGCTTAGCCATAGTCAAACGCCTCCCTGAGTTGTACTTCCATATACCTACTCCCGGGACGGAGGAATCTCCTCCAAGTTGACCGCTTCCTCCAGTTCCGGCTGGCGGCCGCGCAGAATCTGCACGCCGGTGACCAGGAACCACGCGCCCAAGATGACAATCGCCACCCCGCAGGCTAGCACCAGGCCCCCGTAGACCGTAGGGCTGAGCCAGCCGCGGCCCAGCACCAGCACCGCGCCGACTACCCCATACCAAGCGAAGTCGGACAACTCGTGGCCCAGGTAGAAGGCCAGGTACTCGCCGACGCTGCGCGGACCAAGCTGCGCCATGCCGCTGCCGCCGATGGTGGCCCACCAGGGCGCAAAGGTGGGGTTGGCCAGCGAGATCAGCGCCCCGTTGAGCACTAGTGCCGGCCAGGACAGCGCTTGCGCCGCGCCCGGCCCCTGCAGGGTCATGCCGCCGGCCCGGCGGGCCATGTCCAGGCCCATTAGGATGAGCAGCAGGCCGCCGACAGTGCTGATGATCCCTCGCGGCGTCGTGCGCCGCAGCACCTGCACCAGCCCCAGGATGAGCAGGCCGATGACCACCAGCTCCAGCAGCGCGTGGCCGAGCATGATTAGCGGCACCGCCCCCCAGCCGCGCAGGGACACCTGGCCGATGGTCAGAGCCAGCAGCGGCCCCGGCATCAGCGCCCCCGATAGGCCGGTCAGAAAGGCGATCCCGAAGATCTTAAGTGTGCGTCGCGAAGAGGACGGGTATAGGGAAGTCACTGCGTCCCGCCCTTTCCCCGGCGGGGCCGCGCGGACCTGCCCGCGGAACCCCGCGGGGGACCCGGTTGTCTTACCCAGTTGAGGGAGGTCGGTCTTCCGCCCCCCGAGTCGGGCGAGACGCCCGACCTACCGCGCCACTGATGTACAGGAGGCTCCACTATGCGCTTACGTCGCCTTATGATGCTCGTCATGCTCTGCCTGGCCGCCGCCACCCTGATCGGCGTGGCCCACTGGGCCTTCGCCGCCGGGGAGCAGCTCTCCGCGGCCGCCGCTCCGGCGACTCCGGTAGCGACGCCGCTCGCCGGGGGCCTGGGGGACAACCCGATCGTCAGCGTCGTCCCCTCGGTCACCGAGACCGAGTATGAGCAAGACCCCTTCGATCAGACCCGCCTGCGCCGCTCGACCAACCGCGTGCGCACCATGTTGCTCATCCACGCCAACGGCGAAGTGGAGACCAAGCAGATCCAGTAGCGGCTTTCTTGCGGAGGACCCTATCCGCGCCGCGCTCGGGGCTGTATAATGCGCGTAGTTTCGTGGTGACTCGCCGTGCGGGCTTGGGAGGGCAACATGGCCAAAGTGGAAGTGCCGTATGATCAGTACCTGCGTGAGGCTGACCAGTCACTGAACCGAGGCGGCGCCTTCCTGGCCTCCGTTGATGCGGCCGGCCGTCCTAATGTGATGACCATCGGCTGGGGCCTGCTGGGCACCATCTGGGGCAAGCCGATCTATATGGCCCTGGTCCGCCCCTCTCGCTACACCTATGGCTGCCTCGAGGCCACCGGCGACTTCACCGTGAACATCCCCTATCCCGAGCAGGGCGACGAACTGGCCCTGTGCGGCTCGCGCTCCGGTCGCGACCTCGACAAGTTCGCCGCCTGCGACTTCACCCCCCTGCCCGGCCCCACCAGCTCCCTGGGGATCACCGAGTGTGGGCTGACCTTCTTCTGTCGGGTTGTCCACTACAATGATCTGATTCCGGCGCAGCTAGCCACTGAGATAGCCGCTGGGGCTTACCCCTCGGGTGACTTCCACCGCTGCTACTTCGGGGAGATTCTCCGCACCGTCGCCGACGAGGATTTCGTCACGCGGTTCGCCGACTGAAAGCGAGCCAGCGTCCTCTCGATGTCCCGCCCCTAGACGCGGACCGCCAAGTACGCTCGTTTCGTCACACCACAGATCGCCTTAGGGAGAGTGAGTCGATGCGCAAGTTCTTACTGCTGGGAGCCGGATTGCTGTTGGTACTGGTCATGGTCGGTTGCGGTGCGGGCAACAGCCCGAGTAGTCTGCAGGATCCGGCGGCGATGTCGAACGCGGGTCCCGACGGGGCGGTCGCGCCGGCGGTGGCCCTCGATGGCAAGTTCTTCGCCCAATGGGTAAGCGTCGTGGGCAAGGTGAATGGGGTAGAGACCGCGCTCACCTCGGTCTTCGGCTGGGGGGGCAAGAACTACGACTACATGGTGGTCAAGTTTCGGTCCGATGGCACGGTAACGGAGACTGATTACCTCAACGGCGTGGTGGATCGCACGCAAGCAGGCCTCTGGACGGCCTCCGGCGGGGCGGGCACCCTCAAATGGGGCGCCGATCCCGTGGTGCCCTTCACTTACGCGTTCTCCGGGCAGACGGTTGTAGTTAGCTTCACCCAGGGGGGGGAGGTCCGCCAGTGCACCTTTGCCAAGTTCGTCACGATCAGCGATCACAATCCGAACATGGTCCGGGTATGGAAGCTGACGGGCCTGGCCATCGATGGCGTGAACGCCCCGCCCCGCACCATGTACAAAGACGGCGCCACTGCCTTTGCGCTGCAGATGCGGGCCAGTGGCGTGGCGCGCACGACGCTGCTCAACCATCACGGGGTGATCTTGGCGGATGCCGAGACCAACAACTGGGCTAGCGGTGTGGGTATCTTCGCGCGCGGCTCGGGCGCCGGCCAACGCGGGCTGTACCTGGTGCAGGGCAGCACCATGACTCTATGGGTACGCGACCAAGGTCAGACGCGCAAGCTGATCTTCAAGCCCTATGGCGCCATCGGCGAGCACAACGCGAGCGTCGTGGGTACCTGGAAGTTCGCGGGCGTCAAGCGGGACGGCGTGGCCTTTAGCGCCGCCTCCTACTTCAACTGGGAGCCGAACACCACCCACGACACCGTGGAATTCCTGCCGGACGGGAGCATGATCGACACGCAGCTTACCGCGACCAATGCGATCAGCTACCAGTCCCTCAACGGTTGGTACACGAGCGGCTCCACGCTGCACATGCTCACGGACAACCCGAGCGCGCCGGACCTGGCGATGGCCATCACCTACACCGCTACCGGCGTCAAGCTTACCGAGACGCACGAAGGCCACACCTACGTGCTGACCTTCAACAAGGTCGTCTAGTCGCCGCGCTCGATACGAGCAAGCTCGTGAGGTTCTCGGGGGCGGGAGTGCCGGTCTGGTGCTTCCGCCCCCGCTGCTGCCTCCGGAGTACCGCCGTCAGAGTCGTTCCGCACCCTGGTCGTCATCTGAGGAGAGTGAACTGATGAGCAAGTTATTGCTGTTAGGAGCCGCCCTGCTGCTGGTGCTGGTCATGGTAGGTTGCGGCGCGGGCGGCAGCCCGACGGGTCTGGAGAACACCGCTCCCGCAATTACCGCGGCCGGCGTGGCTCCGGCGGTCGTGCCGCCGATCGTTGATGGTCGGCTCTTCGGCCAGTGGGTCACCATCATGGCCAAGCTCAACGGAGCCGAAACCTCGGTCAAGGCCGTCATGGGCTGGGACAAGAGCTACGACTACGTGTTGATGAAGTTCAACGCCAACGGCACCGCGTCGCGCGACGCCTACCTGACCGGCTCGCTGGACAGCACCGCCCCCGGCTCCTGGACCGCCGCTAGCGGCAGCGGGACCATGGCGTGGAACGGCAACCCGCCGGCGCCCTTCACCTACGCCACCTCCGGCAAGACCCTGGTGCTCACCTTTACCGGCGGCGGCAATACCCGCCAGATCACCTGCGCCAAGGTCGGCGCCCTCACTGAGCGCGACCCGAAAATGGCCGGCGTCTGGAGGCTTACCGGCACCAGCCTGGACGGCGTCAATGCGCCGCCCAGCAGCCTGTACAAGTCAGGGGCCACGGCTTTCGTGATGAATCTGCGCGCCAACGGCGGCGGCAGCCAGATGTTGCTCAAGCAGCGGCAGGTCATCCCGGCCGAGACGCAAGCGGTTACCTGGATCACTGGCGGGGGCGTCTTCTCGCGCGGGGTCGGCAACCAGAAACTGGGTCTTTACCTCGCTCAGGGCGGCAGCCTGATCCTGTGGGTCCGCGAGCAGGGCCAGACGCGCAAGCTGATTTTCAAGCCCTATGGCGCCGTGGGCGACCACAGCGCGAGCTTCCTGGGCTCCTGGAAGCTCGCCGGCGTCAAGGCCGACGGCACCAACTTCAGCGCCGCCACCTACTTCCACTGGGAAGTCGGGACCACGCATATGACCACGGAGTTTCTGCCGGGCGGTACCATGATCGCCACCGACTTGAGCGCGACGAACGCGATCACCGGGCAGAGTGTCAACGGCTGGTACACCAGCGGGTCCACGCTGCACCTGCTCACGGACAACGCCGACGCGCCGGACCAGTCCTTCGCGACGAACTTCACCGGCACCGCCGTCAAGCTGACCGAATCGCACCTGGGTCACACCTACGTGCTGACCTTCAACCCGGTGCTCTAGCCGAACCCGAATCCTGGGGGAGTGACGCGTTCAGCGGCAGCACGCTAACCCTGAGCGCCGGCCTACGCGGCCAGCCCGTGGTCGCCACCCCGCAGCGGGTCGTCTGACCGCTCGCTCAAGCCGAAAACCGACCGGCCTCCCCGCAGTGGGGAGGCCGGTTTGCTTTTCGGGAGGGGGCAGGGGGGTGAGTCGTGCGGTGGCTTACGGCGTCAGATACGGCCGCAGCTTCTCCAGCTGCGTCAGGCCGAGGCCGCTGATCAGGAGCAGCTCGTCCACCCGCCGGAAGCCGCCGTAGCGGGTACGATAGGCGACGATCCCCGCCACGGTCTTTGGCCCCAGGCCGGGGACTTGGTCGAGTTGCTCGGGGGTGGCGGTGGTGAGGCTCAGCGGAAAGCTGACCGCCGGCGCCGCCGGGGGCGGGGCGAGGTGCGTCGCGGCCGCGCCACGGCGGGTAGCCGGAGGCGCCGCGCCCCTGCGGCCCGTCGGCGTGCCCGCGGCGGCCGGGAGCAGCGCCCGCACGACCACCTGGTCACCGTCTTTGAGGACTTTGGCGAGGTTGACGGAGTAGCGGTCCGCGTTCGCGGCGAACCCGCCGGCGGCCTGCACGGCCGCGTCCAGCCGGGACCCCGCGGGGACCTGCTGCACGCCGGGCCGGAGCACTGCGCCGACCACGTCCACGGTCAGCGCCGGAGCCGGGGGCGCCTGCGCGGGGTAGGTCGGCAGCGGCGGAGGCGGCAGGCTGCGCTGGCGCACGACCCCCAGGCACGCCCCCACCACCAGCAGCATCAGCCCGCCGAGCACCGCCTTCTGGGTTGTGGTCAGGGGCGTCAGCATGGTCAAATTCCCGGCTGTGGATAGGCCGCGTAGTCGCGGATCGCCTCGTGGAAAGCCAGCACGTTCTCCCAGGGCACGTCGTCCGTCAGCGTGTGGCAGGGGGCAGCGATATAGCCGCCGCCGGGGGCCATGATCCGCAGCGTTTCCGCCACTCCGGCCCGGACCTGCGCGGGGCTGCCGTGCAGCACGCTCTGCGCGCCGACGCCGCCCCAGAAGCAGATATCGCGCCCAAACTCGCGCTTGAGCCCGGCGATATCCATAGCCTCCGCCTGCACCGCTTCCAGAATATCCACGCCGATCTCGATCAGGTCGCGGATCAACGGGGTGACGTGGCCGCAGCAGTGGAAGGCGACCCTAACCTCCGGGTTCAGGCCGCGCAGGTGCTCGATCAGGCGCTGGTGCCGGGGGCGATACCACTGGCGGTACTGCGCGGGGCTCATCACCAGCGAGCGCTGGGTGCCCAGATCGTCGCCGATCCAGACGATATCCACCCCGGCGCGGACGTGGGCGCCGTAGGTCGCCATCTTCCACGCGGTGATGCGGTCCAGCAGGTCGGCGAAACCGGCCGGGTCGTCATACGGCCCCATCATGGTCGCCTCGTCGCCGGTCCAGGTCTTGGCGTGCTCGTAGACGCCCATGAGGTACTGCCCGCACACGGCCAGTCCGCGCGCGTGGAAGGCGGCGACTTCCTGCGCGGCGACGGCGACCTCCGCGTCGCTGGGCACCGGGGTCCATTCGGCGGCCGGCACGCCTTCCGGCACCGCCGGCCAGCCCAGATAGAGGTAGCGCACGTCGTGGCCGAAGTGGTCGGCGAAATCCTCCGCGACCCCCTCGGCGCGCAGGCGCGCCACCAATTCCTCCCCCGGCCGCAGGTTGAAGGGCACCCGGTCGGCTTCCTGGTGGCAAATCGCAGTCAGCACTCGCTCGCGGCTGGTCATAGGGCCTACTCTACGCTCCCGAGGGCGGCCCACTGGCAGCCGCGGAGCAGCGCCTGCTGGAACCCGGGGTTCTCGAAAGTTATCATACTGCAGCCCTTGTTCTCCGCCGGGTCGCCGGCCCAGACGTGTCCCAGCACCATATGGAAGATGCGCCCCAGGTTCCAGCGGGTGGTGACCATCACCGGCTCGTCCTGCCCGGAGCCGCCCGAGGCGGGGTCCGAGTAGCCGGTGGCCAGCACGTGGAAGGGCACGCCGTGCAGGTGGCTCAGCCCGTGGTACAGTTCATCCCACAGGCGGAAGTCCGCCAGCCCCGCGGTGATCGGGTGCTCGCGATCCTGAATGGTCACCGGGAACTCGTGAAACGCCCCGTGCCCCGCGCCCTCGCGCCACATCAGCCCGACCATCTTCTCGTAGTCGGTCCAGCCGGGGAAGGCGTTGTCCGCGGCGTGCAGGACTACCAAACCGGTGCCGTCCCAGATGGCCGCGGAGAAGTTCTCCTTCGCCGCCTCGCCCCACTCCGGCCCGTTGTAGTCGGAGAAGATCAGGTCGTACTTGGCCACCTCGGCGGCGTCGGCCAGCAACTCGCCGGGATCGTTCGTCACCGTCACGGCGTAGTTGCCGGTCTGCTCCAGCAGGTCCTTAACGAAGGGCGTCGAGCGGGTCCAGTCATGGTTGTTCGCGCCGCTGAGCAGCAGGGTCTTAATCATGGGCTTGGGGGCTCCTTGACCGGCGCAGGTGCGCCAGGGTGATGGCGAGTCGTTGATTCTCCCGTAGGGGCGGTGGCTTGGCTCCGGTGGCACCGGCGTCTCGCCGGTGTCGCCTCCCGCTGCCGCCCGGCACCGGCGAGACGCCGGTGCCACCGGGAGGTTCGTTCCTGCTAGTCAAACCATTCGTCGTTCGGGTCAAACGCCGGAATCGGGATATTGATGATCCGCATCTGGCCGACGGCGCGATGCCGGCAGCCGGGGCGAATCAGCGCAGCGCTCAGTGGCCGCACCGGAATCAGTTCCCCGTCCAGCTCCAGCGCGCCTTCCCCCTCCAGCACCACGTACAGCTCGGTAAGCCGCTTATGATAATGCGAGCGGGCCTCGGCGGAGACCTCCACCAAATGACAGGAGGCCACCCGCGAGCCGGTAAAGGCCCGCTGCGTCTGCCCGCAAGGGCAAGTCACCGCGGCGATATCGTCCAGTTGGCTGACCTCAAAACGGGGCGTCATTTCCATATTCCGCCTCATCCCACCACGAAGTTGACCAGCTTGCCTTCGACGGCGATGACCTTGCGCACGGTCTTGCCCTCTACCTGCTTGGCGATGCCGGGGAGGGCCAGGGCTAGCTCCTGGATCTGCTCCATCGGCGTACCCGCGGGCACCTCCAGGCGGTCGCGGACCTTGCTGTTGATCTGCACCACGATGGTGATCTGGTCGGCCGCCGCCACCGCCGGGTCGTACTCCGGCCAGGGCTGCTCGTAGAGCGAACCCGCGTGGCCCAGGCGCTCCCAGACCTCGTCGCACAGATGCGGCGCGGTGGGGGAGAGCAGATGCAGCAGCGCGTCCAGGCCCTCGCTGAAGACCGCGCGGCCCGCGGTGTCGGCGGCGGTGAGCTTCCCCGCGAAGGGCAGCAGTTCGTTGACCAGCTCCATCATGGCGCTGATCATGGTATTCAGCCGCATCCCGGCGATGTCCTCGGTCACGGCCTGGATAGTCTGGTGGGTCTTGCGCCGCAGCGCCCGCTGGGCGTCGGTAGGACGGGCGTCTCGCCCGTCTCCCGGTGGCACCGGCGTCTCGCCGGTGTCCCCTCCCGCTGCCTTGCCCGACACCGGCGAGACGCCGGTGCCACTGAGAATCTCTTTCCATTCCGGCAGCCACAGCCCGCTAAACTCGGCCCCCAGCCGCCACACCCTCTGCAGGAAGCGGTGGCAGCCCTCTACGCCGCGGTCGCTCCATTCCGCGTCCTGCTCCGGCGGGCCCACGAAGAGGATGAAGGTCCGCCCGGTGTCGGTGCCGTAGCGGTCGCTGATCTCCTCGGGCCGCACCACCCGGCCCCGCTTGCTCATCTTGTGACCGTCAATGTAGATCATGCCCTGCGTGAACAGCTCGGTGAAGGGCTCCTCGAAGCCGATGTGCCCCAGGTCGTACAGCACCTTGGTGATGAAGCGCGAGTAGAGCAGGTGCCGGACGGCGTGCTCGACTCCGCCGACGTACTTGTCCACCGGCAGCCAGTAGTCCACCTCCGCGCGGCGGAAGGGCACGTCCGCGGCGTCCGGACTGGCGTAGCGCAGATAGTACCAGGAGGAGTCCACGAAGGTGGTCATGGTATCGGTCTCGCGCACCGCCGGGCCGCCGCACTGCGGGCAGGTGGTATTCACAAACTCCGGCACGCGGGCCAGCGGCGACTCCCCGGTGGGGGTGAAGTCGGCCTTCTCCGGCAGCAGCACCGGGAGCTGGTCCTCGGGCACCGCCACGTCGCCGCACTTGTCGCAGGTCACCACCGGAATCGGGCAGCCCCAATAGCGCTGCCGGCTGATCAGCCAGTCATGCAGCCGGTAGTTGACCTGCCGCGCGCCGATCCCCGCAGCCTCCAGGTGGTCGGCGATGGCCTCCTTGAACTGGGCGCTGGGCATCCCGTCATAGGAGCGGCAGTTGACCATGAAACCCTCGCCGACGAAAGCCTCCGGTAGGACGGGCGTCTCGCCCGTCATCCCCGCCGTCCCCGGTGGCACCGGCGTCTCGCCGGTGTCCCCTCCCGCTGAGCTGCCCGACACCGGCGAGACGCCGGTGCCACTGACGGAGGGGTCAGCGGGCTGGATAACCACCTTCACGTCAATCCCCTTCTCCCGGGCAAACTCCAGGTCCCTCTGGTCGTGGGCGGGGACGGCCATGACCGCGCCGGTCCCGTACTCCATCAGCACGTAGTTGGTCACGTACAGCGGGATGCGCTCGCCGGTCAGCGGGTGCAGGCAGTAGGCGCCCAGGAACAGGCCCTTCTTGTCCACCACCGCCTCGCGGTCCGTCGCCGCCTCCACCGCCACCTGCCGCACGAACTCGGCCACCGGCGCCTCATAGTCCGTCCCGGCGGTCAGCTCCTTGACCAGCGGATGCCCGCCCGCCAGCGCCATGAAGGTGATCCCGTAGATCGTATCAATGCGGGTGGTGAAGACCTCGACCGCGCCCTCATGGTTCTCCAGGGGCAGCTTGAACTGAACGCCCTGCGACCGCCCAATCCACTTCTCCTGCATCACGCGCACCCGGTCGGGCCACTTGTCCAGCAGCTTGATATCGTCCAGCAGCCGGTCGGCGTACTTGGTGATGCCGAAGAACCACTGCCCCGGCGCCTGGCGAATCTCCACCGGCGTGTGGCAGCGCTCGCAGGTCTCGCCCTCCAGCTCCTCGCGGGCCAGCACGGTCTGGCAGGAGCTGCACCAGTTGACCGACGCCGACCCCCGGTAAGCCAGCCCCGCCTTATAGAGCTGCAGG
Organism: Armatimonadota bacterium; assembly: GCA_036504235.1. Taxonomy (GTDB): domain Bacteria; phylum Armatimonadota; class Zipacnadia; order Zipacnadales; family Zipacnadaceae; genus Zipacnadum. The sequence goes on along the minus strand of DASXVN010000023.1, from coordinate 14,288 downwards.
AACAGCCACTGGGTCCACTTGTAGTAATCCGGCCGGGAGGCGTCCACCTCGCGGGCCCAGTCGTAGGTGATCCCCAGCGCGTCGAACTGCCCCTTCATCTTGGCTGAGGACGCCCGGGTCCAGTCGGCGGGGTGAATGTTGCGCTGAATGGCGGCGTTCTCCGCGGGCAGCCCAAAGGCATCCCAGCCCATGGGGTGCATGACGTTAAAGCCGCGCATATGCAACTGCCGGGCCAGCACATCGCCGATAATGTAATTGCGCACATGGCCCATGTGCAGGTCCCCGGAGGGGTAGGGGAACATGTCCAAATAGTAAAACTTGGGCCGGTCGCTCTCGGGGTCAGTGTGAAACAGCCCCCCCTCCGCCCAGCGCTGCTGCCACTTGGGCTCCAGGGTATGAAAATCATAGCGGTCATGGCGCTCAGGCGATTCAGCCACAGTAAAAGGCCTCCCGGAAAGACAGATAGTGGGGGAGAGTATAACACTTTCCCCATGAGGACTGAAGGGAGCCGCGCCGCAACGGAGAAACACACCTCATGCCTCCCAACGCTGCCGTTGACCAACTGATGCACGCGCCGCCTGGCGCTCAGGTTGTTCTGCTGTTGTTCGCCTTGTTCCTGACGGGGTTGTGGCTGTGGGCGCAGTTGGCTTGCTTGTTCAATCCCTACCTAGGCTGCGCCGGGCGGGCGATCTGGTTTTCCATCATCGGCGCCACTGGACCCCTGGGCGCGATTGCCTACCTGCTCATTGCCCCGAAACGGCCCCGGTACTGAACCCTCCCGGCCCCGCCCCGTCTGGATAGTCAGTATATGAAGCCGCCTCGCACCGTCTTGATCACCGGCGCTGACTCGGGCATCGGCTGGGCCACCGCCAGACTCCTGGCCCGGCATGGTTGCCGGGTCTTTGCCGCCATTTTCCGGCCCGATCCGCCCGCCTCGCAGGGTTTCGAGTTGCTGCCTCTGGATGTCACCTCCCCCGCCTCGGTAGCCGCCTGCGTCTCTGCCGTCGTGGAGCAGGCCGGGAGGCTCGACGTGCTGGTCAATAACGCCGGTTTCGGCGTGCTGGGCCCCCTGGAGGAGACTACCCCCGAGGAGGCCCGGTCCCTGCTGGAGGTCAACCTGCTGGGGCCGCATCGCCTGGTGAGCGCGGTCCTGCCGGTGATGCGCGCGCAGGGCTCCGGCTTGATTCTCAACGTCAGTTCCGCCGCGGCGCTCCTGGGCGTGCCCTTCGAGGGGATGTACTGCGCCAGCAAAGCCGCGCTGGAGACGTACACGGAGGCCCTGCGCCTGGAAGTGCGGGGGTTTGGGGTCCGCGTCGCCCTGGTGCAGCCGGGGCTGGTCCGCACCAGCTTCCTGGAGAACGCCCAGTGGACCGCGGTTTCTCTGGAGGCCTACGCGCTCCTGCGGGAGCACTACACCGAGCGCTATGCCCACGCCTGGGACAAAGCCGCGCCCCCCGAGGCCGTGGCGCAGGCGATCCTCCGGGTGATGAACCGCCGCTCTCCGGCCTGGCGCTACAGCGTCGGGGCGGACGCCTGGCAACTCAACTGGCTCACCCGCTGGCTGCCGCGCCCCTGGCTGCACTACGGTCTGGCGCGAATGCTCCTGCGCTCCTCCGCCCGGCGCTAGTGCCTCCTGCCGAACCGAAAGCCAGGTCTGTGTCGTCCTCGGATTATGAGCTACCTCTCCTCTCGTCGGGGCAATTTCCGCGGGTGGGTGCTGGGGCTGCTAGTCTCGGTCGTGGTGCTGGCGGCTGCCGCCCTGGGCGGAAGGGTCCTGTATCGCCTCTATCTTGAGACTCGCGCCTACGCGCCGCCGCCGGAGGGGATGGTCTTCGTGCCCGCCGGGCGCTTTCTGATCGGGACCGATGACCCCGAGAACGACCCCGGCGAGGGGCCCCTGCGCCGCGCCTGGCTCCCCGCCTTCTACCTGGACCGCCTGGAGGTTACCAACCGCCAGTTCGCGGCGGTCTTCCCCACGCACCAGTTCCCGCCCGGCGAGGCGGACCTGCCCGCCACCCACGTGCTCAAGTCCGAGGCCCAGGCCTACGCGCGGGCGGTGCACAAGCGCTTGCCGACCGGCGCGGAGTGGGAGAAGGGGGCGCGAGGGACTGACGGTCGATTCTACCCCTGGGGCAATGAGTTCCGGCCGGAGTGCGCCAACGTGACCGACCGCGCGACCGCCCCGCCGCCCCGCGACGGGACGAGCTGCGCCCTGCTCCCGGGCCGCAAGCAGCCGGGCGGCAGCTTCCCGCTCGGCGTCAGCCTGTTTGGCGCGGAGGATATGGCCGGCAACGTCTGGGAGTGGGTGGAGGACGTCCAGCAGGATCGCTATCCCTGGGGCTGGCCGCTTGGGGAGCCGCGAGGGATTCTCCGCGGGGGCGCGTATGGTTACGGCCCGCGGCAGTGCCGTTGCTCCTACCGCGCCTTCGAGGGCCTGCTCGCCACTTGCAGTGACACCGGCTTTCGCTGCGCCGCCGACGCCGTGCGGGCCCCCTAGTGGTACTCCAGCCCGTGCGCGGCCAGCAGTTCATCCACCATCGGCTCAATCGTGTCCAGGTCGCCGACCAGCGGATGGTTGACTAGCGCCTCGATCACCCGGTCGCGGCTCTGGGTGACCGCCGCCTCCACGGTTAGCGTCTCGTAGGCCTTGACCGCCTGCACCAGGCCCCGGTAGGCCAGGGGAATCTCGCCCACCGGCAGCGGCGCGGGGCCCTCCCGACCCGTGCGGCAGACCACCTCGACGCAGGCCTCCGCGGGCAGGTCCGCCACCGTCCCGCGGTTAGGCACGGTGCAGGCGATCTCCTCCCCGGTGTCGTGCAGGATCGCGTGGAGCATCGGGAAGGTCACGTTCGCGTAGCCGCCGCCGCCGCGCTTGGTCAGCGCCTCCGGCTTGCTGGTGGTCGCGGGGTCTGCGGCCTCGGCGAAGATGCTCCGCTCGATCTCCATGATCTCCTGGGCGCGCGTCTGGCCCTTGGCCTGCCACTCGGCCAGCTTCTGGCGCCGGTGGAGGTAGTAGGGCAGATACATGATCGGCACCGCGTTGAACACTCGGATATACTCCGGCGCGCACAGCCCGGCGTGCTCGTCGTCCTGGCTGGTCAGCTCCAGGAGCCGCGCGAGCGCCGCCGCGGTGATGTCCTGCTCGCCGGCCACAAACCGGTGGATGAAGCCCAGGTGGTTGAGCCCCACGCAGTAGCTGCGCACCTCGCCGAAGCGGTCCTGCAGCAGCTCCGCGGCCTTGGCCTGAATTCCCGGAATCCCCGCGCACAGCCCCACGAAGCGCGCCCCGGTATGCCGGCACACCGCCTCGGTGATGATGCCGCTGGGGTTGGTGTAGTTGAGAATGAAGGCCTGCGGCGCCTCTCGCTCCACCGCCCGGGCGATCTCCAGCATCGGCGGAATGGTGCGCAGCGCCTTGAACATGCCGCCTGCGCCGGTGGTTTCCTGGCCCAGGCAGCCGTACTTCATCGGGATGCTCTCATCGAGGTAGCGCGCGTCCATGCCCCCGACGCGAATCTGGGTGATGACGAAGTCCACGCCCGCCAGCAGCGGGACCAACTCCGCCCCCTGCCGGACGGTAATCTCGCGCCCGGAGGCGGCGATCATCCGCTCCGCCAGCCCGGCCATGATGCCGCGGCGCTCCGCGTTCGGGTCTTGCATCCGAATTTCGCGCACCGGGTACTGGTCCGCGGGCCGGCTGAGCAGCCCATCAATCAGCTCCGGGGTGTACGAGCTTCCCGCCCCGACCAGCAGAATCGTGATTCCTGTGGGCATAGCGTAACCTCCTGGCTTGGTACAGCTTCCGTCGTCGTTGCCGTTGTAGGGGCGGGTGTTGCTCCGCTCCGCTCCGCAAAACGCGCCCCTACCCCGAAACAGCCGCCTCGTCGAGCATAATCGTAGCCTGCTGACAGTTGAAGATGATGGTAGCCGGCCAGTCGGGGGCGAACTCCCCCCGGCAGGCCAGTTGGCTTACCGCGTAGCGCTTGTCCGGCCCGTGGGCGATCAGCACCGCTTGCCGCGACTGGCCCGCGATGGTGCCCAGACCCACGGTGACGCCATAGCCTGGCACCTCGCTCAGGTCGGTGAAATCGGGGAAGGTGACCATGTTGTCGCGCCGCGTGCTCTCGGCCAGGCGGACCACGCCGGTCAGCGCGTCGGCGGGCGTGCCGGGCGGGTTGAAGGCCACGTGCCCGTCGCTCGCGCCGCTGGCGAGGATGAACAGATCAATCCCGCCCGCCTCCCTAAGGCGCTCCTCGTAGGCGGCCGGGTCGGCCGGGTCGGGGAACCAGACCTGGTCGGCGGGAAGCTGCCGCGCCGGGTCCAGGCGCCGGTTCAGATTCCCCCGGATGATCTCCGCGGCGAAGCGGTGGCAGCTATTGTGCGCCTCCGCCGGGCAATTCACCAGCCCCCCGGGGCCGGGGACCAGGTACTCGTCCATCATGACGATGACCAGCCCCGACAGGTCGGCGGCCTGCGCCCCCAGGGCCTCGTAGGTGCTCACCGCGCTGCGGCCGCCGGGGCAGCCCAGCAGGTACCGCCGCCCCTCCCGGCTCGCCGCTGCAACACCGCGCAAGATGATTCCGGCCAGGGCCTCCCCCAGCGCCACCGGGTCGGGGTAGACCTCGACCGGTACCGCATGAGCGGGAGTGCCCAGAGTTGATTGACGCATGTTCTGCCTCGGTTCTAGTTGCCTTTGTCGTCGGTAGGTCCGGCGTCTCGCCCGACCGGGCCTCCGCTACCCATGGGCTAACCAGGCGCTAGCGAACGGGCGTGTGTGGCTCCGTTTCACTCCGCCAAACGCGCCCCTACGGGGAAACGGCCGTCCGTCGTTCTCCCCTCTCCTGCGGCACTTGTACTCAAGTGCACGGAGAGGGGCCGGGGGTGAGGCCGGCCGCCGCTACCGCTCCGCCCAACGCGCCCCTACTCCAGCGCCGCGAACATCCTCACCGGGTCGGCCCCGGCGTGGTGCGCCGCCATCAGGGCGGCTCCCTCGGCGGCGGAGAGGCGCGGGCGGCCCACGATTGCCTCCGGATATTGCTCATGCACCAGCGCGGTCAGGCGCTCCAGGAACGCGGCCGGCGCGCTCTGCAGCACCCCGCCGCCGAAAGCCAGATGGGCCTCCGGGCCGCCAATCCGGGCCAGCAGCGCGCCCGCCAGGCACGCGTAATCGGCCAGCGCCGCCTCCACCAACTCCGCGGCCACCGGATCGCCCTCCGGCCAGGCGGCAAAGACCAGTTGGTGGCCCCGCAGCCGCTTCTCGCGGGGAATCCGCCCCCGGAAGACCAGTTCGTGGTAGAGGGCCTCGTCCTCCACGCCGTACAGACGCAAGGTGGCTTCTTTCAGCGGGGTGGGGGGGCGGCGGCCGTCAATCATCCGCGCCACCGCGGCGGTCAGGGCCCGGCGCAGGTCGAAAATCTGCCCGGCGTCCACGTTGTCGAACATGCGCTCCTGGCCCCAGGTGGTCCGGTAGGCGCTGGTCAGCCCCGAGCCGTGCTGCACGATGGCCGCGCGCTCGGCGGGAAAGGCGCCCCACAGCGCCGCGATCCCATCGTTGACCAGGGTCAGCCGCTCCCCGGGCACGCCCAGGCAGGCGGCCAGCGCCCGGTGCTGCAGGTCGAATTCGTCGGCGAAGTCTATTCCGTTCAGCCCCAGACCCACGCCGGTGATCTGGGCCCTGGTGACGCCGGCCTGGTCGCAGAGGCTCTGCGCCACGCCGGCGAGCACCGCGCACGACTCGGCGCAGGGGGCGGCGACAATCGCCGACCGCCCCGCTCGGGCCTCCGCGAGCCGGCGGCCGCTGCCGTCCAGCAGCACCGCTGCCGTCTTGCTGCCGCCGCCGTCCAGGCCCATGAAGAAGTCAGTTTCGGCCATTCGTCACTCCCGCGCGTCAAGAAAAAGCCCGCGGACCGTCCGGCCCGCGGGCTGAGGGGACTGACGCTAAGAATAGCGCTACTTGAGCAGCTTGTCCAGCCACCGCCAGGCGGCGCGGTCGAAACACGGGCTGTTGTCGTGCGCCTTGTTGGGCAGCGGTGACATCGTCTTGGGGCAGTTCAGCGCCCGGTAGACCGCAAAGCAGCCGGTCGGCGGCGAGGCGCCATCAATCAGGCCGGAGTCCATGTACACCGGGCACTTGATGTACGGCGCGAAGTTGAGAATGTCGAAGTACCCTTCGGCCCGGGTCTGGTCGTTGCGGAGCAGGTCCTTAGCGGTGAAGCCCGCCTCGCCCGACTCCTTGGCGAGGTTCATTCGCTCGGTCCAGCGCAGCCACGGCATGTAGGCGAAGTGCGCGATGTGCGGAATGGTCGCCTTCACCTGCGGGCACAGCGCCGGAACCACGATGCTCAGGCGTCCGCCCTGGCTGCCGCCCATGGTGACCAAGCGGCTCGGGTCCGCGCCGGGGCAGGCGCAGATCGCGGTGACGGCCCGCACCGCGTTGAGGTACACGTGGTACTCGTCCAGCGTCCGGGGACCGCTGTAGTCGTCGGCCGTGGTGGGCGGGTACTTCTCCCGGGCCATATCCACCGGCTGGTTGTGCATCTGCACTTCCATGGCCACGTAGCCGTGCCGGGCGTGCTCCAGCGGCTGGGGCCGGGGGCCGGTGCCCGCGCCGGGCAGCACCAGCATGGTGGGGAAGGGCCCGGGGCCGACCGGCTTGGCCACCCAGGCGTAGACCCGGGTGCCGTTAGCGCCGGCGAAATTCACCTTGTACAGCTCCACTTCCTTGACCTTCTCGCCGGCCGGATCGGGATACTCGACCAGGCTGGCGTGCTCGAGATTGTACTTACAGACCTCGGCGTCGCTCAGGACCCCGACCTTCTCAATCTTCAGGTCCAGCGGCACGTCCGCCATCTTCTTGAGTTCGCCCTGCCAGAACTCCATGAAGTCGCGCGGCACATAGGTAATGACCGGCTCCTCGTTGATCTTCCAGCCGAAGGCGGTGACCGCCTCGGCGCTCTGCGTGGCGGTGTAGATGAGCTTGACGTGCAGCTCATAGAAGCCGGGGCGCAAGGCGGCGGTGGGCACTTCCAGGCGGAAGCTGTCATCCAGCCGCGGATCGGCCTCCCCGCTGAGGAACGGGGTGCGGATCAGGTTGCGGCTCAGCGACCACGTCAGGTGCTGCGGGCGCTTGATCGACTGGCAGGTGATGACTACCGAACTGCCGTGGTCAAAAAGAAAGTTCGGCTGGTTCTCGGCGTAGAAGACCACGTCATGCGACCGCGGCCCCGAGGGTTCCGGCGAATATGGTCCGAATACATTTACGGTCATGGCGAAAACGACTCCTGTCTGCAGGATAAGCAAGAGGCAGCCCGCAAGGGCCAGCCAGCGACGGTTCATGGGCGTCAAGTCCTTCCCCAAAGGTAGAGTGTAACGTTGCAGCGAGACAATTCGCCACCGGGATGCGATTGTCCTTCCCGCCGTTTGTAAAGGTCCGAACGCGGGGGCCGGCCCCCCCGGCGAGACCCTTCGACAAGCTCAGGGCAGGCAGCCGGTGCCACCTACGGGGGACGGCAAAAGTCGACGATCGGTGTGCCCCCCACAGTACGACAACGACACACGACTAACGGCTGACGCGCGAGACGCCTGTCCTACCGACAGCTACGGCAACGACCGGGAGGGACGTCGGGCCTCCTCGGCGAAAGATAGGGCTGGCGCGAGGGGCGCTACTCCGGAGGATATTTCATGCGCATGCTGATCAGCGGTTACTACGGGTTCGATAACCTCGGCGATGAGGCCATTTTGGCGGCGTTGGTGCAGGAGTTGCGGCGTTGGCCGGAGGTGGAGCCGGTCGTGCTCTCGCAGAAGCCCTCGCTTACCGAAGAGGTCTACGGCGTGGCCGCCGTGGCGCGGGACTCGATTCTGGGGCTGTGGGAAGAGATGGGGCGGGCCGATCTGCTGCTGAGCGGCGGCGGGGGGCTGTTTCAGAACAGTACCTCGCAGCTCTCGCTCGTCTACTATCTGAGCATCCTGGAGCTGGCCGCGCGGCGGGGGACTCCCTATGTGGTGCTGGGGCAAGGGCTGGGGCCGCTGCGGGGGCCGGGCGTGATGGGGCTGATGCGGCGGTATCTCGAGAAGGCTGAGGCCGTGGTGCTGCGGGATGCCGAGTCGGTGCGGCTGACGCGGGAGATGGGCGTGGCGCCGGGGAAGGTTACCGAGGCGGCGGACCTGGCGCTGCTGCTGCAGCCGGCGGGATCGCAGGTGGCGGAGGCGCTGCGGCAGAGCGTGGGCCTGGCGCCGGACCAGCCGGTGGCGGGGGTGGTGCTGCGCTCCTGGGGCGGGCGGGAGCCCTGGGAAGCCACCGCGGAGATGATTGATACCCTGCAGGCGCGGGGGGTGCGGTGCTTGCTGCTGCCCTTCCAGCCCACCGATGTGGCGCTGGCCTGGCGGATCGCCTCCGCTACGCAAGAGGAGCCGGCGGTGCTGGGCAACCCGGTGGCGCCGGCGGAGATGCTGGCGCTGGTGGGGACGCTGGAGATGATGGTGACCATGCGGCTGCACGGGCTGATCTTCGCGGCGGCGCAGCAGGTGGCGGCGCTGGGGTTGTCGTATGACCCGAAGGTGGCGGCCTTCGCCGGGCAGGCGGGGCAGAAGCTGCTGCCGCTGGAGAAGCTCACCGGGCAGACGCTGAGCATCGCGGCGAGCGAGGTCTGGGAAGCGCGAGAGGCGCAGGCGACCGCGCGGGCCGAGGAGGCCAAGCGGCTACGGCAGAGCGCGGCGGTGAATTTTGAGGTGCTGGGTGAGGTGATCGACGGGCTGGGGAAAGGCTAACGGCTTCCTCACCCCCGGCCCCTCTCCCTCGCGGGAGAGGGGGGGAACGGCTACGGCGAACGGCCGGGCCGGCCCCGCTGCGCTCGTGCGGCCCCTCCGGTAACGGCACACCGGCGAGACGCCGGTGCCACCGACGGCAACGGCTAACGGCCGGCGGGGTACGAGCCCCCGCCCTACAGTACGGCAACGACAACGGCTAACGACTCCCCCTTCCCCCCCAAAGCAAAAGGACAGGCGCAGAGCGCGCCTGTCCTTTTCTGCTTTCCCCCTCCCGCCGGTATGAGTCGGGGATAGGATCGCTAACAGTGGTCGGCGGTTAGTTGGAGGGTCGTTAGCTCGGGGTCGGGTTCCTCGGCGCGGCGGAGTTCCTCGTCGGCTAGCAGGGACTCGTGGACCTGCCACTGGAGGGGATAGACCAGGGCGCTCGCCCAGAGGACATTTACCGCCACCAGGGGGCCGCCTAGCGGGGGGAAGACCCAGGAGCGCGCCGCGATCCAGGCTACCCCTGTCATCAGCAACCAGGGGGCCATACCGGCAATCATCGGGTCCAGGGCCAGCGCGCGGCGGGGATCCTCGCCCTGCGCGAGGCGCGCCAGGCGCGAGCGTAGATAGGCTATCTGCAGGCCCGCAATCGGGAGGCCTAACAGGGCGCCCATTACTATGCAGAGGAAGAGGCCCGCGCCGCCCCAGGAGATGGCGATCAGCATGTCGCTGGAGCCAAAGGCCAGGGTGCCGCCGCGGGGGAGGAGGGTGCTGAAGGTGAACAGGCAGAGTACGTCAATGACCAGGGGCACCGACAGGCAAATCAGCAGATGCACCGCCGGGTGTCGGAGTAGGCTTCGGTTGCTCAAAATCCATGCCTCCAGAAAAGGGCTGGTTGAAACCAGCCGTGAGGCACCTTGCCCCACGACTCCCCCCGGAGAGACGAATGAAACCTGCTGCAGGATCACGGCCAAAGTCGCGATCCTGCCGAAAAACAAAAAAGCTCGAGGGCAAACTCCCCCCGAGCCGTAAGAAGGAGAATACAGGGATTGGGGGAGGCTGTCAAGGGGATTCTTACGAGGAGCATTAGACTATAATATATCGCATAGTCATAGGGGCAACGGCCGGGCGCACCCCGCCTTCGCTGAAGCTACGGCGGGCAGGCCCCTCCCTAAAGGGGGGGCTTACGGCAACGGCGTCTCACCCCTCTTGGCTACCGCTGGGCAACAGTCTAGCGCTCTGGCGCGGGCGGAGCTGAACCCGGAGGGGCCGGGGGCGTCGACAGGCTTGGCGAGCCAGATCATGGAACTGGTCTAGAGGTGAGAACAATGAGCGGTAAAGGATGCGCGACGCAGGGATTCGGGAGAGGACGCGGGGTGTCCAGGGTGGTGGTGGCGGGGTTGCTGGGGCTGGTGCTGCTGGGCGGGTGCCCGAAACGCACCACTACTACTGCTGAGAACGCCCCCGGGAGTGCGGTCGCCCCGATTGCCGGCGCGCCCACCGCTGCGGATATGTCCTATGTGGAGTCCTCCTTCCCCCAGTCGGACGATCAGGGGAATTACGTGCCCGCGGTGGCCGACGAGACGCGGCCCGCGATGGGCTTTGTCGCCAGCAGTCACAGGATCCAGCGCGTGGAGGTCAACGGGGCTCCGGCGGCTATCTACCCCACCGATTACGTCCCCCTGGGCGCTCCGGCGGGGCTGAACTACGTGGGCTACCGGGTGCCGCAGTACTTCGAGCCCACTACGGTGCTCACCGTCGTGGTCTTCGGAGACAACGACTACCGCTACGAGCGGGTCTTCCGCCCGAACCGCGAGATTGTCTTTACCCGGCTGCGGGCCCTGCGCGTGGAGCGGCCGGATGACTACTACGTCCGGCTGCGGCTGGGGAACGCCTATGCTTTTGAGGCGGACTACCGGCAGGCGTATCCCGAGTATCAGGCCGTGATCGTGGCGCAGCCGCACTTTGTGGTGGGCTTGTCCTTCTTTGGGCTGGCCGCCTTCTATGATGACGACTACGAAGAGTCGATCATCTTGTACCGGCGGTGCGTGGTCCTGCAGCCGACCTTCTTCATCGGGTTTCAGTCCCTGGGCGACTGCTACTTTGCCCGGAGGAATTTCTCGGACGCCCAGTTCTGCTACGGCCGGGTGATCGCCCTGCAGCCGAACTACTGTGAGCCCTACTGGCGGCGGGGGCTGATCTTCGCCACGCGCGGGAACTGGCGGCAGGCGCAGGAGCAGTATCAGTTGTCGCTGCGCTACAACCCGCGGTTCGCCGACGCGCGCCTGGGGCTGGGGCAGAGCTGGGAGCGGCAGGGGCGGCTGGATCAGGCCCGGGGCGAGTACCAGCAGGCCCTGCAGATCAATCCGCGGTTCGCGCCCGCGCACTATGCCATGGGGGCCGTGTACGCGCGGCAAGGCAACTGGAAGAACGCCACCGCCTCGTACCAACAGGCGGTGCAGTACGCGCCCCGTTCGGCGGACGCGCATCGGGCGCTGGCGCAAGCCCTGACGCGGCAGGGGAATAAGGGCGAGGCGGCACGGCAGGTGCAGACCGCCCAGACCCTCACCGCCGGTCGGGAGCAACGCAGGAACAACGGGCGACAGGCGGTGGCGAAAGTCCGGCCCGTCATCCGCCAGCAGGTCAACCAGCCGCTGCCCGGCCGTGCGTCCGGGGGCGGTCAGGGCGCGGGCGGCGGCGGCGGCGGTGGAGGCGGCCAGGGTGGTGGTGGCCGAGGCGGCGGCCGGGGCGCGGGCGGTGGTGGCGGCCGAGGCGGCGGGGACGGGGGCGGTCACCCGGCCGCGGGTGGCGGTGGAGGCGGCGGTGGCGGCGGCGGTGGTCACCCGGCCGCGAGTGGCGGGGGCGGTGGGGGCCAGGGTGGCGGTCATTCGGGCGGGCAAGACGGGGGCAAGAACAAGAACGCGGAGAACGGCTAGCCCCAGCGGCGGTATGCGTAGTCCAGTGGAATCCATACCACCCTAATCAAGACGCCCAGGGAGGACTCAGATGAACCGACGAAAGCTGGTAGCAATGCTGGTGCTGGGGACGTTGGCCCTGACGATGCTGTGGGGCTGCGGGGGAGGAGGCGGCGGCGTGGCTACGCCCCCGCTCCGGGGCTCGTCGCAGACTACCCGGTCGAGTTTCGTGAACGCCGATGGATCGCGGCGCGTGGTTACGCATTTTGAGGCGCGCGTGAACGGTGAGGTTGATGTACAGATGTTCCGCGCGGGGGCCAGCCCGGTGTTTGATCCCTTCGTGATCGTCTTCCGGGGCAACTTCGACGCGGGCGTCATCCCGCCCGCCAACACCGTGGTGGCGTCGGATGACAACTCCGGCGGCGGACGGGATGCTTTCGCCGCCTTCTTCGCCACCGACAATCAGATCTACACGGTCTGGTTCACCACGGCCGGCCCGGCCGACTTCGGGACCTTTGGGTTCTCGATTCTGGACGGTCTGCCGGCCGCGGCCGCGACCGCGCCGAAGCCGACGGCGGTGCCAGCCGCGGATCTGAGTAAGAAGCTGTAGGAGGGAAAAGACTAACGGCAGGGAGTCTCCTTCGGGGCGGAAGACCGACTTTCCGCCCCGAATCTGCGCCTGGAGCGGCGCCTCACCCCCGGCCCCTCTCCCCGCGGCAGACCTGGGGAGCGCGGGAGAAAGGCAGAGGGAGGGGCGGGGAGGCCGGGTTCCCCGTTCGCTTGCTGACAGCAGCGAACGGGCGGCAGTCGCGGTGCGGACCCCGCGAGAGCCGCCCCTACGGCGGCTTACCCCCGGTCCTCTTCCGCGGGGGCCAGGGGGGCCGTTAGGGTGAAGCGGGCGCCTTGGTGGGGGGTGGAGTCTATCTCGAATCTGCCGCCCAGGTCCGTGAGGCGCTCGCGGATGTTGAACAGGCCAAAGCCGCCTACCGCGCCCGCCGCGGGGAGGGCCTGGGGGTCGAAGCCCACCCCATCATCGGCGACCGAGACGCACAGCACCCCCTCGTCGCCCCGATGGACGGAAACGCTGACCCGCTGCGCGCGCGAGTACTTGAGGGCGTTGACCAGTAGCTCGCGGACGGCGCGGAACAGGGTGATGCGGACGTGCTCGCTCAGCGGCCACTTGTGGCCGTCGTCCATCTCCAGGGTGATCTCCAGGTCCGCGCGCCGCAAGGGATCGATCACGGCCTCCAGGGCCGAGGCGAGGCCGACCTGGTAGAGGGCGGCGGGGCTCAACTCCGCGGTCAACTCGCGGACGCGGGTGATGCTCTGGTCGAGGAGTGCGCGGGTGGCCTCCAGCTCCTGGGCGAAGCCGTCCGCCAGTTGCGCGCTCAGCGACTGCAGGCGCATTTTAGCGAGGGCCAGGCACTGGCCGAGGTCGTCGTGGACCAGGTCGGCCAACTGGCGGCGCTCGCGCTCCTCGGTGTAGATGAGCTGCGAGGTGAGGGCGCGCAGGCGTTCCTGCTGCTCGAGCAGGGCCGTCTCCGAGGCCTCGCGGGCGGCGAGGTGCTCGCGGAGTTCCTGCTCGATATGCTGGCGCTCGGTGAGGTCGGTGAGCACCAAACAAAGCAGCGGCAGGCCATCCAGCACGCGGGAGATCGAGACCTGCACGGGAACCGTGGAGCCGTCTCGCGCGCCCAGGGTGAGTTCGTCGCGCACCCCCTCCTCCAAGGCCTCCTGCAGGAGGGCCCGCAGGAACTCGCGGTCCTCCGGCACTACCCACTGGGCGAACTGCGTGCCGACCACGCGCAGGGACGGGACCTGCACCATCTCGGCAAAGCGCGGGTTGCAGAAGAGGATATCGCCGGCGGCGGAGAGAGTGACCGCGCCCTCCCCCATCCCCTCGAGGATGACGCGGTAGGTGCGGTCAGCGCTTTCGAGGGTGTAGATCTGGGGCGCCGCGCGCTCGGGCGAGCCGTAGACCACTACGGCGTCCACGGCGCCGCGGCGCAGGGCCTCGAGGGTCTCCTCGGCTTCCGCGAGGCGAGCGCGCAGCTCCGTGAGGAGGTCGGAGCACTCCGGGTTAGGCGGGCGGTCGCTGGGCATGGGTTAACCGGCAGCGAGCGGGAGCAGATCCAGCCAGGCCAGAATCTGCTCCGTGTCGGAAAGGTCGCCAACATAGCGCCGCTCGGGCGCGGGGCGCTGTTTGATAAGTGTGGGGGCCACGATGATCTGGGCCGCGGCGGCCGCCGCGGGGTCCTGGTAGATGTCCACGACCTCCAGATCGTAGCGGCCCTGAAGGTGGTCTGCGCAAATCTGTTTGAGGTTGTCTATCGCCCGCAGAGATCGCGGGGTGAGGCCGGCTACGTAGAGGCGGAGCACATATTCTTCTGCGTCAGGCACGACCGTTGGGGGCGAGTCCATCTGCTACCTCCACTGGTAAGGCAGGACCGGAAGGGGCCGTCAGGGCTCCGGAGTCTGTCTCGATACGTACAGACGCAGGAGGAGGGGGGAGGGTTCGTTCGGGAGGGGGAGGGGGGGAGGTACGGCAACGACAGAGGCACAGGCCGTTACTGTAGGGCGGGGGCTCGTACCCCGCCGTCGCTAACCAAACGTTAGTCCGGCGGG
>DASXVN010000022.1:0-14794 GCA_036504235.1 Armatimonadota bacterium | reverse complement strand
CTCGTACCCCGCCGGACTAACCATTGCCTAGCGACGGCGGGGTACGAGCCCCCGCCCTACAGGGGAAATGCCGTTCCCCTCTCCCGCAGGGAGAGGGGGCAGGGGGTGAGGCGCCGTTAGCCTTTCCCTCCCCTATTTAGGGGAGGGCAGGGAGGGGTCCGCCGTTCGTCGTCCGCTCACCAAAAAACAACCATGAAAACCACTCTCCTCCTAACCTCAATCCTCGCCCTCGCCTTCCTCGCCCCGGCCCGCGCGGAACTCACCGCGCGCCAGGTCCTCGACCACGCCCTGGCCTTGCAGGACCAGGTCCAGGACTACACCGCCCACTGCACCCTCGCGGTGACCATGCCCGACCAGCAGATCCCGACGCGCAACTTCACCGTCTACTACAAGCGCCCCGACAAGCTCAAGATCGACTCCAGCCAGATGGTTTTCGTGCCCCGCGAGGCGCTGACCCTGGGCGGCCTGCGCCGCCACCTCACCGCCGACACCGAGGTCAGCATGGCGGGGGTTGGCACTATCGGCGCGTACCCTCTATACTGTATCAAACTGCGGCCGCGCGGCGACGGTCCGCCAGTGCGCCTGCTCACCTGGATTCGCGGCGACTACTGGCTGCCCACCCGCACCGAGTTGTGGCGCGGGGACACGCGCGTGGTAAATATCGCCTGGGCTTTCGCCTGGACCGCCGGCAAATACTGGATGCCCACCGGCCTGACCGCCACCATCCCGAGCGGCGTGCTCAGCGCCTCCGGGGGCGCGACGCTCACCCTGACCTGGCGCGACTACCTAATCAATACCGGCCTGGCGGACGACCTGTTCAAGTAGCGCCGCCGCCGTCCCATTCACGTTCTCGACGCTGACCTCCATGCAAACCAGTCAAGCTGCTCATTCTCTACAACGCCGCGCCCAAATCGGAGACGCGGAGGCCCTGCGCGCCCTGCTCTACAGCGTCGCCGACGGCCTCTACAGCTCCGCCCTGGCCGCTAGCCCCGACGAGGCGCAGGCCGCCGACCTGACCGAGGCGGTCTGGCGGGCCTGGCTGGGCGAGCTAGGCCGCTGGCGCTGGCGGGAGAGCCTGCTGGGCAGCCTGCGCCGCGTCCTGGCCGAGGAGATCGAGCGCCGCGCCGACGAGCAAGTCGCCGCCCAGGCGCTCGCCCTGTGGGACGCCTCCTCCGAGGAGCCGCTCTTCCCCGCGCCCCCCGAGCTGATCCAGCGCCTGGCCGAGACGCTCATCTACGCCGTGCCGGTGGTCCGGGGCCGCGTCCAGCGCCGCCGCCGCGCCCTGTGGGCCACCCTGATTGTGTCGGTGTTCATCGTCATCGGCTCCTCCATTAACCTCGGCGGCGTGCTCTTCCGGCTCGCCGGCGGGCAGGTGCAGACCGTCAAGTGGCAGGGCCTGCAGGACTACGTGCGCACCCAGCATCTCGACTGGCTGGTGCGCGATTTGATGTTCAACCTGAACGACCCCCAGGGCACGGACAAGCCGCAGCACCAGGTGCTCGCTCAGGTGGTCACGGTCCTGGAGGAGGTCTCCCTGGGCCCCAATGAGCCGGGCCGCGAGAATCGCGCCGTCATCCGCGATCGCCTCGAGTCGGGCAACTTGGCCTGGGAATGTCGCAACTTGGCCGACGACGCCGCGCCCGCCGACCGCCCCACCCTGATGCACGTCACTCTGGCGCTGGAAGAGGCTCAAAACCTATGAACCACCCCACTCCTGCGCGCAAGCTGAGTCCTAGCGCCGCCGGCCGGCTGGCGGCCTTGCTGCTGCTCGTCGTCGTCCTCCCCGGCTGTACCACTAGGGCCCAGCGTCTCTACTTCCGCGCCACCTCCGCCCTGGCGCAAGGCCGGTACCAGCAGGCGGCCGCCGACTACACTACGCTGTTGCAGACCGCCCCGCGCGATCCGCTGGCCCCCGAGGCGCTCTATAAGCTAGGCTTCCTCTATCAGGAGAACTTCAACGATCCCTCGACCGCGATCCGGCTCTACGGGCGGCTCGTATCCGACTATCCCGACAGCCCCTTCGTGGCCAACGCCCTGATGTGGACCCTCTACGTCCAGGCTCGCCAGTTGCAGGACCCTCAGGCGGTCTATCAGACCTGCCTGCAGGTGGACCAACTGCTCGCCGACCAGCCCCGCCTGCGCGCCTCGGCCCGCCTGGAGCTGGCCCGCTCCTACGCGACCGCCGGGCAGATTCCCGCCGCGGCCGCGGTCCTGCAGCAGATCATTGACGCTTTCGGCAGCGACGCCCCCAGCGCCAGCGAGGCCACCTACCGCCTCGCCCTGCTCACTCGCGACCAGCTTGGCAAGCCCGCCGAGGCGCTCAAGCTGCTGGAGTCGGTCATCCGCATGTACCCGGACACCGTCGCCGCCAGCCGCGCCCGCACCGCCCTCGGCTGGCAGTACTACACCCTCAAGAACCTGGAGGACCAGCAGCGCCAGCAGCAACTTCAGCGCCTCGCCAAGGTCCTCGCCGGCGTCCCGGCCCCCAGCGCCCAGTCGCATCCCTCCTTGGAGCTGCTCGCCGGCCTCCAGTCCCTGCTCGCGCAGGCCGGCACCCCCGCCCACATGGACGACCTCCTCCTCGTCACCGGTTTGGCCTTCCAGACCGTGGTCAACTGGGGCAGCCCCAACGCGACGCTCTACTTCCACCGCAACCCCCTGCCGCAGGTCGCCGAGGCGTGGGGCTGGGGCTACAACTCCTGGAGCTTCACCAACGCCGGGGAGGCGCTGCTGCCCTTCGCGAATTCCCTCGCGCTCAACCGCCCCGTCCTGCTGCTCTACGGCGGCAAGTCCCCGCGCTGGTGCCTGTTCACCGGCTACCAGCCCGCCTCGCAGCAGGTCTATCTCCTGCGCCCCGGCCAGTCGCGCGCCAGCGTCCTGACCGCCGCGGAGTTCGCGCAGGGCTGGCCCCAGGGCACCGGCCCGCGCCTTTTCGCCCCCCTGCCGCGCACCGGCTACCAGTTCTCGCTAACCGAGCAGTCGGCGGTCGCCAACCACGCGGAGCTGGTCAAGTCGGCCGTCCTGCGCGCCACTTTGGACCTGGATCAGACGGACCTGCAGGGCGCCCCCTCGGGCCGGGCCGGCTATGACGAGCTAGTCCGCAAGCTAGACGCAGCCGCCGCTGGTGACGTCACGGCCGCCACCCAGCTAACCAAATGGGCGCCGCAGGCTCTGCCGCTGATCGCCCGCGCCCGCCAGTCCGCCGCTGCCAGTCTGCAAGCCTCCGCCGCCGACTTCACCGGCCCCCAGCAAGCCGCCGTGACTGAGGCCGCGCGCCGTTTCGCCCTAACCGCAACCCGCTGGCAGGGCTTGGCCGACCAGATCGCCGCCGCCGCGACTTCCGGAAACTGGTCCGCCGCCAGCGCCGAGGCCCAAAACCTGGGCGTCGAGGAGCAACAAGTATTGAGGTATCTAGCGGCGAGCTTCAACACGGGAGGCTAGTGCCGTTGCCGTCTGCCTTTTGTAGGGCGGGGGCTCGTACCCCGCCGGCCGTTAGCCGTGGTCGTTGGCCGTAGCCCCTCCCGCTTCGGGAGGGGTGCCCGAGGTCTGCCGAGGGCGGGGTGGGCCACGCCTTTGCCGTCGCCTTTCCCCCCCTCCCCTATTTAGGGGAGGGCGGAGGCGGCGCAGCCGACTCCGGGGAGGGGTCCGCCGTTCTCGGGAACCCTCGCCGCCCGCTAGCCGTTGCTATACCCGGCGCTCCCGTTTGTCCTAGCCGGGACGCTGCCGTATAATATCTGGACTATGTCTGAGCTTATCCCTCGCCACGTGCGTCGTCGCCTCGCCGCCCTGCGGCGGGAGCAGTTGAGCGCGGGCGCCGAGCCGGGGAGCGCCCCGCCGCCGCCCGCGACCGAGCCGACGCGCGGCCCCGCGCCGGCGGTGCGTTTGCGCATTGAGGCGCCGACGACTTTGCCGCCGGGCGAGGAGTTGGAGACCGAGCAGGGCCCGTGTCTGAGCTTCCGTCTGGCCCCCGGCCACGCGCACACGGCCTACGAGCCGTGGCTGGCGCAGGCGCTGACCGATCTGGCCGGACACCCGCTGCCCGTCGGCCCGCGCCATGAGGCGCTCTATCTCGACCTGGAGACCCTGGGCCTCAGCGGCGTGCCGGTCTTTCTGGTGGGGCTGCTCCACGTGGGGCCGGGCGGTTTTCATCTGCACCAGTTCCTGGCCCGGGACTACTCGGAGGAGGCGGCCCTGCTGCTGGCAATCCAGCCGCTGCTGGCCGGCGTCCGCTGCCTGCTGACCTACAACGGGCGCAGTTTTGACTGGCCCTTCTTGCGCGATCGCTGCGCCCTGTACGGCTTGCCGCTGCCGCCGGAGCCGCGCCACGTGGACCTGCTGCACCTGGCCCGCAAGTGCTGCCGGGGCTTCCTGCCCAACTGCTCGCTGGGCACGGTGGAGTCGCATCTGCTGGGCGTGGAGCGCTGTGACGACGTCCCGGGGCATCTGATCCCGGACCTGTACCACCGGGCCGTGGCGGAGGATAACCTGCAGCTCCTCGCCCCAGTCCTGCATCACAACCAACTGGACCTACTAACCCTGGCCTGCCTAACCGCCCTCTGGCGCGAGCATCTCCAGTGAGGTAGGGTAGGCCGTTAGCCTTGGCCGTTTGTAGGGCGGGGGCTCGTACCCCGCCGGCCGTTAGCCGTACGCCGTTGTAGGGGCGCGTTTTGCGGAGCGCAGCGGAGCAACACACGCCCGTTCGCTAACTTGCAGGAAAGAACGCCTTACGCCTTGCGAGAGCCGTTGCCCTATGTAGGGGTGGACTTTGCAGCCTCACCGCAACGCCCACCCGCGCCCGCCGCGAGGTTGGCGCGCCGCACGCGGGCGCGGGTGTAACCGCCGCCCTTATGGGGAAACGACCGTTGCCTTGCCGTCTGCCGTTGCCGTTAGCCCCTCCCGCTCCGGGAGGGGTGCCCGAGGTCTGCCGAGGGCGGGGTGGGCCCGTCCGAACCGCTAAGAAACCAGGTGAATCCCGTGAGCGACGACCAGTTCGCCCCGCACATTTTTGAAGAGGAAACTCCGCCGCCGGCCCCCGAGCCGGAGGTTACCGAGGAGACTCTCGCGCCGGAGGAAGAGCCCCCGGCCACCTTCTCCCTCTGGAGTCCCTCCAGTTGCGAGCCGGAGCCGGAGCCGGCGGCTCTCCCGCCCCCGACCGCGCCGGAGTACCGGCCCCGACGGCGGCTGGGGGGATCGCGTCGCCTCAACTGGGCGTGGTTGGTTCCCACCGTGCTACTCGCCCTGGCCAGCGGTTTCCTCTGGTACCAGAATCGCGCCGCGGCCGCCACGGTGTCGGCGCTTTCCGAGAAGGTCCCCCAGCTCCTCCTCCCGGTGGGCGCGGACAATCCGCTCAGCCAGCAGCTCGGCGATATTCGCGCCGCGGCCTCGCGGGGCAGTTTCTCCTCGGCCCGCAGTCGCGCGGAGGCCCTGGCCTTGCCGCCCGGGATGACTCCCTCCATGCCGGAAGCCCCCGCGGTCCCCGGCGCCCCGGACGGTTCGGGCGCCGCGACTTCCGGCCAACTTCCGCCCGAGGCGACCCAGTTCTTCGAGACCCATCCGGACGTGGCCCAGCGGCTCTCGGCGTACTCGGCCGCAGCCGCCTCGGCCCGCGATCAGGGCAAGGACGTCCAGCCCCTGCGCGACCTGCGCACCAAGATCATCGCCGCGGCCGCGGCTGGTGACGTGGCCCAGGTCAGCGCGGGCCTCGATGAGTTCGCCCGCGGGCTGCAGGCCCTGGGCGCGCCGACCGGCGGCCCCTCCGGCCCGAGCGGTCCCGGTGGTCCGGGCCGAGCCCCCTCCCCCGCCATGCAGAAGCTCATGATGCAGTTCGGCCAGGCCTACGAGCAGGCGCAGCGCCAGGGTCGGGACCCGCGCGCCGCGGTAGCCCTCATCCGCCAGTCCCAGATGGCCGCGATGGCCGGTCACGAGGACCAGGCTGCCCAGCTTGGCCGGCAGGCGCTGGCGGCGCTCAAGCGCGCCCCCCAGATGAGCGGCGGCGCTCCCGGCGCGGGGCGTGGGCCCGCGGGACGCCCCAGCGCTCCCCCGCCCGGTAAGGCCGAGCAGGCCCTCAGCAGCGCCTTGGCGACGATGAATGCCGAAGAGAAAGACCTCTCGGCGACCTACGACGCTCTGGAGCAGGCGCAGAAGAACCAGCCGGACAATGCGGACCTCCGCAAGCTCCTCGAGGCCGCCAAAGCCGACCTCACGCGCATCCGCGACCGCCGCGCCGCCTTCAGCGCCTCCCTGCGCGGCCAGATGCCCGCCCCGCCGACCCCCGTCAAACCCGGGACGCCCGGCGCTCCCGCCACGCCGGGCACTGCCGCGACCGGCGCGCCGCAGGTTCCGCCCCAGGTGGCCGACAAGTTCGCGCAGTTGGTGGACACCATCCGCGGCATGACCGTGGACGAATACCACAAGGTCCGCGACGGCCTGGCTGCGCAGCTCCTGGAGATGCTGACCGCACCCCCGGCTCCGGCCCCCGGCGCGGCGGTAGCCCCCGGCATGCCCGCCTTCGCCCCCGGCATGACCACCGAGGACCGCGTCCGCGAGAAGCTCTTGCAGGCCGGCGCCGCCTATCAGCAGTTGCACAAACAGGGCAAGGACAGCGCCGTGGTCAAGGACCTCCTGCGCCAGTCCCGCGAGGAGCTGTGGAGCGGCAAGGCCGTCCTCGCCGAGTCCAGCGTGGATGAGGCGCTCCGCGATCTGGCGGGCCTGCTTTCGTCCACTGGGGGACCGCTGTCGCTCGAGCGTAGCGCGGCACCCCTATCGCCGCTCAGCCCCCGCCCCTAGCCGGGCCGGGGCCTCTTCGCTGCCGTCCATATTTACCTTAGAGGAGTACCAGCTATGCGTATCGCCATCCTGGGCGCGAGTCACTGGCACGTCGGCATCTACTATCTTCCGGCCTTGCAGAGTCTCCCGGTCGAGATCGTCGGTCTCGCCGATCCCGATCCGGCCGCCTGCGCCCAGCACGACCCGGAGGGCCGCTGGCCCCACTACACCGACTGGCAGCAACTCCTCGACGACCAGCGGCCCGACCTGGTTTTTGCCCACGCGCCGCACTCCGAGATGACCGCCCTGGCCGCCGGTCTCGTGGCCCGCGGCCAGGCCTTCCATATCGAAAAGCCCGCCGGAATTGACGCGCGCGCCCTGCAGCCGGTGGTGGAGGCCGCGGAGGCGGGCGGCGTGTTCAACTCCGTCGCCCTGGTCACGCGCTATGTCGCGGGCGCGGAGAAGCTGGCGGGCCTGCGCGCCGACGGGGAGTTGGGGCAACCGCTGCACTACTATTTCCGCCTGTTCGCGGGCACCCCCCAGCGCTACCGCGACTGGGGCGTGGATTGGATGCTGGACCCGGCCCGCGCCGGCGCCGGCCCCCTGATGAATTTCGGCCCCCACGGCGTGGACCTCTTCCTGCTCTTCACCGGCGAGCCGGTAGCGCGGGTCTCTTGCTGGACCACGCACAACCTTTTCCACGAGGAGATTGAGGATTTGGCCTCGATTCGTCTGGAGGGCGCGGGGGGAACGCTGGGGACGGTAGAGGTGGGCTACGCCCTGCCGGGCGCGTACGAGCGCTACTTCAGTCTGACCACGGACCGCCTGCACGTGGGTGGTATCCTGGACGCGGGCCAGATCATCCGCCGCGATGGCGAGCCGCTACCCTACAGCGGCCTCACCGCCGACCAGGCCTACCACGCCTACACGGCCGACATCGTGACTCGCTACGCCGAGGGCCGCCCCGCCCGCATCACCCTGGCGGACATGCTCCCCGTCCTGCGCGTGGTCAACTTGGCCCAGGAATCATTAAGTTCCGGTGGCGCCTGGGTAGAGGCCTAGGGGTGAATAGGTCGGTGGCACCGGCGTCTCGCCGGTGCGTCTCTGCCGTTTGTAGGGCGGGGGCTCGTACCCCGCCGGCCGTTGCCGTATGCCGTTATCTCTCTCCCGCAGAGCGGGGGAGAGTACCCGGCGCGAAGCGACGGGGGAGAGGGGGCAGCCGTTAGCGCTAACGTCCTCCCCCTCTCGTCACCGCGCTGAACGGCGCGCGGCGCCACTCTCCTCCGCTAGCGCGGGAGAGAGCCAGGGGAACTCTTCGTCCCCGCCGTTGCCTCTTCCGAATCCCTCCCCTACTTAGGGGAGGGCGGCGTCTGCGCCGGGGAGGGGTCCGCCGTTGCCGTTACTCCCCCTCTCCCAAGCCAGAGGCGCGGGAGAGGGGGTTGGGGGGTGAGGTGGAACGGACCTCCCGCCTCCCCCTTCCGCCTTGACGCGGGCGTGTGTTGCTCCGCTAGCGCTCCGCAAAACGCGCCCCTACGCAGAAACGGCCTTTGCCGTAAGCCTTTGCCGTAAACCCCTCCCTTTAGGGAGGGGTGCCCGGAGGGCGGGGTAGGGCCGTTCGCCCCCCTCCTACACCGCCAGATGCGCCAGCGCCCGCCGCAGCCGCTCTGCCCTCGCCCGCGCGCGCAGGGCGCGCCTGACCAGCGGGTGGTACGCCTCCATGTGCCAGTCCGGCAGGTCCGGCAGGTCCTGGATCAGGTACTTCAGCCGCGCCAGTTGCGGCGGGATGAAGACCACCCAATCCTCCACCGGCAGTGGCTGGAAGGCCACCTCCACGTCCTGGAAGTTCAACTTGCGCGCTTCCTCCGAGGACATGGCGCGGCTGAACTGCTCGAACGCCTTCAGCCCCCAGGCGCCTCCCGTCTGGCGCATGAGCTGCCAGTGGTGGACTGCCGTCTCCACGTCCTGCGGCTGGTTGCGCAGCATGAAGGCCAGCCCCAGGTTGGCATGGACGATCGGGCTGTGGGGCTGCAGATGCACCACCTGCTGGAAGTAGTGGATCGCCGAGGACAGCAGCCGGCTTACCTCCCCCGCCAGTTGCCGCCGGCGCGTGTCGCTCATCAGCGAGGCCCCGTGGATCTCGCGCTGCAGAATCTGCGCCCGGCGGGCCTGGGCCACGGCCAACGCATTGTAGACATGCGGCGGCGCCTCGGGCCCGGCGGACTTGCGCAGAATGGCGATGGCCTTCTCATACTCCCCCAGCAGGTAGTAGACCACGCCCAGGTTATACGCTGCGCTGTCGGCCACCGAGCGCGACTCCATGGCCCGTTCCAGATAGGGCCGGGCCTGGCGCAGCAGCTCTCGGGCCTGCGGCGCCAGCGGATCGCCCACCAGGGCGTGCTGGCTTTGCTTGATCATCGCCGCCATCAGGTACGCTATCGCGATGGGGTAGACCAGCTCCGTGTTGTTCGGCAACTGCTTGCTGGCGTTCACGAAAGCGGTGGCCGCCTCCTCGAAGTCCTGATTCAGGTAGCTCGCCAGGCCCAGGTTGAGGTATGACTCCACCACGCCGCTCTCGCCTGCGCTGATCACCTTGTTGAACTCGGGACCCGCGGCGAGCAGGTTGTACTCGCGCAGCTTGCGCTGCGTCGTGCTCACCTCGGGGTTCAGGCTCATCGCGGTCAGCAGGTGAGACAGACCCCGGTAGAAGGCCAGGCTGTGCTCGTCGCGGGCCAGGGCCAGCATCTCGCTGACGTCAGTCTCCCCGGCGGCCAGCGCCGCGCCGACCAGGTTGGACAACGCGACGCCGCCCGGGCGCAACTCCTGCGCCTGCCGGAAGTACGCCTCCGCTTCCGGGTAGCGCCCCAGTTGCCACAGGATGTAGCCCATGTTGAGGACGACGTCCACGTCCTCCGGGGCTAGCTCCAGCGCTGCGGTCTGCGTCTCCAGCGCCAGGGTGAACTGCTCCTCGGCCATGCTCGCTAGCGCCGCGTTGTGGTAGGCGGCGGCGGTAGCGCCCAGGCGACCGGCCTTCTGGTAGGCCGCCAGCGCCTCATCGTACTTGCCCTCAATCGCGTAGGCGTTGCCCAGGTTGACCTCGATCGCCGCGTTCCGCGCATCCAGCGTCTGGGCGTGGCGCAGCCAGCGCGCCGCCATCCGTAGGTCCCCGGCCTGGCAAAGCAGCGCCCCCAGGTTGCTGCAGGTCACCGCCTCGCCCGCCGAGGAGCTCGCTGCTGTGGCGCTTTCCCCCAGCGCCCGCGTCAGATCCCCGCGTTCATAGTACAGGGCCCCCAGGTTGGTGTGCGCCGGCGCGTAGTGATTGTGGCCGGCCAGCGCCGCCGCAAAGTTGCTTTCCGCTTCCGCCGCGCGTCCCGCTCGCTCCCGGCGCACGCCCAGGTTGTTCCACACGCGTTGGTACTTCTGGCGCTTGGCCAGTTCCTCCAACTGCGCCCAGATCGGCCCCTCGGGCGCATAGAAAGCGATCCGCGCCAGATTCGCCTCGGGCAGGGCCACGTTGCGCTTCTCGCTCTGCGCCAGGAGCTGGTCGAGTTCGTCCCACTGCTGAGTGCTGGCCAGGGCGACCATCAGGTTGGCCGCCTCCGGACCGGAGGCCTCGCGGGGCTGCTGGCGCGCCAGAGAAGCCGCGGCCACCGCGTACTCGCGGCGCAAGCAGGCGATCACCGCGAGGTCGTTGTCGCGCTGCTCCTCGGGCTCCTCCTGCTGGTCCGGCTCCGTCAGCCGCCGGTAAGCCGCCCCGGAGAGGACCGTGACCCGCTCCGTGCTGTTCTCGAGGGCGATCCGGTAGAAGATCTTGCGGAAGAAGTCCCGAGCCATCTTGGGTGCGATGGTCACCACAAACAGCAGTAGCGCTCCGGCCAAGATTGCCACGACGAAGCCGACCGGCCCCGCCTCCCGGGCATAGCGGTCGGCATACACAAAGCCGATCAAGCCCCCCAGCACCGCACTGGCGGTAGCCGCGGTGTAGCGGCGTCGGCCCAGCGGCAGACGCGCGGGCATAGTCGTAACCGGACGGCCCAACGTGGCCCGTACCTGGCTGGACGCGCTCTCGGCAATAATTCTCACGGCGTAGCCTCCCTCGTGGGCAGCTGCGTCTCTCGTTCCCCTAACGATTGTAGCATAAAATACGTTCTAATTGTACCCAGCATAATCACCTGAGAAACATTTGGTACCGTCGGCTCAGGAATGCTCGCCCCTAGGAGTCCGCTAGGTAGACTCCCGAGAGCCCTCGGCCGTTCGCTGGCGGCGTCGCCCGCCGTTAGCCGTGTGTCGTTTGTAGGGCGGGGCCTACGTGCCCCGCCGGCCGTTGGCGTTTGTCGTTTCCGCCGGTGGCACCGGCGTCTCGCCGGTGCGCCGTTGCCGTTCGTTTCGAGCCGCTATCCTTCTCCCGCAATGCGGGGGAGAGGGGGCAGCCGTTAGCCGTTGCCTTTCCCCCCTCTCCCAAGGTCTGCCGCGGGAGAGGGGCCGGGGGTGAGGTAGAACGTATCTCCCGCCTCTCCTTTCGCCTCAACCTCCGCCTTACTCCCCCTCCCTTCAGGGAGGGGGCAGGGGGGGTAGGGCCGTGGTCGTGCCGTGGCCTTTCTCCCCCTCTCCTGCCAGGAGAGGGGGCCGGGGGGTGAGGCCGGCCCGCCTCTCCTTTCGCCTCAACCGCCGCCTTACTCCCCCTCCCTTCAGGGTGGGGGGCAGGGGTAAGGCCGTTGCCGTTCACTTGCCACATCCCGCCCGCCTCTCTATAATGTCCATATTCTGCTGACGAGAGGTGCTTTTCCTGATGACGGACGCCAATGGCCGGCCCCGCGTGGCCCTAATCCAGTTCCCCGGCTCCAACTGCGAATGGGAGACGAAACGCGCTGCGGAGGAGGCGGGCCTTTCCTGCGAGATTTTCCGCTGGAATCGCCCGGCCGAGGGGCTGCTGGCCTTCGATGGCTACATTATCGGGGGCGGCTTCTCCTACCAGGACCGCGTCCGCTCCGGCGTCATCGCCACCAAGGAGCCGATCGTGGGTACCCTGTTCGACCAGGTCACCCAGGAGGGCAAGCCGGTTCTGGGCATCTGCAACGGCGCGCAGGTCCTCATCGAGGCGGGGCTGGTGCCGGGGCTGCATCCGGGCGAGGTAGAGATGGCGCTGGCGCCCAACCGGCCCAACCCCAAGGAGCGCCTCGGCGCCTTCGTCTGCCGCTGGGTCTATCTCAAGCACAGCATCGCCCAGGGCCGCTGCCAGATGACCAGCGAGATGCCCGAGGGCTACGTCTGGCCGGTGCCCATCGCCCACGGCGAGGGCCGCTTCACCACCCGCCAGATGGACCTGCTCGAGCAGCTTCTCAGCAACGACCAGTTGGTCTTCCAGTACTGCGACGCGGACGGCCGCATTGACGAGGACCTGTCCATCAACCCCAACGGGGCGATGGCCAATCTCGCGGGCCTGTGCAATCCGGAGGGCAACGTCCTGGCGATGATGCCGCACCCGGAGCGCAGCAGCTACCTGCGCCAGATTCCCTACGAGCTAGGCGGCGAGTGGGCGGACCGCAAGCTAGCGGCCTGGGGCGACGGCGCGGCCATGATGTCCGCCGGTCCCGGCCGCCTAATTTTCGACTCCCTCCGCGCGGCTCTACTCCAGCGGGCTCCAGTCTAGCCTTATCCGTCAGTGGCACCGGCGTCTCGCCGGTGTATGCCGTTAGCCTCTTGGCCGTTGCTGTATGCCGTACTGTAGGGCGGGGGCTTGCCGCAGGCCCTGAGCCTGTCGAAGGGTACCCCGCCGGCCGTTAGCCTTTTCCGGCGTAGGGGCGCGTTTGGCGGCGTCTGCGCCGACACACACGCCCGTTCGCTGCCTGTCAGTTAGCCGAGCGGGCGCGAATGGTTCCGCTCCGCTCCGCCAAACGCGCCCCTACGGGAAAACGGCCTTGCCGTTAGCCTTTAGCTCTCCCTATTTAGGGAGAGTACCCGGCGTCTGCGCCGGGGGAGAGGGTCCGCCGTTACCCTACCCCTTAACCCCCACCGGCCTATCCCACGGCCCCCGTCCGGGGGGCGAGACCACCGGCTGCCGCAGTCTCTCCAACTCCCGGTAGGCGAGGGTCCAGTAGCTGGACATGAACCCGGTGAACACCCCGCCGATGATGAATAGGACCACGAGCAGCGCCAGGCCGACCAGCACCCCGAAGATGATGGTCCCCGCGGTTTTCGCCGCCGCGTACACGCCCACCCCGACCAGTACCAGCGGCACCAGCAGCACGACCACCGCGAGGGTCAGCGCCACGGAGTAGCCAATCCCCACGGCCACCGACACCAGCCAGGTAAGCGCCGCTGGCCCCAGCCGCGCGCGGATCAGGCCATTCGTTCCGCTCAGGCTCTCCATGATCCCGCCGTTGCTCAGCACCAGGCGCCGGCTGGCCAGCTTCTCCAGCACCGCCACGTACAGGGAAATGACGATCAAGACCAGCAGGCAGCCGATCCCCAGCACCACCGCCCCCACGACCGCCGCCGTCGCCCCGTGCGCCCCGACGATCGCCAGCGCCACCACCGGCAGGGCCATGATCGTCAGCGCCCCCAGCACCGCCAGCCCCAGCAGTAAGCTCATCCCGAACAGTCGCCAGACGTACCTTCCCCCCGCCGCCATCGCCCCCGTGAAGCCCAGCGCCACCGCCTGCTCCTCCAGCGCCTGCACCGACAGGATCAGCCCCGCCTTGGCGGCCAGGGAGTAGTAGATGAGCACCAGCAGCAGCAGCAGCAAGACCAGGCCGCCCACCGCCGCCAGGCCCGCGTACGGCCTGGCCTTCTCCCAGCCTTGGTGCAGAAACCGGCCCCATTTCTCGTTGTCGCCGAAGGAGGGCTGCATCCGCGGCAGTTGCCCGCCGCGCAGCGCCTCCCACGCCTGCAGGCCCAGATAGGTGGTGGAGTTCAGGTGGTTGCCGGGGCTGCTCTTCTCCTGCGAGCTGGAGCCCCCGCCCCCGCCGCCCCCGTGCGGGAAGTTGACTCCCCCGGGCCCCCCGGCGCCCTCGGTGAACATCGCCAGCAACCCCAGCCACCAAATGAACCGGTACTGCCGGGTAATCTGCCAGGCACGGCTCAGAATCACGGTGTAGTTCATGCGCCGAATATACGAATTCCGCCGGCCGGAGTCAAGGTTCTGCCGCGAGTTGCCTCCCCCCGGAAGGTCTGGCCGCCGCGCGCGGCGAAACTGTCTTCATCATGCACGAGATCGAACTGCTGGTAACCCTCAAAATTCCCGACGTGACGGCGCTCACCGCCGCCAACACCATGCGCCGCCGCCTGGGCTTTGCCGAGCGCCTCGTGGACCTGCAGCGGGCCGACTACTACCGCCTGGAGATCGACGCCGAGTCCGAGCAAGCCGCTCTGGATCAGGTCACCGACCTGGCGCAGCGCACCAACCACTTCGTAAACCCCAACAAGCACTCCTTCGCGGTGCGGGTAGCGACCACCCGGATGACGCCCCCCTCGCGCGGCGACGCCTACGAGGTCGAGGTGCTCACCACCGACGCCGAGGGCGACCGCTCCGCCGACCTGGAGCTGGCCCTGGCCAATGACCAGATCACCTCGGGCCGGATCAAGGCCGTCCACACCGGCGTCCTCTGGACCCTCTGGCTCCGCGCCGAGAGCCCGCAGGAGGCCCTAGGCCTGGCCCGCGAGCTAGCCGTAACCCGAGCCCGCGACCACGGCCTCCTGGCCAACCCGCACTTCCAGGAAGTCCGCATCGGCTAGAGGCCGTTGCCGTTTCGGTCGGTGGCACCGGCCGCCTGCCCTGAGCCTGTCGAAGGGTCTCGCCGGTGTGCCGTTGCTGTTTGCCCTAGCCGTTTCCCGGAGGGGCCGCACGAGCGCAGCGAGGCCGGCCCTGCCGTTTGCCGTATGTAGGGGCGGAGCTTGGGTTCTGTTAAAAAAGTCCGTCCTGGTACTCCTCAAATCTTGGCGAATCTGCTAGACTGAAGGCACTTCACTCCGGAGGTGCTTTATGCTTGGCGATCACGAGGATGCGCCGGTCAGTTTCTTTATGCTTCCGCCC
>DASXVN010000021.1:0-72844 GCA_036504235.1 Armatimonadota bacterium | reverse complement strand
TACGTCCCCCGCCGTCGCTAGCCAAACGTTAGTCCGGCGGGGGACGTAGCCCCCGCCCTACAAACGGCAACGGCCGGGCCCCTTCCCTAGCGCACGTCCAGGCAGACCATGCGGTTGAGGTCGCGGACGAGGAGCAGGCCGCCGGCCATCGCCATCGGGCCCCAGGCGTCGGGGCCGTTGAGCACCTTGGCCTGCGCCAGTTGCTGGTAGCCGGAACTGCTGGCCTCCGCCAGGGTCAGGGTGCCGCTATCGTTGACCAAATAGAGCCTCCCACCCGCGATCAGATACGCGCCCAGGCCGAAACGATGGGTGTTGCCGCTGCGCCAGAGCGACTTGCCGCTCAGGTCCAGGCAGACCAGTTCGCCGCCGCCGTCAATAACCGCGTAGATGTTGCCCTTGTACAGAATCGGGGTGTGCTGGGCCGAGCTGCAGACGCTCGCGGGCAGGCGGAACAGGGTCTTGGCGGTGTACTTGCTGCCGGAGCCGGAGATCTGCAGCATCAGGGCGCCGGAGTTGTAACCGCCGGTGAGGAAGAGCTTGCCGTCGCCGACCGGGAGCGGCGTGGGTACGGTGGCGGTGCTGACCTTCCAGTCGGTCGTCTCCCAGAGCAGGGCCCCGTCGGAGGCCGACACGCCGACCACGCCCAGGGAGGCGGGGTAGGCGTACATGCGCTTGCCGCCCACGGTGAAGGGGGCGAGGGAGGCGTGGGTCATCTGCCAGCCGCGCGGGTTGGGGGTTTGCCAGACTGCCTTGCCGGTGGCCAGATCGAAAGCGACCATCAGGGACTTGCCGGCGGGCGCGATAATCGCCTTGCCCCCGTCAATCAGCGGATTCTGCCCGGCGTACCACTCGGGGACCTTGGTGCCGTATTCTTTGACCAGATCGTGCGTCCAGTACACCTTGCCGGTATCGGCGTCCGCGCAGACCACAATGGCGCGCGGCCCCAGGGTGACCACGTATTTGTCGGTCACCGCGGGGGTGGTCCGGGACATGCCGTGGTTGCGCTTGACCGGGGAGGAGTAGGCGTACTTCCAGATTTCCTTGCCGTCGGCCAGGGACAGGCAGCGCAGCACGTCCGAGCTGCTCGCCTGATCGTAGTCCAGCACGTAGACGCGGCCCTTGAGCACCGCCGGTCCGGCATAGCCCTCGCCGAGGTT
Organism: Armatimonadota bacterium; assembly: GCA_036504235.1. Taxonomy (GTDB): domain Bacteria; phylum Armatimonadota; class Zipacnadia; order Zipacnadales; family Zipacnadaceae; genus Zipacnadum. Next base: position 71,687 of record DASXVN010000021.1, on the reverse strand, counting down.
CACCGACCAAACGACCTTGGGCCCCGAGGCGCCCCAGCTGCGGGCCAGCGGCGTCTGCTCGGGGCTGATATTGTCCAGATTCGGCCCGCGGAAATTGGGCCAGGACCCCGGCAGATTGGCCGCCACGCCGCCGGATTGCACGGTACTGCCCGCCGCGCCCGCGGCCGTGGTCGCGGCCGCGCCGGGGGCGGCGGCCGTCCCGGCGGCCGGAGTGGCCTGCTCGACCTGCGGGGCGGGCTCGCGGGCCTGCAGGTTGCGCACCTCGCTGCCGTGCAGCCACCAGGCCAGCACGCCGCCGCCCAAGAGCGCGACCAGTACAGGCAAACCGGTGCTGATCAGGACGCTCTTGCTGATTCGGGGTTTCTTCATGGGTTACTCGCAGTATACAAAGGGATGCTTGGTTTGTATAATAATGGCGTGCGGGCAGACGGCTGTCAAGCGCGTCGGCCCGGGGGCCCAAGGAGGCTTCCGCGTCGAGTGTGACGAAACATAACTTGAGGTCGCCCCGGCGGTGGGGACGGCCTTCTCGGTGTCAGCTTCCGCCACCCGGTTCCCCGGGTGACCACTTTCTCCCTGGAGGACGTATCGTTAATGAAAGCTAGTGTTACCTATCGGATTTTGACTCTCGCGGCGCTGGTCTCGTTCCTGCTGGCGGTTTCTCTGAGCGGGGCGCTCGCCGAGGTCGTGGGCTGGCGCGGTGACGGCACCGGGGTGTACCCGAAAGCCACCCCCCCCACCACCTGGGCCAAGGACAAGAACGTGGTCTGGTCCACGCCCCTGCCCTCCTGGGGCAATAGTTGCCCGGTCCTGGTCGGCGACAAGCTCTTCTTCTGCGTGGAGCCGACCACTCTGATGTGCCTGAGCGCCACCGACGGCAAAATTCTCTGGCAGAAGAGCAACCAGTATGAGGACATCGCCCCGGCGGACCAGGCGGCGACCGTCAAGGCGGAGCAGGCGCAACTCGCGGACCTGCAGAAGCAGACTCAGGGCGTAGACGATGAGCTGGCCAAGGTCAAGGTCGCGCTGGAGAAGACTCCCGCCGACGAGACCCTCAAGGCCAAGCAGACCGAGTTGCAGACCAAGCGCGAGGAACTCAACAAGCAGCTCCAGCCGCTGACCAAGTGGATCGTCCCGATCACCCACCCCACCAATGGCTGGTCCTCGCCGACCCCGGTCAGCGACGGCGCCCACGTCTGGGTGGCCTTCGGCAACGGCGTGGTGGCCTGCTATGACCTGGACGGCAACCGCGTCTGGGCCCGGCTGGTCGAGAAGCCGCAGCACGGCTGGGGCACCAGCGCCTCGCCGACGCTGACGGATAACAAGCTCCTCGTACAATTTGTCACGCTGCACGGTCTCAATCCCGCGACCGGCGAGACCTTCTGGAACGCCAAAGAGGTCGGGATGTACTGGGGCAGCATCATCACTACCAACATCGGCAACGTGCCCGTGGCCATCACCTCGAATGGCTTTGTGGTGCGGGCGGCGGACGGCAAGATCCTGGCCAAAGGCCTCTACGGGCTGAGCTACAATACCCCAATCATCGCCGACGGCGTCCTGTATTTCGTGGAGATTCCGGGCTGGACACGCATGGCGGGGCGCGCTTTCACGCTGCCTACCGAGGCGGCCGACAGCCTGACCCTCAAGCCGGTGTGGAACGGGCGCGACGAGCGCTTCTATGCCTCCCCGGTCTACTTTGAGGGGCTCCTGTACGACGTCAATCAGCTCGACTCGCTGGTCGTGGTGGACGCCGCCAATGGCTTGCCGATCTACGAGAAGAAGCTGGGCCTGGGCGGGACGCAGTACCCCAGCGTGACCATGGCCGGGCAGTACATCTACGTGAGCAGCGACAGCGGCGCGACGGTGGTTATCGAGCCGGGCCGCGAGTACAAGGAGATCGCTCGCAACACGCTGGAGCCCTTCCGCGGCTCCCCGGTGTTCTCCGGCGACCGGATGTACATCCACGGTCTGAAGACCTTCTACTGCCTGGCGAACACCCCGGCGGCCGCCCCGGCGGCCCAGTAGGAGCGGCGAACCTGACCATATCTAGGGCGAGATCCGACGGGTCTCGCCCTTGTACTTGGCGCTGATACTCTGATCCGGGGAGGGGTCCGTGGAGCCTGATCGTCGCGACAGCCCAGCCGAGACTCCCGAGAGCCTGCCGCCTCGCCCCCTGCGCCACCACTTGGCGCTGACCGTCTACTGGCTGGGCAATACGCTGATGTGGGGCGCCCTGCTGCACCTGGGGCTGCAGAGCCGCCTGAGCGACTGGTTCGGGCAGGACCGGGTGGGCTATTACCTGGGCGTGCTGGGCTTCGCCGGGGGCGTGGTGGGGACGGTCGTGCAGATTGTGGCGGGGGCCTTCAGCGACCGCTCCGCGCATCCCGCCGGTCGTCGCCGGCCGTATGTAGTCGTCGGGACGCTCCTGGGCGCGGCGGCTCTGGTCGCGCTGGGCGCGGCCCCGTCCTTCTGGTACTTCGCCGGCGCGCTGCTCCTGGTACAGCTTTTCACCAACGTGGCGCTGGGGCCGTTCACCGCCTTGCTGCCGGACACCGTCAACCCCCGCGAGCACGGCAAGGCCTCCGGGTTCATGGGCATCGCGCGCCTGCTAGGCGACACCGGGGGGCTGATTCTGGCCGGGCAGATGCTCAGCACCGGCGCGCTGGTGGGGGCGCCGCTGGCCCTGATTGTGGCCTTCCACGACCGGCGCATGTTCCTGATGTGCGCGCTGATGGCGGCGTTCCTGGTGCTGGGGATGGTCTACACCTGCCGGGCGATTCTCGAGACCCCGCTGCGTCGGCCCCCCGCGGAGCCCGTGCTGCAGATCGTCCGGCGCTCCTTCCGGGTGAATCTCCGCGACCACCCGGATTTCTACTGGCTGCTGCTCTCCCGCGCCGTCACCAACCTGGGCTTTTACACCTTCCTCGAGGTGCTCTTCTACTACCTGAAGTACACCCTGCGCGTGCCGGACCCCGAGCAGACCTCCGTGCTGGTCATGCTGCCCGCGATCGGCGCGGCGCTGCTCAGCAGCCTCCCGGCGGGGCTGCTTTCCGACCGTCTGGGGCGCAAGCGGCTCATCATCTTCGCCCAGCTCCTGATGGCCGCCGGGGCGGGCGCCTTCATGCTCGGCGGCGGGCTGGCGACGGCCTACGCGGGGGCGATTCCGGCCGGTTTGGCCTACGGGGTTTTCACCGCGGTGGAGTGGGCGCTGGCCTGCAACCTCCTGCCCCGCGAGGAATCGGCGCGCTACCTGGGGCTGTGGAATGTCTCCGCCATAGTGCCGCAGATTATCGCCTTTCCGGTGGCGGGTGCGCTGGGCAGCGCGCTGTCCGCCGTGCAACCGGGGCTGGGTTGGCGGGTGGATTTCGGCCTGGCGCTGGTCTGCTGTCTGGGCGGTCTGTACTTTCTACGCTTCGTGCGCGAACGCCGGGCGGCTCCGGACAGTCACAGTGGTTGCCATGCTCAATGAAGTACAGATTAGTTGCCCCCGCCTCCCCGCTGCCTTCTCCGGCCTGCGGGTGGCGGTGATTACGGATATCCACGCCGGCTTTGGCGCGTGTGGGGAGGAGTCCGTGGCGGAGGCGGTGGCGGCGGCCAATGGGGCCGCCCCCGATGTGCTGCTGCTATTGGGGGACCTGATTCACCACGCCCGGGATGCCGCCCACTATCTCCCGCTGTTGGCCGGTTTGCGGGCGCGGCTGGGGGTGTGGGCTTGCCTGGGCAACCACGAGCATGGCACCCGCTGGTACTCGAGGGCGGCCCGGCACTCCGAGCACCCGCCGAACTTCTGGCGAAGGATCTATCGCGAGATGGGCGCGGAGCTGCTGGTCAACGAGGCCCGGCCCCTGGAGCAGGAGGGGCAGCGCTTGTGGCTGGTGGGCGTGGACGACGCCTATAGCCGCCGCGACGATCTGGAGGCGGCGCTCGCCTCGGTGCCCGCGGACGAGTTCCGCCTCGTGCTCACCCATTCCCCGGATGTGATTGATGACGTTATGGCGGACCAGGTAGACCTGATCCTGGCCGGGCACACACACGGGGGACAGATCTGCCTGCCGAGCGGGCGGGCGCTGCACGCTCCCTGCCGCCGGCCGCGCCACCGGGCCGCCGGTCTGGTTCTGGCCAATGGTACCCAGATGTACGTGAGTCGCGGGGCCGGGGAGGGCCTGTCCGTGCGCTTTAACTGCCCCCGCGAGATTCCTCTGGTGACCCTGCGCCGCGGCGAGTAGAGGGATTGCGTCCGGCCGCGCCGAAACGGGCTCCGCGCCTCACTCTCTTCCTCTTGGAGTGCCTATGGCCTGGGTTGCGGTCGCGGTTTTGCTGCTGGGTCTTGCCCTGCTTATCCCCCTGTCCGCCTGGTTGAGCCGCACCGACCGGCGTTTCTGGCCGGCCGCGGGCGTCTGCGTAGCAGTCCTGGCCGGATGGTTGGCCCTGGCGCGCGAGGCCACCTGGGGCCTGCGGCTGCTCCCCGGGGACGATTTCCTCTTCTTTGAGTGGCTCCCCCTGTTCCTATCCGCGTGGTTCTTGCTGCTACTGGCCGGGCGGCGCCTGCCCCGGTCGCACCGCGTCCTGGTCGGCGCTCTGCTGGTGGTGGTAGCCGGCGTCGGCCTGCTGGAGGTCGGCGGGCCGCTGCTCCTGCCGCTGTTTGCCTCCCAGCTCGACGATACCCCCGGGCTGGCCCCCGACCTGGTGCAGTCCACCGGCTGGAGTTGCGCCCCGACGGCGCTGGCCGTGGCCCTGCGGCTGCGGGGAATTCCCGCCACGGAGCGCGAAGCCGCCGCGTGGGCGGCGAGCACCCCCCTGCACGGCACCAGCGACCGCGGGATGATCCGCGCCGCGCATCATTTCGGCTATGCGGCCTACCTCCTGCGGCCGGCGACTTGGGAGGACCTGGTGGCCGCGCCCAAGCCGGTCCTGACCGACTGGAACCTCGGCGGCACGATCTGTCACGAGATCGTCGTCACGGCGATCACCGCGACTCAGGTGCGAGTATATGACCCCATGGCCGGCGCGCAGGACTATTCGCCCGAGGAGTTCCGGCGCCAGTGGCTGCACGGTCTGCTGCTGCTGTCCCCGGTCCAGAAGGCCCCCTGACCTCCCGGGGAGAATCAGGAACCCAAGGCCCTGCTCACCCGTTATTTATGGCACGATCAGCCCAGACGCCCAGAGGAGAACACCATGACCCGTACCGCTCTGTCCTTCCTGCTGACCCTGGCCTTGCTGGGGACCGCGCTGAGCGCCGCCTCAGCCGCCGACCGGGCGGCTCGCCCGCCCCGGCCGCTGCGGATTCTCTTTATGGTCCGTGATATTACCGTGGATACCCGGTACGCGTCGGAGCTGGAGACCCAGGGCTTCCGCGTGGACTCCCGGCCTCTGACCCAGCGGACCACCCTCGAGGAGATGAAGACCTACAACCTGATCGTGGTGCCCGATTTCCTGGTGCTCAGCGCCCAGTACAGCGTGGGCGGCGTGGACGTGCCCAACTGGTGGGACTTCAACCTCCCGCACCTGCGCCAGTACGTGCAGGAGGGCGGCGGTCTGCTGGTGACCACCTTCTTCTGTGAGGGCGGGGAGGCGCTGGCCGCCTCCTATGACCGTTTCCTGGGCCCCTGGGGCGCGGGTTTCCGCCCCGCGGAGGTCGTGGACCCGGCGCACCAGGCGCAGATCGCCGACTCCGGTATGATGGAGGGCATGTACTACGCCTGGACCGACCAGATCGCCAGCCACCCGGCCACCGCCGGCGTCAAGCGCTTCTACTATCCCGTGGTCAACCTGCGCTGGGATGACTGCTACACCACGCCGCCGATTCTGCTCTACGATAAGGCCTGGACCCCGCTGGTGCAGGCCATGCCCGGCGCGTTTGACGCCAAGACCGCCAAGGACTACAAGTGGCAGGCGCCGATCGGCAGCGACGGCACGCTCGCCGCGGTCCGCAGTGTCGGCCAGGGCCGGGTCGCGCTGGTCAGCCTGTGCGCCTACTACACCTTCTTCCGCCCCTACACGACGGAGAACTTCTACGGCGAGAATCATCACGGCCGGATTGACGGCATCGTCCTGAGCCGCGGCGACGGCCAGGTGCCCTCCGACGACGGCCGGCTGCTGGAAAACCTCTACCGCTGGGTGGCCGAACCCGGGCAGGCGCTGGGCCTGGGGCGCCCCCGTCCCGGGATCAAGGCCACGCCGCTGCCGGTGCCCACGGTCCAGCGGGTGCTCAACTGGGACACGCTGCAGATGCCGCCGACCTGGGCCCACCGGGCGATTCCGGTGCAGGTGGACGGTCAGTGGTACTACGACGAGCAGCGCGACCCCGCGATCACCGGCGAGGTCAAGTACTTCCGCGCCCTGATCGGCGCGCATTCGGCCTACTCCGACGGTAAGGGCTCCGTGGCCGAGTGGGTGGCCGCCGCCCAGCGCGCCGGCTATTCCATCCTGGCCTTCACCGAGACCTTCGAGAAGCTGGGCGGCCCCGCCCGCTGGGAGCAGCTCCGCCGCGATTGCCTCAAGTACACCACCGCCGATTTCGTCTGTCTGCCGGGGATTGATATCGCCGACCCCGAGGGCGGGCGCTACCTGGTCTACGGCCAGCCCAACTACCCGACCTCCTCCTGGCTCTCGGAGGATGGCAAGTACCTGATCGCCAACAACGTGATGTCCATCTGCTTTAGCACTGCCACCTCGGTGATTGCCCGGCCCCAGCACACCCCGCATCAGTACCGGCTCTTCAAGCACTACCAGGGGATCCCGGTCGCGACCTACCGCGACGGGCAGTTGGTGGACGACGGCCTGGTGCCGTATGCCTGGCAGGTCGCCAGCACCTCCAACCCCATGCCGCTGGCGGTGCATGAGACCTTCGCGCCGGGGGACGTGGCCCGGGAGGCGACGGTCGGCTTCCAGCAGATCGTCCCCGCCGATACCGTGCAGCACGGCGCGGACTACTTCCGCTGCGGCCTGTCGCACTTTTTTGACACGCCCATCCGCACCTTCGTGACCGAGGGGCCGATCCTGGACACCTGGACCATCTTCAACAAAGATATGGGCAAGCCGGAGGAAAACCGCAACCGCTACCGGATCGCCCTGGGAGCCACCTCCACCGTGCCGATTCGGGAGGTGCAACTCTATCAGGACGCCCTGCCCGCCCAGCGCTGGACGCCGGCGGCGAAGAGCTTCCGCGAGGAGCTGGACGGGTATATCGCGGTCCAGCACAACTGGTTCCTGGTGGCCACCGACACCGGCGGCCGCCGCGTGGTCAGCCCCGCGATCCGCACCGTCCCGGCGCGCTACGTGGTGCGTTGCGGCGACCGGCAGAATTGGCTGGGCTACACGCCGCACTACTACACCGGCACCAACCTGCCTTGGCTGGATATTCACATGCCGGTCAAAGAAAACCACGAGGGCGACGGGATCATCAACCAGGTCAAGGGCGACATGCTCGCGCCGATGTGCGAGTTCCCGCTCTCCAGCAACCGCATCTGCGTGAGCGACTGGCTGCTGGGCCAGCGCTACGTGAACGCCGAAAAGCTGGAGGACATCGCCTACGACGCCGCGCCCATGCGCATCACCCTGCCGTCGAAGCTGTACGAGGGTGGGGTCAGGGTCAGCATCATCACCCCCCGCCCCGGCGGCCCAGAGGTGTCGATGTACGAGGTCTTCGTCGATACGAAGATGGACGCGACGCGGAACGGGGAGGGCGTCTGGCCGTGGTTTGTGAATGTGAGCGGGAAGTACCGCCCGGCTGACGGCGGACCGGCGCAAGATATCACGCCCGCGCTCAAGGTGGACCTGCAACCAGGCGACCAAGTGGGAAACGTGGTCGTCTTCGGCCCTCCCATGCGCCTCGAAGGTACGCGACTCGGGCTGAAAGCACCGGCGGAAACGACCATCAAAGCCGGCACGAGGTTTGTCGCCAACATGTTCGTGCTGAGTGAGCCAAGCAAGGCTCCCTACGTCGACGCGCCCGACTTCCTCCACGCCGCTGACGCTCTGAGCTTGACGCGAGGCGAACTGGAGAGGTGGACTTATATGGCCGGGGGGAAGGCCCTAGACGGCGGACTGGCCGGGGCAGTCAAGGCGACCCCTGCCGCCGCCGATCCACTCTTGGGCATCTCCGGCCTCAACCCCCGCTGGACCGCGGGCGTCTGGCGTTCCGACAACGCGCTCAACTGCGCCGACCAGTTCGGCTTTGCCGATGGCTTCGGCCTCACCACCCTCGATGTGACCAAGGCCGCCAAGTTCTATGCGGGCAGCTTCGTCACCGCCGACAACGAGGCCCTGTGGCTGGATATCAAGGAGTGGACGGCGGAGAAGATCACCGTCGAGGTGAATAACCCGACCGACCAGGCCATCACCGCGACGGTGCAGACGCCGGCGGAAATCACCGGGCTGAAGGCGCTCAAGACCCAAGTCACCGTCGGCGCCGGCTCGAGCGTCGTGGTCAAGGGGTAGCGAAACCATGCCTATCTTCATCGGCGCGGCCCGTCGGGTTATCAACCCGGAGATCGGTGACGATATCTGCGGCCAGTTGCACCGGCGGTTCTGCGAGTATATCCGCGACGACCTGGAGGTCAACCTGCTGTACCTGCGCCGCGCGGAGGAGCAGGTGCTGCTGGCGTGCCTGGACCTGGCGGGCATCTGGGCGGACGACGACCTGCCGCGGCTGCGGGCGGCGATGAGCGCGGCCACCGGCGTGCCGGAGCGGAGCATCATCCTGACCTGCACCCATACGCACGAGGGCCCCGACACCGGCGGGCTGCTCACCTCGGACGCGCCTAAGAACACGGCGTACCTGGCGCGGCTGCAGGAGGGGCTGGTCTACGCCGCGGAGGAAGCCGTGGCTAGCGCCCGGCCGGCGCGGGTGGGCTGGGGGCGAGGCCAGGCGCACGTGGGCTTCAACCGGCGGCTCTGCTGGGCGGACGGCCCCCACAGCATGTACGGCGACTCCAGCCGCCCGGATTTCACCGGCCTGGAAGGCCCCGATGACCCGGAGCATACGGTGCTGTGGGCGGTGGACGAGAACGACCGGACGCTGGCGGTGGTGCACAGCAACTGCGCGCACGCGACCTGTATGGAGGGAGAGCAGTTCGCCTCCGCGGACTTCCCCGGGGAGGCGCGGCGGCTGCTGCGCGAGGCGCTGGGCGCGGTGCCGGTGCTGTACCTCCAGGGGGCCAGCGGGGATATCTCGCCGTGGGACATGCTGCGGGTCCCTTACCCGCACGATGGCGAGCGGCGGACTCGCGAGATGGGGGCGCTGCTGGCGGGGGAGACGCTGCGGCTGATGCTGGCCTCCGCGCCGGTGGCCGAGCCGGAACTGAGGCACGCCTACCAGGACCTGACCGTGGGGGTGCGCTTGCCGAGCGCCGAGGCCCTGGACCGAGCGCGGGAGGTGGCGGCCGCGGGTCCGGAGGGCAACGCCTGGCAGTGGGTGATCGCCACCTGCGGCACGCTGCGGCTGTACGAGCGGTTCCACGACCACCCCTTCGACACCGCGCCGGTGCACGCCCTGCGGATCGGCGACTACGCGCTGCTCACCAACCCCTGTGAGCTGTACTGCCAGTTTGGCCTGGACATGAAGCGGCGCAGTCCGGCGGCGGTGACGGCGGTCGCGCAACTCGCCGACGGCTTCTGCGGCTACTGCCCGACGATCTACGGCCAGCGGGGCGGCGGCTACTCCGGCGACCCCATCTTCTGGGCGCGGCTGGAAGCGGCGGCCGGATACATGATCGTGGACGCGGCGGCGCAGTTGGTCGGTGGGCTGTGGCGGTAAGCTACTTTTCGTTGCTCAGCGCGAAGTCGTAGAAGCGGTTGAGGCCCTCATCGCCGGTGATCCCCGCGTAGAAGGTCGCCGGCAGGTGCTCCTCGTGATAGCCGAAGACGTGGCCGTCCACGGAGATGGTCATTTCCCCCGGCTGGGTCTGGACGACCAGCGTGTACTTGGTGTCCTTGACCAGCGGGAACTTGGCGAAGGCGGCCAGGACGTAGCTGGGTTTGCCCTCGTTGTAGCTGTGCCGCCAGACGTTGACCCCCTCGTTCCACAACACGATCTCGAAGTGATTGCGGTACTCCGGCCGTCCGGCGGCGTCCACCCCGATCTCCGGCGAGAGTACGATCAGCGGCGCCTGCTTGCTGGTGAAGGCCATCGTCGCGGTGATCGTCGTCCCTACCGGCACGGGTCGGTGATAGACCATGCTTGAGTACGTCTCCGGCCAGCGCGCCCCCTCCAGTTCGGCCACGGTAGCGTCCGCCGGCGTCTCGTTAACGATACAGTCCGGCTGCTGCAGCCAGTGGCCCAGCCGGTTCACCTGCGTGGACTTGGCGACGATCCACTCGGCGGGATTCCAGCCGCCGGGGGTGAAAGTAACGGCGTACTTCACCGGCAGGGGGGCGGGCGCGGTGTCCTGCGCCTCGGCCCAGGCGGCCAGGGCGGTAGTGAGGGCCAGCAGGCAGAGCAGCGTAAGCAGGTGGCGCATGGTCATGGTGGCGTCCCTTCGGCGACCGGTTGTCAGCTCAGGTCAGGCCCAGCAGGCGGCGGGCGTTGTCCCCCAGTATCCGCTCCCGCTCGCGCTCCGTCAACCACTCCAACCGCTCCAGTTCCCGGCGCTCCTCGGCCGCCGAGCGCAGCGGGTAGTCGCTGCCGAACAGCAGCCGCTCGGTATCGTGACGGCGGACCAGCCGGCGCAGCAGCCCCGGGTCAATGTAGGGCAGCGCGCTGGAGGTGTCCAGGTACACCTCGCGGCCAGCCAGGTGCTCGCAGGCCTGTTCCCACAGGCAGTATCCGCCGAGGTGCGCGGCGATCACGCGCAGGGTGGGGAAGTTGTCCAGCAGGCGCGCCACCTTGGCCGGGGTGCTCAGCGGGTCCGCGCCGGGATGCTGGTCGCCCACGTGGACCAGCAGGAGGAAATCGCGCTGAATCTCCTCCAGAAACGGCCCCAGGCGCGGGTCGGCCAGGTCTAGGCCCTGGAACTCCGGATGCAGCTTGATCCCGCGAATCCCCGCCGCCCGCAGCCGGGCCACCTCCGCGGGCCAGTCGGGGTCGCCGGGGTGAAAGGTGCCAAAAGGAATAACGCGTGGCGCTCCCGGGGCGTCCGGGGGGAGCGACAGAATCCAGTCGTGCGCCGGGCGGACCTGGGCGGGCCGGGTCGCGGCTACTAGCAGGATCAGCGCGTCCACCCCCGCCGCGGCGGCATGGCTCAGCAGGTCGGGCAGCCGCCCGCCCAAGCTCGTGGACAGGCCGTAGTACTCGATGAGTTGCGCGACCGCGCGGTCCGCGATCTTGTCGGCGAAGGCGTGGGTATGGCAGTCAATAATCATGTCATCAGGCCGTCTGGCCGCGGGCGGCCTCCGCCTCCTTGCGGAAGCGGACCAGGTTGATTAGCCAGCGCACCATCCCGTCAAAACCCGGTCCGTGCAGGCGCGGCAGCGGCGGACGCTGCCCGGCCAGGAGTAGCTCCCGGTCCACGTTGGTGGCCATGTGGGGCGCGGTGTAGAGGAACCAGCGGGCCAGCGTGCGCAGGTTCGCTTCCCCGGTGGCGGCGCGCTGCTCGCCAAGCAGGCTGTAGTCGAAGTGCCCGGATTCGATCCGGTAGCGGCGCGGCGCCTCGAGAAAGACGAGATCGAGCGTCAGATCGCGCGAGGTGTGGGTGACGGTATCCCGCGTCCCGCCGCCTGCCGCCACTCCCCCCAGGACGGCGCCCAGGGCCAGCCCGCCACTGACCGACCCCATCATCGCGCCATATCCCATCTTCGCGTTGAGGATGCTGCCCGTCCGGTGCTTGACCTGCTGCGTCTCCGTCACTAGCTCGCCCAGCGCCAGGACAATCGCCTTGTTCCAGGGGCCGCCGTGCGGCTTGCCGGCGGTGTCGCGCAGCTCCAGCTCATCCTTCAGAATCTGCCCATGCGCCACCGGGTGCTCCGGGGGCAGCGGCACCAGGGCCGCGGCGGGCACCACGAAACACGGCTCCCCGTGTTCCCGGAGCGCCCGGGCCACCGCCTCCAGGGCCGTCGGGTCCAGGTTGTCGAGCAGAATCCCGCTGCCCTCGGCGCAGACGCGCGCGGCGTCCGGCCGGTAGAGGCCGGCGAGCTTCATCAGCAGCGGCGGGAACACCTCGATGTCCAGGTGCCCCTGCCGCAGGCGCAGCAGCGTCGCCCCGGTCCGGGGCCGCAGGCGCGGATCGTCGTCGGCCATGTGTCTACCCCCCGGCAGGAACCAGAGTCTGGCCCTCCACCACCAGGCGCACGCTGTCGCCGGCGGGGAGGGTCACCGGTGCGGTGATTCCCCCGAAGGTCGGCGTGTGCTGCGGCGAGCGCACGGTCACGGTGAGGGCCTTATCGGTCGGGTTGTGGACCTCCAGCCGGGGCTTGGCGCCGGGCGTCTGGCCGTCCACGATCAGCGTCAGCTTCACGGCGGGGTTGTCGCAGACGAAGACATTGCCCACCCACATCTCATTGGCCTTCTCGATCGGCTCCTGGAAATAGGCGGTGTCGCCCACGACGGAGACGAACCGTAGCCAGGGCCGCTTGGTGCTGAATACCGCGGCGCAGCCGTTGTCCTGCAGGCCCCGCACGCGGATCGGCAGATCAATCATCGTGGCGCGCGGCCCCAGGGTGAAGACGGCCTCGTTGCCCGCGGCCTGCGCGGTGAAGAAGAACAGCGCGTCGGCGGCGGCGCCGACCTTCATCGCCACCGGATAGCCCGCCTGCCCGCCGCCCAGGTTAAAGGCGCGCACGGTGTCCTCCAGCTTCGCGCTGCCCGCGACCGGGTCAGCGAATTCGCCGAAGGCGAAGCGGTACTTCATGACGGTGCCGGCCTTGACGACCTGCCCCTCGCGGCCCAGGCCAATGATGACCCGGCCGCCCATGTTCCCTTCGTTCAGCCCGGCCTCATAGGCGTAGTCGGAGCCCTCCGGGGCCAGGAAGGCCTCGTAGCCGAGCAGCGTGGTCATGTTGGCGAGGTAGCCGCCGGCGCGCAGGCGGCCGCGGGCGGACGGCGGCTTCAGGGCGTCGCGGTACCAGAGCACCCGGGTGGACTCGGGCTCGGTGGCGAGCAGCAGCGTGCCCCACTGGCGCTGCAGGTCCACCGGGCAGCGCATCTGCACCAGCGGGATCGGCACCGCGCCGGTCAGCACGCAGTCCTTCTTGAAGGTAATCTCGCCCTCGTGCCAGTTGAGCGCGCCCTGATAGTCGCGGGTCCCCTCGCGGGGGCGGGCGAAGTTCCACATGGTGTAGAAGTCTACGCGATCCGCCGGCGAGTAGAGGGTGTGGGTGCGCTCGAAGTACTCCAGCGGGCCCAGATCCTTGGGCACGGTGGAGATAGCCGGCCCCGGCCGGTTGGGATTGTCCCAGGTCTCGGAGCGGAACTGCATCCGCTCGCTGACGATTTGCAGGTTGGAGCTGCCCAGCGTCACGTCCATCAGCTTGCTGACGGTCTCGTTGGCGGGATAGTCGCCGACGCCCTGGAGATGCACCTGCTCCTCGCCCCACGACTGCGGGGTGGGGCAGACCGGGCCGGCGCTGTCGGCGCCCTCCAGGGAGTACTGGGCGCCGTTGTTGAAGTAGCGGCCCATCGAGACCATGCCGTTGCGGTCGGGAATCCAGCACATGCTGCACGAGCCCAGGATGTTGAGGTTGTCGCCGCAGCGGTACAGGCCCTGCTTGTAGTTGTACACGCGCATCATCGTGGACCAGGCGTGGCGGCCCTGGGTGTCAATGACCTCCAACACCAGGTTGTGCTGCTTGTCCTGGACGATCTCGAAGTCGCGTTGCAGGTCCTTCGCGCCCGCGCCCCCGTAGCGGCGCAACGCGCCCAGGTCGGAGTCATGGACGATGACCGTGGCGATCCCGGCATCGGAGTGTACCGCGAAACGCGCCCGCACCCGCTGGGAGCCGCGGGTGATCAGGTAGTTGTTCTCCATCTGGTTGTTCATCACGTCCCAGGCGAGAATCTGCGGCCCCTGGCTGAGGTACTGGCCGCTGACATTGGCCGCCCAGAAGGGCTGCGAGCAGCGCGTGTTGAGATTCTCCTGCGCCTGGGCGAGGTTGCGGAAGGCGGTCCAGCAAAGCTGCGCCGCCGGCGCGATCTGGTCGGGGCTCAGGACGCGGGTGAAGGAGACCGGCGCGAGCATGCGCAGGTCCCGCTGGGCGAACAGGTAGTCCGGCGTGTTGTCGGCCACCAGTTTGCCCTGGTCGTAGGCATAGGGAACGCAGTGGTAGAACCACCACAGGTTCTCGGCGTGCGCCCCGTTGGCGCGCAGTTGCTTGTAATCCAGCAGGGTGCTGCCCGGATAGCCGCACTGGGCCATGTACTCGCCGTAGAAGTGGATCCGTTGACCGTCCCACTGGGTGTAGGTCCAGATCTTGTCCTTGAAAGTAGCCTCCGGCCAGGCGATCTTCTCGCCCCAGAGGAGCCAGCGATTGCCGATGCCGTCGGTGAACTCAATGCCGGGGCAGGCGTAGAACGCACCCGCCGAACTGGCCGCGGCGCAGTCGGCCTTCAGCGCCGCCAGCTTCTGCTCCGTCAGCTTCTCCAGGGGGTCAGAAAAGACGATGAAGCCCAGCCCGGCAGCTTGGGCGGAGGCGGCGTACTGGGCCACCGTGCCCTTACCATCGCTATAGGCGGAATGCAGGCCGAAAACTCCGCGCACTTCGCTGGTGGGCACGGCGCTGAAGTTGGTGGTGTCCCAGTTCACCGTGGGCGGGTACTGCGCCGGCTGGTAGGGCGGAATCTTATGGGTGCCAAAGGTCGGGTCCGCCGCGGCGGGCGAGCCCAGCCAGTGGTAGAGATTCATGACCAGCTTGAGCCCGTCGCTGGGAGTCCCGTTCACCCGGTCGCCGGCGGTCTCGAAGGTGTTCTCCCAGACCGGGTTGAGATAGTTGGCTCCGGTGTAGATGGTGGCCACGGGCAGACAGGCCACCCGGCCCTTGCCCAGCTCCCGCACCGCCAGCACCGGCGGCGCCTGGGGATAGCTCCCCGGCGTCTCGAAGCGCGCGTTGTTGTCGGGGCCGGTCGTATAGCTGGCGGCTTCCTTCTCGCCCCGCACGACGACCTGCCACTCCGGGCTGTACTGCATCGCCGCGACGCCCGGCATCGACATGAAGGTCTGCGGCAGGCAGAGCGTCTTGACCTCGGCGGTGACCGGGTGGGGGGTGACGTTGCGGGTGATCCAGAAGCGAATCCGGCCCACCGCGCCGGCCTCGAAGTTGCGGGTGGGGTCGTAGATCCCCTCGTGGAGAATCTGCAGGCCCAGCGGCGCCAGCACCAGGTTCCAGTACTTCTCGTCCTCGGAGTTGGCGTAGCGCACCGGCTCGGGCTGCAGCAGCAGGCCGCCGCCGTCCTGCACGTAGCGCAGCAGGGCCGCGCCGGCGATCTTCGCGTGCGCCTCCATTTCCGGAGTCACGCGATAGATGCCCTCGTTGGGGGTGTGCAGGCGCACCACCTGGTAGCCTTTGAGGGACTGGTAGATGGACTCCTCAGTGTTCCCGGGGTTCTGCAAGACGCTGTACTCGAACAGCGAAGCCTGAATCCCGTTCTGCTTGTAGACGGGAATCACGCGGTCATATTGCTGGAATTCCACGTCGCGCACCAGGGCGCGCCCGTAGCTGAGGCCCAGCACCAGCGGCGTCTGCGCGGCCAGGGGACCGGCGGCCAGCAGGGGAAGCAAGAGCAGGGCGGCTCCGCTAAGCGGGCGGATACGGCTGACGAGACTCCGCAACATGGCAGATAATCGGACCATGAACAGTGCGCTCCTTGGGCTGAAGATGAGGGACAAGACGTACCTTTGGTCGTTCCTCCTGGCCATCGAAAAACCCTTTGCAGGTCCGGGCGGCTTGGCGTGGGAAACATGCGCCGGAGGAACTCACTATGCGTCAGCTACTGTTCATCGGCGGCCTGCTGGCCGCTCTGTTCGTCACTCACCAATCAGCTCAAGCCGCCCCCGCGGTCGGCGGCGACCTGCTGCCCGTGTTCGTCCGGGCGCACCTGGGGCAACCCCTGCGGGTGGTCGGGGTCGGCGGCTCCATCACGCAGAGCGCCGGGGAGAATCTCTGGATTGGCGCCTGGCTGCGGGAGCAGTTCCCAAAGAGCACCGTCTACACCCATAACGCCGGGATGAGCGCCACCGGCAGCGAGTGGGCGGTCTACCGCCTGGAGCGGGACGTGATCGCCTACCAGCCGAATCTGGTGTTCCTGGAGTGCGCGGTGAATGACACCGGCACGACCGACGAGGCCGCGATCCGCACGATGGAGACCCTGGTGGTCCGCCTCAAGCAGCTACCGGACCCGCCCGCGATCTTCTTCGTCGAGGCCGCCAGCCGCAAAGGGGGCCATATCGCTCGCCACCAGCGCGTAGCCGCGCATTACGGCCTGCTCGACGTGAACCTTGACCAAGCGGCGAAGGAGTACCTGGCCGCGGGCAACCTGGACTGGAAGACGTTGTTCAGCGATGATGTGCATCTGGCCGAGGCCGGTCAGGCCTTCTATGGCAAGATCCTGGGCGAGCGCCTGCAGCCCTACGTGGACGCCGCCCGGCGCGAGGCCCGCAAGCTGGCCCGCGAGGCGCACCCGGTACTGCCGGTGGACCGGCCGCGCCTCCCCCGGCCGCTCAGCGCGCCGCCACTGCTGCTCGACGCGCATCTCCAGACCCTCTGGCCGCAGGCGGGCTGGAAGCTGGACAACCCGCTCCCCGAGTGGTGGAATATGTTCTTCCAGACCGTGGTCATGCCGCAGAAGCCCGGCGTCACCATGACCATCCCCTTCCGCGGCACGACCGTGGGCCTGTTTTACGCGATGAGTGAGGACTACGGGGTGTGCTTCGCCAGCGTGGACGGCGGAGAGCCGGTGGAGATTCTCTCCAGCGACCGCCGGGGCTACAACTACACCATCCTGGCCCGCGACCTGCCGGCCTGCGAGCATACGCTGACCTTGGCCTACCCCGCGCAGGACTACCGCCCGGTGCGGCTCGGCTTCCTGCTGCTGGCCGGGGAAACCGGCGCGGCGCACGCGCTCGCCCCCGCCGGCCTGCATACCGCCGCGGAGCTGCTGGGCTGGGAGTTGCGCGCGGTGCCGGCCAGCGCCTGGGCCTGGATCGGGCCCTTCGGCGACACCACCAACGCGCCGACCCAGTACCCCAGCGACGCCTTCCGCAACACCGTCTATCCGCCGGAGGCCGCGGTGCAGAGCTTCGCCGGTATCACCGCCGCGCCGCTGACCTACGAGGGCCAGACGCGGCGGTGGCAGGTCGCACCCGGCGAGGACCGCTGGGTGGACTTCGGCAAGCTGACGGGGGCGCCGTTCCTGGGTCGCAACTACGCCGCCCTGCGCCTGTGGGTACCGCAGGCCGGGACGCGCGCGGTGCGCTTCACGGTGGACTACTACGCCAAGCTCTGGCTCAACGGCCAACTGGTCAAGGTCCTTGACAGCCCCCACGGCGGCGGCCGGACCCCGATGCGGCTGGAACTCGATCTGCGGGCGGGCTGGAACGACCTGCTGATCAAGCAGGAGTCCGGCAGCCAGGGCAACCACCTGTCGCTGGCCTTGCTCGGCGACAGTCGCGACGTGAAGTTCGCTAACCCGCTCAGCCCGCCGGCCGCGCCCTAGTGCTCGGTCGGCAAGGGCTGCGTCAGATTCCTCTCGCGGCCGAGCAGGCAGCCGTTTCCGCGTAGGGGCGGAAGTTCGGCGTCCGCGCCGAATCTCTGCCCGCGGCTGCCGCTAAGCCCCGGTTCTCGCTGGACGCGGGCGGAGATTGCCCGGCGGACCGGGCAACTTCCGCCCCTACAGGGAACCGCGCCCTAGCCCAGCCCCTGGTCGCGGCGGTACTGCTGCCAGAGTTCGCGGATCTCGGCCAGGTCCTCCGGTCGGACCTCCTGGCCGGAGGCGGACCAGGACATGTCGGTGATCGTGTACAGCGAGGGGATGCCCAGGTCCGGCTGCAGCCGCAGGTAGCTCAGCCACGACTCGCGGTCCGCGAAGGGGTCGTTGTCGCAGTCCAGCGGCCACTCCGGGCAGGCTATGGCGGCCATCC
The DNA here is from genome assembly GCA_036504235.1 of Armatimonadota bacterium. GTDB lineage: Bacteria > Armatimonadota > Zipacnadia > Zipacnadales > Zipacnadaceae > Zipacnadum. Next base: position 53,685 of record DASXVN010000021.1, on the reverse strand, counting down.
GTGCGCGGAAGGCCATCGGCTCGTTGACCTCCAACGTTTCAAAGAAGATATCGTTGAGCCGCAGCACGTCGGTGACCTCGGCGAAGTAGGGATTGGCGCACTGGGTCTCCAGCATCGCGTCGGGCTTGGCGGCTTTCATCGCCCGGTGGATGATCTCCACGTAGTAGCGCAGCAACTCCACGCCCCACAGCGGCTGGTGCGGGCGGTAGCCATGCCCGCGCGGCAGGTCGCCGGTGAAGTCCAGCTTGAAGCCGTCCGCGTCGTAGCCGTCCGGGCTGATCAGCTCGGTGATCCGCGCGGTCAGCGCCTCCGCGAACCCCGGCGCGGTGGGGTCCACCGCCGGTTTCAGGCCCTCCGCGCGGCGCATCAGGTACGGCTCCGGCGTGCCGAAGGTAGACCAGCAGGACATCCACAGCAGCACTTTCTTGCCCCGGACGTGCAACTCGCGGATAAAGCTGCGCAGGTCGTCCCACTTGGCCGGGTCCACCTCGGGCAGCGCCTCGGAAAGCCCCCAGCGGTCGTCAATGATCAGTGTGCCGTAGGGCAGATCGGCCTCCGCCAGCCGCCGCACCATCTCCCGGTAGGAGGCCTCCGTGGCCAGGTCGGCGGCTCCTGGGGCGGCCGTGCCGGTCGAGAAGTCCAGCTTCCCGCCGCGCTCGCCGAAGCGGCTCCAGTGCTCCTGCTGCCCCCAGCCACAGAAGATCGGCTCGCGCCACCACGCCGGCCCCCGGCCCTGCGGATGCCGCGCGTAGCCCCGATCGTAGAGGTCGCCCACGTAGCCGCACAGCGCCGCCTCGTGGTCGCGCGCCCAGCCCAGGAGCAGCCGCGGGGACTCCCAGCGCCCGCTGACCGCGGTCATGCCGTCATACTCCAGCGTGAAGCCGAAGCTCTCCCCGCCATGGTAGCGGAAGCTGTGGTAGCGGTTCTCGCCCGGCGGCGCGACTACGCCCACGGCGCAGAAATGCTCCTCCGCGGCGTCGCCCAGCACGAAGCAGAAGATGCCCGGCGAGAAGTAGGTGTTGAAGGTGTCGGGCCCAAAGGTGCAAGCGGCGGTGACCAGTCCATCTTCCCAGAAGGGCCGCTGGGGCCGGTGGTACGACTCCGGCTGCGGGCAGAATACCGTCTGGTGCCGCGCCGGGGAGGCGATCGCGTAGGCCTCCAGGGGGCGAGGGGTGCGGCCCAGACCGACCATGGTCGAGCGCGGATGCGGCAGTTTCTCGGGGATGACCCCCTCCAGCAGCGAGACGCGCTCAATCTCGCCCGCGCCGCTCACGACCGCCTGGAGGTCCAGGTCTTGCTCGCGGCAGCGCACGACCAGCAGCAGCTCCTGCCACAGGCTGGAGCTCAGCGAGAAGCGCAGTTCGGTCTCCGCCGCGCCGGTCTCGGCCCCGGCGAGGGAGGGCACCCCCACCGCGTCGAGCGCCTCCGGCTGGTGCACCCCGGCGGCCAGGCACAGTCGCCAGGTGAACCCGTCGGCGGTCACGTCGCAGAACCAGGGGTCGGCCGCGCACCATTCCAGAACATAGGCCGCGGCGGTCAGAGTCAGTTTGTCCCCGAGTTGATCGAGTTGCATGAGGCTTCACCTTTCGCTAAGGGCGTTTCCGACTGCTTCCTCGCGCCGCCGTCGCTTTCCTGCGCAGGTGAGGGCGCCGACCACGGGGAATATGTAACCATGCATACGCGGGACCGCCTCGCCGGCGCCCCTACTTCAGGTCAGGGAAAAGGAAACTGGACGATGAAACGCCTATTGGGTCTCGGTCTGATCCTCATGCTGCTGGTAGGGGCGAGCCTGGTCGCCGCGGCAGAGACCGCCGCGCCGTCGGTGGACGTGCTCATCCTGGGCTACGCGCGGGCCATTACTCCCAAATACGTGCAGGACCTCGCTGCGCAGAACGTCCACCTGTACTGGGTGGACGCGGACCGCAACGCCGGCGACCCCGCCTTCTATCCGCCGGAGTTCCTCAAGAAGTTCCAGGTGATCATCGTGGTCGGCACCCTGGAGCAGGCGCTGCCCTCCACCATCGTGGGAGAGCTCAAGCCGGGGATTCTCCGGGCGCTGGACGAGTACTATAAGGCGGGCGGCAGCATCCTCTGGGTCCCGCTGGGCGAGGGCCGCGGCGGCACCACTTGGGCGGAGCGCATCGGCAGCCGCTACGACGTGACCAGCTATGAGGAGGCCCTGGTGGACCCGGGTAAGGTCACCCAGGTCTCCGTCAGCGCCGTCACCCGCAATCTGGCCACCTACCTGTGGACCAGCGACATCACCAAGCACCCGGTTACCGAGGGCGTGTCGGGGCTGTTCCTGCCCAAGTGGGGCGAGTGGAGCTGGCCGGGCACCGTGCCCATGAAGTACGGCAAATCGTGGCAGGTGCTGGTGCGGGGCATGGACACCACCCGGACCATCGTCAATGACACCCCGCTGGGCAGCGGCCAGGAGGTCTTCACCTACGGCGAGAAGACCGGCGTATACGCCGCCTCGCCCGAGGTCGTAGGCGTGCGCGAGGCTCAGGGGGCCAGCGGTCGCATGATGGTCTTTCCGCTGTACATCACCTGGACCTGGGGCAACTACGGCCACATCGGCCTGCGCGACGCGCTGATGCTCAACGGCGACGGCACGCACCCCAGCGACGGCTTCCGCCTGCTGCTCAACGCCTACCGCTGGCTGGCCGAGCCGGCCCGGGCGGCGGGCCTGGGCGGCTTTGTGGCCCCCCCGGCCGGTTCCGGCAAGCCCGACCTGTCTCCGTATAATTGGAGCACGGCCAGCTACACCGAGAACCGGCCCGAGTGGAAGGGCCTGATCGGCGCGCGTACCGCCGCCGGGGGCGGCTCCGGTACGGTCGCCCAGTGGGTAACCGCCGCCAAGGCTGCCGGGCTATCCTATATCGCTTTCCTCGAGGACCCGGCCAAGCTCACCGAGGCCAGTCTGGCCCAGGAGGTCGCCGACTGCAAGGCCCAGACCACCGACACCTTTGCGGCGATTCCCGGCTTTGGCTACTACGATGTCCGCGGCATCTATCGCTACAACCTCGGCGTTTGGGTGCTGCCCGTCAAGGACAACTTCGCCCCCGACGGGCGCCTCAAGGACCCCACCGGCGTCGTCTACCAGCACCAGTGGCGCGTCGGCACGGGCTTTGGGGGCCTGCAGAAAGCGACGCTGGACCCCTGGTGGAACTATGTCACCTTCGGCTGCGCGGTGAAGATGTATGAGGGGCCCAAGCTGGTGGACGACGGTTTCGCCCGCTATCTGAACATGGAGGCCGGCTCGCTGACCCTCAACCCGATCACCGTCGTGAGCGTGGATCGGCCCGCCGATCTGGCGGCCGCCGCGGCCGCGGCGCAACTGCCCGTGGTCCGCGGCGCCACGCCGCTGAGTCTGATCGACGCCACCCGGGGCGGCTCGGTCCAGCCCAGCGACCTGTACCTGACCAGCGGCCCGAAGATCAGCCGCTGGTGGGCGATTGCCTGCAACGGCATGCCCTACCGCCCCGGCGCCAACCAGTTCCGCCTGCTGCTGGACGCCTCCAGCGACGCGGGGCTCAAGGAGATCACGATCTTCAACGCCCAGGACGGCTCGGTCTACCGGCGCTACGACTGCGCGGGGGCCAAGACCTACTCCGTGTCGGTGGACGAGAACCACAGCCAGCAGTGGTACCTGTGCCCGGTGGTGACCGACCTGGCCGGCAAAACCGCGATGGGCGCCTGCCTGGCCACTTACACCGACGGCGCCCGCCTTTGGGCCATGGGCGACCGGCTCATGGGCATGAACCACGTGACAAGCTGGGACGAGAAGAAGGAAACGCTCAAGACCTTTGGCAACGGCATCGAGATCACCTTCCACAAGGGCATCCCCGAGGGCGGTGAGGAGCCTTCCTCCTCTCGCCGGGGTGAACTCAAGATCCAGGGCATCGACGGCGGCGATATCTACACCGCCGCCTGCAAGGTCCGCCTACGCCTCACCACCAGCCTCGGCACCGAGCCGACCGAATCAGCCTTCCGCTACACCCCGCGTCTGGCCAGCTTTGACGGGGACATCATTGACTACGTCGGCGACCAGCAGTTCGCGGCGGGAGACCCCTTCCTCTTCAATGGCCCGCCGCGGCAGACGCTGCCCACCAAGCTGGCGGATATTACCAGCCGGCTGATCTCCCCGCGAGGGCGTTACCACCAGGCCGTCTCCGCGGTCGTCTATGAGGTGACCACCACCTTCAAGCAGGCCCAGCAGTTCCGGCGGCTCAATCTCGCCACCATGAACTTCGGGGAGACGCCGCACGAATACGACCAGCTCTTCATCCGCGACAAGACCGGCCCGGCGCTGAGCTGGCTTTTCCAGGTGGGCGACAAGTTTTCCCGCTTGGGCCAGCTCCCGGTAGGCGGCTACGTGTACCCGGACAACGTCCTGGGCGGAGCCCCGGGCGTGATCGCTCTGAGCGACAACCTCTCCTACGAGTCCGGCCAGCGCTGGAACCAGATCTACCTCGACGGCCGCAACCAGGAGGTCAAGCCGGGCGATAAGGTCACCGCTCGCTTCCTGGTCTTCATGCGTCCCTTTGAGGACCAGACCAACAACGCGTGGCTGGAGAAGTTCATCGCCGACTACGGGATCGGCTGCCCGCCGAGCTACAAGTATGAGGTGACCCAGGGCAAGCTCCGGGGCATCAACTACTTCCTCGACGTGGACGCCGCGGACGGCGGCGCGGTGGTCGCGATCAGCAAGTACGACCTGCCGCATGACCTCTCGGTGCGCGTCTTTGGCGTGCCGGCCTCCAACCTCACCGGCCAGTACGATCTGGTCACCAAGCAGGTCCGCATGCTCCCGGTCGCCGAGGGCGCGGCCTGGACCATGGTCGAGACCAATGCCCGCGATCACCGGCTGTATATCGGCGAGTTGCTGCGCTGCGACAACCCGGCGGCGCGCGTCAGCCTGGCCCCCAACGGCGTCAACTGGTTCCTGGAGGTCAACAATCCCACGGATAAGCCGATCACCTGCAATCTGACCGGCGTGCCGGCTTTCGCCCCCCTCTCGGGGACCAAGCTGACCGTAACTCTCGCCCCCGGCGCCAGCGAGAAGCGCGCCCTGCCCAGCGCGCCGGGGACGGTCGTCCAGGCGCCGTGGATGGAGAGCTAGTCTAAAGGAGAACTGCCTTGAAGAACCTGCGTGTCGCGCTGCCGGCTGCTCTGTTCCTGTTGGCCCTGGCCTCACTGGCCTCGGCGGGCGGGAGGCCCTTTCTGTACGGTCTGTTCGGAGACGGCATGGTCTTGCAGCGCGACCGGCCCTGTCCGCTCTGGGGCTGGACCACGCCGGGCGCCGCGGTGACCGTGGCCGTGGACGACCAGCCGGTTACGGTCCGGGCCGACGCGCAGGGCAAGTGGGTGGCCCCGGTCGGCCCCTACCCGGCGGGCGGGCCGCACACCGTTACGATTAGCGGTTCGCAGACGGTGACCCTGAAGAACGTGCTCTTCGGCGACGTCTGGATCTGTTCTGGCCAGTCCAACATGGAGATGGGTCTCAAGAGCGTCAACCAGTGGTGGGATGAACTCAACGACGCGGATTATCCGCAGATCCGGTTCTACACGGTGCCCTTCGACAGCCGCTTTTCCCCGGCTACGAATATCACCGCCTCCTGGCGGGTCTGCAATCGCGATACGGTAAGCGCCGACCAGCCGATCTGGGGCGGTTTCTCCGCCATCGGCTTCTTCTTCGGGCGCGAGGTCTACAAGCAGACCAAAGTCCCCCAGGGGCTGATCGAGAGCTGCTGGGGCGCGACCGACATTCAGGCCTGGAGCACCCTGCCCTCCCTGCGCACCCTGCGAGGCTACGAGAAAGCCGACCCGCGCGCCGACTACGCCAAGCAGATGGAAGATAGCTGGCAGAAGCTCGACCCAAACTACGCCGCCACCCAGTCCTGGTCCGACCCGGCCTACGACGCCTCGGCCTGGAAGACGTTGGACCTGCCCCACAACTGGCAGGAGACCGCGCTCCCCGGCTTCACGGGCGTGGTCTGGTTCCGCAAGGAAGTCCAGGCGCCGGCCTCCTGGGCTGGTAAGAGTCTGACCCTGAGCCTAGGGGTGATTGACAGCGCCGATACGGTGTGGTTCAACGGCAGCTTTGTCGACGGCAATAGCAACTACGGCACACCTCTGGCTCGCGAATATGACGTGCCGGGGGCCCTGGTCCGCGCCGGGCGCAATGTGCTGGTCGTGCGGGTGCGAGGCGAGCGCGGTTTCGTGGGCAAGCCTGAGCAGATGGCCTTGCAGCTTGCCGGGCCGAGCACCGACCCGCCGGTGTCGCTGGCCGGGCCCTGGCTCTACCAGGCGAGTACGCCGTCCGCGCAACTCAAAGGCGGGCAGGCCGAGCATCGCTACGTGGCGACCGGCTGCTATGAGGGCATGATCGCCCCCCTCGCGCCGCTGGCCCTCAAGGGCGCGATCTGGTACCAAGGCGAGGGGAATGTGGGCAACGCCGACCTCTACAAGCCGGCGCTGACCAACCTGATCCGCGACTGGCGCAGTCTCTTTGGGGTCGCCGAGATGCCCTTCTACCTGGTCCAGTTGGCTGGCTTCTGGCAGTTGCCCGACAAGCCCGGCGGCAGCGGCTGGGCGCTGGTGCGGGAGGCCCAGTGGCAGGTCACGCAGACCGTCCCGCATACCGGCCTGGCCGTGGCGATGGATCGCGGGGAGCTGTACAACATCCACCCGCCCAACAAGCTCGACGTGGGCCTGCGTCTGGCCCGGGTGGCTCTGGCCGACACCTACGGCCTGCCCGTCGAGTACCTGGGACCCAGCTACAAGTCCCTGGCGGTGGAGGGCGGGACGATCCGGGTGAGCTTGGACCACGCGACCGGCTTGGTCTCGCGCGGCAGCGGGCCGACGGGGTTCGCCGTGGCCGGCGCGGATAAGCAGTTCTTCTGGGCCTCGGCGGTGCGGGACGGGGAGACGGTGGTCCTGTCGGCGCCGCAGGTGCCCGCGCCGGTGGCGGTGCGCTACGGCTGGGGCGACAACGCCCTGTGCAACCTCTACAATCAGGCCGGCCTGCCTGCCGTGCCCTTCCGCACCGATACCTGGTAGTCGCTGGGCAGCGCGCCTGCGGGGGCGCGGCCCTGGCGCCGCAGGCGGCGGAAGAAGCCCCGGTCGCGCCAGCGCATCAGGAGCAGGATTCTCTGCGCGTACAGGCCGATGGCGAGCTCGGCATAGCGTCGGGCCAGGCCGTGCTTGATCGCGCGCGCCAGCGAGTAGAACCGGTGATAGGCGCGGCTGGTTTCGCGCTGGAGGGTCGCCGCGGACATGTGCCGGGGCTCGAAAACCACGTGCCCGCCATCGTAGCGCGACCAGTCCCGCTCGAAGATGCGCTGGGCCTGCTCGAAAGCCCGAAACTGCCGGGTGCCCGGGAAGGGCGTCAGCACGCTGAACTGCACCGTGTCCACGCCCTGGCGCACCGTGAAGTTGACCGTCTCCCGGATGCCGGGCACATCGTCGCTGTCCGCCCCCAGCACAAACATCCCATGCACCGGAATCCGGCGCTCGTGCAGCAGGCGCAGGCTGGTCAGGATCTGCTCCACGGATTCCTGCTTATTGTAGGTCTGCAGCGTGGCGGGGGAGGCGGATTCGTAGCCGATGAACAGGCGCTCGCAGTGGGAGGCCTGCATCAGGTCGAGCAGCTCGGGGTCCTCGACGCAGTCGGCGCGCACCTGCCCGGCCCACCGCGGCGGATGGGGCAGACGCAGCATCCCCTCCAGCAGCTCCTTGGTCCGCGCCGGGTAGGCGGCGAAGTTGTCGTCATAAAAGAAGATGCACCGCGGCCGGCGCTGCGCGATCTCCTCCAGCACCAGCCCGGTGCTCCGGAAGCGGTAGCGGTGGCCGAACATGGTGGTGACTGAGCAGAAGCTACAATCGTGGGGGCAACCGCGGGAGGTCTGGATCGGCGTGACCGCCGTGGGGCGCCAGCCCTGGATCAGCGACAGATCAGGGACCGGCAGGGCGTCGAGGTCGCGCACCCGGCATAGTTCGGGGAGGTCCGGGGCCTCGCCGTCACCGTCCGCCTCCGGGGAACCGGGGAGTGGCGACCGGGCCAGGATGCGGTCCACGGCGTCCCCCACTACTTCCTCCGCCTCGCCCCGCAGCACGTAGTCGGCGTGGCGCAGCGCCTCCTGCGGCCGGAAGCTGGCGTGCACCCCGCCCATGAGCACCGGGACTCCATGCGCGCGGCAGAAATCGCCGAGCCGATAGGCCGCGGGGGCCGTGCTGGTGGTCGTGGAGAGCCCCACCAGGTCGGCCTGGAGCAGTTCCGACGGGGGCAACGGAGCCAGATCGGGGCAGAAGATTTTGACCTCGTGTCCCCGGTCGCGCAGCACGGTGCCCAGGGAGGGCAGCCCGAGCCGCGGCAGATTGGAGAAACTGAACACGTGATATCCCGGAGCCGGCGGCTCCACCAGCACGATCCTCGCCATCCCCGTCACTCCCGCCCCGAGGAACGCGCCGCAGCCGGCCACGTGCGAGTTCCTCGCCCTTTACAGGCATGAACGAAGGACAGGCGGGAATTGTTCTCCTGTGACTGTGAGCTGCGATGGGAGCCGGGGCCGGCCCTCCCGTTTTCCGTTCGGAAGGCGTTGCGGAAGGGCCCTGACCCTACCTTCGCGTGTCGGAACAGAGATCTCAGTGCTGATTGCGGCTGATAAGACCGGCGACGGCGTGGAAGAAGGCGCCGATCGCATTTGTTTCCGGAATTGCGGCTATGATATAGACGGCTGTTGTGACCACGATGGCCAGCCCTATGGTTCCCCCCGCGGCGGCGGCGATGCCCTTGAGGAAACTCCAGCCGAGGGAGTTCATCCGCTTGATAGAGCGATCCAACCGGTCAATTGACTTCTGCAGTTCGCCGGTGTCGTTCACCATGTTTCCCCCCGGCCCAAAGCCTGCCGAACCTCGTGCTCCGCCAACCTCGATCACCTCGTGAGCCCGGGGTTCAGCCCCGCGCGCCCGCCGTCCCCAGCACTGTCTTGATGACTGCCATATCGCCCTGCGGGTTCTTCTGGCCCACCACCGAGAAGGACCACAGCTCCAGCGTGTTGGGGCCGGGGTGCACGTAGGGGTCGAGGCGGACGTCCGCCCGCGCTCCCCAGGGATGCAGCGACTGGTCGTAGTCGATGGGCTGCCCGTTGATGACCACCGTGGCTAGCCACTGGTTGGGCGTCTCGATATGCAGGTACACGGGCTGACCCGCCCAGTCGGCGGGAATATCCACCGTCTGGCGCAGGCTGCGCCCCTGCACCTTGCCGGGCAGCGCCGCTGGCACGGACTTGGTCTGGTCGAGGTAGTTCATCCAGCCGGCGGTCAGGTCACGTTGGTTCTGGAGCCTCTCCTCGGGCCGAAAGAACATCACGCCGGAAGTGCCGCCGGGTCGGTCGGCATCGGCCTTGACGCTGAAGGCCAGCACGTTATCGCCCGGCTTGACCAGGCCCTGCGTGTCCAGCACGTTCATGTTATTCCAGCCGTGGCCCCGGTGGGTGGCGAACTGCGTCCCGTTCAGGTAGAAGGTCGCGTCGTTGTAGATCACCGGCGAGTCGAAGGAGGTCAGGTAGAGCATAATGCTGCGCCCCGCCCAGTCGGCCGGCGCTCGGAAATGGGTCCGGTACAGGACCGTGTCTCCGGTCACCTTGAGGCCCAGATCGTTCCAGTAGCCGACGCCCAGGTTCTGCCAGGCGGCGTCGTCGAAGGCCGGTTGCGTCCAGGCCAGGTCCGCGGCCGTCCGGGGCTGGACCTTGAACTGCCGCACCACTACGTCCCCCGCGGGGGGCAGTGGCGTGGTCGCGGCCGGCGGGGGCGGATAGGGCTTGCGGAAGGCCACCTTGTCGCGGTACCAGGATTCCGCGGCGTCCACCCAGGTGCCGTGATTCAGGGCGAAAACGCGAGTTTCCTGCGGCTGCAAGTCCAGATTCGCCACCGTCACGCGGCCCGCTGCGTAGGTGAAGGGCGTCGGCTTGCCGGTGATCGCGTCGAGTAGCTCGCGGGGCGCCTGCGGCGCGGCGAAGGAGAACTTCAGCCCCGTGCCGGCCGCGCCGCCCGAGTTGTAGGCCATGTACCAGTCCTGCAGGCCGTTCTTGGTGACGAAATGGCGCACCCAGAGCGGCTGGTCGGCGTCAATCGGCGTCGTCACGCCCACCCCGGCCAGGATGTCGCGCAGGAACTCCTGGTTAACCGTGCCGGTCCGCTGCAGGCCGTTGCCGGCCAGATCGCTGGTCGCGGTCCAGAAGGTGGAGCCTAGCACGATGATCCGGCCCTTGCCCAGTTGCCGCATGGCCACCGCGATCGTGCCGTCCTCCCAAGTCGCGATAGGCACCACGCCCTGGTCCTTGTCCAGCGGGGCCAACGCCACCGTGCCGGCTCCGGCGTGGTCCACGCCACGATAGTCCAGAGCCAGGCCGTTGCCGGGGAAGGACATGCCCGCCAGCCGCTTGAGCAGCGGGTTATCGGGCAGGACCGTCACCAGGCGGTTGACGCGCTCGCCCAGCACCTGGCAGCCGGTCAGCCGCGAGATGCCCCAGGTGTCCGGCTCGGTGATGGAGTGCCGCCCCGTGCCGTGCAGCGCGATGAAGGTGCCGCCGGCCCGGATATACGCCTCCAGGGCCTTGAGTTCCGCGTCATCCATGACCGTGGTGTTGGTGTCAAAGAGCACCGGGTAGGCCTGCACCGCGCCGCTCAGCACTTCCCGGTCGGTCACCACCACATTGTCGAACTGGAGGCTTTGCAGGATGCCGCGATCAATCCCCCAGGCGAAGGATTCGCTGACGCTGGGCATATAGCGCTCGTTGCGGCTGGAGTGCAGCACGGCGATGGAAGGCTGCACCCGCTGGGCCTTGCCGACCAGGGCCAGGAGCCGCTGATGGTTGTCGAACCAGTGGGTCTGGTCGTTGAACTCCTTGTACAGGCTCTCATCGTAGTAAAAGACGTGCGAGCCTTCCCCGCCGAACAAGATCCAGGACAGCTCACGCGTGATGCCGGGCACGTCGTTGTACTGGCCGCCCTCCTCGCTGGTCCCGTAGAAACCGTCGGCCAGCCCCAGGCCCGTGGGCCAGGGCTGATAGGAGGAGCCGCTGCCGGTGAACTGCATCCCGCCGACGCCGGTCTCGGCCATCAGCCGCGTGTAGTAGTCCCAGAGCATCGCGTCCACGCCGTAGAGCTTGAAGGGCAGGTCCGGGTTGACCTGGCGCAGCGCGGTGAACACGCGCTTGTGGCCCCAGTAGGTGCTGTAGCCCTGGAACTCGCGCAAGTCCGCCCAGCGGGCGTTCTGCTGCTTGCCCAGGTAGGGGTAGTAGGCCGGCTGCTGGGTGGTGAGGTAGACCGGCCCCGCGATCTGGCCCTCGGCCACCTTCACCGTCAACACGTTGCGCCCCGGGCGGAGCAGCAGCGTCACTTTCATCCCAATCGGGCCCCAGTGCTGCTTGGACTTGATCTGGCCCAGGTAGTCGCCGTTGAGGTAGACCTCCACGGCCTGGCCGCTGTAGGTGTTGGCCACCAGGTACAGCTCCTGCCCCTTGTTCTTCTCCAGCCAGGCGGTTGGGTCGAATTCCTGTCGCATCCAGGCGCTGGTCATGCCCTCCGGGCGCGGAAGAAAGAGCTGTGCCTGGGAGGGCGGCAGGTCCACGGTCGTCCACTCAGCGCCGGGGGTGTAGTCGGGCGCGTACCACAGCTCGTCCTGCGCGGCGGGGCTATCCGGCCGCCAGCGCCAGTTGGTCAGCAGGTTGAAGGTGTCCCGCTCGCCGAAGCCGCCGAAGAAGGAGAAGACGCTGGGGACGGTGACCTGCTCCCAGGAGGTGAGTTTCTTCGCGTCGCCGTAGTACCGCTCGCTGACCTGCGCCAGCGTGTAGCCCTGGATGTCCCGCAGCCAGGTGCGGAAGCCGCGCTGGGCGGCGGGGGAGTAGTCCAGGAAGTCCCAAGACATATGATGGGCGCCGGCCTCCACGCCGGGTCGGCCAAAGAGCGCGGCGGCGGCGGCCAGCCGGTCGCCGGCCGTGACCTGGTAGCGCCGGTAGATCTCCTGCGTGAAGCGCGCGGCATAGGCGAACGCCGGCTCGCTGGCCCAGTAGCTCATGTGCCTGGCTCCGGCCTCGCCCACGCCGCCCCAGACGCCGTAGAGGATGTACGGATCGTGGCGCGAGACTTCTTCCGGGAAGCGCTGCGCCAGCCACCAGGGCATCTCCGCCGGGCCGAAGAGCACCTCCACGTCTCGGTCATTGCGCAGGGCGCGGCGGACCTCATACTCGCCCGCGTAGGTGTCAAAAGCCCCGTCGCCGGCCTCGCTGCCCACGCCCCAGAAGGGGAACTGGAAGGAGGTCTGCAGATTGATATCGCGCGCGAATTTGTCGTTGGCGGCTAGCTGCTCCGGGGTGAACTTGGTATACAGGTAGTCGGCGGAGCGCCAGGAGTAGTAGGCGCGCAGGGCGCTGAGGTCAAAGTAGTCCAGCCCCGCGGAGTGGCCTTGCGGGAAGTCGTACTTTACGGCGCTCAGATCAAGCTTCAGCGCCGTCGCGCGGGCGACCACCGCGGCGGCGTCCGCTCCGGACACCACGTAGACCTTGTCTCCGCGCTGGGCCACGAGCGCCACGCCCGCTCCCGGCAGGGCAAAGCCGGAGACCTGCCGGCCGCCGAGTGTCAGCGGCGTGGCTTGGGCGCCCAGGAGCGGGTCCCAGCTGAAGTCAGCGCGCAGCTTGCTGGCTAGCGCCGCCGCGCGGGTGGCGTCCGCACAGGTGAAGGTGGCCACGCCGCCCCCCGGCTGCCGGTCCAGGGCCAGGGCGAGCTTGCCATAGCCGAGCAGGTTGGGGGTAGCGGCGGCGGGGGCGAGGCTCTGGGTAACGCCGGCGGCTCCGGCCCCGGAGAGAGCGGCAAAAGTCAGGCACAGCACGAAGAGAAGTGAGCGGCGCATGGTGACCTCCCGATAGGGGCCCGTCGTCGGAAAGTCGGCGGGGGCCTGTCCGTCCTTGCGTGCGCGTAACGTTGCATTTTTCGTCATCGGCGGTGAGGCACCTTCCTGAGGGGGCTATCCGCCTGGCCCCAGCAAAGCAAAAGGGGCGACCGGTTGGTCGCCCCTTCTCGTGCTTGGTAACTGACGGCTAGCCGCGCTGTCGGCGACCGCCGCCGCCGGAGGAACCGCCGCCGCGACGGGTGCCGCCGCCGTCGCTGGGGCTATCATCGGCGGGCTTCTCGACTCGCGCGGGCTTCTCGCGGGCGGGGGTCGGGCTGTCCGCCGGAGCCTGCCGCCGCTCCCGCGCGGCTGGGGCTCGTTCCGCGGGGGCGTGACGTTCCGCCGGGGCCTGCGGGCGTTCCCGCACGGCCGGTTCGCGCGGAGCGCGCGGCTGTGGCTGCGCCGCGGGCGGGCGGGGGGCCGGAGACGGGCTGCCCCCGCCGCGCCGGGGCGGATCGCTGACGGTCGGCGCCTGCGCCGGGGGCTGCGGCCGCGCCGCCGGGGGCGGAGCCGGTCGCGGCTGCGGCTGGGCCTGCCGCGGCTGGGTCTGCCGCGGCTGGGTCTGCCGCGGTTGGTCCTGCCTCGGCTGGTCCTGCGCGCCGCGGGCCGGAGTGTCGGCCGGGGCGCGGGGGGCCTGCGCTACCGGCGGAGCCTGCGGCGGCCGCGGGGCCTGGGCCTGGTTGCCACCGGCACCGCGCCGCGGCTGGTCGCTCTGCACCGGGGGCTGGACCTGCGGCGGCCGGGGACTCGGGTTCTGGTTCTTGTCCACGCCGCGTCGCGGCTGCTCATTCTGCACCGGCCCCTGCACCTGCGGCGGGCGAGGATTCGGGTTCTGGTTGTAGCCGGCGCCGCGTCGCGGCTGGTCGCCGTCGGGCGGGCGGGTGGCGGCCGGCGGGTCGTTGCGGCCGGCTCGCGGCGGGTTGTACTCGCCCTGGAGTCCTCCGCGCGGCGGATCATAATTGCCGGGGAGCCCTCCCCGAGGCGGGTTGTGATCGCCCGGGCGGTCGCCGGGAGGGGGAGGAGGCCGGTGGCCGTTGTCGCCGTGGCCGCCGTCGCCCTGGTGGTCGCGCCAGTCGCCCTCGTGGTCGCGTCCGTCGCCGTCATGGCGGCCCCAGTCGCGGCCCCAATTGTGCCAGTCGTTGTCGTGCCAGCGCCAGGTCGGAGGCCGATAGCCGCAGCGCGGGGCGTACCAGCCGATGGACCAGCCGATCTCCCAGCAGCGCTCGAACACGGCGCGCACGCTGCGGGAGCCGTCGAGGCGCAGGTACAGCGAGCGCCCCGCGCCCCAGCCGTCGCCCTGCCAGCCGACAAACCGGTAGCCGTCGCAGGGGATGGCGGTCAGATGAACGGGGTCGCCCCAGCCGAAGTCGCCACACCAGGGCAGCGGGGCCGGGCAGCCGTTGACCAGGACGAACCCGCCCCAGCCGTCCACCCGCAGCGTCACCCCGCGGTCGATCGAGATGCGCTCAAAGCGCGCCCAGACCTCGCAGTCGCGGTCCAGGTAGGCGTCCAGGTAGGGATCGTTGCTCTGGTAGTCGCCTTCCCAGCCGACGAAACGGTAGCCGGGGTCAGGGTCGGCGTACAGGCGGACGTGGGCTCCATAGGAGTAGCTCCGGCTCCAGCCGCCATCGCCGCTCAGGTCGCCACCGGTGACGCGCCCGCCCGCCGACCAGACCTGCAGCCGGTAGGAGTCAGTGCGGTAGCGCGGGGACAACTGCAGGGGGCCGTCCAGGGGCAGGGTAATCCGCGGGGAGGCGTCCGAGCGGTCGCCGCTCCAGCCGAGGAACTGGCCTCCCGGCGGGCAGATCGCTTCCAGGGTCAGGCGCTCGCCGGCAGGCAGGTCGGCCCGGAAGGGCAGTTCGCAGTCCACGCCGTTGACGCGCACCCGGCCCTCGCCGCGCAGGTCTACTTCATAGGTGGGACCCAGCTCCAGCGTCGGCTCCTGATTGAGGTCGCCGGCGCCGCCGAGAATCAGCTCGCCGCCGAGATCGCGGGAGAGCAGGCCGAGGCGGACGAGGCTGCCTTGGCGCTGGGCTTGGTCCACGACGCGGCGCACCGCGTCACTGGCCGCGGGGTCCAGTTCCAGATAATGCCAGCCGGGGCCGGCGGCAGGGGCGTCTAGACGCGCCGCGTCCGCGGACACGTTGCCCCACCAAAAGCCGCCCTGGTCCCCCCGGGAGGCCAAGCGTCCGAGGGCGGAACCCTCGCCCACGGCGAGGATGGAACCTTCCGACAGGCGCTGCCAGAGGTAGCCGCCCTCCTGGCTTCGTTCGGCGCTATCGTCGCGGCCGGGGAAGCGGGGGGCGACGGTGTAAGCGGTCAAGCTCAGTTCGCCGCGGTCGGCGGCGGGGAAGTCCAAAACGTATACATACAGGCGCACCGGCCCGCGCCCCAGGCCGAAGCCGGCGCTGGGTGGCGTGAAGATCATGTAGCCGCGCTCAAAGCCGGAGTCGGAACTGCCGACCCGGATCTCGCCGGGCTGGTTGTAGGGGGCGGTGCGCTGGTCGCCGGACCAGTTCAGGGTGCCGCCGGCCTCCGCTACCAGCCGCTGGGCCGTCGCCGGCAAGCTCACGGCCAGCAGTAGGCCCGCGGTCAACCACATCCAGATTGCGCTGAACCTAAGCTGCCGCCGTCCGGCTCTGACTGGTTGATTGGCCTGGTTTCTCATCGCGGCCCCTTCTTTCTCTCCGTCCCCGGCTCTATCGAACTCGGGGGGTGTCGCCTATCTACTACCAACTGTAGTATACGTAGACAAGCGAGCCCGGTCAAGGGTTCCGGGGCAAGGGAATATTTATTGTTGACGGTGAGGAGGGGCGGCGACTCCGGGCAGCGCCTAACCGATAAACTATCTAATTGCCACGACCGCTGGCCTGCGCTATAGTGGTGGTTACGACCGAATGGCCGCAGCGAGCCGAAATGAGCGCGGCCCCCTGACGAAGAGGAGTAGAACCAATGAAGCTCAGCCGTTCTCTGGGTACTTTCGCTCTTGCTCTCATGTTACTGGCCGTCGGCGGCCTGAGGACCGTGGCGCAGGCGGCCGAGGCGCGCCCCGCCGTCCTGTTCGTCGGGGTGGACCTGACCTCCGTTCGCACTTGGGACGACTGGCTGGCCTCCGGCTATGAGCTGGACGCCCGCCCGATTGAGGCGATCAAGTCGGTGGCCGACCTGAAGCCCTTCAACGTCGTGGTCATCGCCGACCTGCCACCCGTGGACGGTGAGGGCAAGGTCACCGCGGCCCAACTGGTCTTCGAGCAGGCCCTGGACGCCTACCTTAAGCAGGGCGGCGGCCTGATCGCCTTCTGCACCGGCAGCGGGTTCGCCAACACCACCCAGTCGCTCAGCCATCTGCTGAAGCCCTTTGGGGCCCTGGTCCCCGAGGAGCAAGTCACCGATCCCCAGCACCTCTTCGGCTCGATCGGCGAGTATCCGACGGGCACTTATACCACGCAAATTCTGGACGCCCCGATGACCAAAGGCGTCAAGCGTATCGGCTACCTCGGCGAGGCCTCCCGCGCGGACTGCATCGAGATGATGATGCCGGTAGTCTTCACCGACAAAGCCGCCTGGCACGCCGCGGTCAAGGGCGAGCAGACGGCCTACAGCGCCGAGGGCCTCCATCCCGGCTCCGGGCCGGAACTCAAGCCCACCCCGGCCACCTACGCCCAGTCGCCGATCCTGGCCGCCTGGCGTGAGGTCGGGCCGGGCCGCATGTTTGTCTTCCCGCTCAATCCCTCGTTCACCACCGGCTCGCCCGAGGTCTTCCTTAACGTCCTCTGGGACCGCGACGACCAGACGAAGCCGGACGCGCTGCAGGACCGGACCCTGATCATGAACGCCGTGCGCTGGGCCGCTGAGCCGACCCGGGGCGGCGGCGTGCTCGGCGGATTCGTTACCGACCGCAAGATCCGCGTGGATCAGCGCGCCATTCTGGAAGGCCTGACGGCCCCGATTGACTGGAGCAAGGTTGGCACCGGCGAGACCCTAGCCGCCAAGCTGGCGGCCCAGCGCGGCCTGATCGGCGCGCAGAGCACCTACAGCGGCGGCCGCGCTACGGTGGCCGAGCTCTGCCAGGCCGCCAAGGCCGCGGGTCTGCAGTTCCTGGGCTTTACCGAGAAGTTGGAGTCGCTCAACGCCGACTCTTGGGAAAAGCTCAAGGCGGAGTGCGCCGCCCAGTCCGACGCAAATTTCCTGGCCCTGCCGGGCATGCTGGCGTTGGACAAGGTCGGGAACACCTGGTTTGGCCTGGGCTGGGTCAGCTTCCCCGGCGTCCCGGCGCTGACGCCCGATCTGCAGCGCATCGACAACACTTATTTCACCTTCGCCCGCGTCTTCAAGGGGCGGCTCTGGGGTTTCGCCCAGGTGGGCCGCAACCCCAATCCCTGGTTTGAGATGAAGCAGTCCTCCGCTTTCGCCGTCTACACCGCGACGCCCGGCCAGCCGCTGGACAACGCGGAGGAGACCTACCTCAAGAGCTGTCAGGACATGGAGAACTACCTGCCCTTCAACGTGACCGTCGTGGATTCGGCGGCGGCAGTAGCCGCGGCGGCGCGGGGGACGGTCAACATCTTCACCGGCCCCTCGGTGCAAGCCCTGACCGACTATGCGCGCGGCGAGGGCGCCTCGGGGAGCGACCTGTACTGGGCGGATCCCCACAAGTGGTACCTGTCCAGCGGCCCGCAGTTGGTCTATAACGGGGGCTACAACTTGGGGAATCTGGCGGTTAACGAGGAGTTCGAGAACGTCTACCGCTATGGCTTCAAGCTGGCCGGGCTGCAGGCTGGAGACCGGATCGTGCTCTTTGACGGCACCAAACCCTTCCGCGAGTGGCGCGCGACGGGGGAGACCTTCACCGCCGAGCACACCTGGCCGCACGAGCAGGTGCGCCAGTATGTCCTGCGCGTGATCCGCGGCGGCCAGACGGTGCTGCTCGCGCCGCCGGTGACACTACACTACGGTCGTCGCTTCATGCAGTGCGGGGACCGGCAGAACACACTGCCCTTCAACTATCAGCCGGACCGTCAGGGCAATACCTACGTTTCGGGTATCCCCATCGGCGCCCACTACCGCTCCTGGCAGCCCGCCACCCTGGTCTATGGCAACTTCAAGATCTGGCTGACCGGCGCGGTGGCCGTGGAGTACCAGCCGCCGATGTACATGACCTTCTGGACCAGCCCCGGTATCCCCTTCGACTCGACCCGCGTGGAGGCCGGCACCTCCCTGGCCGCCTACGACCATCCGGCGCTGTCCTGCCCCGGAATGATCGTCGTGGACAGTCGCACCGACCGCGTCTATCCCAACGGGGGCTCCAACACCGGCGACTGCACGCCGCCCAAGCTCACCGAGCCCAGCCAACTCTTCACCCTCGACCAGCGTCGCTACGGCATCTACGGGATGCTCGACCAGCTCAACGGCCAGTTCGTGGAGTCCAAGATCACGGCGCTGCAGAACCTCTCGCTGAAAAACAACTCGACCTCCGCGGTGATCTCCTGGATGTCCTTCCCCATGAAGCAGAACCTCTCGCGCTACGCCGAGTTCAGCGTGGGCGGCAAGGTGGATCACTACTCCCTGGGCGAGCTGCCGACCGTGCACCGCGCCGACCCCCTGGCCCCCGGAGACTACTTCGGCATGTATCCCTACGGTCTGGCGGGCGGCGGCGCCCAGTACGTGGTGGCCGGGAAGCTCAGCTCCTATCTCTCCACCCCTAACCAGAACGGCATGAATGACCAGATCAGCCTCACGGTGCCCAACCAGTGGAAGCAGGGCGACACCTTCAGCTACAAAATGCTCTACACCACCGGCGGCTCCACGCCCTCGCAGGCGACCTCCCAGTATGCGCAGGTCGTCTCCTTCCTGGGCCTCAAGGATGGCAAGTTCCCGGCGATCACCAAGCTCACCGGCGGCACGCTGCTGCCCGAGCCGGTCATGGCTACCGTCCAGGTGACGCCGCAGAGCACCGTGGAGCTGGAGACGCGCCAGGCCGACGACCCCCTGGGCCTGCCCTTCCGTCTGCGCGGCTTCTCGCCCAACTGGCAGCTAGTCTACCTGCTCAATGGCTCCAAGACGTGGCGCTATTGCGGGCAGCTTGACGGCGACTATTTCTTCCACCTCTACACCAATCTGGCCGCCTACCAGGTCAAGATCGGGCACCCGCTGCTGTCCACCCGGCCCGAACTCCGCATCACCCTGGACGATCCCACGGGCAAGCAGGCGGCGTTTGAGGTGTATAATCCCACCGACAAGCCGCTGTCCGCGATCCTGCAGGCCAACCCCGCGTTCCTGCCCGAGCAGACGCTGCGGGTCACCCTGGCGCCCTACGAGTCCCAACGTCTGTCGGTGCAGACGGCTCCCTAAGCGGCGCTCGCACCTATTCTCAGACCCACGGAGAGGAAACCTGACCATGACCAACCTGACGATCCGCGTACTCGTGCTGCTGGCCACCCTCTGTCTGCTGGGAGCAAGTTCCGGCTGGGCCCAGCCGGCCCCGGCGCCCGTCGTGGGCACGGACATCACCAAGGTGGTGCCCGATGTGCTGACCCTGATCGGGCCCGCCGCCCCCGCCGCGGCTCTGGGCGTCAAGCCCGGTGACAAGATCGCCTTCATGGGCGACAGCATCACCGCGCAAGCGGGCTACGTGCGCCTGACCCAGTACGTGCTGAACACGGACTACCCGGACCTCAAGCCGGTCATCATCAACGTCGGCATCGGCGGCCAGAAGGCCGAGGACATGGCGCCCCGCTTCGCCCATGACATGCGGCTGGCCGAGAAGCCGGCCTGGTGCTTCATCAGCGTGGGTATCAACGACGTCTGGCACCGCGTCGGCGCGCCGGAGGACCCGGCGGTGCTGGAGGCGTACAAGGCCAACGTCATTAAGATGGTGGATCTGGCGCAGGCCGCCGGCGCGCAGGTGGTGCTGCTGGCCCCGACCGTCATCACCGAGGACCCCAACAACCTGGGCAACCAGCGACTGGTCGCCTTCGTGGCCGCCGAGAAACAGATTGCAGCCGACAAGCAGTGCGGGTTCGTGGACTTGCATGCGATGTTCCTGACCGCGCTTGCCGCCAAGCCGGCCGGGATGCGCCTGACCGCGGATGGGGTGCACATGAACCCCTACGGTGACGCGATCATGGCCCTCGGCGTGCTGCGTGCCCTGGGCGTGCCCGACGCGACCGTAGCGGCCACCGACGTGGTTCCGGCCTTCCGCGTCAACGCGCTGGGGATGACGCTCGCTCAAGCCGCCGCCGTCCTGGAGGTCCCGGTCACCCGCTTCTTCAAGCCGGAACTGGTCCGCTTCGTGGGCTTCTGAGGCCCAATCGCCGCTAACCTGAAGGAGACCCCATGAGACACGCGAGCCGCCTCGTGATGCTGCTGGCGGGCTGCCTGCTCGGGATGACCTGCGTCTGGGCGCAGCCCGCTCCGGCCGCCCCCGCGCCGGATATCAGTCACGCCGTTTCCTATATGCAGTCCCTCACCGGCCCCGCGCCCGCCCCGGTCGCCTTCTCGCTGCAGCCCGGCGACAAGCTCGCCTTCATGGGCGACAGCATCACCGACATGGGCGGCTACGTGCGCCTGGCCGAGTTCGTGCTGAACGCCAACTACCCTGACCTCAAGCCGGTGATCATCAAGGTCGGGCGGGGCGGGAATCGGGCGGAGGATATGGAGCCGCGTTTCGTCAAGGACATGCGGCTGGCCGAGAAGCCGGCCTGGTGTTTCATCAGCGCGGGCATCAATGACGTGTGGGGCCGGCTGGGCGCGCCGGACGACCCGGCGGTGCTGGCGGCCTACCGAGTGAACGTCGCCAAGATGGTGGACGAGGCCCAGGCCGCCGGCTCGCAGGCCGTGATCCTGACCCCGACGCTCATCGGCGAGGACCCCCACCAGCTCGGCAACGACCGCCTGATCCCCTATGTGGAGGCCGAAAAGCAGATCGCCGCCGAGAAGAAGTGCGCGCTGGTGGACCTCCACGGCATGTTCCTGGCCGCGCTGGCCACCAAGCCGGCGGATCTGCACCTGACCATTGACGGCATCCACATGAACGCCTACGGGGACACGATCATGGCGATTGGCGTGCTCCGCGCGCTGGGCGTGTCCGACGCGACCATGGCCGCCACCGACATCTCTCCAGCCTTCCGCGTGTCCTCCTGGGGGATTACCCTAGCCCAGGCCGCCACGCTGCTGGAAGTCCCGATCACCCGTTTCTACAAGCCGGACCTGGCCCGTTTCCTGGGTTTCTGAGGGAAGGCCGACTTGGTCGTGTCACTTGTCCTAGCGCACTTCATCTAAACAATAGTCTCAATAGCTTGACAATCGTCGGGGAAAGAGTGATAGTTCCGTTGCGCTTTCACCCGTGTTCCTCAGCCCTTAAGCGCTGCCGCGGGGAAGGTGCGTAGTTGCCTTCCGTACGTGGCTGGCGGTCAAGGAGGAAGCGGAATGAGCGACGCAGACGAGAGCAAGTCGGTGGCGAGGAAGAAGACGTACCACTGCCTCTGTGCCCACTGCGGCAACACCTGGACCACCTCGTCCAAGCCCAGCAAGTGCTCCAACTCGAAGTGCGGGTCAGCGGCGATTACGTACTCGGAGGAGGAAGATCCGCCCCCGAAGGGAAAATACCAGTGCTTCTGCACCAAGTGCGGGAATAGCTGGACCAGCTCAACCAAGCCCAGCAAGTGTTCTGATTCCAGTTGCGGGTCAGCGGCGATTACGTACACTGACCTCTAGCCGCGACCTGCTACCGCACTGTGGGAGGGCGCAGCTTCGGCGGGGGACAGACTGGTCCTCCGCCCGGGCGCCAGACACCCAGAGCCCCTGAAGACGCCCCTGATGGGCGGCCCGGGGGCTCGTTTCTACGTGGGAGGTCGGGACGTAGCCCCCGCCCTACAGAATGACTGTCGGGCGAGACCCTTCGACAGGCTCAGGGCAGGCCGCCTGACCTACCGGGAGAGAGAATCAATGAGACACGCGAGCCGAGTCGGAGTGCTGCTGGCCGCCCTGCTGCTGACGGTCGCCGGGGTGCAGGCCGGCGGCGGGCCGGAGAATTGCGCTCTGGTGGTCAACGCCGACAGTTGGGCGTCGCTGGCCGTCGCCAACGAGTTCATTGTCCTGCGCCACCTGCCGCCGAGCAACGTCATTTACCTCAGCGGCGTGAGCCAGTGGGACCACGTGCCCATCGGCTACTTTCGCGACAGTATCCTCAGCCCCGCGCTCGCGACCATTCAGGACCGGGGCCTCGCCGGGCAGATTGACTACTTGGTCTATTCCTCCGACCTGCCCACCAAGGCCGACTCCTGGCTGGATCAGACCGCCGTCCGGCAGCTTGACCTCAAGCCCATGCACTGCTGCGGCGTCTGGCTGGCCACCACCGCGCTCACTTTCCTCCACGACCTGACCCTGGCCGCCGACAACGCCTACACCGACCTGGACGCCAACCGCTACGCGCGAGAGGTCCAGCAGGAGCGCTATGACGACGTGCCCTGGACCCCGGAGCAGCGCCGGGCCTTGCAGGCCGCGCATGACTTCTTCCGGGAGCGCGACCGCCGCGCCTCTCAGCGCTACGAGAAGAAGACCGAGATGACCGACGCCGACCGCCAGTGGGAGAAAGAGGGGGCCGCGCAGGCCACGCCCGCCCTGCTCGCGCTGGTCAAGCTTCACCCCAACAATGCCAACCTGCTCACCGAGGTGGCGACGGCGCAGGCCCTCGCCGGCCAGTCGGCCGAGGCGCTGGCCAGCCTGGAAGCCGCCGCGCAGTGCGGCTGGCGCAACGCCGGGGAGACCGTGGCCGACCCCGATTTCGCCACGGTCCGCGCCCTGCCGGGCTTCGCGAAGCTCGTGGAGGCCATGAAGAACCGCGAGTTTGTCACCTTCCCCAGCCACGGTTTCCGCAGCAGCTACGGCTGGACGCGCGAGGGCGTGGCCTCCGCCGGTCAGCCTGCGCCGCACTATTTGCTCTCCACGGAGTTGGCCGTCACCAGCGGTCGCGGCAACTCGGTGGACGAGGCGCTGGAGTGTCTGCGCCGCGCCGCCGCCGCGGACGGCACCCGGCCCGCTGGGACCATCTACTATATGCGCAACGGCGATATCCGCTCCACTACCCGGCTGTGGTCCTTCCCCTCGGCGGTCAAGCAGTTGCAGGCGCTGGGCGTCAAGGCGGAAATCGTGGATGGCGCGCTTCCCCAGAAGAAGGATGACGTGGCGGGCTTGCAGGCGGGCAACGCCGAGTTCGACTGGCCCGCCAGCGGCAGCACCATGCTGCCCGGGGCGATTGCCGAGCACCTGACCAGCTTCGGCGGGATCATGGAGTATTGGTCGGGGCAGACGCCGATCAGTGCCTGGATTCGCGCGGGTGCGGCGGGTAGCGCCGGGACCGTCTTCGAGCCCTACGCTATCGGGGCCAAGTTCCCCGACGCCTTCACGTACGCCCACTACGCGCGCGGCTGCTCGCTCGCCGAGGCCCTGTATCAGGGCACGCCCGGCCCGTACGCGCTGCTCATGATCGGCGATCCGCTCTGCCAGCCGTGGGCGAAGTTCCCCGTGATAAAGGTCACCGGCGTGCAGCCCGGCCAGGTCGTGAGCGGCAAGCTCAGCCTCGCCCTGGCGCCGGGTCTGGACCCGCAGGCGCTGGATCATCTGGAGCTGTTCGTGGACGGCGTGCGCCAGGCCACCGCGCCGGCGACCGGGAAGCTTAGCCTGGATACCGCCGGTCTGCAGTCTGGCTGGCACGAGCTACGCGTGGTCGGCGTGGCCGCCGGGCCGATTGAGACCCAGGGCCGCGTGATTATCCCCATCTTCGTCCGCAGCAACGCCGCCTCCCTGCTGGCGATCCCCGCCGCGAGCGAGATCGCCTGGGACCAGCCGCTGCGGGTGCGGGTGGCCCTGCCCGGCGCGCAGGAGATTCGCCTGCTGCACAACGGGCGGCAGGTCGGTCGGCTGGTGGGGCAGAGGGGGACCATTTCGGTGGCTCCGGGGACGCTGGGTCTGGGGACGGTACGGTTACAACCGGTGGCGCTGAGCGGCGCGCCGGGGGCGGAGCTGATCGGTGCGCCCGTGGAAATCCGCGTGGTCGCGCCCGCGCCGCTGCCCGCGCAGCCCTTGCCGGCGGGCAAGCTCCAGCCCGGCCTGAGCCTGCAGATCCTCGACAACGGGCAAGTCGGTCATGACTCGACTCCTATTATCCTGGAGAAGCTCGAGCCGGAACCGGCCACCGACCTGCGCAAGCTGGGGGTGGAGGCCTTCCGCCCCTTCCGGATCGACGCCTGGTTCTCGGTCCCCGCCGACGCCACGTACCAGTTCCAGGCCCGCGTGGCCGCGGGGACGGTCTCCGTCACCGTGGACGGACACCTGCTGGGCAGCACCCGCGAGGGGGCCTGGGCCTACCTGCCGGCGGCGCTCCAGAAGGGCTGGCACAACGTGACGATTGCCGGGATTCCCGAGCCGCCGGTGGGCCTGGAGGTCAACTTCGGCGGGCCGGGATCGGTGCCGCTCTCCGCGCCGACCTTCCAGTGCCTCGCGCCCTAGGCTAGCGGCCGCTCCAATAGGTCAGTTTCCACCAGGCGCCCGTCGCGCTCCAGCCGGAAGGTCTGCAGGCGCCGGGCGCCGATCCGGCGGCGGAAGCGCTTGCCCTCCACCGTAAGCGTGTAGGCGGTGTCCTTCCCGGCGGTCTCCCACAGCCGCAGCACCAGCGCCTCGCCCTCCTCCGCCCGCTTCATCGCCACCAGCAGCACGTTGTCCGCGTCCACTTTGGCGAAGGACCGAGTCGCCGGCGCCTTCGCCCGCCGCTGGGTGGGGAAGTAGACGAACGCCTCCAGCGGCACGGCCGCTTCATAGGCAGCGCGGGTCAGAGCCGCGGTGTCCGCCGCCAACTCCCCGCCGACCAGGGTGAAGCGGCTGGTGCGGATCCCCTGCTCCTGCCGCGGGATGTAGCGGTGCAGGTGCCGCTGGCAGTCCGGCGCGATGCTCATGGTCGCGTAGGAGGGGCTGCGCAGCACGTTGAGCCGCAGCGTCCCCGGCTGTTCGCTGTAGCCGAGCGTCCCGTGCGAGATCACGCCGAACGCCTGCTCTCCGGCCGCGTCTGCTAGGCGCAGGAAGTGCTGGAAATCCTTCTCGTCTCCCCGCGGCAGGGGGGAGAGCGACTCGTCATCCACGCTGTAGCAGTTCTCTGCCTGCACCCGCGAGAGGCTCCGGCGCGGCTTGAGTTCCAGCTTCAGCATGGTGTCGTGCTCCGCCCAAAAGACCACCTGCTCCACGTCCAGCACCGGTCGGGACTTGCTGATCAGGTAGCGCTGCACCAGGTAGGAGTGCTCGTGGACGAAGAGCGCCTCGATGATCGTCCGGATGGGCCCGTCCTCAATGATCCGGACCGGCGTGAGGCCCGCGGCGAAGTCGGCATTGACCACCGGCGACCCCATGATCTGCGCCGCCTCGGCGGGCGTCGCCAGCCGCATCTCCGCCAGCGGCTCGCGCCAGGTGGGGATCGTGGACCAGCTATGGTTGAGGTCGGCGAACAGGCACGGCCGGAAGGAGGGCCCGCTCAGGACCGCCTTCCCGTCCACCTTCAGTGAGTCCAGCAGGCCGGTGCGCAGGTTGATCGCCACCGTCAGCCGGTCGGTCTTCACCCGGAGGGTGTCGCCGGCCGGCAGCGGCGGCGTCTGCCAGCGCCGGACCTGCTCGGGCGGCAGCAGCGTGTAGTCGGCCTCCACGCGCCGATACGACAGCGGCGGTACGGTCAGCGAGAAGACCGCCTTCTGCCGCCACTCGCCCCAGCCCGGGTCGTCGAGGTTGTTCTCGCCCTTCTCGAACTGCGCGGGCAGCTCCGCGCCGGCGAGCGTCAGGCGGCGGACCACCGAGTCCGGCCCGTACTGCCGGTCCAGGCAATACTCGATCTCCACCTCCTGCGTCACCTCCCAGCTATGCGGGTTGAAGACGAACAGGGGCGTGTTCTCGCGCTCGGCCAGCGGCTCCTCGCGGAGCAAGGAGATGAGCACCTCCGCCTTCTTCCGGCGCAGGGTATCCTCGCCGTGGCTCAGCGCCGCCAGGCTGTCGGCCTCCACCTGCGGGATGCCCGAGCCGGGTAGGATGTCGTGGAACTCCGTGAACAGCAGGTCCTTCCAGGCCACCTGCAGGTCGGCCGCGGGGTACTCGCGCTTCCCCTGCCACCAGGCCCACGCGGCCAGCTTCTCGGTCAGGTGCAGCAGGTTCTCCAACCGCCGGTGGCGCTGCTTGACCAGTTGCATCGAGGTATAGCAGCCCGACGCATTGGGCTTGAAATCGCCGGAAAAGACGGGCAGGGCCTCCCGCCCCCCGCGGACCGCCAGGGTGTGGCGGAAGAAGGCCTCCGGCGTGGACTCGACAAACTCGATCTCCGGCAGGTCCTCGCTCAGCCGCAGTAGGTCGGCGTATTCGGCGCGGCTGGGGCCGCCGCCGTGATTGCCGATCCCCCACAGGAACATGAAGTCGCCCTCCTCGGTGTAGTGGGCCACGTGGTCGCCCTCCAACATTTCCTCGCGAATCTTCCCCTGGGTGATGTAATGGTCGTCGCTGCGGCGGGCGATGATCTCCACGCCCGAGGCGTGCCGCCAGCGAAACGCGCCGACCGGCAGGGACAATTCGCCCCGGCTGGGCCGGCAGAAGACGTAGGAGTCAAAGCCGCACCCGGCCAGAATCTGGATCAGCCCCTGCGGGTGCCCGAAAGAGTCGAAGTTGTACGCGGTGGTCGGCTCCACGCCGAATTTGTCGCGGAAATAGCGCTTGCCCACCAGGTACTGGCGGATCAGCGACTCGCCGGAGGAGCCGATCAGGTCCGGCTGCAGGAACGCGCCCCCGGCGATGTGCCAGCGGCCCCGCGCCACCAGGTCCTGAATCCGCGCGAATAGCTCGGGGTCGTTGCGCTCCACCCACTCGTAGAGTAGTGATTCATTATGGTTAAAAACGAAATCCGGGTACGTGTCGCAGAAGTCCGCCGCCACCCGGAAGGTCGAGATGGCCTCCACCAGCCCATCTTCCCAGGGCCAGAGCCAGACCGGGTCCAGGTGCGCGTTGCAGACGAGAAAACACTTGCGGCGCGGAGTTATCTTCATGGCGATCTCCTGTGACTTGAGTAGCCGCCGGAGCAGAGCCACCGGCGTGCATCTTCCTGTTCGCCAGGGCAGCGCCGGGGGCCTGCTTTTCGAGACCAATCGGGGCTTCCACCGGTCTCGGAAAAAGACTTGACAATCTGGTGGGTGAGGCATAGAATTCAACAGGTTTAATGGTGCATTGCTCGCATGCATTTTTTTTGCGTAAAAAGCGTAAACGTTTCCGCACAGTGTCGGCAGTCACTACCATGGAGGTGTCGAAATGAAAAGACGTGGCTTTACCCTGATCGAGCTGTTGGTGGTCATCGCGATCATCGCCATTCTGGCGGCGATCCTCTTTCCCGTCTTCGCCCGGGCCCGCGCCAAGGCCCAGCAGTCCAACTGTCTGAGCAACGTCAAGCAACTGATGCTCGGCGTCACGATGTATCTCTCGGACTACGACCAGACTATGCCCACCTACGACGCGGTTTCTGGTGGCAACCCCGGCCTGAACCGGCTCGCCCTCTGCCAGGCAATCTTTCCCTACGTGAAGAACGGTCAGATCTACAATTGCCCTAGCGCCAAATTCACCCGCACCTATACTTTTCCGCCTAACGGCACCGACTGGGCCTATGCCGTCAACTACAACAACTGCAGCGAACCCAATGGGAACATCAAGGGGGTCTCGGCCGACTCCGTCTCCTTCCCCGCCGAGTTCTTCTACCTCGCGGATAGCTCGGGCCAGATTAGCTGGAGCATCGGCGACCCGCGCAATGGCCCCGGCTGCGCCGGTAACGAAATTGTCGGGTCCTGGCATAACGAGGGGACCAATGTCGCCCTCTTGGACGGACATGCCAAGTGGTACGCCAAGAACGCTCCCGTCTGGGGCGGCTGCAACTATCCCATAGCCGGAACAGACGTCCGTCACTTCTGGCTCGGCTCTGACTAGCTTCGTCTTGCCTCCGTTACGAGCCTTACGAGCCGGGAGCATCATGCCCCCGGCTCGTTTCTTTTGCGCCTGTCGCGCGCCTTGGCTCACGCCAAGCGAGGTGGGATTGCAGCCTCTCCAGGCAGGAGCGGGACCGCCCCGTGGGGAACCGGACGGTTATCCCGTCTGACGCCAAGGAGGCTCTCATGAAGCGCAACCTGACGCTCCTGTGTGAATTGCTGATCTGTGTGCTGCTGCTCGTCCCCCTTGCCGCAACTTGGGCGGCGGAGACCGGGACGTACAACCTCGGCGACTACGGCGAGATGGCCACGCCCGCGCAGGCCCAGGCGACTTACGAGCAGGCGGCGGCTGCGATCATCAAGGCCGGCGGCGGCCTGCTGGTGATTCCCCCGACCGCGCCTCAGGACTGGTCGCTGGTCAACGCCTTCCAGCAGGACCGCGAGGACCCCGCCACCGTAACCGTGCTCGATCTGCGCCGTGGCTACGAGAACTTCCTGGTGCCGGGCATCGGCGCGCGCAGCCCCTCCGGCTGGGCCGGGCAGCACTTGTCGCGAACCATCAATGTGCGCGAGGGCGAGACCGGCCTGTCCAGCCACGGCATCTACCAGATCCAGGAGATGCGCAGCAACGTGGTCCAGGGCAGCTCCAGCTACAACCAGTGGACGGTCGCCGCGTCCCTCGCCGGCGCCGACCAGCGAGTCTACCTGCCCACCGTCCGCGGCGCCTTCGTCGGCCAGATGCTCAACATTGACCAGCCCTTTGAGCTGTTCATGGTCAAAAGCGTGGGCTGGGATCGGGACAAGAACCTGCCCTTCATCACCAGCGATTTCCAGGAGGCGCACGCTAAGGGCGCGCTGGTCTGGAACAAGCACGTCACCGGCATCGCCTACCTGGAGAACAACACCATGGCCAACAATCAGTCCATGGACCTGCAGGTCTCGCGACGCCAGTATGCGCAGGGCGACTGCTTCCTCATCAGCGCCTCCCTGTTCAACCAGGGCGACGTCTTCAGCGGCGGCGGGGATGAGGCGGCCTGCATCTACAACGCTGAGACCATCTACGACGCCCAGTCCTTCCACTCCACGGTGGAGTCGCGCGATCCCGCCAGCGACGTGGTGGTCTTCACCGCCGCGGGCACCGAGAGCCCCCAGAAGCTCGCCAGTTGCCGCGGGCTGATCAACATGAACCCGAAGAAGTGGATCACCGCCGGCACGGTGAAGATCGTCGCGCCCGACGACTGGGCCGGGATGTTCACCGACCCCTCAGTAATGGACCCCGACGGCCGCACCGTAGACCTGACCCGGCTGGCCGCCTACCGCGGGACTAAGCCCGCCGTGACCACCTGGGAGGGGAATCCGGTCAAGGGGCTGATCAACACCTACCGGGGCAAGGCCTACCCGTCGCTCATCAAGGACAACAAGAACCTGCTCGGCGGGCGCATCATCGGCTCCGCCGACTGCGGTTGGACGCCGGCCGTGGTGGGGCGCTTTTTCGCCGTCGCCGATCCCGGCGAGTGCCTGATGCCGGCCGATCCCCAGGCGGGCTACGCGACTACTGACCCCAAGCGAACCGTCTATCGCTGGTACCTGATCCGCGAGTTCCTCGAGAACCCGGATGGCACCAAGGCGATCCGCATTGAGCGCATCCGCTGGGCCGCGGTCAACGCCGGCTCGCCGCTGCTCTTTGACCGCGAGAGCTACACCTGGGACAATCACGAGCGCCCGCTCAAGTACCTCATCGCCCCCGGCGCGTGGGTCACCAACGTGGGCGAGGGCTGGGTGGACCGGCTGTACTCGCTGCCCACCGACCC
Source organism: Armatimonadota bacterium (assembly GCA_036504235.1). Classification (GTDB taxonomy): domain Bacteria; phylum Armatimonadota; class Zipacnadia; order Zipacnadales; family Zipacnadaceae; genus Zipacnadum. The sequence continues at coordinate 23,929 of DASXVN010000021.1, read as the reverse complement.
GCGCCGCATCAAGATCGCTGCCAGTCCCGACGCGGGTACGCCCTTCGACTTCCAGCCCGGCGACCCCCTGGAGCTAGCCGTGGGGCCCGACCCGGCCAATCCGACCGGCCTGCGCGTGCGCTTCCACAACCAGATGCCCACGACCCTGGAAGACGCCGGCGTGGCGGTCATGAACTATTCCCGCGTCGCCATGACCAGCGCCCTGGCGCTGAGCGGCGCCTACAGCCTGGAGGACGCGGCCCGCCAGAAGGACCGCCAGCCCTCCTTCCTGACCGGCATTGAGCTGGGTTGCGCTACCCGGACGGGGCTCTCCTTCAGCGCCGACGTGGTGGACCAGGCGATGCTCTTCAAGCAGCCCCACAACCGGCCGCAGCCGATTCGCTGGGCGACCACCGCCCCCGGCGGCGACACCACATTGCAGGTCCGGCCGGACACGGGGATCATGGAGATTCATGGCGCGGGGGTGAGCCTGCAGAGCGCGGGCTTGCAGCAGGTGAGCGGACTCTCGGCCACCGCGACCCCGGCGCTGAACCTGCGCGGCATAGCCGTCCCGGTCGCCGCCGGCGCGCGGCGCGTGACGATCACCTTCCCCCAGCCGGAGGCGGACGCCGTGTATTCGCTGGTCGTGCAGCCCTCCTGGATGACCCTGGACTCCGTGACGCGCAAGACCAAGACCGGCTTCGTGGTCGAATTCTCTGCCGCGCCGCCCGCGGGAGGCACCGTGGATTGGCAGCTTTTGCGCTAAGAGCGTCGCTGGCGCCTGTCCGCCGTTTCCCGTAGGGGCGGAAGTTGCGGGTCTGCCCGCAATCTCCGCCCGCGCCAAGGCGGAAGGCGAGGGCGCGCGCCAGCCTTACCTCACCCCCCGCCCCTCTCCCGCGGCGGACCTTGGGAGAGGGGGGGACGGCAACGGCGAACGGCGTGGATGCCAGCGGGTGAATTCCCCCTCCCTTTAGGGAGGGGGTTAGGGGGTAGGGCCGTTAGCGGTAGCCGCGGGCGGAGATTGACCGGCGGACCGGTCAAATTCCGCCCCTACAACGGCTCGCACCTACGCCACCACCCACAGAGAGCCCCCGGAAATCGCCCGTACAGGCGGGCCGGGGGCTCATTTCTATGCGAAGTTACGGGCGTGGGGGCGGCCTAGGTCGCCATCGGCTCCTCGTTGCGCTGCTCGCAGACGGTGGCTTTGACCGACTCAAAGCCTTCCTCGAGCGTGGCCCGGATATCCGCGGCCTCCTCGGCCGTAATCTGCTTGGCGTCCTCATACTGGCCGACTACCGCGTTGACCACGGCCTCGTATTTGGCTTTGGTGAAGTCGCCGGCGGCCTCCAGTTCGGTCACGATCTTGTGCTTGATTTCCTCGAGGTGCGCCTTGATCTCGTCGCGCGTCTCTTTGCCCGACTTGGGGGCCAAGAGCAGCGCGGCGATCGCGCCGGCTACGGCTCCCACAGCTACTCCGCCCAGAAAGTCTTTGGTTTCCATCTTCATCGTCCCTTTCTAACGCATGAATCCAACGTCAACAGTCATACCGACGTCGTTTCCTCCGCCGAGGTTCAGGCGCACGGGAGGGAGACAGCCGCGCGCGGGGAATCTACCTCCAGCGGCCGAGCATCCACGACAATCTCGACCTCGGAGGACTGCCCACGATGAAGCGCCTCAACGATTTCAACACGAAGCTGGCCGTCATCATTGCCAACGCGACCGGCAACATGTTCTTCTTCTGGGCCGCCCTGCTCTTCTGCGTCATTCTGCGCGCCCTGTACCCGCCCAAGTTGCCCGAGTTGCTGCTCAACCTCGAGAACGACCTCCAGCTTCTGCTGCTGGCGGTGAACGCGGTAGTGGGCGCCGCCCTGTACGCAAATCAGATGAAGCAACTGGCCAATCAGGATCAGGTGCTGTCCGGACAGGATGCGATGCTGGCCAAGATCGAGGCGGTTCTGGCGCGGCTGGAGACCGAGGAAGAGCACCTGATGCAGGAAGAGGACGAGGAGGCGCAGACCCTCCAGCACCTCACCGGCCACGGGGAGCCGGGCGAACCGGAGAACGCGCCGACCTAGGCCCGCCCGAAAGGAGACCCTATCGTCATGCTCAGCGGAGCCCTGTGCAGATTCACCACGGGAGACGGGCTGGAACTGGAGGGATTTTTTGCCGCGCCGGCGACCGGCGTGGCCGAGACCACGCTGGTGCATGTTCATGGCCTGGCCGGCAACTTCTACGAGAATCCCTTCGTGGAGGCGGTGGGGGAGGCCGTCACCGCCCGGGGCTGCAACTTCCTGGCCTGCAACAACCGGGGCCACGATTACCTCGCCGACCTGCTCTGCCGCGATCCGCAGTCCGGCCGGTTCTCCTACCGGCCGGGGGGCGCGGCGCATGAGTTGCTCGCCGACGCGGTGCTCGACCTGGAGGCCGCGCTGGCTTTCGTCCGGTCGCTGGGCAGCCGCCGGGTCGTGTTGCAGGGGCACAGCCACGGGGCGATCAAGGCCGCCTATTACCTGACCCAGAGCCGGCCCGCAGAGGTCGTGGGCCTGAGCCTGCTGTCGCCCTCCGACGACCTGGGCCTCCAGCGCTGGAAGCTGGAGGACGGCTTCGAGAGGGCCCTGGCGGAGGCGCGGGAACTGGTGGACGCCGGTCGTGCCGGGCAGCTTCTCTCGCCCGGCTACTTCGACGGGCCGATCTCCGCGGCGACCTATCTTGACGCCTTCGGGGAGGGTTCTGCCCTGGGGATGTTCAATATGTCCAGGACGGACCGCCAGGACTTCCCGGAACTGCGCGCGGTCCGCGTGCCGGTGCTGCTGGTGCTGGGGACGGTCCAGGAGGCCTTCCTCGGCGAGCCCGCCGCCTACGCCGCGGCCATCCAGGCGGAACTGACCGGCGCGCCCTCCTGCACCGTGCGCCTCCTGACCGGCGCGCGACATAACTATCTTGGCTTCGAGCCGCAACTCGCCACGGCGATTGCGGACTGGCTGCCTACTTGTCTGGAGAGTTGACCAAAAGTGACTGACATTTTTGCCGGACTTCGCACGAACCTTCTGGAGAAAACCGCCGGCCTCCCGGCGGACACTTTCACCATCCGCGGCCTCTGGGAGGTGCGCCTGCTCTTCCGGCCTAACGCTCTGGAGCGCACCTTCCGCTACACCTTCGTCGTGGCCCAGACTATGGGCCAGGGCGCCTGCTACGCGCCGGAGAACACGGTCTTGCCGGAGGAATGGATGGGCGCCGACGCCCGCGAGGTGATCGGCGAGAAGAGCGCGCAGAGTATCGCGGTGCTCGACGCCATGTACGACACCCTCCCCAAGTCGCCCGCCGCCCGCTTCGTGCTGCAGGGCGACTCGATGGCCAAGACCGGCGAGCGCACCCAGATTCTGCTCGACGAATGCTCCCGGCTCCTGGAGGCGCATCCCACCGGGCACGCGCCGCGCGTGGTGAATGTGGGCGTGCTCGGCAATCTGCTGGAGGGCCTCACCCGCCAGGGCTGCACCGTCGCCGCCACTGATTTTGACCCGGAGATCGTCGGCACGACCATCAACGGCGTCCCCATCGAGCACGGTTCGGTGACCAATGAGCGGGTCCGCGAGAGCGATCTGGCCGTCATCACCGGGATGACGCTGGCCACCGACACGCTCGAGGAGATCATGGAAGCCGCCGCCGAGGGAGGCACGCGGGTCCTGATCTTCGCCGAGACCGGCGCGAACTTCGGCGAGGAATACTGCCGCAGCTTCGGCGTGGACGCCGTGGTTTCCGAGCACTTCCCCTTCTACATCTTCGCGGGGACCAGCGTGGTCGAGGTCTACCGGAAAGGCTGAGCCGCATGCTGGAGCACTTCCTGGCGGGCGGCGAGTTCCAGATCGAGGGCCTCGCGCTCGACCAAATCCTCGCGGGACACCCGACCCCCGTGTACGCCTACTCGGCCGCGCGGGTGCGCGCCAACCTTCGGCGGGTGCAGGCGCACCTGCCGGGCTTCGAGGTCTTCTACTCGCTCAAGCCCAACCCCAGCCTCGCCCTCTGTGGCGTCCTGGCGCGCGCCGGGTCGAGCGCGGAGGTCAGCTCCCTCGGGGAGCTGCAGACCGCCGTGCGCGCCGGGTTCCGGCCGGAGCAGATCCTCCTGGTCGGCCCCGTGAAGACCCCGGAGGAGATCGCTTTCGCGGTGGAGCAGGGCGTCTACGCGCTGGTCGCCGAGTCGGCCCAGGAACTGGCCGGGATCGAGACGGAGGCCCGCCGGGCTGGGCGGCGCGTCCGGGTGCTGCTGCGGGTCAACACCGAGTCCGGCCCGGAAGCCCCGGAGGTCATGGTCGGCGGCCCCAGCAAGTTCGGCTTTGACGAGGAGACCCTGGTTGAGGAAGTCCGGCAGGTGGACCTGCGCGCGGCCTACCTGGGCGGGTTCCAGGTCTACGCGGCCAGTCAGGTGCTGGACGCGGCGTGGATCGCCGGGCATTTCGCCCACGTGTCGTCCCTGGCTCGTGAGTTGGCTGAGCGCCTGGGCTTCGCCGTGGAGTGCCTGGATTTCGGCGGCGGCTTCGGGGTGCCCTACACGCCGGATGACCCGGAGTTGGACCTGGAAGTCGTCGCGGCGGCGGCGGAGCGCGTCCGCCAGGAGTGGCCCGCACCGGTGCGTCTGGTGGTGGAGTTGGGCCGCTATCTGGTCGCGGACGCCGGGGTCTACCTGACCCGTGTGGTGCGCGTCAAGCAGTCGCGCGGGGTGGGCTACGTTATCACCGACGGCGGGATGCACGGCTTCAGCCGCCCCGCGTTCATGCGCACTGAGCACCCGATTCGGATAGTCAGCCGCCCTGCCGCGCCCCCGACCGGCCCCTTCCGCGTCTGCGGTCGCTGCTGCACTCCCCTGGACGTCCTCGGCGAGGCGGTCCCGCTGCCGCTCCCCGCGCCGGGCGAGGTGCTGGGCGTCTTCAACGCGGGCGCGTACGGCCTCTCGATGAGTCTGGTCGGCTTTATGAGCTTCGGCGCCCCCGCCGAGTTGCTGGTGGACGGGGGCGCGGTACGGGTCATCCAGCCGGCGCGCGGCCCCTCGGACCTGCTCGCCGGCCAGACGCTCTAGCTTCTCCGCTACTTGTTCGCCACGAAGAAGTCCTGCAGGTACGCCCCCGCCAGCTCCCGGAAGTCGTCAAGCGCCGCGATCAGCGCCGCCTGGGTGGTCGGGGTAGTCTGGTTAGGCAGAGACTTTTGCGCGTATTCCGGGTACTTGTTCGCCGTCAGCAGGTTCTCGATCATCCCCAGGCGCATCCCCGGGCCGAACTTCGTGGTCGGCGGCACTATCCACCAAGCCTGACCGACCAGGAGGAAGTCCACCGGACGCGTGCCTTCCTGCACGAGGAGGACGGGCTGGTCCTCATGGCTCCCGTTTTGGGCGTTTCCGCCCCCGAGGAAGATGCGGCCTTGATAGTTGCGGATGGTGACCGCCTCATCGTCGGTGGTGCACATCTTCGACCCGCCGATGGTGATGCGTCCGGCGGGCTGCCCCTCTTTGCCCTCGGCCAGCAGGTAGCGCTTGTTGGCCTCCGAGTAGAAGTCGGCGACCAGCACGCTCTGGTTGTCCCGCACGTCGAGCGCGTAGTTGTGGGCGTCGTCGTTATGGAACATGAAACCGGCGAGGCCGGTCTGGGGCTGCTTGTCGCCGTACAGCCACAGGCTGTAATAGGAGATGGCGCACAGCACCCGCGCCGGGCCACAATCATCGAGATGGATATTGCCGATGAAATGGCCTATCTTCACCACCGCGCCGGCGGGCAGCCGCTCACACCACAGGCCTTTGACGTTGGTCGAGGCCTCATCGCAGCCGTTGGTGTAGACGCCGTCGTAGTAGACCGAGGACGCGCCGGGATCGCAGGTCTGGTGGATACGGACCGCCTCGTTGGGGCCCTCCAGCTGGAAGTGCTCCAGGGTCAGTCCCTGGGGATTGTGGACCAGGACCGCTTCGCCGTCCTTAGGCCCGGCCCACAGCAGTTGGGTGCGAAAACCGGTGCCGCTGATTCGGTAGTCGCTGCCCGTCACCTGCAACGTCCGGGTGAGAAGGTACTGGCCGCTGGGGAGGTACACAATCGCTCCGTGACCGGCCGCGCGGGCGGCGTCTATCGCGCTCTGCAGCGCGTTGCTGTCGTCGGTGGAGGAGTCCCCCTTGGCGCCGAAGTCGCGCACCGCGTCGAAGATCTTGCCCGCCGGCGGAACGCTCTCCATCGTGAAGCTCTGGTCCGCGCTGGTGAGGAGCGGCGACCGCTTGCCCGCCGGCACCTCGGTGACGCGAGAGTTGGGTCCCTTGTCCACCAGGCTCGTGGTCTGCGCGCTGGTGTTGTTGCAGAGCACGAGAAGCTGCTGAATGCCCGCCGGGTTGGCCAGGCGAATCGGCGCCGCCTGATTGGGGGGATTGGTGAAGACGCAGTCGAAGATGGTGGTCGGGCCGCGCTCGCCGAGGGAAATGGCGCCGTCGGGAGCGGTCCAGCCGTCCACGCGGCAGTCCTGGAGCTTCATGGACAGGTGCGCCCCGACTCCCGTCTCATAGAACCGGCGGGATCCCTGGGAGGTGCACAGGCGTATCGAGCTGGCGTGCTGGGAGGTGCCCTGGAACACATCCGCCTTGGTGCTGCGCAAGAAGTGGCAGGCGCGCGCGTAGAAGATGCCGGTGGCGCTGTTGATTCCGATGCCGCAGTCTACAAACTCGCACCCGTCGTAAACATTGTCGCCGTCATTGAAGTTGTAATAGGAGGTTGCGGCGCCGCAGTCTCGGAAGACGCAGTTGCGGAACCAGATCTCGGCGCTTGCCACTTTCTCTTTGCCGCGGCCGGCAACGACGCCGTGCTCACGGAGCCCGATAAAGGCGCAGTCTTGATAGCGCAGGTTGGTTTCGTAGTACGATTGGGAGGAATGCTCCACGCCGACCGCGGCCCGGCCCTGGCCGTCCCAGGTGATCCCCTCATAGCGGCAGTAGGTCGCGCCGTTGCTCAGGTACATCGTGCCATTTTCCGGTCCGTCCCAGAGCAGCACGGTGTCGCGGCCGCAGCCTACCACCCACGCGCCGACCGACTTGGTGATGTTCAGCGTGCTGGTGATCCGGTACTTGCCGGCGGGGAAGTAGACCACGCGATTGTGCAGCGCCGTCGTCATGTTGTCGCCGTCGTTGAGGCGGTCGAAAGCCTTCTGGATGGCAGCGGTGTCATCGGCTACCCCGTCGCCCTTGGCACCCAGAGTCTTGACATTAGTCCAGTCCGAACGCTGCTCCCACTTCAGGGACGCAATTTGCGGCACTGCACCCGTTTGCGCCGCCACCGGCGCGGTGGCCTGAGGAATCGCGGCTTTAGCGCAGCCGGACGCCAATCCCAGCAGGGCCATCAGTAAACCTAGACAAATACGCATGTATTACTCCTTTTCGTTTCCGGTCGGGCTAATCTGACCGGGTTTGGTATTAGACACAATTCCCCACGGAAGGGTTGCTAGCCGCCGGGAAAGTGGCAACGGGGAGGGCGACGGCGAACTCCAGTCCACTCATCGCGCCGGGACCGTGTCTACTTCCAGCTCGACGAGCAGGTCATTGCGGTAGACGACCTGCTCGCCGGCCAGACGCTCTAGCTGCTCCGCTACTTGTTCGCCACGAAGAAGTCCTGCAGGTACGCCCCCGCCAGCTCCCGGAAGTCGTCAAACGCCGCGATCAGCGCCGCCTGGGTGGTCGGCGTGGTGATGTTCGGCAGCGACTTTTCCGCATACTCCGGGTACTTGTTCTCCATCAGCAGGTCTTCCACGTTGGCGTAGCGCATTCCCGGGCCAAATTTCGTGACCGGCGGCACTGCCCACCAGGCCTGCCCGGCGATGATGAAGTCCACCGGCCGCGTGCCCTCCTGAACCAGGGTCAGCGCTTTGCCCCAGTTGGTCTGGTTGTAGCAGTCGCCGCCGCCGAGGAAGATGCGCCCCTGGTAGTTGCGGATGGTGATCGCCTCGTCCTCGGTTGGGGAGAGTTTGGAGCCGCCGATGGTGATTCGCCCCGAGCCCTGGCCGTCTTTGCCCTCCGCCAGGAGGTAGCGCTTGTTGGACTCGGAATAGAAGTCCGCGACAATCACGTCCTGGTTGTCCAGTACATCGAGCGCGTAGTTATGGCAGGCGTCGTTGTGGAACATGAATCCGGCGATCCCCGTCTTGGGCTGGGTCGCGCCGTAGATCCAGAGGCTGTAGAAATGCACCGCGCACAGCACCCGCGCCGCGCCGCAGTCCTGGAGGTGGATATTGCCGATGAAATGGCCAATCTTCACCACCGCACCTTTCGGCAGATTCTCGCACCACAGGCCCTTGGTGATGGTGGAGGCCTCGTCGCAGCCGTTGGTGTAGACCCCGTCGTAGTAGATGGAGGAGGCCCCGGCGTCGGCCGTCTGGTGAATCCGGGGCACCGCGTTATCCCCCTGCATGTTGAAGTGCTGCAGCGTGATCCCCTGCGGGTTATGCACGCGGATCATCTCGCCGTCTTTGGGGCCTACCCAGTTCAACGTCGTCCGGAAGCCGGTGCCGCCGAGGCTGTAGTCATTGCCGGTCACCCGCAGCGTCCGGCTGAAGTTGAAGTTCCCGCCGGGTAGGTACACGACCGCGCCCTTGCCGGTCATGCGCGCGGCGTCAATCGCCGCCTGCAGGGCGTCCGTATCATCGGTCGCGCCGTCGCCCTTAGCGCCGAAGTCCTTCATCACGTCGAAGATCTTCCCGGCCGGCGGAGCGTTCTGCATCATAAAGCTCTGGTCGGCGCTGGTCAGCACCGCGCCCCGCTTGCCCTTGGGCACCTCGGTGATCCGGGAATTCGGCCCCTTGTCCACCACCGCCGCGGTCTGCGGGCTGGTGTTGTTGCAGACCAGCAGCAGGGCCTGGATACCGGCCGGATTGGCCAGCCGGATCGGCGGCGCGGGGCTGGGCGGGTTGGTGAAGACGCAGTCGAAGATGGTGGTGGGTCCGCGGTGGCCCAGGGTGATGGCCCCGTCGGGAGCGGTCCAGCCGTCCACCCGGCAGTCCTCAATCTTCATGGATAGATGCATCCCTGAACCGGTCTCGAAGAAGCGCCGCGAGCCCTGCGAGGTACACAGCCGCACGGAGCTGGCGTGCGAGGGGGAGGCCTGCAGGACGTCGGTCCGGGTGCTGCGCACAAAGTGGCAGGCCCGCGCGTAGAAGTTGCCGTTCACGCTATTGAGACCGATGCCGCAGTCTACGAAATCGCATCCGTCAAAGGTGTTGTCGTAGTCGTTGAAGTTGAGGAAAGACGCCCCGGCGCCGCACTGGAAGAACAGGCAGTTGCGGAACCAGATCTCGGCGCTGGCGACTTTCTCCTTGCCGCGCCCGTTGATCAGCCCGTGCTCCTTGCAGCGCAGAAAGGCGCAGTTCTCGTAGCGCACGCTGGTCTCATAGTAGTACATCGAAGAGTGCTCCACGCCGACCGCAGCCCGGCCCTGGCCGTCCCAGGTGATCCCCTCATAGCGGATGTACGTGGCCCCGTTGCTCCAGTACATGGTGCCGTTGTCCGGCCCGTCCCAGAGCAGCACGGTGTCCCGTCCGTGGCCCACGATCCAGGCTCCGGTGGATTCGGCGATGGTCACCGTGGCGGTGATCCGGTACTTGCCGGCGGGGAAGTAAACCACCCGGTTGCGCAGGCAGGCGGCCCAGTCGCTGCTGTCCCGGGTTAGGTCAAAGGCCTTCTGGATGGCGGCGGTGTCGTCGGCCACGCCGTCACCCTTCGCGCCGAGGTCCCTAACATTCAGCCAATCGGAGCGCGGCTCCCACTGTAGGGAGGCGATCTGCGGCGTAGCCTCGGGGATCGCGGCGTGCGCGCACCCGGATACCAACCCGAGCACCGCTATCAGCAAACCAGCATAAAGACGCATGTTTGGGCTCCTTTTCGGGCGCCGGTCGTCGGGGTTCCCGCCGGGATCGCCTCGGGAGGATGATTCCCCGGAGGGGCGCGATCTACCTGTCGCCTAGCGCGCCTGGACCGCGTCCACTTCCAGCTCGAAGAGCAGATCGTCGCGGCAGATGACCTGCGCGGCGACCAGCACCGGGAGCGGCGGTAGGCCCTCCGCGCGGCGGACCTCCTCCAGAATTTCGCGGTCCTCGGGGAACCGGACGTAGGCGGTCGCGCGGGTCACGTCGGCCCAGCCCATCCCCCGGGACTCCAGGATCGCCGCGATGACCTCCAGAGTGCGCACGGTCTGGGCGCGGACGTCGCCCCCATGCTGGGTCTCGCCGCCGGGCGCAATGCTGGCCGTGCCGGAGACGAACAGCCGCCGCAGGTCCGGCATCGCGACCTCCACCGCGCGGCTGAAGGAGCTGCCATACCGGGGCGCCGGACACTGCAGGGGCGAGGGCACGACCTGCACGGTCACCCCGGGATGGTGCGGCTGAATCGCATAAGCGCCGACTACCAGCGCCGCGCCCGCGGGGTTGCCGCCGCCGATGCCGGTACTGGCCGGGACCAGCCCGTCGAACACGCCCCGCTCGGTGAAGAAAGTCGTCCGGGCGTGGTTGAATTCGCCGTACCAGCCGAGGATATCGTCCAAAAAGAGCCAGGTCCGCGCCACGTGGCTGAAGTCCAGACCGGCCTGCTCTAGGGCCTGTTCGAGGCGCTCAAAAGCGGCCCGTGCCTGCTGCTCCGGGGTGGCCGTCAGGTCCGGCGGGTACAGGCCGCTCAGCCGGCACTCGGTGGCGTAGGGACCCACAACCACGCTGCCCACCGCCCGCCCCTCCAGCACCACCGGCCGGACCTCCGCGCCGCTGACCGCGGCTAGTTGCAGGCCGCCCCAGCCGGGGCCGCTCGCCGCGCCGCAGACCCAGGTTGCCGGGAGTTCCGGCGCGACGGCCCCGGCTGCTTCCCCCGTGAATAGCTCTGCGAAAACCACCCGTGCCCCGCCCTGCTCCAGGTGCGCCTCGCCCGCCGCCAGGCCCTCCGGCCCGGCTTCCGCCTGAGTGAGGAACAGCTCTCGTGCTCCCTCGCGAGCGATCTCGCGCACCGCTACCTGCTCCGCCACGTCTGCGTTGCCCAATCCAGACATCAAAAACCTCCGTGGTCGGCTCTCTCCCGAGCCGGGTTCAGTTGCGACTACGGCGCGACGATCTCGAAGGGCACCGCGGGCAGCACGCCCAGGGGTACCCGCCGTTGGACCGCGGACCCATCCGGGCGCTTCGCGTCCTGGTCCATGAATACCTCCAGCACCAGGTTGTCCGCGTACCCCGCCTTCGGCCCTGCCGCGGCGCACTGGACAGTCACGGCCAAGCCGCCGGGCACGGTCGTTACCGGCCCCAGCGATAGGCCGGTCGGGGCCTCCGCCACCTCCACCTGCAGGCGCGCCAGCATCGGGTTGGGCCAGCTCCGGAGCTGCAACTGGACCGCCCCGCCCGCGGGCACAAGCAGGGGCCCGCTCAGCGCGGGCTGCAGATAAGGTACCCAGCGGCGCCCCTCTGTAACCAGCAGCAGCAGGTCGTGCGCGGGCACCAGATGGTGGTAGGCGAACGCCTGCTCCATGTCCTCAGCGGCGATCACCGGGCGCGTGACTTGCGCCCCGCCCAGTGGGGCGCGCCCCTCCAGCCGCACCGCCACGGGCGCCGCCAGGGCCGGGGCCGGCGGGGTCAGCGTCAGGGTAATATGGTCGCGGCCCGCGGGAATTCGGGCGCCGCTCAGCGCGCAGCCCGGCGGCCCCTCGGCCAGCGCCAGGTCAATGTCGCCGTCCCAGCCGTCCTTGCGGAAGGCGTGAACAGTGAGCAGCGCCGGTCGCCCCGCCTCCCCGCTCAGGCTGGCGGGGGTCATCCGCAGCGCGAAATCCGGTCGCGGCGCGCTCAGCCGCAGGCGGTAGGCATAATCCTCGCCGCCGTGGTGCTGCGCGTCGGACATTTGCACGTAGTATGTCCCCGTCGCGGGCAGGCGCAGCCGCAGGTAGGAGTCGGCGTGGTGGGTCAGCAGGCCCGCTTCCGGGTCCGGCTGATCGTCGTTCCAGGCCAACACCTTGCCGGTCGCGTCGGTGAGCCGCAGCAGCGAGTCCAGCGGCGACCCCAGCCGGCGCGCGGACACCTCCGCCACCACTTCCTCCCCGGCGCGGCCCTCCAGGCGGAAGAAATCCGCCGCGCCCGGCGCCCCGATGCGCCCGTTCACGATCACCGGCAGGATCACCGGCTGCGCGGTCGGCGCCGCATGGTTGGCCTCCGTCGCGGTCACCTCGGGCAGCGTGTCCACCGCGTAGGGGAGGCGATTGGACAGCGCCGCGCCCCAGCGCCAGCGCACACTGCGCAGCGCGTCGCCGCCCGGCGTGGTGTCCAGTTGCACCTGCGTCGCCGGGAGGTTCCAGCCGCGAATCGTGGCGGTGGTCGGGACTCCTTCGCGGCCCCCCAGGGGGAACACGGAAGTGACAAAGGGCTGCTCGCCGGCGGCCACCCGGTAGACGAAATCATCTCGGCCGCGGTAGAGCGCGTCGCGGATTTCCAGCACGTACTCCCCCTCCGCCGGCGCCTCGTAGAAGAGCACCGGGTCGGGGTTGAACTCGTAGTTCCCGGCGAAAGCAACCTGTTGCCCCTGCGCGTCGTACAGCGTCAGCGCGGCCTGGAACCAGCCGGGAACTGCGTCCGCCAGGTAGGGAATCAGCCGTCGCGCCTCCGCCTCAATCACCAGCTTCTGGCCCTTTCGCGCCCGCAGGCGGTAGCAGTCGGCGTCCCCCGGGGCGATCTGCCCGTTGAGCACCACCGGCAGGTCCAGCGCCGCTTGCGCGGGGTCCAGCCGCCCGTTAGGCTCGCGCTCCAGGACCTCCGGCGCGCTCCCCACCTCGAAAACCACCGGGTTGCTCAGGCCCGCCGAGGTCCGTACCCGCAGCTCCCGCTCGCCCGGCGCGGCGTCCGCGTCCACCGTGATCTGCATCGTCACCCGCTCGGCCAGCGGCGGCTTGGCCCGGTTCCGCGCGGCCAGGAGAAACTTGTCCGCCACCTGCTTGAGCTGCCACAGGTTCATCTGGTTCAGGTTCCGCAATTCCGGCAGGTCCGGCAGCGCCACGGTCGGCTTGCCGGTATCTACGGGCGTGGTCGTCCCGGCTCGCTGGGTGAAGCGAGCGTCCCGGACCAGCTTCACCTGCCGCTGCAGTTCATCCAACTGCATGCGGTTCAGCGGCCCCAGCGGCCCTTCTACGCCGGTGACCGTGGCGTGCACCCCGGCGCCGGAGACGTAGACCTCCCGCGCGCCTTGCAGGGCCTGCCCCGCGGACAGCACCGACACCGCGGTGCCCGCGCGCGCCCCGGCGGGGTAGAGGTAGCCGAGATATGGGTCCCGCCCGTTCGGCGCGGCCAGGACGGGCGCCGCCGCGAAGGCGAGCAGGACCAGCAGCATGGCGGGGTTTCTCGCTAGTCTCATAGGCTACATGATCTCCCGGAGGCGCCCCTGGCCCGGCCCGTCGTCGGGGGGCGGCAGGAGCGGCACGCTGAGCGGTTTCCCGTTGGGCATGGGTCCCTGGGGGTTGATCCCCAGCAGTTCGTAAATGCTGCCGATCAGGTCCTGCGGGGTGACGGGCCGCTGCACCGGCTGCTCGCCGTAGGCGTCGGACGCGCCGACCACCTGCCCGCCCTTAAAGCCGCCCCCGGCCACGACCACCGAGAAGCATTGCCCGTAGTGCCCGCGGCCGCCGTTCCAGGGGGGCTCCCACTGCACCTTCGGCGTGCGTCCGAACTCGCCGCCCCACCAGACGATGGTGCTGTCCAGCAGGCCCTTGTCCGCCAGGTCCTGCAGCAGCGTCGCCAGGCCCTTGTCCAACTCCGGCAGCTTGCGTCGCATTGTCTCAAAGTGCTGCTTGTGCGTGTCCCAGCCCTGGTAGTTGATGGTGACGTACTTCACCCCGTGCTCCACCAGCCGCCGCGCCAGCAGGCACGATTGGCCGAAGGTATTGCGCCCGTACTGGTCGCGGAGGGCGGCCGGCTCCCCGGAGAGGTCGAAGACCTTGCCCGCGTCGCCCAGGATCAGGTCGTAAGCCTTGGCCTCGCAGCCGTCCACTTGGGCGAATTCCGAATTGCCCGGCAGGTCCTGGCCCAGCGTGTCCAGGGAGTGCAGCAGCGCCCGCCGGTCGCGTTGCCGCTGCTCGGTCATCCCGGCGGCCACCACGCCCTGCACCTCAAAACGCGCCGCGTTCGGGTCCCCGCCGGTGGCGAAAGGTTTGTAGCGCGGCCCCAGGAAGCCGTCCTCGGCGAACCGCCCCTGCGGCTGGGTAAGCACAATATACGGCGGGATCAGGCCGGTATAGCCGTTGTCGTAGCCCTTGAACAGCGACACCACCGCCCCCACCGAGGGGTACAGCACCTCGCCGCCCGGCTGGTGGCCGGTCTGCATTAGATAGGAGGCGGTTTCGTGCGCGTTGGAGCCATGCGTCATGCTGCGGATGATCGAGTACTTGTCGGCCTGCTGGGCCAGCAGCGGCAGCATCTCGCCGATCTGAATCCCCGGCACGTTGGTGGCAATCGGCTTGCTGAAGGGCCCGCAGTAGTCATAGCCCGCGCCCGGTTTGGGGTCAAAGGTATCCAGTTGCGAGGGCCCGCCCCACATCCAGATCTGGATGACCGCCTTGGCATGCGGCACGGGGGCCGGCTTCTGCGCGGGGACCTGCGCCCCGGCGGCTAGCGCTCCCAGGAGCAGGGCCGCCGCCAGGACGCTTGCCGTTAGTTGTTGACGCGTGACCATAGCTGTGCTCCTCGCTCTAGAAGCAGTTTCAAAACCGTCGTGTTCTGCGTAGGGGCGGAAGTTGCCCGGTCTGCCGGGCAATCTCCGCCCGCGCTAGGCGCTAACTTAGCGGTACACGCGGGCGGAGATTCGGCGCAGACGCCGAACTTCCGCCCCTACAACGGCCCGACGGTGCCACTCCTACCCAAGTCGGGACGGTCTTTAGGCTGCTGCTAGTGCCGATACATGAATTCCTTAGTATTAACCAGCGCCCAGGCCAGATCGGCCAAGGCCTGTTGAGGCTGCTCTTTGCCGGTCTGGAAGTAAGCGTCCGCCGCTGCCGCTTCCGCCGGGGTGGGGTAGCGCGAGAGCACGGTCAGGTAGGCGCCGCTGATGATCTGGGCGCGGTTGCCCTGCGCGGCGCTGAGCATCGCCGCCAGCCGGGGGCTGCGTTCGATCCGGCGCTGGACGTCGGCGGAGTTCAGCAGGTACAGGCGCTGGGCATCGGTGGGCTGGTTGTTGCGCTCCAGCTCCCGCCCCGTGTCGCGGGCGGGGCGGCCGAAAGTCTCCAGGAACTCGCTGGTGATGCTCCCGTCCGCCAGGCTGATGGTGCGCTGGGAGGGGGGCAGGAAGGTATACGGCTCCGGGATGGCGCTGGAGTACGTCTCCCCGTCGCCGCCGATCCAGCAGAGTGCATCAATCAGCACCTCCGCGTCCAGCCGCCGCACCGGGTAGTAGGCAAACAGCGTGGCCGCCTCCGGCTGGTCGCTGCGCGGCAGGCAGGACTGCTGGTAGGTGCGGCTGTTGAGGATCACCCGGAAAAGCTGGCGCAGGTCGTAGTGCGAATCCTGGAGGTCCTGAGCCAGCAGCGCCAGCAACTCGGGATTGGCGGGCGGGTTGTCCGGGCGGATATCATCCGGCTCCTGGACGATCCCGCGCCCCAGGAACCAGTACCAGGCGCGGTTGGCCAGGCTCCGCGCAAACCAGGGGTTGCCCGGCGCGAGCAGCCAGTCGGCGAAGACCTCCCGCGGGTCCTTATCCGGGGGAATCTGCACGGTCTTGCCGTCCGGCAGGGTAGCGCTCAGCGGCCCGGCCGGCGCGGGGTTGAGGTAGACGATCTCCTCTTTCCACTCGTCGGTCTTCTTGTAGGCGACCCGCGAGAAGAAGACCGCCAGGTTGGCCCGCTGCGCCGGGGCCCAGGTGTCCAGGCGCGTGCCCATGAAGGTCAGCGCCACCGCGGCCGCCAGGGAGGCGGGGTCGCGCCCCTGCACCGCGCGGTAGAAGTTGACCGGTGGGTCGCGAAAGTTGCTCCCGCTGGTGGTCAGCAACTCCCGGGCGAACTGGTCCAGCGGCTCGTTGCGCCGGATCGCCTCCCGCACCCAGCGGTGGTAGGCCTGCACCGCGTTCGGCCACAGGTTGATGGGGAATTCGGACTTCACGCGGAGCAGGTCGCACCACTTGAGCGCCCAGTAGTCCGCGAATTCGTCCCGCTGGAGCAGCGCGTCAATCACCGCCGCGCGCTTGTTCGGGCGGGTATCGGCGAGAAAGCCAGTCACTTCGGTGGGGGTGGGGAGGGTGCCGATTACGTCCACGTAGACGCGCCGGAGGAAGACCTCGTCAGAGCAAGGGTTGGCGGGGAGAAGGCCCTTTTGCCGCAAGTGCACCTGTACCGCGGCGTCAATCTGGCTGGCCGCCGGGGCCACGTCGCTCTCGTAGGGCCGCACCGGCGGCGCCTGGGCATGGCTCACACCGCCCGCCGCGAGGAGCAGCAGGGCAGCCAGCAGGAGCGCTCGCTGGAGGGGTTCGCCGGATGGTCGCAGGCCGTTCACCTCGTCGCCGCCGTCCGCGTTCAGGTACTGTGCGGCTAGAGATGAGGCGAACGGCCTGCCGATTCCGTGGCGTTAGCTTTACGGCGAGATCAATTGCAGACTGATGTCGTCCAGGTCGAGTTCGGTCTGGGGATTGATGCCCAGGAAGACGTTGGCGTCGTCCACCCACAGGCTCTCCGCGTACCAGACATAGCTGAACTGCTCCCAGTCGTCCGCTTCCACGTGGAAGGGAACCTGCTGGGCCTCGGCGACGCGCTGTCCGCCCTCGGCTTCCAGGGACTGGGCGCCCAGGCCGATATCGCCCTTGCCGCGGGCCCACAGGGAGAGCAGATAGGCGCGGCCCTTCTCTACGGGGACATTGCCGTCGGCCAGGATGCAGTTCTTCCCCGGCATGACGGCAAAGAAGCGCTGCCCGCCGTGCGCCGGGCGGCCCGCCGCGTCTTTCTCGAGCACCTGGTAGTCCGGCGGCGCAGACCAGTAGCTCCAGCCCAGCGGCATGCCCGACTCGGCGACGGTCTCCATGTCGCCGCCGGGGAGCAGATTCGGCCCCAGGCGGGTGCCCAGCGGCACCTGAGCGCCGCGGGTTATGCTCAGGTCGCAGAGGTCAAAGTAGTTCTGGCCGGCGTCGGGATGCCCGGTCAACGCCACATGCAGAGTCACCTGCGTGGCCCCGGGGGGCAGACAGAACCGTTGCGCGTACCGGGTCTTGAAGGGCGAGATCGGGAACCAGTTGAGGCGCCAGCGGTCGGGCAACTGCCAGACCATCTGCCGCGCGCCGGGCTTCTGGTCGGCGCCGATCCAGCGGACCTGCACGTCCAGATTGACGCCCGGGCCCCGGCGGCTGGTCAGGTAGATAGTGTGCAGATACAGCGGCGGCAGGGCCAGCGGCGCGCTGTCGGCGCTGCCGCTGGCCTGAGGCGCGACCTCCAGGCGCAGAGCGTCGGCCGTCTCGGTCGCCTGGAGGTTCTGGAGCTTCCACTCGATCGGCAGGGCCTGGCCGGCCGCGGACATATAGGTACCGCGGGTGAGCGGCGCGGGCCCCTGGGCCCCGGCGGCAGTCGCCACCAGGGCCAGCAGCAGTCCACTCACCACCACGCGGGACCGGTTCATTTGCGCACCTGCACTTTGACCTCCGAGGTCAGGCCGGAGTCCACTTCCCGGGCTTTGATCGTCCACTGGCCCTCCGGATCGTTGAGCGCCAGGGGCAGCGTGCCGCTCCAGCGACCGTTGGTGAAGACGAAGTTGCGGCTCAGGGAGTAGTTCAGCGTGCCGTCGGGCTCGTACACGTCGAAATGCACGACGTGCCGCACCGGTGTGCCGCCGGTGACCTTCATGGTGAAGTCCAGGGGCAGGCCGCTGCCGAGCTGTCCGGCCGTGGCCTTGAGGGTGACGCTGTCGATCTTATAGGGCAGCACGGCCAGCAGGGCGTAGGGCGTGTCCCGCAGGTCCAGCGTCGTCTGGCTGCCGGAGCCCAGATAGCGGCCCCCGCTGCTCAGCTCGTAGAGCTGCCCCCCCTGGGGGAGCTCCACCTTGGTCTGGCGGCCCCGGTCGAGCAGGACGCCCACGTAGCTCGCGGCCCCGTCCTGCCAGCGCAGGATCTTGACGCCGTCGTTGATCGGCTCGCCCTGCTGCGCGACGTCCTTGAGCGCAATCGGCGCGGCGATGCGGGCGAGCTTGAGCAGCGCCTCGACCTGCATCTTCTGGAAGTTCTCGGGCACGCGGCGGTACTCGGTCTCCAGGTAGTTGGCCAGGATCGCTGCGCCCTTGCCGGTCCGCTTGAAGACGAACGCGGGCGGCTTGCTGGTGCCGAAGAAGTGGCGACCCAGCGCGTGGCCGTCCGCGACCTGCAGGGTCTTTTCGTAGTACTGGCCGATCAACCAGTCATTGGTGATGTTGAAGTCGGGCTCGGCCTCGGTGACGCCCACGCCCCAGTCGGCGGGCATGGCGTCGAAGCTGAACTTCTCAGTGCGCTTTACACCGAAGAGGTTGTCTAACTGGCCGGGGCTGTGGTAAGCGCCGCGGTTGTCCCAGACGCCGGGGGCGACGTCGGCGTAGATGATCCCGCCGTCCGCCACGAACTGCTCCAGCGCCTTACAGGTGGCGGGCTCCAGGGCGACGCAGGTGGTCAGCACCAGCAGCTTGATCCCGGCCGCCCGGGTCTGCTGCACCTGTTTCTCGGAGAGGTAGCTGAACTGCACGCCGGCGTCGGTGAACATCCGCTGCAGGCTCTCCCGCGCCCAGAAAGCGGGCCGGACCATGAGATGGTCGTTGGTCGGGTCCACGGTCTTGCCCAGGATGCAGGTGGCGTACAGGCTCGGTTCGCTGTAGAGGAACGCCACCGGATCGCGTTGGGAGGGCCGGTTCTCGGCCAGCAGTTTGCCGACGCCCTCGCGCAGCGGCCGGGTCAGGTCGGCGACCCAGCGGGCCTGCGGCGTGAAGGTATCGTAGGCGTTGTAGAAGGTGTTCCCGCAGAACCAGCCCAGGCCCCAGTCGCCGCCGAGAGCGCGCGCCCAGACGTAGCGCTGGTATACGGAATAGGGATTGCCATAGCCGTTCCACGAGAAGCTGGGCCCGGCGTAGAAGCTCTGGCAGGCGTTCATCAGCGACTCGCCATACGGAGCCGCGGCGTTGAAGCAGTCCTCGGCTTGCGCCGCGAGGTCCAGACCGCCGTAGGGAACGTTGTGCTCGGCGAGGCCGAAGATGCCCTCCAGCCCCATCCAGGCGTCATGCCCCAGGGCTTCCTTGATGGTATGGGCGTTGGTGCGGTCAATGTCCGTGACCCGGTCCATCACCCACAGCCGCCACTCCAGCCACGGCGCGAGGCTCTGCTCTTGCCGGGGGTCGAATTCCTTGCTCAGCAGCGGCTTGACCTCCTCGAAGCTGGCGTACTGGCGGCCCCAGGCCGCGTTGAGCGCCTCGAGGCTCGGGTAGCGCGCCTTGAGCCACTCCTGGAAGGCGCCCAGCGCCTCCGGGGTGACCACGCCGGCATCGGTCATGCCGTGCCGCTCATCATTGAAGAAGATCACGGCGCCGCCGAAGGTCTTGAGTTCCGGCAGGCTTCCCTCCACCATCTTCATGGAGTCTGCCTTGGTCTTCAGCGGAGCGCGTTCCACGTCCTGGGGGGACAGGGGGCCGACGTTGGTGTAGAACGGGGTGATGCCGCTGGTCAGATGCGCGTAGTTGCCGACCCGCTGCGAGCCGCCGTAGCCGCCGCAGAGGATCAGATCGCAGCCCATGCCCTCGCGCAAGCGCCGGTCGATGCGCTTGGTGGCATAGGGCGGCAGCCAGGCTCCCCACAGGCAGTTGCGGAAGTCGGGGAAGGTGTAGACCGGCACGAAGATATCGGTGCGCGAGGTCAGATAGGGCGCGCCGTCCCGCTTGACCTGCACGTCGGCATAGTGCAGCACACACAGCGGATCGCGGTTGGCGAAGGTGAACTGCGCCTTACCGGCTACCAGGGGCTTGGTCTCCTCCTGCAGCACGCGGTCCAGCGCATCCCGAACCTGGAGGGTCGCCGTATAAGCGCCCTCGGCGGGAGCCTCGCCCAGTTGAGCGGTAATCGTCACCGGCTGGGCGGCCCGGTAGGACTCCTGGTCCAGGCTGACGCCCAACATGCCCTGGGCCTCGGCGACCACGACGAAGGTACCCCAGCCCACGCTGCCGCCCTGACCGTCTCGGGCGATGACGTCGAGCAGGTACTGGCCTCCGGCGAGCGCGGGCAGCTTCACGTCCGCAACGTCGCCCTTCGGGGTAACGGTGCTCTTCCCCAGGTCCCGGCAGAGCAGGTCGCGCACGCGCAGTTCCAGCTTGGTTCCCGCCGGGGGCGTCCCGGTCAGCTTGATCTGCGCGGTACCGGCCACGCCGGCCTGCTGGCGGGGCGCCTCGCAGGACAAGGTAATCGGGCAGGGCCGGCTCGCCGCCCAGAGCAGGGCGCGGATCACGGCGCTGGCATAGTACTCCTGGTACTGGTCAATCTTGGCGGGTACGTTGTCCTCGGCCAAGGGGAAACACCCCAGGTAGCTGCCCCAGGGCAGCATGACGACGCGGCCCTTGCCCACCGGTCCGCCCACGGCCAGCGGCACTTCGCCGTCCCGGGCGAGGGCCGTAGCGGTGGGGGAGGGGACCAAGCCGACCAAGTTGTGCGCGGGCAGCAGATTCCAGGGGATACCGTCAAAGAAGCCCGGCGTCGAGGTGATGGCATGCTGGGCAATGTAGTTGTGCTTGCCGCCCTGCAGTGGGTCGGCGGAAGTGACCACGGCTCCGGCCAGGTCCTTCCAGGCCTGCGCCGAGGACACCGCGGGCCAGTAGCCGTACTGTCCGCCGCCGCCCAAGCGTTGCACGGGCAGTAGGACAAGTCCGCAGCCGCCCTGCACCTTGGCCTGGATCGCCTCGGCCACCGCGGGGCTGAGGAAGCGGATGATGGGGTCCGCGAGGATGACGTCCGCGTCCTGGGCCAGCGTCTTGAGCGCCTGGGTCGAGAAGTAGCCGGCCACCGCCTCGGGGTACTGCTTGGCCACGCCGTACTGGTCCGGCAGATGCACGAAACGCACCTGGCAGTCCACGCGCCGCTGCACCTCGGCCATGTCGTAGCAGTTGCTCGGATCGCTGAAGATGATGATCTTCAGCGGGCCGCCGCGCAGGGGCTTGGCCCAGGGCGTGAAGTCGGCGGGCCCCAGGGGCAGGTTCTCGCCGTAGGTGATCACTTGCATGCCGCGGTCGATAATCTCCGCGTCCCGGGAGAAGGCGGCCATGTCGGGGTAGGCCTGGAAGGCCCGCGTCAGTTCGGGAACTGAGGAAGGGGTCTGGTCGAGCACCGGCACTCCGGCCAGCGTGGCCGGTTCCCCAGCCGCCAGAGCAGCGGATACGCCCACCAGCAGCAGTACGATAGCGAGGCACAGCGGCAAGACGCGCATGAGGTCTCCTTCGTAGAGCAGGTTTCTTGGGCTTCTGAGGTGAGGATTAGCCGGAAGGGGGGCGGCGACCTGCCCGCCCGGCGAGCCCACGAGGGTGTATGAATTTCATACCAGTATGAAATTCACACAGGAGGAAGACATCCGGCGCAGCGTCGGCGGCTAGAACCGCCCGGCAAACCACTCCTGCATCCGGGGGATGCCGCGGCGGCAGGCGGTCTCGGGGGACATATCGGTGCCCTCATACTCGAAGTCCACATAGCCGTCGTAGCCCAGTTCCCGCATCGCCTTGGTGGCCGCAACGTTGTCCACCTCGCCGTCCCCGACCAGCTCGCCCACCCGGCAGTTGCCGTCCAGACCGCACATGCCCTCGGCCGCGCGCTTCCAGTCCTTGAAGTGCGCGTGTACGACCCACGGGGCGTTGGCCCGGTAGGCGGCTTCGGCGCTCTCCCCGGCGGTCACCGGGTTCCCGCTGTCGAAGGTCACGCGCAGGTCGGGCAGCTCGCCCACGGCGCGGGCCATGTCGCGGGAGTTGATGAAGGGCGCAATCGCCGCCGGGAAGTGCTCCACGGTGACCGTGATCCCCACTTCCTGCGCCAGGGGAAGCACCTCGGCCAGACCGGCCATGGTGTAGCTGAAGCTCTCCTCGCGCCGCAGATCTTCCTTGCCGGCGCAGGGGAGCATTATCTTGTCCACGCCCAGCGCGACGGCGGTCTGCAGTTCGCGGCGGAACTGCTCCCGCCCCGGCGCCCGGCCCTCGACCGTGGAGTGAGTCAGGTCGCAGAAGAAGGTGTAGCACACGGTCTTTAGGCCGTGGTCGGCCGTAATCCGGGCCACCTCGGCGGGGTCCTGCCCATAGGTGGTCACCCAGTCCACGCCGTCCACGTTCAGTTCCTGGGCCAGGCGGCAGAGCCCCACCACGTCGAAATCCTCGCCCGCGGGCACGCCCCGGGCCAGCGTATAGCTCATCATCGCAACCTTGATCACAGCACGACCTCCTTGAATAGTGCGGCAGCGCAACTGCTTACTCTACGTCCTCCACCTGGTCCACGTTCGCCAGCACCTTGCGGATCCCGGCGGCGGTCGCCTCGGCCACCTCGGGACCGTTGGGCGGGCGCAGCGGGGAGGTCATCCCCGTGTGCCAGTCGGAATGTTTCCGGGCCACCGGATAGGCGGCCGGGTCGTAGCTCACCGGGTCGGAGTGCGGGCAGGTCCAGGGGCAGCCGTGGCCGTAGGCGTTCTGAGCCTGGAAGACGGTCATTGCGGGCAGCGGCCAGCTCTGCCAGACGCCGGTCACCACCCCTTCGGCCTGCAGCGCTTTGACCAGCTTGCCGCGGAACTCAGCGGCGTCCGCGGCATGCCCCAGGGCCTCCATGTCAAAGCGGAGCGTGTAATTATACCAGTTATGCCCATGGCCGGCGGGCGCGGTGGGGAGGATCAGATGGGGCGTGCCCGCTAGGGCCGCGGTCAGCGCGGCGACGTTGCCTGCCTGCTGGGCCAGGAACTCGTCCAGCCGGGCCAGTTGCGCGCGGCCAAAGGCGGCGGTCAGGTCGTTGTTGCGGTACATCCAGCCTAGCGCGTAGGCGTGGTAGTCGCGGGACTCGCCCGGCGCGCGCGTTTCGCCGAAGGACCACAGTTGCTGCGCGCCCTGCCGCAGTTCCTCGTCGTCGGTGACGAACATGCCGCCCTCGCCGGAGCATAGGCACTTGTTCTGGTTGAAGCTAAAGGCGGCGCAGTCGCCCATCGTCCCGGCCTTTTTGCCGTTGAAGGTCGCCCCGTGCGCTTGGCAGGCGTCCTCGATGACCTTCAGCCCGCGCCGGTGGGCGATCTCCAGCACGCGGTCCATGTCCACGGTCAGCCCGTGCAGGTGCACGACGATGATCGCCTTGGTTTTGGGGGTGATCGCCGCCTCGATCTGGTCCACGTCGAGGTTCATCGTATCCCAGTCCAGGTCCACAAAGACGGGCAGCGCGTTATGGTGCAGCACGCAGGTGGCTGAGGAGGACCAGGAGTAGGCCGGGACGATCACCTGATCGCCGCAGCCCACGCCGCACGCCGCCACGCACATGTGCAGCGCGGCCGTGCCCGAGTTGGTGGTGATCGCAAAGCGGTTGCCATTCCACGCCGCAAACTCCTCCTGCAGCAGCGTGCAGTTAGGCCCGGCGGCATGGTCGCCGCCCTCCAGCGAAGCCATAACCAGCTGGCGGTCGAGGTCGCTAATCGGCGGCCAGGGCTGTAGCAAGCCCTCCGGCACCGCCCGGGATCCGCCTTTGATTGCCAATAGTTCCGCCATCGTGTCCTCCTGAGAACCGGGGGGCTCGCCAAAGCGTCCCGAGTGGTTGTCTCCGGGTGCAGCAGTATAGCTGATTCGGCAGAGCGGCGGGGGGCACCTTTCTCGCGGGCTAGGTCCTGAGAGGACCGGCGGCCGGCCCACCCCGCCCTCGGCAGACCTCGGGCAGCCACTGCCTCTCCCGTAGGGGCGGAGCTTGCTCCGCCCGCGTGATACGCAAAAGCTTTGATGGCAGCCGCGGGCGGAGCAAGCTCCG
>DASXVN010000020.1:0-43718 GCA_036504235.1 Armatimonadota bacterium | reverse complement strand
CTTCCGCCCCTACGCGGGACACAACGGTTCTGAAACCGCTTTCTAGCCCAGCAGGCCGCGCTCGATGAGCTTCTCCGCGATCTGCACGGCATTGAGCGCCGCGCCCTTGCGCAGGTTGTCGGAGACTACCCACAGGTTCAGACCGTGCGGGACCGTCTCGTCCTGGCGGATGCGGCCGACCAGGGTGGTGTCGCGCCACTCGGGGCGGAGGATGTCCGCCTGGGTCGGGTACTGCAGTTCCTCGGGCGCCTGGCGCACCGCGATCGCGTTGGGGTCCTGCGAGGGGCCGTCCACCACCGCAACACCGGGCGACTGCGCCGGGTCGCGGAGGATCGCCCGCGCCTCGTTGGCGGTGATCGGGTTCTCGAATTCCACGTTGATGGATTCGGAGTGGCCGATCAGCACGGGGACGCGCACGGTGGTGGCGGTGATCGCCATGTCCGGCACGCCCAGGATTTTGCGGCTCTCGTTGACCATCTTCAGCTCTTCCTTGGTGTAGCCGGAATCGGTGAAGCGGTCAATGTGCGGCAGGCAGTCCAAGGCGATGGGGCGGGTGAAAACCGCCGGGTTGAAGCTGATCGGACCACCGGCGACATACTGCGGCAACTGCTGCATCAGCTCGTCCATCGCGGTCTTGCCCCAGCCGCTGACGGCCTGGTAGGTGGAAACCACGACGCGCTTGATCGTGGCCGCGCGGTGCAGGGGAGCCAGGGCGACCATCATCTGAATGGTCGAGCAGTTGGGGTTGGCGATGAAGCGGGTCTCCGGGGTCACGGCGTCCATGTTGACCTCCGGCACCACCAGCGGCACCTTGGGGTCCATGCGGAAATCGCTGCCGTTATCAATGCACCAGGCCCCGGCGGCCAGGGCACACTCGCCCCACTGGGCGCTAGCGCCCTTGGCGCCTTCGCGCCCGGCGAAAAAGACCACGTCTAGCCCCGCGAAGCCCGCCTCGCAGGTCTCCTGCACCATGAATTCCTCGTCACAGAGGGTTTCGGTGCGGCAACTGGTGGCCATCACCCGCAGCGGCTCGGAGAGCGGAAAATTGTGTTCCTTGATGACGCTAACAATGGCGTCGCCCACGGGACCGACGCCGACTAGTCCGGCTCGTACTCCTGCCATCCGACTCACCTCTAATAAACTTGATATGCTAAGTATACCACAACTAAGGGACGGGACAAACCTCGGTGGGTTCGCGGTCGCGTTTGGTATAGAATTCATACTTGCATAAAAATCGTACAAGTATAAAAGTTATACCGGTAGGAAAATCCTACCGGTGCGGCCGCCGGCCGCACCCCCCGCCCCACGCCTGGCAGGAGAGGGGGGAACGGCAAACGGCAAAGGCAACGGCCGTTTCCCCGGAGGGGCCGAATACGAGGACGTGAGCGCAGCGAACGCCGCAAGTATCCGGCCCAGGGCTTAGCGCTAGGCCGTGGGCCGGATGCTTGCGGCGGCCTGCTGCGCAGGCCGTCCTCGCATGCGGCCCCTCCGGGAAGGCAACCGCCCCGCCGCTCACCTACATAATGTGCTCCAGCCCCACGACCAGGCCCTCTAGCTCCTGGACCTTGCGGATCGCCATGAGCATGCCCGGCATGAAGCACTCGCGGCCGGTGGTGCAGTGCTCGATGCGCAGGACCTCGCCGCGGCCGCCGAAGATCACTTCCTGGTTGGCCACGTAGCCGGGTAGGCGCACGGCGTGGATGTGGATGTTGTCGTATGCGCCGCCCCGGCTGCCGGGGAGCTTGTCGTGGGTGGTGGTGTTGGCGGAAAGTGGGTGGGTGCGCGCCTCCTCGATCATCTCGGCGGTGCGCAGCGCCGTGCCCGAGGGGGAGTCCTGCTTGCGCTCGTGGTGGCGCTCGATGATCTCCACGTACTCATAGCTGGGCGCGGCCTCGGCGGCAAAGCGCATCATCAGGTTGGCGCCCAGGCTGAAGTTGGGGGCGATGAAGCAGGCGGTATTGTGCCGCCGGGCCATGCGGTCCAGGACCTGCAGGTCTGTTTCCGAGAGGCCGGTGGTGCCGACCACGCAGGCTACACCCGCTTTGAGGGCGGTCTCCAGGTTGTCCCGGACCACGGCAGGGGAGGTAAAGTCTACCAGCACGTGGGGCGAGGTCTCGGTGATCGCCGCGCCCAGTTGGCGGCTGACCTTCATTTCGGCCGAGGCGCGGGAGTCTATCTCGCGCACGGGGTGGCCCTGCCCGGCGGGGTCTACCGCGCCGACCAGGAGCAGATCGGGCTCCGCCAGCACCGCCGCGGTGGCCACGCGTCCCATCTGGCCGAAGGCTCCGGAAACTAGGACTCGAATCAGTTCTGACGACAAGGTAATCAGCGCCCTCTGCTGGCCCACAGGCCGAACTTACTGCGAATACTTAGTATAGCGACGGGTGCAGCGTCTGGCAACCCGCGGCGGCGCAGGTCGGGGCGAGGCGGAAGGTGAACAGGCTTCGTGCCCCTCCCGTCAGCGACTTATGCGGAATCGAAGCACGGCAGCGACCGTCCTGGTAGATGATGCGACGCAGTGGAACGTTGCACATCACTGCACAGGCGAATTTCAAGCAGAGTAGTAAGTGAGGCCCCCGGCTTCACCATTTCGACGGAGGTGGTTCGGATGCGCAGTAAGATCGTCGGAGCCGTATTAGTGCTGCTGCTCGTTACCGCAACCTTTGCGCTGGCCCAGGCGCCCAACGCCGGAGGCCCCGCGCCCGGCGCCACACCTGGTGGCGGCGGCGGCGGCCCCTGGGGCGGCGGCGGCGGAGGTAATGGTGGCGGAGGTGGCGGCCGCGGTAACATGCCGATGGTGATGATGC
This sequence comes from Armatimonadota bacterium, assembly GCA_036504235.1. Lineage (GTDB taxonomy): Bacteria > Armatimonadota > Zipacnadia > Zipacnadales > Zipacnadaceae > Zipacnadum. Next base: position 40,911 of record DASXVN010000020.1, on the reverse strand, counting down.
AGCCGGCGCCGGTGGTGCAGATGGTGGACGGCAACATGTTCATCGTCACCGGCAACGTCCTGTTCAAGGTAGATCCCAAGACCATGACCGTGCTCGGCGCGGTCTGGCTGGCCCCGCCCCCGCCCCCGCCCGGGATGATGATGCCCGGCATGATGGGTGGCGGTGGCGGCGGCAATCGGGGTGGCGGCGGCCCCGGCGGCGCTGGTGGCCAGGCTCCGCCTCCGCAGTAGACGTTCGTGGATCGGTAGTCTTCGGGGCGGCCCTCTGCGGGGGGCCGCCCCGTCCTTATCCGGTCGCTTGACCCTCGGTTGACGTTTGTGCTAACATATTGACGGAGCGTTTGGGGTTGCTCCGGGTGCCTTATGCATCGCCGATACCTTCACCCGCAAGTCGATGAGTTCTTGCTACACCGCTGCGCGCTACTCCCAGCGTGCGCGCACGCTCGCTGCCCTTTTCCCCCGCCCGCCGGCTAATCGCCGCGGGCTTTTTTGTTGCCGGGGGCAAGGGCGGCCGCAGGACTAGTGATCATGAAGAGCGACGGTCAGGTTCTGGTTCTCAACCGCAACTACGAGCCGCTTAACCTGTGCAGTTGGCGGCGGGCGATCGTGCTTGTCTATCTGGGCAAGGCCGTGCCCCTGGAGCGCGACTCGCGCAGCGTTCGGGCGGCGAGCGCCAGTTGGGAGCTGCCCTCGGTGGTGCGGCTGTCCGACCAGGTCCGGCGGCCGCTGCCGGAGGTCAAGCTCTCCCGCCCGGCGCTGATGGCCCGGGACGAGTACACCTGCCAGTACTGCGGCAAGCAGTCCAAGCAGCTCACCATTGACCATGTTATCCCCCGGCACGCCGGCGGGCGGCATACCTGGGAGAACGTCGTAGCCTGCTGCATCGAGTGCAACAACCGCAAGGGCCACCACACCCCCCGCGAGGTGGGCATGACGCTCCTGCGCACGCCGCAGCGCCCCCGCTTTATCCCCTACCTGAGCTTCTCTTCCTTCCGCCGCGCCCTGCGCAACGATACCTGGCGCGGCTACCTGGAGCCCTTCGCCCCGCACCTGCTCGCGGACCTGGCGGGGGTGGAGGCGGGGCGGGGGTGAGGGTCGGTGGTCGGTAGTCTAGGGTGAACGGCAGAGGCGTAGGTAGAAGCCTCCGGCGGCGCCAAGCCGGGCCTCACCCCCCGGCCCCCTCTCCTGGCAGGAGAGGGGGGGAACGGCAACGGCCGGGCCCACCCCGCCCTCGGGGGCCTCGGGCACCCCTCCCGGTGCGGGAGGGGCTTAACGGCGAACGGCAGGGCCGGCCTCGTTGCGCTCGTGCGGCCCCTCCGGGAGACGGCACCCTCCCTGACCACCCTCCCAAAGAAAACGGGCCGACTCTAGCTAGAGTCGGCCCGGTGATTGCCAGTTGAACTGTGGTGCTTAGTGCGGCTGCGGGGTGGGCTGTTGGGCTACCCGCACGTTTGCCGGCACCGGAGGACGCCAGTCGTCCGGCTTGCCGCCCCAGTTGCTGCGGGTCGGCGCTACGTACAGGGGTACGTAGTTGGCGTGCCGGCTGCCGATCCGGGCGGAGGACGCGGGGTTGTCGCCGGTGCAGACGTCAAACCGGTTCTGGCCCTTGATGGCGCCGCCGGTGTCCTCTACTACCAGGACCTGGTTGACCGGGTCGCCCATCCAGATGACGCTGCCGGGGCCCCAGTAGCGGCCGTCGGCGGCGCAGATGCCCCAGCGGGTGCGCGTGCCCCAGCGGGTGTAGGGGCCACCGCCGTCGGCGTCGCGGCTGCTGTAGCCGGTGATGTGCGCGTCGCGCATGGGCTTGGCCAGGGCCTCCACGAGCAGCGGCAGGACCCAGTCGCGGGTCTCAGTGGACTTGCCGGAGCGCATGGCGGCGATAACCCCCTCCAGGGGGTGGCCGAGGATGCGGTCGGCGGGGGGATCGAGCGGCAACGGTATAGTATACTCAGCTTCTCCGGAGGTGAGCAGCGCGCTCGCGTGAGCGGCGGCGGAGGTAGCGAGGGCGGGGTTAGAGGTGGCAACGGCGGCGGAAACGGTGGCGGCGACAGGGGCGGCGGTGTCGGCGGCGTAAGCTGCGGTCTCCGCGAGACGGCGTCCGGAGAGCAGCAGGGCGGCGAAGACGGCGAGCAGAGAAACAATGCGGATGATATGGTATGTGGTTGTCTGGTTACGGTTGAACAGGCGACTCAGCATAAGTTTGGTTGACCAGGTTCGGTATGCAGCGCGTTAGGGTCGTCCCGGAGGCAGGCCGGCAGGGCCGGCCGCCGCAGGGCGGCGCGCGCAAGGGCAGCGTGGAGGACACGACAAAAGTGGCTGGGAGAACGCGAGAGGACGAACTTCCGGGCAGTGGGGCTGCCGGTAGGACTGGTGGGGGAAGCAAAGCGGCCGAGGCCGCCGGTAAGTCAGGGGTACCGAACCGGTTGTCTAGCAGGTCAGCTCAGTTGCGACACGAACGTCGAGTCAACAGCGACTCGGACTGCGCCGGCCTGCAGATTCTGGTCAAACTCACTCCTTTCGGGTACTACGAAGTTTTACGTATTGTCGCCCCAGGGGGGCAACGAGCGAAATGATAAACCAGGGGCTCGACAAAAGTCAACCCCGTGGAGTCACATAGTAAAACAAATGTTTTAGAGGGCGGGGAGAGGATCGCCGCGTCGCGGGGCGGCGTTCGGGGGCGGGCCGGGGCCGGGGGGAGGTATTTTCCCCCGAAACTCGAACCAAACAGGGCGCTTGTACAGTCCTACCTCGTGGAACGAATACGCCGCTCGGGGCACCCCGCGCCGGGAGGCGTCCGGGGCGACGCCTCGCAAAGGAGTTGACGGTCCATGCCCGAAGCCGGACTCTTCAGCGCTGCAGAGATGGTGGAGATTGCGGTCCAGCTAGAGCAGAACGGTCAGGGCTTCTACCTGGCCGCGTCGCTGAGGGCGGCGAACCCGGAGGCCAAGCAACTGCTGGAGTTGCTGGCCCGCGAGGAGGAGCGGCACGAGCGAGTCTTCCGGGCGATGCAGCCCGTGGAGACCGAGCACCGGCCGCCGGCGGGCGAGCCCGGCGAGCGCTCGGCCTACATCCAGGCCTTGCTGGAGGAGCGGCTGTTGCCCTCCGAGGATCTGGTGGCGAAGGTTCTGCCCAGCCTGGGGGGAGATGCCGAGGTGCTGAATTTCGCCCTGGGGTTTGAGAAGGACACCATTTTGTTCTACTACGAGATGCGGCACGTGATGGGCGGCGCGCACCGCGAGATAATGGACGACATACTCACTCAAGAAAAGAGCCACGTGGAGCGGCTCCGGCGAATGTGCCGGGTCTGTCAGCGACCGTAGGCTCCCGAAAGGATCGCTATGACCGAGCAGAAGAAGCCTCTGATCGTGGCCGTGGCCGGCAGTCCGCGTCGGGGAGGGAACACCGACACCCTGCTGGAAGCGGCCGCGCTGGGGGCCTCCGAGGAGGGCGCGCAGATTGAGTGGATGCGGCCCAACGAGATGCAGTTTGTGGCCTGCCAGCACTGCGGCGGCTGCACGGCTACCGGCGTGTGCGTCATCCAGGACGACATGCAATCGGTCTACGATTTGATCGAGCGGATGGACGGGATGCTGCTGGCCTCCCCGATTTACTTCGCCAGTGTCACCGGCCAGGTCAAGTCGATGATTGACCGGGCCCAGGCGCTGTGGGCGCGCAAGTACCTGCTGAACAAGCCGATATCGGATGACGGCAAGGACCGGACGCTGCTGTTTCTGGCCGTGCTGGGCGGACGCTCGCGCGGGCAGATCCGGGCCACGCGGCTGGTCGTGGAGTCGTTTGTGGATACTTTCGACGGGCAGTACGGAGAACTGATTTTCCCCCAGATTGAGGCTCCGGGTGAGATCGCGGACCACTGGACGGCCCTGCCGCAGGCGCACGCGGCGGGAGCGGCCCTGGCGGCGCACCTCCGTCAGTAACGGAAGGAGGACGCCGCATGGCGGGACCCCGGCAGCCGGAGCAACTCGACGCAGACCTGGCGCGCGCGATCATTGAGAGCGCGCAGGCCTTGATCGTGGTTGCCGATCCGGAGGGCCGACTGCTGTTCTTCAACCGGCAGTGTGAAGAGGTGCTCGGGTACCGGCGGGAAGAGGTGCTGGGGCAGGTGCTGTGGGAGCTGTTTGTCCCGCCGGAGGAAATGGAGGCGGCCCGGGCCGCGTGGCAGCAGATCGGGCCGGACCGGCCGGCCTATCGCGAGGACTTCTGGCTGACGCGCGACGACGAGCGGCGGCTGATCCGCTGGCAGGACAGCTCGCTGCGGGACGCGTCGGGCCAGGTCTCGCGGCTGGTGGGCATCGGCATTGACATCACTGAGCATCGCGCCGCCGAGCAGGCCATCCACGACTCCGAGCAGCATCTTACGCACCTCACCGAGGTGCTCACCGCGCTGCGCGAGATTGACCGTCTGGTCACTCGCGAGAAGGACCGCCACACCCTCCTGGAACGCACTTGCGAGATTCTCACCCAGACCCGCGGCTACTACTCGGCCTGCGCGCTGCTGCTGGACGAGCAGCGGTATCTGATCGACAGCGCCGGGGCGGGGTTGGACGCCGAGGGCCCGGAACTGATCAAGCGGATGGTCGCCGGCGACCTGCGCCTGTGGATTCAGGAGGCCCTCAAGCACCAGGCGCCACAAGTCGTGGCGGACCTGCTCGCGATCACGGTGCTCCTGCCCCCCGGCCAGAAGGCCACGGAGGCGACGGCGCTGGTCGCCGCGCTCCGTCACGGACACCGCACCTTTGGCGTGCTGTGCGTCACCTTCCCCCGCTTCTTCGTCGGCGATCAGGAAGAGGTCACCCTGCTGGCCGAGGTGGCCGCCGACCTGGCGCTGGGGCTGTACGTGCTGGAGCGCGAGGAGGAAAGCGAGCGCGCCTCCCTGGCCGTCCGCGACGCCCTGGAGCAGTACCGGGTCGTCATTGATAACACGAACTCCTGGGTGGCCGCCTTTGACCTGGAGCGCCGGGTGCGCTTCTGGAACCCCGCCGCCGAGGAGATATCCGGCTACTCCATGATCGAGGTGCTCAATAGCGATCAGATCTGGGAGTGGCTCTACCCCGATCCCGCGTACCGGGAGCTGGTGCTCGCGGTGGCGGCGCGAGTCATGGCGCGGGGAGAGCAGCCGCGCAGCCTGGAGACGTCGGTGCGCTGCCGGGACGGGAGCAACAAGGTGATCTCCTGGGGGATTGCCCCCTTGCGGGGAGGCACCGGGGAGATCTCCGGCCTGGTGGCGATGGGGCAGGAGGTCACGGATCGCAAGCGCGCTGAATACGCCCTGGAGGAGCGGGAGCAGGACCTGGCCGCGATCTTCAACTCCGCGGCCGACGCCATCTTCATTATGGACCTGGAGGGGCACTTCCTGGAGGTCAACCAGGTCGCCTGCGAGCGGCTGGGCTACACCCGGGAGGAGTTGCTGGGCATGACGCCGGCCGACGTGGACACGCCGGAGAATGCCGTGCAGGTGCCGGCGCGGTTTCGGGAGTTGCTGGCGACCGGCGAGGTAAAGTTCGTGACTGAGCACCTGCCCCAGGGCGGGGGGGCGCCGCTGCCGGTGGAGGTGTTCGTGCGCCTGGTGGAGTACCGGGGCCAGCCGGCGGCCCTGAGCACCGCACGCGATATCACCCGCCGGCGCGCGGGGCTGCGGGCGGTGGAGAGCGAGCGGGAACTGGCGCGACACTGCCTGGAGGTCGTGGATAACCTGGTCTTCACCCTGGACCCCCCGGGGAAGATTACGCGGGTCAACGGGCTCGCGGCGGAGAAGCTGGGCTACCGGGAAGAGGAATTGGTGGGCCAGGACTGGTTTGAGTTGCTGGTCCCCCGGCCCCTGCGCGCGGCCCAGCGGAAATGGTTCGCGGACCGGCTCCAGGAGGCAAACGGCGAGGTACACAGCGGGGAGCTGCCGGTGCTGAACCGGGCTCGGCGCCGGATCGTGATGAACTGGCGCAGCAAGGTCATCCGGGACAGCAGCGGCGAGGTCCTGGGGATGATTCTGGCCGGGAGTGAGCCGCCCGCGGCCTAGGGCCGGAAGTGGTAGACCCGCAGGTATGCCGGGTCCGCGGGACGGCCGCCCAGGCGGCTGCGCCAGCGCTGCTCGGTCGGCGACAGCGGCATCACCGAGAACTCCTCGGTGGTCGCCGCCAGCGCGCGCATCCGCGTGACGAAGGCCTCAGTCGCGGTGCGCGCCGTGTCCGAACCCCGGTCACGATCGATCAGCCACACCCCGCCCCCCGACGAGGGGAAGTCCCGCAGGCTCGGCTCCTGCTGCTCCCCGCCGGGGACGGTGATATCCACGAGCCGGGCGGGGGCATCCCAGTAGCGCGAGATCGAGGCATCCCAGAAGGTGATCGCCACCTCGCCGGGCGAGGTGCGGCTGCCGATGAGCCGGCTGACCTCGCGCCAAGCCACGTTGTAGCCGGGGTTGAGGAACTGCCGGCGCGCCAGATAGTTGCTCACCCCGTAGAGTTGCCCCAGCAGGAAGATTCCCACCAGCACGACGGCGGCCCACCGGCGCAGGCGGAGGGTCCCGGCGGCGACGGTCATCAGGAAGAACGGCAGCGCATACAGGCTGAAGCTGCTCACCCGCGGCCAGGGCTCGCCGGCGGCGAGGGTGGAGAGCACGACGGTGGCGATCACGACCAGCAGGGGCCACGGCGCCAGCAGCAGCCAGCGATTTGGCCCGCCGCGCCGCCAGAGATTCCGGAGGCCTAGCCCCCAGAGCAGCATTCCGGCCAGGCCGACCGGGACTACCAGGTAGAACCGCCAGAAGTCGGTGGTCTCGCCGACCGTGGCCGAGTAGAAGGGCAGGCCGAGCTTGAGCAGCAGACCGTGCAGGGTGGGCGGAGCCGCGGCGACGCCGGCTACCCCCCGGGCGTCGTGGAGCAGCGCGGGCAGCTTGAGCAGCAGGAAAGCGGCAGGCAGGGCGGCGGCCGGCAGCCACCACCAGCGCGCGGGGCGGCGCTCCTCGGTCGTGCCCCGGAGCCAGAGATAGAGCAGCGGGACGCCCAGGCAGGCCACGTAATCTACGTTCAGCAGGGCGACGGTCGCGAGGCCCAGCAGCAGGTAGTACACCGGCTGGGCCCGCTCGCGCGCCAGGAGCGCCAGGTAGACCACCAGCAGCGTGGCGGCCAGGGTCAGGGAGAAGTACCGCGCCATGCGGAGATAGAGCAGCGCAAAGGGCGACAGCGCCACCAGCCACAGGGCCAGAATCGCGGTCGGGGCGGGTAGCAGCCGCGAGGCCAGCAGCCAGACCAGGAGCAGCGCCAGCAGCGCAAAGGGCACCGACAGCGCGCGCAGGGCGCCATCCGAGCTGCCGAAGAGTTGCCGCCACTGGTACATCAGCCGGTAGTAACCGTCCGGGTGGAAGGCGTCGTAGGCGGGGTGCGCGGTCTGGGTGTGGCCGATGGTGATGACCTCGTCCAGCCACAATTCCCGGTCGCCCAGCCGGTAGACGAGCAGAGCGGTGAAGACCACGAAGGCGGCGATCACCAGGAGGGATCGGAGGCGGGGGTTGGAGGTGGTGGTTTCCATGCGGGTTCTCCTGGTCTCTCCCGGAGGGGCCGCATACGAGGGAGTTTGCGGAGCAAACTCCAGAAGTATCCGGCCCAGGGTTAGCGAAAGGCGGTGGGCCGGATGCTTCCGTGCGCCCGACGCAGACGTCGGTCGTACTCGCATTCGGCCCCTCCCCAAGTGCAGCGGCTAATCCTACTCGTGCTCCAGAATCACGGGGCGGTAGGTGATTTCGGGGACGCCGGCTACCTGGCGGAGCAGGATGTGGCGGCGCCACGCCTCCTCGGTGTCCGGGAAGTCGGAACGGTAATGCGCCCCGCGGCTCTCCTCGCGGATGAGCGCGGCGGTGGCCACCAGCCAGGCGACCTGGCACATGTTCGCGGCCTCTAGTTCGCCGACCGTGGCCAGCTCCTGCGGGCGGGTTTCCGCGCCCAGGGCGCCCAGTTGCTCGACCGCCTCGGTCAGCTCCGACTTGGTGCGGACGATGCCGATCTTGGCCCAGGCCAGGCGCTGGATAGTGGTCTTGGCCTCCTCGGGCAGGGCCTGCGCCGGGGCGGTGGGCAGCGCTTGGCCGCGCTGCCGCAGGTCCTCGGGCAGCGGCTCAATCTGGGCCATGGCGGCGGCGGTGCGGACGCCGAAGACTAGACCGTCCAGCAGGGAATTGGAGGCCAGGCGGTTGGCGCCGTGGACGCCGTAGTCGGCGCACTCGCCGCAGGCGAAGAGGCGCGGCACGCCGGTGAAACCGTGCAGATCGGCGAGCACGCCGCCCATCATATAGTGGGCGGCGGGGCAGATGGGGATGGGGTGGTGGAAGGGGTCAAAGCCGCGGTGAAGCAGCTCCTCGACGATGCCGGGGAAGCGCTGGCGCAGCCGGTCCTCGCCGAGGGGGGAGAAGTCCAGGTACATGCAGTCGGCGCCGGCCTTCTCCATTTCGGCGAAGATGGCGCGGGCCACGATGTCGCGGGGGGCCAGCTCGGCCAGCTCGTGGTAGGCGGGCATGAACCGCTGCCCCTGCGCATCCACCAGCCGCGCGCCCTCGCCGCGCACCGCCTCGGAGATGAGAAACTTGGGGTAGCCGGAGGCCCACAGGGCGGTGGGATGGAACTGGACGAACTCCATGTCGCGTAGGTACGCGCCGGCGCGCCAGGCCAGGGCCGGACCGTCGGCGGTGGCGACCGGGGGGTTGGTGGTGTAGCGGTACACGCCGCCTGCGCCGCCGGTGGCCAGGACCGTGCAGTCGGCCAGGAAGCGCTGGCGCTTTTGGTGCGCCAGGTCCACGGCCTCCACGCCCAGACACTGCCCGTCCACCCGGAGCAACTCGACGGCGGCGGTTTCCTCATGGACGGTGATCTGGGGGAAGTGCGAGATGGCCTCGGTGGCGGTGCGCTGGACCTCCGCGCCGGTGGCGTCGCCGTGCGCGTGGAGGATGCGCCGCATGCCGTGGGCGGCCTCCCGGCCGTAGAGCAATTCGCCATCGAGACGGTCAAAATCCGCGCCCTCGGCGATCAATTCGCGGACCACGTTCGGGCCCTCGCGGGTCAGGACGCTGACTGCCGGCTCGTCGCAGAGTCCGGCGCCGGCCTCCAGGGTGTCCTCGCGGTGCAGCTCGGGGCTGTCGGCGGAGGGCAGCGCTACGGCGATGCCGCCCTGCGCGTATTGGGTGTTCGACTCGCGCAGGCGGCTCTTGGTGAGCAGGGTAACGTCCCCGTGGGGGGCCAAATGCAGCGCGGTCCACAGCCCGGCGATGCCGGAGCCGATGACCAGAAAGCGACACTGCCGCGTCTCCGGCTGATTATGATCCGGCGAGGGGCTCATTCATACTCCCCGATCTAAAACCTTGCAGGTCCATGGTTACGTACAGAAAGCCCAGGGCCTTGAAATGCTCGACGGTGGCGCTGCGCAGCGGCTCGTCTACCAGGCGGGCGAGGTCCGGCGCTTCCAGCTCAATCCGGGCCAGGTCCCCGTGATGCCGCACCCGGTACTGGCGAAAACCGTGGTCGGCCAGCCAGGACTCGGCCTGCGCCACCTGCTGGAGCTTGGCGACGTTGATGGTGTCTCCGTAGGGAAAACGGGAGGCCAGGCAGGCGCGGGAGGGGGCGTCCCAGGTGGGCAGACCCCGTCGGCGCGACAGCTCGCGGACCTCGGCCTTGGTCAGCCCGGCCTCGGCCAGGGGTGCGCGGACGCCGCATTCCTGCGCGGCGCGGGCTCCGGGGCGGTGGTCGCTCGCGTCATCCACCTGCGCGCCCTCCACCACCCAGGCCAGGCCCTCGCGGTTCGCCAACTCGCGCAACTGGCCGAATAGCTCCAGCTTGCAGTAATAGCAGCGATCCGGGGGATTCTCGGTGAAATGGGGGAGTTCCAGCTCGGAGGTCGCAAACACGAGGTGCCGCACACCCAGGCCGGCCGCCAGCTCCCGGGCCTCCTGCAATTCGCGCTCGGGGTAGACCTCGGAGGAGGCAGTCGCGGCCAGCGCCTGGTTGCCCAGCACCTCGGCGGCGACGGCGAGCAGCAGGGAACTGTCCACCCCGCCGGAGTAGGCAACGACGACGCTGCCCATCTCGCGCAAGAGTTGGCGCAGCCGCTCTTCCTTCTGGTCAAGCTCGGCCGGACTCATGGCCCAAGAGTATAGCACAGACGGGAGGGGGAGGAAAGCGAGCGGGGTCAGCGGTGGCTTGGCCTCACCCCCCGGTCCCCTCTCCGTGGCACTCGCCGACGAGCGCCCGCAGGCGAGGGGGAGAACGGCAAACGGCTAGGCCCACCCCGCCCTGCGGGCACCCCTCGCGGAACGGGAGGGGCTGGGGGCGGGAGGGGGGCGAGGGGCGTCGGAGGCTGGGGAGACACTTCAGCCTGCTTGGTGCCGGCAATTCGGCGATCGCTGCCTCACAGCTGACCTCTCACGCAATCCCCCTCTCCCAAGCTCGCGTCTGCGCGAGTGCGGGAGAGGGGTTAGGGGTGAGGTAAAACGTAAGGGCAAGCACTCACTTGGTCCTCATGTAGCAAGCTCTGCTTGATTGACGTAGAGGCAGTGGCTGGCGACACTGCAAACCTCACCCTCCGGCCCCCTCTCCCGCGGGGGACCTTGGGAGAGGGGGAGTAACGGCAACGGCTGGGCCCACCCCGCCCTGCGGGCACCCCTCCCGGAGCGGGAGGGGCTGGGGGCGGGAGGGGGCCGGTCGCCGCCGGTTCACGATTGCCTAGCGACGGCGGGGTACCCTTCGACGGGCTCAGGGCCTACGGCGAGCCCCCGCCCTACAAACGGCAACGGCGACGGCCGCAAGAGACGCCCTTACGCCGGCAGCAGGCTCCAGCCGCCTCGGGGTAGCCAGCGGGCGGTGGTGGGGGCCGCGGCGGGGGAGGCGCCGGGGGAGAAGAGCTGCAGGCTGCGGGTGGCGTCCTCCCAGAGCGCGGCGCCGCCGCTGAGGCGGGTGACCAGGCTGAGCGGGAGGTAGGCGCGGCCGTTGTAGAGCAGGCTGGGGTATTGCAGGGTCAACTCCTGGTCGCCGTGCTGCAGGCGCAGGCTGTCCAGGGGGACCACGTACTCGCCGCTGGGGGCGGAGAGGCGCAGGCTTTGGATGGCAGTCTCGTAGACGCAGGTGATGCCGAGCTTGTCCAGCGTGGGTACGGCGGGGAGCAGGAGCTGCCCGTTGCAGGCCAGGATGGGGGTGGTTAGCTCCAGGACGGCGCCGTCCACTGTGAGGCTCGCCGGCGGGTCTAGCGGCTTCACCCGGAACTGCTCCCCGTTGATGGTGAAGATCGCCTCGGTGCTGAGGGCGTTGGTCGCGCCCATCAGTTCCGAGAGGGTGACCAGGGAATAGCCCCGGGCCAGCAGCACCGGCAGGGCCTGGCGCACGCCTTCCACGGTGCCCTCGCGGGGGCCACCGCCGTCGTGCATGAGCACCACCGCCCCGGGACGGGCTTGGGCGAGGATCCGCTGGGCGATGACCGAGCCGCCGGGGCGGCGCCAGTCGTTGGTGTCCACGCTCCAGAGGATGTGGCGCAGGCCCACGGCCTCAATGGCGGCGCGGACGTGGGCGTTGGTGGCCCCGTAGGGGGGGCGCATCCAGCGGATGGGAACGGGGCCGCCGAGGACCTTGGTGTAGAGGTCGAGACAGCGGCGCAGGTCGGCGGTCAGCGCCTCGGTGCTGTTTTTGGTCATCATCCAGTGGCTCCAGGTATGCACGGCCAGCTCGTGACCGGCCGCGTAGACCTTGCGGGTCAGGTCGGGATGGTTGCTGACGCAGCCGCCTAGCTCGAAGAAGGTGGCTCGGGCCCCGTACTTGGCCAGCAGCGCCAGGATTGAAGGGGTGTAGGAGGGGCTGGGGCCATCGTCAAAGGTGAGCGCCATGAGCTTGCGGTTGGCGGCGGGCAGGGGCACCGGGCTGACCGAGGCGATCTGCACGGCGGCCAGCTTGCCGCTGAACTGGCCGCGTTGCTCGCGCCGCAGACCGGCCAGGGAAACGGGACTCGGCCCCAGCGCGGAATTGTGCACGCGACCGACCGGCGCTAGCGTGGTGACCTTGGTGAGCAGTGGCTCGGTGCGGTCCCGGCCGGGGCTGATATAGACGCTGTCGCCGCCGTGCAGGCGGGCGGTGGGGGGGACCAACTCGCCGTTGCGGAAGATCAGCGCGGGGCGGCCGCCGCGGGCTACCAGGACCTCGCCGCGGGCGTCCACCAGGTTGCCGGGGGCGAGGCTCAGGTGGAGGCGCGAGGCGGCGTCGGAGATGCGACTGACCTGGCGCAGGGGCACGCGGTCGCCGTTGAGGTAGACGTAGCGGGGGCGGAGACTGAGCGCGAGGCAACCGATCAGGAGCAGCACCAGCAGCAGGCCGCCCCCGACGCGCCGGAGCGCGTCCTCGCCGCCGCGGACGCGGGCGGCGCGCTCGAAGTGGTCGTAGGTGGTTACCTGAGTCCCGGGAAGGGGGGACATGCTGGGTGTGCCTCTTTCTGCGATGTTCACTCCGCTCGTTGCTGCCACGAGGCCCGATAGGGACCGGTGCCGCCCCCCAGTCGGAGCCGGAGCCGCCGGGCCGCAAATCCGACCTTAAGTATACTCATCGTCGCCGCGTAAGTCACCCCGGAAAGGCGGCCGCGATAGTGCTTTTGGTAAAAACAGACGAATCCGCGCTCCGAGGCGTTCAGGGCCTGGCTCCAGACCTGGGAGGTGGAGGCGCCGTGGAAATGGGTCATCTCCGCCTGGGGCGTGAACCAGACCGCCCAGCCCGCCTGGCGGAGGCGGTAGCAGAGGTCCACATCGTTGAAAAACAGGGGAAAATCCTCGTCCAGGCCGCCCACCGCGGCGAGCGCTGCGCCCCGGAGCAGCAGCGCGGAGGCCATGGGCTGGTCCACCTCGCGCTCGTCGTCGTGCGCCCACCAGGACATGCGGTACTTGCCGAAACGCCGGCTGTGCGGGAAGAGGCGGCTGAGGCCCAGGGCGTCGTACCAGAGGGTGTCGGGAGTGGGGAAACTGCGGCAGGTGAGCTGTACGCGGCCGTCGGGATAGCGCAGGCGGGGGGCCACCGCTCCGGCTGCCGGGTGGCGATCGAGGAAGTCCAGGAGATACTGCACCGAGCCGGGCGAGACGACGACGTCCGGGTTGAGCAGCAGGTAATGCTCAGCGGCCACCGCGGCCAGGGCCTGGTTGGTGCCCGCCGCGTAGCCCCGGTTGTCGGGGTTGGCCAGCAGCCGCACCTCCGGGAACTGCTCCGCGACCAGCGCCGCGCTGCCGTCCTCGGAACCGTTGTCCACAACTACGATGACCGGCGCGAGGTCGCTGGTGTGCTCCCGGAGGCTCTCCAGGCAGCGCTGCAGGTGGTCGCGGGTGTTCCAGTTGACCAGGCAGACGGACAGGCGCGGGAGGGGTGCGGTCATAGGCTGCCTCTAGCGGACGCCGGGCGCCAGGGCGCGGATGAAGACGTTACGCATCTGGACGCGCCCGTGGGTGGCGCTGCCCGTCGGGCCCTGGATGACCCGCAGCGACAGGAAAGCGAGCGGGTAGCGCGGCGAGCCGTCGGCCGGGCCGCCCCAGTAGCGCGTGGGGCCTTGCAGGCTGCCGCGCAGGGAGGTCCACTCCGCGTGATTCACCTCGCCCAGCGGGTAGCAGAAGCGCTGGCCGCGGGCGTCCTCGAGGATGGCCTCCAGGCGCGTGCCGGCCCCGGCGCCTTGGACTTCCAGGTTGAGGTCCAGGGGCAGGCCGCGCAGCACGGTGCGGTGGGTGAAGTCTACGTAGGCGGGCCAGGCGGGGCTGGTGAAGGCGTACTCGAGCACCGCGCCGCCGCCGCCGGCCTCCGCCTCGCCGCTGGTCGCGCCGAGGGAGATGGTCGCACCGACCGGCCAGTGCATCCACTGGTCAAAAGTGGAGGTGGGGTCCACCAGGATGCTCTCCACCTCGGCAGGACCCGAGCCGGGCCAGACCAGCAGGCGCTGCTCCTGGCGGAGCGCGCCCAGCTTGGCGGCGACCGTGACCGCGCCGGCGGTCGCCGGAGCCTCGTAGGTGAAGTCGCCACTGCTGTCGCTGAGCGTGGTCAGGAAGGGTACGTGCCCGGCGGTAGCGGTCAGATAGACGCTGCGCGGACCGGCGGAAGACGCCTCGGGGGCGGTCAGGCTCATGGGGTCCTCGCCGCCGGTGGCGACTACCGGGCTGGCTGCGGTCAGGCCGAGTTCGGCGCGGCCAACGGTAATTCGGCGCACGAATTCGTTGTCCTCGCCGACCATCTCGCCGAAGCTGTCCACCGACAGCCGCCACTCGGCGGCGGGGGAGCGCCCGGCGTCGGAGAGGCTGAATTCGGCTGTCTTCCAGGTGTTGGTGTTCTGCTTGGCGATCACCGGGCCGTGCGTGCGGCGGACCGTGCCGTTGGGGCCGGGCGCGTCATACTCCAGCGCCCACTGGCCGCGGCCGGTGTCGAGGTAGGAGACTTGCACCAGCACCGGCCCGGCAGCCGGCGCGGGGACGAGCACGGTGAGACGGTCCTGCCCCGCGCGGCAGTCGGTGGCGCGGCAGGCTTGGCCGGCCTTGTGGGCCGGGAGACCGGCCTCCGGCGCGGCGGCCAGGCGCAGGCCGTGCTCCGTGACCTGCGCGCCGGCCAGGACGATCTCCAGCGGCTCGGCCCCGGCGGGCTGGAGGGCCAGCAGCAGGGCGCCCAGGGCGACTAGCGGTAGACAAATCGGGAAACGCATACGCAAACTCCTCGCGCGATAATTGTGATAGGTAGGGCGGATTGCGGGTATCCCTTCCGCTTGCGGCCCGCGGATTCCTGCCCGCCGGGTCAGGCGGTCGCTCCCAGGACTACCTGGACCGCCGCCGGATGCACCGAGACCTCGACTGGCGTGGGGCCGCCTACGTCGCCGTCGGCCTCCCAGATCCAGGGGGGATCGGTGGTGATGCGGGCGCGGGTGACGCGGTGTACGGAGACCCCGCCCGCCTGCGAGAGGTCGCCACTGACCAGGGCGCTGCCCAGACCGTAGACGAAATCCCAGGCGCGGGCGTCCTCAAACAGGATCAGGTGGAGCCAGCCGTCATCCAGCCCGGCCTTCTGGGCCAGGGGCAGGTTCCAGGTGTGCTGCGGCACGTTGCTGAAAAAGGCGGACCACATCGGCCCCTCCAGCGTGGCGGAGTGCTCGCCCTCCAACTCCACGCGGAAGGTATGCGGCCGCACGTGGGTGCGCTGGGCCAGGCCCTCGGTGAGGAAGGCGACGCGGCCGATCTGCTGCTTCCACAGGGGATGGACGCGGTGCGCCACCTGCGCGTCAAAGCCCACCCCGGCCACCGCCGCGAAGTAGCGACCGTTGACACAGCCCAGGTCCAGGCGGCCGCAGCGGTTCTCGCGCAGGGCCTCCAGCGCGGCGGGCAGGCGCTCCACGCCGAGGTTGTAGGCGAGGATATTGCCGGTGCCCAGGGGGAGCACGCCGAGCGCGGCGGCGCTGCCCTGCAGGCCGTTGGCCACCGCGTTGACCGTGCCGTCGCCACCGGCCGCGATCACCTGTTGGTAGCCGTCCTGCACCGCCTCGCGCGCCACGCGGGCGGCCTCCGCCCAATCGCCGGCGACCACGATCTCCGCCGGCAGGCCGGCCGTGGCGAGCAGGTCGCGCACGCCGTCGGCGGCGGATTGGGTCCGGGTGAGACGGGCCTGGGGATTGCAGATAACTAGCCGGGAGATCATGTTTCTCCTAGCGAGAAGTAGATTGCGCAGCGGGAGGTTGTCTCCCGTAGGGGCGCGTTTTGCGGTGTCCGCACCGCAACACACGCCCGTTCGCTGCCGGTAAGTTAGCGAGCGGGCGTGTGTGGCTCCGCTTCGCTCCGCCAAACGCGCCCCTACGCGGAAACGGCCTCGGCGCTCGTCAGTTCCGTCGGCTCACTTGGGCAAATGCGGTAAGATCAGCCAGAGGTAGAAGTACGCCACCGGCATCACGAAGAGCACCCCGTCAAAGCGGTCCAGGACCCCGCCGTGCGCGCCGAAGACGGTGCCGAAGTCCTTGATACCTACGTCGCGCTTGAATACGGACTTGGCCAGGTCGCCACACTGGGCCAGGACGCCTATCATGAGCCCCAAAGCGAGCGCCTGCCCCAGCACCATGTGATTCCAGTATACACCCATGAGCACGGTGGCGAGAACCCCGGCCGCGAACCCGGCTGCCGCTCCCTCTACCGTCTTGTGCGGGCTGAGGATGGGGGCGAGCAGGCGGCGGCCCCAGAGGCCGCCGACGGTGAAAGCGGTGCTGTCCAGGAGCCACACCGGCAGGATAACCATGAGCAGGGTGCTGATGTGGCCGGTGAGGAAGACGTCCGGGTAGCCCTGCGCGGCGGCGACGTCGAAGTTGCGCAGGCGCAGGTAAAAGCTCATCCCCAGGCCCACGTAGGCCAGGCCGAAGACGGTGGTGGCGATATCCGCGAGCGCCCCCGTGTACTGGCCGCGGCCGAAGACGCCCATCATGGCGGCCATCACGGCCAGGAACAGGACGCAGACCACCAGCGGATCGCGGTAGCCCTCCGGGGCGTATTCGGTGACCGCCAACAGGGCGGCGACGCCCAGGTAGCCGGCCAAGGCCACGGGGTGACGCCCCTGCAGCCGGGCGGCGGCGTAGTACTCATGCATCCCGATCAGGGAGATGCCGCCAATGACCAGCAGGAGACCCCAGCCGCCCCACCAACTGACCAGAATCAGAATGGGGAGACCGATTAGGGGGAGAGCCAGACGAGATAGAAACTGTTTGCCCAGGGCCAGGGGCTGCCACCTCCAGCGTATCGCGCCCGAGCGCGTGAGCTATGTTGCGCCGCGGAGGGCGCACAATCCTCCTTGGGGGCAGGAGTTTGTGCCGCGGGGAAGGAACAGTATCGCGTTATCAAGGGCGGCCGGAGCCCGTCCCCGGCCTGTCTCCGCCGCCGCGCGGCGCTCGGAAAGGTGTCCTGCGTAAATGTCTGGTGCCGAGACCCTCACCACTCGTCGATTGACGCTAGGCTCTGACGTGGAGATTACGCTGCTGCTGCGGGGGGAGCGCCTCCTGGGGCTGGGCGAGATTCGCCTCGCCGGGGTGCTGGTGCGCTCCGGCGAGATGCCGCTGCGGCCGGATTTCTCCACCCTGGACGCCGTCCACTACCAGGACTTTTTCCTGCAGGAAGTGGAGGAGACGCCCGCCGGCCTGGTGCTGCATACGACCGCCCTCGGCCGCCCGGAGGTCTACAGCAACGACCTGATGGACGAGTACGACTGGACTATCACCAGTCTGAAAGTGCGCGGCGATCAGGAGGACCGGCTGGACTGGGTTCTGGCGCGGCAGGAGTTGGACCTCGACGGGGAGTCGTACGTGGGCTTCTCGCTGGGCTTCCAGTTCTCCAGCGCCACCAACCAGATCCACCGCTTCTCCACGCTGGCCACCTGGGAGATCGGCGGCCAGGCCACCGGCAATACCCTCTACTACCAGTCGCAGGTGGGGCCGCCGGTCTACGAGGCGGCGCTCGATACGCACTACACCAGCGCCTGTCTGCAGCGGCTGGACCTGTGGAACGCCCCGCTGGGCAACTCCTATCAGCTCGGCCCCCGCTGGGGCTCCGGGCAGCCCTTTGACTTTTTGGCCGCGCAGGAGGGCGTGCTGCTGGGCTACTGGCCGGACCCGCACTCGATCAAGAGCCTCCTGAAGAAGAACCCCGGCGAGGAGGTCTTCTTCGTCCTGGACGAGTACGCTTTCCCGCTGGGCCAGGAAGTGACCATCCCCGCCAAGCATGTCCTGTTCAGCCCCGCCCCGCCGGAGGGGCGCGCGCCTCACGAGATCGTCAACATGTGGACGCGGGCGACGGACTATACCGGCGACCTCATCCGCGGCTTTTTCGGGATCAAGCAGTGCTACCCGGTGGCCTCCGGCAACGTGCCGGTCTTCGCCGGCAAGAACTCCTGCTCCATTGCCGAGTCCCAGGGCGAGCCGCAGGCGAACTGGGGCTGGCGGGTGGAGGGGAACAAGTTCTACCTGCTGCTGCAGAACGGGGACCAGGTGGAGAAGGTGGAGAGCCACGACTTTATGCACTGGTCGGCCGACCACGTTTTGCCCCAATTGGCGGCCCAGGGCGTCAAGCGGACCGCGCTGGATCAGCCTATCCACGAGAGTGACTTTTCCGAGCTGGCCTTCCTGTCCCATGCGCAGATCGGCTGGCACGGCGACATCTATTGCTCCAGCGTCTGCGGCACGCACCGCTACCAGCCGGCGGCCTTCTGGGGCGGCTGGGAGGGCTGGAACTACTACCGCGACAAGGCCCGGGAGCTGGGGATCATGACCGGGCACTGGGTGGGCCTGCATCTGACCCCGCGCGCGGCCATCGTCCGTGAGCACCCCGAGTACTTCATCAAGCACGCCAACACCAAGCGCTTCGGCGGCGGCTACGGGCACGACTGCATCTGCTCGATCAACTGGTGCAGCGGGGCCAAGCAGTGGTTCCTCGACGACCTGCGCCGCTGGCACGACGAGGGCGGACTGGAGTGGATCTTCTTCGACTCCTGGCCCAACCTGGCCTGCCTATCCTATAATTACGGCGGCAACTGCGAGCCGATGCAGTGGGAGATGGGCGACGTGCTGCACCAGCTCCAGGAGATCGGCTACAACTGGTTCAGCTTTGAGGGCACCAGCCCCTTTGGCGTACACCAGTACGGGCTGGCCGATCCGCTGCAGGACTACGAGGGCAACGTGCTGGCGGGCGTGGCCGGGCAGAACGACCTGGGCAAGCTCCTCGGGCACGAATACATGGCGTATAATACGCAACTGCTGGACGTCAAGCCCAACCCGGCGCGCGGCGCGGTGCCAATTGACGAGTGGCGCTTCCGCTACATTGCCAACCGGTCGCTGACCATGGCCGTGGGCGACTATGAACTGACCTACGAGGCGCTGCGCCCGTACCTGGACAAGCGCTACCTGTTGCCGAACGACCAGGGCGTGCGCTGGGAGTCGGCAGCCGGCCCGCAGGCGTTATTTGCCTATAAGGGATTCGCCTTCCCGGTACCGGCGGGGGCGCAAGTGACCCGCATCGCCGGGCGCACGGAGACGCCGGTAGCGACTGCCGGCGGGGTCTTGCAGACCGAGCCGTGGACGGCGTACAGAATCGGGTAGGGGCGGCTGTCCGCCGAGGTGCTGACGCGATGACAGAGACACCGAGGTCGTACCAACCAACTAGTGGCTGGCATTTCCCAGCCGACCTGTTTGACCTTCTTATAGGAGCGATATCGAGAATATGTCGAGCCAAGAAGGACATCATCGTGTTCTTCCGGGGGGCTCGCGTCCCCGACAGGATGCTCGTGGACATTGAAGAAGACTTGCGGCGCGACAAAGACGCTCTGAGGAAGGCGGACATGGTGCGCCGTGTTCTTGTTCGGCTTAACGAGGAAGAAAGCGACCTGGCTCTCCATGCCCGCCGGACAGTGGTCCAGCGCGTAGTTGAATTCAGAGACTTCAGTCAATGCTGGGACAATGACAGGCTGCCGGCGCAAGGCCTAGTGGCCAACATCAGGGAAATCGTCGATGGGCATGATTCGAAAATCTTCGCGCGTAAGGCCCAGGAGAGCGTCTATCAAGCCCACCAGTCGGAAGCGCAGAAGGCCGCCGAGGAAAGAGGCCGGAGAGCAAAACGGCTCGAGTCGGTTCGGCGCGATCTATCCGCGCTCATTCAGATGGATAACCCGCAGCGTCGTGGCACAGCGCTTGAGGGCGTGCTGAACGAACTATTCAAGGCCAGCGGTATGTTGGTTCGCGAGGCGTTCACTGTGTCTCACGACGGCGTGGTCATGGAGCAGATAGACGGAGCCATCTCGTTGGATGGCCATCTGTATCTAGTCGAGATGAAATGGCACAGCGAGAAGATTGGGGCAGACAGCGTGACTCATCATCTCTCCAAGGTCGAGTACCGAGGCGAGGCGCGGGGCATCATGATCTCGCATTCTGGCTATACCGAGCCTGGCATTGACGCGTGCCGCTCGGCCCTCCACAGGAAGGTAGTGGTTCTGCTTACCGTCCATGAGTTGGTGCTGCTCCTTGAGCAAGGCCTTGACCTCGCCCAGATGCTTCGCCATAAGGTCCAGATCGCTCAGATGGACAAGAAGCCGTTCCACGACATGGTTGCTGCCGATGAACTGCGTCCAGACGCCGACCCATTCAGAACGTAGGACTGAGGTCTTCATGACCACTGCACACACCGTAACCGAAGACGAGCAGCGTCACCCGCACCAACTTATCATTGTCGGCGGCGGGGTGGCCGGCTGCACGGCTGCTTTGTACGCCAAACGCTACGGGCTGGAGGTCGTCCTGATCGAGAAGGGCGCTCCGGGCGGGCAGACGGCGATGGCCTCGCTGGTGGAGAATTACCCCGGCTTTCCCGGCGGCATTAGCGGTCTGGAGCTGGCTATGCGCGTGCATCAGCAGGCGCAGGACGCCGGGATTGTCTTCCTCAACGACGCGGTGGATCGCCTGGAGGCGAAGGGCTCCTGCTGGCGGCTGCACGGCGAGAGCGAGGCGCATTGCGCGCTGGCGGTGATTCTGGCTCTGGGCGCGGCGCCGCGGCGGCTGGGCGTGCCTGGCGAGAAAGAACTGCTCGGCAAGGGCGTCTCTTTCTGCGCCACCTGCGACGGCTTCTTCTACCGGGGTAAGCGCGTGGCGGTCGTGGGGGGCGGCAACTCCGCGGTGGATGAGGCCCTGTACCTGGCCGACATCGCCGAGCGCGTATACCTGGTGCACCGCCGCCACGAACTGCGCGCCGAGGCGTACCTGGCGGAGCGGGCGCTGAACCGGGCCAACCTGGAAATGGTCTGGGATACCGTGGTGGAGGAGATCGTCGGCGAGGCGGAACTGGAGACGGTGCGGGTGCGGAACCGGCTGACCGGGGTGCCGAGCGACCTGGACGTAGACGGCGTCTTCATCGCCGTGGGTCACGAGCCCCAGACCGCCTGGTTGCAGGACGTGGTGGAACTGGAGGACGGTTTCATCGTGACCGACCACCTGATGCGCACGAACCAGCCGGGGGTCTTTGCCGCCGGCGACGTGCGCACGACGCCGCTGCGGCAGATCACCACCGCCGTGGGGGACGCAACCCTGGCCGCCTATGCCGCCTACCAACATATCGCGGCGCTGGCGGAAATGGACGTCAACGATCTGCTGGGCACCGAATAGTGACGGCCGGGAGAGGCTGTCGCTGTGTCCTTCGGAGGACAACATGAGTCCACGGGAGCTGAAGCTTCCTCATAATCCGGCGCAAGCTGAGGCGCCCCCCCGCGACCGGGACGCGGGCCCGCCGCTGGGTCCGCTGCGGTGGGTGGTGTGGCCGGCTCTGGCCCACGTGCTGGTCGGCGTGGCGGTGCTGGCGCTGATCGCCGGGCTGGCGGGGGCGGTGTTCTTTGCGCTCAACAGCCGCCTGTATGCGGGCCTGTGTTTCGTGACCCTGATCATCGCGGTGTCGCCGTACTATCTGCCGACTCGCTATCTGCTGGACGCGGACGGCGTCAGCGTGCATAGCCTGCTGGGGGATCGCCGCAAACCCTGGAGCAGCTTCCGGGCGGCCTTCCCCGACGGCCGCAAGGGCGTGCTGCTCAGCCCCGTCGCGCAGGACGGCGTCCTGGCGCGGACTCGGGGGATTTACCTGCCCTATCAGCACAACGAGGCCGAGGTGACGCGGTTTGTCCAGAAGCACCTGCCCCGCGCCGCCGGGGGCAGCGCGCCCCGTGGCTAGCGACGAGGAGCGGCAGGCCGAGCAGCGGCGCGTGCTGGCCGGGGTGGCCGACCAGTTGATCGCCCGCCGTTTGGGCGCGCCGGCCATCTTCTTTCTGGAGTCAATCAAGCCGCTGAGCTTTGTGGCCTCCCAGGCGCTGGTCTTCCTGGGGCCGATCTTGCAGGCGCTGCTGTCCATGAAGGACTATGAGCTGCTCGCGGAGTCCCTGGAGGACCGCGAGAACCTGGAGTGGCTGATCTGCCGGCTGGAGGAAGCCGAGGAGAACAACTACCGGAGCCCCGCAGCGGGGGCCCCACCCGATCCCGATGGACCCGGTCAACCCTGAGAAAATCAACCTGATTCTGGCCACCGACTGTGGCTCGACCACCACCAAGGCGATTCTCATCGAGCGGGTGGGGGACGAGTACCGTCTGCGCCTGCGCGGGGAAGCGCCCACCACGGTGGAGGCGCCCTATGAGGACGTCATCGTAGGCGTGCGCAACGCCATTACCGAGGTGGAGGAGCTGTCCGGACGCCGGATCCTCGACGCGGAGGGCCGGATCATCCGGCCGGCGACCGACGGGGAAGGCGTGGACCTGTACCTGTCCACCAGCTCGGCGGGCGGCGGCCTGCAGGTGATGGTGATGGGCTTGGTGCGGCGCATGACCGCCGAAAGTGCGCAGCGGGCGGCGCTGGGCGCCGGGGCCATTGTCATGGATGTGCTGGCGCTGGACGACGGGCGCGAGACTTTTGAGCGCATCCAGCGCCTGCGTCAGCTCCGCCCCGACATGCTGCTCATCTCCGGCGGGGTGGACGGCGGCGAGGTCAGCCGCGTGGTGGAAATGGTGGAGCTGGTGGCCGCCGCCAAGCCGCAGGCCCGGCTGGGGCGACAGTTCCTCCTGCCCTGCATCTTCGCCGGCAACGTGCAGGCGCGGCCCCTGGTCGAGCAGGCGCTGGCCGACGTGGCCGCCTTGCGGATTGTAGACAACCTGCGCCCGGCCATGGACCGCGAGAACCTGGACCCGGCGCGCCACGCCATTCAGGAGGAGTTCCTCCGCCACGTCATGTCCCACGCGCCCGGCTACGACCGCTTGCTGGAGTGGGTGGACGCCGAGGTCATGCCCACGCCCGCCGCGGTCGGCAATCTGGTCCGCCAGGTCGCCGAGCACGAGCAGATCAACGTGCTGGGTGTGGATATCGGCGGGGCGACTACCGACGTTTTCTCCGTCTTCGCCGGGCAGTTTACCCGCACGGTCAGCGCCAATCTGGGGATGAGCTACTCCATCTCCAACGTCCTGGCCGAGGCGGGGCTGCCGAATCTGCTGCGCTGGGTTCCCGCGGAACTGAACGCCGCGGACCTGTCGGACCGCATCCGCAACAAGATGCTGCGGCCCACGACCATTCCCCAGGATCAGGAGGGCCTCCAGGTGGAGCAGGCGGTGGCCCGGGAGGCCCTGCGGCTGGCCCTGGAGCAGCACAAATCGCTGGCCACCGGCCTGCGCGGCGTGCGTCGGGAGCGCGATCTGGGGCAGGCCTTCAACCAGCAGCACGCCGGCGAGGGCAGCCTGGTGGACATGATGGCGCTGGACCTGCTGATCGGCAGCGGCGGCGTCCTCTCGCACGCCCCGCGCCGCAGCCAGGCCGCGCTGATGCTAGTGGATGCGTTCGAGCCGCGCGGCTTCACCCGCCTGGCCGTGGACAGCATTTTCATGATGCCGCAACTGGGCGTGCTGGCCTCGGTGCTCCCGGAGGCCGCCGAGCAGGTCTTCTTCCGCGACTGTCTCATCCGCCTGGGCACCTGCCTCGCTCCGGTGGGCAAGGTGACCGCCGGCCGCCCCGCGCTGACCGTGGAGATGGACGGCGAGAAGCTGGAGGTGGCCGGGGGCGAGATTCGGCTCGTTCCCCTGGCGGAGGGCGAAAAGCGCACCGTGACCGCCTCCCCCGGACGGGGATTGGACCTCGGCGAGGGGCCGGGCCGCCCCGTGACCCGCGAGGTGGAGGGCGGCGTGGTCGGCCTGATCCTGGATGGCCGCGGGCGGTCGCTCCAGCACCCCGACCCGACGGCGCGCGCGGCGACGCTGACGGGCTGGTACCGGGCGCTGGATTTGTACCCGGAGCAGGAGGCGTAGCCGCAACCGCGAACCTGAGGCGAGGGAGGCTGGTCACATGGCTTCGCATCTGGAATCGGAGGACAGCAGAGAGCCGCGTTCGTTGGGCGTGGACGTTGTGGGCGCGCTGACCATCTTCAGCGGCGTCTTCGGTGTGTATGCAGTGCTCGCGACGCTGCTATCCCCGCAAGGGGTCCGTGGCCCCTCGGCGCCTGTAGAGAGGATTCTGATTGACGTAATCTATGTGGGACTCGGCGTCGCCCTGTTGTGCGGCATGAACTGGGCGCGCTGGGTCCTTGGCGCGTTCGCGGTAGCGAGCGCAGCCTCTGTCGTTGCCGCAGTACTCGGTAGCGGCGACCCCGGTTCTGGGAAGTCACTGGCGATACTGGCGTTCGTAGTTCCCTTCGCCGTGTTGGTGGTCATTACTCTGTTCTCTCGGAGCGCGTCGCGGTTCTTCAAGCGGTCGCGAAAGACAAGCGTCATCAATAGTTCAGCAAGCGAGGATAGTGCGGATGGCGTCTAGCTCAGCTTACACTCCAACTCTGACCATCACCCCGGATACCGTCATCCGCCGGGAGCGGCGCTTGCCGCTGCCGGGCGAGGTGCGGGTGGCCGTGGGCGAGGTGGTTTCGGCGGAGCAGATCGTGGCCGCCACCGCGCTGCCGGGGCGCGTCTCGGCGCTGAATGTGGCGCGGGAGCTGAACCTGCCGCCGGCGGAGATTGAGCGCTGGATGGTCAAGCATCCCGGCGACCCCGTGGCGCATAACGAGGTCCTGGCCGAGTACAAGAGCTTTTTCGGTTTTTTCAAGGCGCAGGCGCTGAGCCCCACCACCGGCACGCTGGAGGCGATCAGCGCGGTCACCGGCCAGGCTCTGGTGCGGGGACCGGCGCTGCCCGTGGAACTGAGCGCCTACGTGAGCGGCGCGGTCGTGGAGATCGTGCCGCAGGAGAGCGTGACTATCGAGTGCCGCTGCGCGCTGCTGCAAGGGATTCTGGGCGTCGGCGGGGAGGCCCACGGGCCGCTGGCGGTGCTCGGGGAGCGGGCGGATCAGGGCTTCTCGGCGGACGAGATTAGCGACGCGCACGCGGGGTGCGTGGTGGTGAGCGGGACGCCGCTGGACTGGGCGCTGCTGGAGCGACTGCGGGAGGTGGGCGCGGCGGCGGTGGTGGTCGGCGCGATGCCCGCCGCCGATCTGGACCGCCTGTTGGGCGCGCCGCTGGGGGTGGCGATCACCGGCCAGGAGCGCCTGGGGCTGACCGTGGTGCTCACCGAGGGCTTCGGCTCGCTGCCGATGGCGGAGGAGACGTTCGCGCTGCTGCGCTCCCGCAACGGGGCGGCGGCGGCCGTCAACGGGGCCACGCAAATCCGCGCCGGCGTGCTGCGGCCGGAGGTAATCATCCCCCTGAGCGGAAAGACGGAGGCAGCGCCCCCGGCGAGCACCGCGGGGCTGGCGGTCGGCAGCCGCATCCGGCTGGTGCGCGATCCGTATTTTGGCCGGCTCGGCCACGTGTCCGAGCTGCCCAGCCGCCCGGAGGCCATTCCCACCGAGGCCGAGGTCCGAGTGCTGCGGGCTCGGCTCGACGACGGCGAGGAAGTCACCGTGCCGCGCGCGAACGTAGAGCTGATTGAGCGATGACCCCGATGAAGCGACTTCCGCGACAACTTCTGCCGGCGCTAGCGGCGCTGCTCCTGGGGCTGGCGGTCTTGCCCCTGGTCGCGCAGACGCTGCCGGCGCCCGGCTCCGTGCACGTGGAGAACAACGCCGACGACCTGTCCGGCGGCAGCGTCCTGGTGAAGTGGACCCCGGTGGCGAAGGGCGGTCCGGCTCCTGCGGCCTATCGGGTGTACGTGGGGGAGGAGCCGACCAAACTGGCGACCGGCGCGGTGGTCGAGGGCGCCGACCAGGACGGGGCGGCGGTCAATGAGATGAAAGTCGGCGAACGCTACAAGGACGTGCAGGTCGGCGACGCCCACTCCAAGCGGCTGGTGGCGATCTATAAGGACCTGAAGGTCGGTCACGCCTACTACGTGCAGGTCGGGGCGCTCTACCTGCCGGCGGGCACGACCTTGCTGTATGACCCCGACGACGCCAATCACATCGTGACCGACGGGCTGGTTGAGGCCAAGTCCGCGGTCGCCGGACCTGCGACGACGGCGGGGCGCTGGTACGATACGGCGAACAACAACGTGCTGGTGGGCACGGTACTCTTCAGTCTGATCACCCTGGTCGTGCTGGGCTTGGCCCGCAAACGTGATATGTATGTGCGGCCCATCGCGGGCTTGCAGGCCGTGGAGGACGCTATCGGCCGCGCCACCGAGATGGGCCGGCCGATTCTCTACGTCACCGGGCTGGGCGGAGCGGACGACATCGCTACCATTACCTCCATGCTGATTCTGGGGCACCTGGCCACCAAGACCGCGCCCTATGGCACCAGCCTGATTGTGCCTTGCTCGGACCCGATGGTGATGACCGCGGAGCGCGAGATCGTCTCGCAGGCGTACCTGCACGCGGGGCATCCGGAGACCTACAACGCGGAGAATATCTTCTTTATCACCGGCAGCCAGTTTGGCTTTGTGACCGCCGTGGGCGGGATCATGCTGCGCCAGCGTCCGGCGGTGAACTTCTTCATGGGCTACTTCGCCGCCGAGTCGCTGATCCTGGCGGAGACCGGCAATATGGTGGATTCCCTGCAGATCGCCGGCACCGACCAGGACACCCAGTTGCCCTTCTTCATCGTCTCCTGCGACTACACGCTGATGGGCGAGGAGCTGTATGCGGCGGGCGCGTACCTCTCGCGCAACCCGATCCTGCTGGCCCAGCTCAAGGCCCAGGACCTGGGCAAGGCGCTGCTGGCGGCGCTGATGATCGTGGGCATTATCCTGGAGGCCGGCGCCTGGTCGCCGCAGTTGGCGAAGTGGTTTTTGAGTTTGTTGAAGACGTGAGGCGGAGGGGCCCCTCCGGAGGGGCCGAATGCGAGTACGGCCGACGTCTGCGGCGGGCGCACGGAAGCATCCGGCCCACGGTCTGCCGCTAGCCCTGGGCCGGGTACTTGCGCGCGTTCCGCTCGGAAGCGGATCGTGCTCGTATGCGGCCCCTCCGGGAGAGTTAGCCGCAAGCGGTCCGAAGCGGTTTCCTGTCCGGTCACACCGGTGAGATTCGATTATGAGAATGCAAGCGCCGCTGGCAATTGGCTTTTTGGCCGGGATGTTCTTCCTGGTCCAGTTCTTCGTGCCGCACCAGCGGCTGAAGGAAGTCTACGATGTGCTGCTGGACTGGGCCACCATCATCGGGATTTTCGCGATGGTGCTGGGGCTGGGGAGCCTGTTTCGCACGCATATCGACCGCATTCGCCAGCGCCGGAAGAGCTGGGGGTACAGTTTCATCACCCTGGGCAGCTTCTTTCTGATGCTCATCCTCGGCCTGGGCTGGGGTACCGAGAAGGGGTCGCCCTTCCAGTGGATGTTCACCTGGGTGCAAGTGCCGCTGGACTCCACCGTTTTTTCGCTGCTGGCCTTCTTCATGGCCTCCGCCGCCTACCGGAGCTTCCGGGCGCGGAGCGTGGAGGCGACCATTCTGCTGGTGGCGGCGATCATCGTCATCATCGGGCGCATCCCCTTGGGCGGGGAACTCTCGCACGGCTACCTGCCCCGGATCACCGAGTGGATCATGATCTACCCCACGGTCGGCGCCAAGCGGGCCATCCTGTTCGGCGTGGCGCTGGGCGTGATCGCTACCTCCCTGCGCATCATCCTGGGCATCGAGCGCTCGCATCTGGGGGGTGACTAGGGGAGGCCCCCGCCCGGGACTATGTGGGATAAGCTCTTGCACATTGACCGCCGCCTGATCTACGCGCTGCTCTTCGCGGTGGTGCTGGCTCCCTTCCTGCTGCAATGGAAGCAGCCGCCCCAGTACATCAACCCCTGGACGCAGTCGCTGTACGACTACATCGAGAAGCTGCCCCCGGGGACGCCGGTGCTGGTCTCCTTTGACTTTGACCCGGCGGTCAAGCCCGAGTTGTACCCCATGGCGATGGCGATCACCCGCCACCTGCACCGGCGCAACGCGCGCGTGATCGGCATGACCATGCTGCCCAGCGGCGTGCTGATGGTGGACGACGTGCTTAATCAGACCGGGGAAGAGGCGGGCAAGAGGCGGGGGGAGGACTGGGTCAACCTGGGCTATAAGACCGGGGGCCTGGCGGTCATCCTGGGCCTGGGCGAGAACCTCAAGCGCGTCTTTCCGACCGACGCCCACCTGGCGAGCACCGCGCCGCTGCCGGTGCTGCGCGGGGTGCGCAACTACCAGGATATCGGCCTGCTCATCACCATTTCCGGCACGGGCATGCCCGGCGCCTGGATCGCCTTCGCGCACCAGCGCTACAAGGTGCCGGTGGCGGTGGGGACGACCTCGGTGCAGGCCACCGACTATTACGTCTACCTGCGCACCGGGCAGATCGTGGGCATGCTCAACGGCATCGCGGCGGCGGCCGAGTACGAGAAGCTCATCGGCGTGCCCGACCAGGCCATGCTGGGGATGCCGGGCGTGACCGCCTGTCATCTGCTGATGGTGCTGCTGGTGATCGTCGGCAACGTGGCCTACTTCGCCAGCCGCCGACACCGCGAGGAACCAACTGCCGAGCCGCCGGAGCCCCCGACCGGAGAAGAGGTGTAACGTGCCGCCGACCGCTGCGCTGCCTAATCTGGCCGGCCCCGACCCCTGGATGATAGCTGGCATCTGGGTGGCCGCGGTCATTACGCTGGCCGTGTACAGCTTCCTGTACGGCGACAACCCGCTCTACAAGGTCGCCGAGCATCTCTTTGTCGGCATCTCCGCGGCGTACGGCACGGTCATTCTCTACAACACCGGCGTGCTGCCCAAGCTGATCTTTCCGCTATTCAGCCCGGATAAGGTAGACCTGCCCGGCCCCAACTACCTGGTGCTGCTCCCGGCGCTGCTGGGGCTGATGTTCTTCGGGCGGTTCATCCCGCGCTGGAGCTGGATGTCGCGCTGGCCCATCGCCTTCATTGTAGGGCTGGGCTCCGGCGCGGCCATCCCGGTGGTCTTTCAGGCCAACATCCTGGAGCAGGCCCACGGGACCGTCGCCCCCTTTGGCCCGCTGGCTCCCGGTGCACCGGCTCTCGGGGTGGCTGACCTGATCGGCAACTGGGTGCTGGCGGCGGCGGTGCTCACGACGCTCGCCTACTTCTACTTCTCCAAGCCCCATACCGGCAACTTCGGTCGCGCCTCGCGGCTGGGCGTGTGGTTCCTGATGATCGCGTTCGGCGCCGGGTTTGGCAACACAGTCATGGCGCGCGTAGCCTTGCTCATCGGGCGCTTGCAGTTCCTGGTGTACCAGTGGGCGCCCCTGTGGTGGCATCACTGAGGAGCTCGCCCCCGGGGTCCGGGACGGGGTCTTCCCGAAACCGGGTTGGACTGGATGGGCCAGAAACCGCGCGCGGAGGCTCTAGGGGAGCCGCCGGTATGTCATTTCAACCCATAATTGCGTGATGATTTAGCAATTCTTTAGTTTGAAATGAGCTTGAGCTGTTTATCCTTTACTGTGGCAGTTTTGAAGGATATACTGTGCAGGCGGTCCCGTCTAGTCTCGCGCGAAAGAAGGCAACCCGGTGGACAAGAAGCGAATTCTGCTGATTGAGGACACGGAGAGCGACCAGCGTTTGGCCCTGGCTACCCTGGAGCCGGAAGGCTACGTGGTGCATGTGGCCGCCAGCGGGGAAGAAGGCCTGCGCCTCTTTGACGAGCTCGAGCCGGATCTGGTGATCCTGGACGTGATGCTGCCGGGCATGGACGGGCTGTCCGTCTGCCGCCAGCTCCGCAGCCGCTCGCAGGTGCCGATCATCATGGTTACCGGCAAAGACGACGAGGTGGACAAGGTCGTCGGTCTGGAACTGGGCGCTGATGATTACCTGCCCAAGCCGTACGGCCCGCGCGAACTGGTAGCGCGCGTCCGCGCCTTGCTGCGGCGCGTGGAGGCCATTGACCAGATCGCCATCCCCCAGCGACACCTGAGCCTGCCGAGCCTGGAGATTGACCTGCCGACGCGTACGGTCATCGTGGACGGCTCGGAACTGGTGATGACCCCCAAGGAGTTTGACCTGCTCTTCTACCTGGCCGCGCAACCGGGGCGCGTGTTCAGCCGGGAGGAGATTATGGAGAAGGTGTGGGGCTACCGGCCGGAGGACGACAACTACCGAACCATTGACACCCACATCAAGCGCCTGCGCCAGAAGATCGAGGAGCGCTTCGTGGTGCCTTGGGCCCTCGCGACTGTCTGGGGCGTCGGCTACAAGTTCCAGTTGCGCTAGTAGGTTTACGGCTCCCAGAGGGGAGCGGCGGTGAGCTGCCGGGGACCGGACTTCTCGAGAACCAGCAGCTCCTCCAGACGAATCCCGCCCCAGCCGGGGAAGTAGACGCCCGGCTCGATGGTCACGACGTTGCCCGGCTCCAAGCGAGCCGGACTGAGGCGGCTGACCGAGGGCCCCTCGTGTATCTCCAGGCCCACCCCGTGCCCCAGGCTGTGGGCAAATGCTTCTCCTAGACCCGCTTCCTCCAGGACCTGCCGCGCGGCGTGGTCCACCTCCGCGGCGGGGCAGCCCACCGCCAGCGCCGCGATCCCCGCTTGCTGAGCCGCCCGGACCGCCTGGTAGCGGGTGACGAACTCGTCCGTCGGCGCGCCCACCGGCACGGTGCGGGTGATATCGGAGCAGTATCCCTCGACCTTCACCCCCACGTCCATGACCACCATGTCCCCGACTTGCAGCGGGCGGCCGGTCACGGTGGCGTGGGGCAGCGCCGCCTGCGGGCCGGAGGCGATGATCAGCGGGAAGCTGACGTCCTCCGCCCCCGCGGCCAGAATGGCGGCTGTGAACTCCCAGGACAACTCCTTCTCGGTCCGCCCCGGCGCCAGGGCCGCGATCAGGTGGGCTAGCGCGCGGTCGGCAATCCCGCAGGCCCGCTCGATCAGCGCCACTTCCGCCGCGTCCTTGCGGGCGCGCAGACCCTCCACTAGCTGCGGCGCGGAGACCAGTTCCGCACCCGGCAGCCCCTTGGTGAGAAACTCGTGCTGGGTCCAGGTGAGGGCGTCCGGCTCAAAGCCCAGCCGCGTGTAGCTGGAAGCGGCGGTCGCCTCGACCAGGCTGGACAAATGGCTGCGGTCGGTGCAGATCACCCGGCAGCCGACTGCCTGCTCATGGGCGTCCACCTCGTAGCGCCGGTCCGTGCAGAGCACCGGCTCGGGGCCCAGCAAGAGCAAGCCCTCGCCGGTAAAGCCCGTGAGGTAGCGCACGTTCACGGGCTTGGTGACCAGCAGCGCCTCCAGGTTCGGGGGGGCCAGGAGTTCCTGCAGGCTATGGCGACGGCGCGGGTAATCCATCATTTGTCGGCCGCCGTCTGCAGCGTGGCGGCCAGGCGCAGGGCGGCCAGATAGCCATGCGCGCCGAACCCGGCGATGACCCCGGCGCACACCGGCGCGGTCAGCGACTGGTGGCGGAAGTCCTCGCGGGCCTGGGTGTTGCTCAGGTGAACCTCAATTGCCGGCAGGCGCACGGCGGCCAGCGCGTCGCGGATGGCCACGGAGGTATGCGTGTAGGCGGCGGGGTTGATGATGATCGCCTCCGCCCAGTCCAGGGCCTCCTGGATGGCCTCGACAATCGCGCCCTCGTGGTTGGACTGCAGGATCTTGACCTGATGGCCCAGGACGGTGGCCTCGGCGCGGATCATCTCGTCAATCTGCGCCAGAGTGTGGCTGCCGTAGACCTTGGGCTCGCGCCGGCCGAGCAGATTCAGGTTGGGGCCGTGAATCACCAGAATGTTCATCTCATCGCCCTCCCTAGGGTAGTGTGCGCCGATTCTCTCGCGCTGTGGTGCGGGCCTGCTGTAGGCTCGGGACGAGCGGCGCGTCCGCGGGTTCGCCGGCCAGGAACGCCTCAGTTTCGTCGGCCATGCGGTCCAGCAGCGGCTCGTCGCCCTCGCGCAACAGGACCGACTGATGCATGAGTGTGCGCTGGGTGTCGTCGGTCCGGTACCACTTCTCCAGCAGGACCGCCATCAGGCGGCGGTAGGTGGTCTCCGTCGCCCGGTCGCCGCGCTCGCGGGCGCGCGCGGCCAGGTAATCCCAGGCAAACAGGTAGTTGGGGTCGGGGAGGTCGCCCAGGGCGGCGTACTTCTGAATGGGCGTCCCCCACAGGTCCGCGAGGTGCTGCCAGGAGGCGGTCGCCAACTGAGGATTCCCCGCCTGCGCGGCCAGCCGGGCCTGCGTCGCCCAGCCCAGGAGGTACGTCGGGTAGGTGGTCAGGCACTGCTGGGTGGCGGCCAGGGCGTGGGGCAGGTCGCTGGCGTCGGCGTAAAGCAACGCCAGCAGGCGCAGATTAGTGGCGTCCCCGGGGCGGAGCCGCGCCGCCTGGAGCCGGGCCGCAATCGCCTCGCGCCGGCCCTCCGCGGCGGAAAGCCCCTGGTAGGGCGCGATCTTGGCCAGCGTGTCGAGCAGGTCCGCGTCCTGAGGATCGAGAGCGCAGGCTCGCCGGGCCAGCTCCAGCGCGGAGGGATTGCCTTGTACGGCGGCGGCGTGGGCCTGCGCCTGCAGGTACTGCGCCGGGAGCAAAACTCCCGCCACTAGCAGAGTGATGACCAGCAGTGCCGCGGCGACCAACCACCGGGCGCGGGGACGCGGCGCGGCCGCCGGCGGCGGACCGTCCCCGGCGAGCGCTGCGCCTACCAGCAGGAGCAGCGAGACGGTCACTGCCGGGCAATACCAGCTATAGTCCACCAGATTGTGCACCAGGAATCCGGCCAGCGCAGCGAGCGCCGCAGCCGGCAGCAGGCGGTCTCCCGGAGACGCCGCCGCGGTCACTCGCCGGCCCAGTCGCCGCAGAAGCGCAATCCACAGCGCCAGGAAGGCGAGCAGCGCGGGCAGCCCGGCCTCCGCCGCCATCTGCAGGTAACTCTCGTGCCCCAGGCGGGTGAATCCGGCCTGGGCATAGTGGGGATAGGTCCACTCGAAACTGCCGGGGCCAAAGCCGCGCAGGGGCCGCTCGTGGATCATGGTTACCATACTTTTCCAGACATACAGGCGAAAGCCGCTGGAGTTGGCCTGGTCGCCGGTGGAGGCCAGCACGCGGGCGCGCAACGGGGGCAGCGCCGCTCCGGCCAGCAGGCCGCAGAGGATCAGAGCCAGTACGCCCCAGCGCAGGCGGCGGCCCCAGCTCGTGCCCCGCGGGGCCACGGTCCAGCCCAGCACCAGCACCGCGACCAGGGCGCCCAGCGCCGCGCCCTTGGAGCCGGTGAGCGGCAGGGCGACCAGCATGACCAGCACCGCGCCCAGGGACAGGGGGCGGGCCAGCGGGCTTTGCTCCGCGGTCGGCCGCCAGGCCTGCAACGCCCAGACCGCCGCCGGAGGCAGCATGACCAGGAGGTAGGCGGCGACCAGATTGGGGTTGAAGAAGGTGGCGAAAACGCGCCAGCCGGTGTTGCCGGTGGCCCGCACCGTGAGCAGGTACTCCTGGCCGCCCAGCAGCGCGACCAGCGCGCCGCCGGCGATCAGGGCCACCACCAGGGCGTCGCGCCAGCGCCGGTCAGCAAACAGCCCCCGCGCCAACCACAGCGCCAGGAGGTAGGACAGCACCTGCATAACCGCCACCAGCGCCGCGTGCAGATACGCCGCGCCGGGGATCGCCGCCAGCAGCAGCACCAGCAGCGCTCCCGCCGCCCAGTCCTCGGCGTGGGGCCGGCCGAAAACCTTGCAGGGAGCGCCGAGCACGGCTAGCAGCGCCGCGACCAGCACGACCAGGGCGACTAGTTCCGTCTGCCAGACGGCCAGTTTGCCCGCCGCCAGCGGCAGAATCGGGACCAGCACAATCAGCAGCAGCCGGGCGCTCAGCAGCCACCACGAAAGGGCCGGCGGCGGCGCGGCGGGAGGACCTGCCGAGGCTGAGGATTTGCGCTTGGCCATATCACTCAGACTTTCACCGCCCGCCGCCGCAAATCCTGCCGACGGGGGAGGAGGCTGGGGCGCACCGGAGAACCTTAGCGGCGTGGGCCATTGCCGTACGACGGGGAGGATTCAGCGATGCAGATTAGCCTGTACACTTTGATAACGCGGGAGTTATCCCTGGAAGAGAGTCTGGAGCAGGCGGTCGCGGCGGGTTTTCCGGCCGTGGACCTGCGCCAGGGGCGGGACGCCGCAGACACCGTGCATCTGAGCCAGTCCATCAATGACGGCGAGGCCGAGATCGTGCGCGGTCAGGTGGAGGCCGCCGGCCTGCACGTTTCCGGGCTGACCAGCTACTACTCGCTGGGTAAGACCGACCCGGCGCTGGCGCAACTGCACCTGGAGGGCCTGCGCCGGGCGCTGCAGGTGGCGCAACTCCTGGGCGCCAAGTTCCTGCGCTGCTCGGGGCCGCTGATTGACGCTGACTCCGGCTACGAGAAGTGCCGAGAGGCTTTCCGACGACAGGTGGAGACCATCTCGGCCTCCGCGGTCAGCCACGGGATCACCCTTACCATCGAGCAGCACGGCGGGGCCTATTTTGCCTCCGCCGGGCAGATTGTGGACATGACCCGGGGGCTGGCGTTGGACCATGTCGGCATCGTCTTTGATCCGGGCAACTGCCTGGCCGAGGGCTACGAGCGCCCCTCGGTGCAGGAGGACATGCTGCTCCCGCTGATCAAGGCGGTACACGTTAAGAACATGATGCCGCACCCCTCCGAGGGGTCGCAGCCGACAATTAACGCGCCCGCCACCCGGCTGGATGAGGGGATGCTGGACTGGCCGGCGATTGTGGCCCAGTTGCGCGCCGGGGGCTTTGACGGCTATCTGACGCTGGAGGATTTCTACGGTGAGTTCGGCTCACTGGCGGAGAAACTGAGCTGGGATGCGCAGTACCTGGCGAGACTGGCGGCGGGCGAGTAGCCGTCGGGAAGACGAGAAGGGATACCGGAATGGCAGCGCAAGAGCGGCAGAGCGAGGTGCTGGCGGAGGTTGTGCAGGTGGCGCACGCGGCGGGGGCGGCGGCCCAGAAGTGGTTTGGCCGCGTCAACCCCACGCAGAAGGCCGACGGCAGTCTGGCCAGTGAGGCGGACCTGGAAGCGGAAGCGTACCTCATGGAGCACCTGGGGAAGCTCTTCCCCGGCGATGAGATCTGCTCGGAGGAGACGCCCCAGCACCGCTGCGTGGGCACGGGGCGCGTGTGGAGCCTGGACCCGGTGGACGGCACGCACAACTTCATCGCCGGGCTAGGCGTATGGGCGGTCTCGATGGGCCTGCTGGAGCACGGCCGGCCGGCGCTGGGCGTGGTCTACTCGCCGCCGCTGGGGCTGACTTTTGCCGCGGAGCGGGGCGCGGGGGCCTGGCTCAATGACCAAAAGCTGGCCGCGGTCCGCTCGCATCCGATGGAGCGCAACGATCTGGTGGGGATCAATACCGACATGCCGGACTGGCTGCCCCGGCTGCCGGGCAAGTGCCGCAACCTGGGGAGTGCGGCGCTGCACGCCTGCTGGGCGGCCACCGGTGTGTTCCGCGCGGCCTTCTTCCACAACTGGGTGCTGTGGGACGTGGCGGCGGCGCTGTGCCTGGCCGGGGAGACCGGCGTGGAGACGTACTGGCCGGACGGGCAAGTCATGAGCAGCCTGGAGGATATGGAAGTCTCGGAGCGTCAGGGGCTGCTGGTCATGGCGCCGCCCGCGCTGGCCGCTCCGCTGCTCGCCGAAATCCAGGCAGCGCGATAAGCGCTCCGCGCCGTCGCGAAGCGCTCTAGCTCGAGATCAGTCCTCAGCGGGGCGGTCCTCCGGGGCCTCTCCCGCGAGTTCCGGCTCGGCCTCTGACCGGGGGCCGTCTCGGGGGCTGGGCTCCGGGCCTCCGGCTTCGTCGCCCGCTCCGCGGGCCACTGCGGCCCAGTACTGTCTGATCTCGAGGAGCCACCGGGGCGTGCCTCGACCCTGCATGTGAACTCCTCCTCGCCGACCGAACCTGCTGCCCCCCGCGGGCGGAGACGGCCGCTCAGCTAACGCACGAGGCTCGAACTCAGCGCGGTTTCTTGCCGGCCCGGGGTCGCCGACATGGCCCCGGTTTCGGCGCGCAATTCGGTGGCGCCGCTCGTCTCGTCGGCCCCGCGTTCGTTCAGATTCGCCCAATACTCACGGATTTCCGCCAGCCACCCCGGCGTCTTCTGCTGCTTCACGGCAGTTCCTCCCACCCGGCCCTTTTTCGGTCACGGCCAGCCACTCGCGCCCCCGTACAAGAGTAAAGACGTGCGACCACGGCCTCTTGTTCGGTCGGGTCTCGGTTGAGCTTGAGGGGGTGGAAGAGGGGTAAAAGCTCAGTCGAGGGGCAGAGCCGCGCGCCGCAGCCGCTCGGTCAGGCCGGTGTAGCGCTCGGCCGGATGCGTGCTGTGCAGGGCCTTGTACAGGCCCTTGTGGTCGCCGACCAGGCAGAGCATGCGCCGGGCGCGGGTGACGCCGGTGTACAGCAAATTGCGGTAGAGCATGATATAGTGGCTGCTGTGCAGCACCATGACGACAGCCGGAAACTCGCTGCCCTGGGACTTGTGGATGGTCAGCGCGTAGGCCAGCTCAATCTGGTCCAGCTCGCTCCGCTGGTAGGCCACGGTGCCCTGCTCGAAGGTGACGTGCACGCCGCCGGTGATCGGGTCCACGGCGGTGAGCTTGCCGATATCCCCGTTGTAGACCGCCTTATCGTAGTTGTTGACCGTCTGCAGCACGCGGTCCCCCTGGCGGAAGACCATCTCGCCGCGCTTGACCTCCGGGTGGCCCGCGCCGGGCGGGTTGAGCGCCGCCTGCAGGCGCCGGTTGAGTTCCTGGACGCCGATCGGGCCCCGGTGCAGCGAGGTGATGACCTGAATCTGATCGTGCTCAAAACCCATCCGCACCAGGCCCTCCGTGACCATCTGCACCACCTTGTCGGCGGCCTCGTGGGGGTCGGGGCGCTCGAGGAAGACGCAGTCCTCGGAGGTGCGCCAGGTCTGCGGGGAGGGGAAATTGGGCGGCTCGCCACGGTTGATGGCGTGGGCGCTCTGCACGATCAGGCTGCCCGCGGCCTGGCGGTGGATCTGCTCCAGCCGCACCACCGGCACCCGGTCACTGCGGACCAGATCACCGAGGAACTGCCCCGGGCCGACGCTGGGGAGCTGGTCGGCGTCGCCCACCAACAGCAGGCTGGCGCCGGGGGGCAGCGCCCGGAGCACGGAGTTGGCCAGGGCGACTTCGAGCATGCTGGCCTCATCCACGATCAGCCAGTCTAGCTCCAGAGGGTTGCCCGGTCCGTGGCGGAACTGGCCGCGGAAGGGGTCGTAGGACAGCAGCCGGTGCAGCGTGGAGGCGGCGTGACCGGTGACCTGCTCCAGACGCTGCGCCGCGCGTCCGGTGGGGGCGGCCAGGGCCAGGCGCTTGCCGCTTTGCCGGGCCAGATGCGCCAGAAAGCGGACCACGGTGGTCTTACCGGTGCCGGGCCCGCCGGTGATGACCGACAGCGGCTCGCGCAGCGCGGCCAGCACGGCCGCCCGCTGCTCGGCGGTCAGCTCCAGCCCCGAGAGCGTCTCCTGGGCCTCCAGCCAGCGCAGCAACTCGGCGTCGGTGGGCATCAGGTGCGGCTCGCTGTCCAGGAGCGCGGCCAGGTGCTGCGCCACCTCGTTTTCCTGGGCCAGCATCTGCGTCGCGTAGACCGGCGCCTCGGCGCCCTCCACCGGGTCATAGACGATCCGGCCTTGGTCGGCGAGCGCCGCCAGCGCCTCCGCCAGGGGCTCCTCGGCGATGTCGGTCAGCCCGGCCGCCTGCGCCAGCAGCACCCCCTGCGGCAGGTAGAAGTGCCCGTCGGAAGCGGCGCGATTCAGGCAGTGCAGCAGCGCCGCCTGCAGGCGCTGGGGGTCGTCGAGAGCCAGACCGGCCCGGCGGGCCAGGCGGTCGGCGATGACAAAGCCGATGCCGCTGATCTCCAGGGCGAGGCGGTACGGCTGGTGCTCCACCACCTCCGCCGCCCGCGGCCCGTAGCGCTCCATGACGCGGCGGCTGAGCGCCGCGCCCAGGCCAAACTCGTACAGCGCCAGCAGCACGCGCCGGTGCTGCTCGTGTTCCTGCCAGCCCGCCTGGAGGGTCTCCAGCTTGGCGCGGCCGATGCCCGGCACCTCGGTGAGGCGCTCGGGGTGGTGGTCCAGCACCTCCAGGGTGGCCGGGCCGAAGGTCGCCACGATCTTGCCGGCGAGCACCGGTCCCACGCCCTTGATCATGCCGCTGGAGAGGTACTTGACCAACGCCTCGGGGCTGGTGGGGCGGAGCAATTCGTAGCGCTGAAAGCGGAACTGGCGACCGTAGCGCGGATGGACCTCCCACTGGCCGAACAGGCGCATCTGCTCGCCGGGGCTGGGGTCGGCTACGATCCCCGCCGCGGTGAAGGGCTCCCCCGGCTCGGTGGTCAGTTGGAGAATGCCCCAGCCCGAATCGGGGCTGTGGTAGGTGACCCGGTCCAGGCGGCCGGTCACGTTCTCAGGTTCATCAATCCGGAGGTTGCGTTTCATCGCGGGGTATCGGGGTGAATAATACCATAAACAAACCGCGGGCGCAGGGAAGAGGAGCCGGAGCGCGGGAGGGTGAATATGACCGGGGCATTCTTCCCCGCTGCTGGGGACCTCGTAGGAGAGTCACTTGAGCCGACGCAGCCACGTTCTCTTTGTCGCCGCCGTCTTTATGGTGGTGCTGGTCTCCACCAGCCTGCCCTATTACACCCAGTGGCGGTCGGCCCCCCCGGGTCAGCAGTTTGGCGGCCTGATCTCCTCCCTCAGCGACCAGAACACCTACCTGATGTGGATGCGTCAGGCCGGCGAAGGGCACCTGCTCTGGCGCGACCTGATGACCACCGACCCCCACGCCCCCTTCTACACCAACCCCCTGTGGCTGGGACTGGGCGCTCTGACCCGCCTGGGGCTGAGCCCGCTGATGGTGTACCACGGGGCCCGGGTGGCCTTCATGCTGCTGCTGCTCATCGCCCTGTACGCGCTGCTGGGGGCGTTGCTGCCGCGCGTCGCGGAGCGCCGCGTGGCCCTGGCGATGATGGCGACCGGGGAGGGGCTGTTCTGGGTATTCTTCTGGCTCAATCGGCCGAGCGGGGGTTTGCTGCCGGCCGGGACCGCCGCCTTTGGTGCGCCGGAACTGCTGGCCTGGCCGAGCATGGCGCTGCTGCCGCATTTCACCGCGGCCCTGGCGGGGATGGTGACCGTGTTCTACCTGGCCCTGGCCGCCTACCGCCGGGAGGAATCCTGGCGGCGGTATGCCGGGCTGGGCGGCCTGGTGCTGGCGCTGGTGGCCTCCTTCCATGTCTATGATGTCGTCACCGTCACCGCGGTGCTGTTGGTCCACTGGGTGATGGCTTTCCGCGCCGGCAAGATTCCCCCCCACGCGCACCGAGCGCTGGCGGCGATTCTGCTCCCCGGCTGGGCGATCACGATTCTCGTCGGGGTCATGCTGCAGGCCAGCCCGCTGGGGCGCGCCTGGTCGCAGGCCAACCAGATGCTCTCCTGGAGCCCCTTCACTTACGCGGTGGGGCTGGGCGTGCCGCTGATCCTGGCGCTGCTCGACCACCGCAAGCTGCTCCACTGGCGGCGCATGGACCTGGGCCAGATTCTGGTCGCGGTGTGGCTGCTGGTCAACGGGGCGCTGCTGTTCACCGACGGGCTGATTCCCTGGGAGCGGCGGCTGATGATGGGGCTGCAGATCCCGGTCGTGGTGCTGGCGGTGCGCAACTGGGGGCAGTACGTGGTGCCGCGCTGGATGGGCGTTCCGGCCGGGCGGCGGGGGGGCGCCGGGGGCATGTCGGCGGTGCTGGCCTGGGGCATCCTGCTGCTGCTGGTCTGGCCGGGGCTGGGCCTGCGGATCGCCTACTACGGGCACCAGCCGAACTACCTGAGCGACGATTTCCGGCAGGTCTGCGCCCGGCTGGAGACGCTGCCGCGCGACCAGGGGGTGCTCAGCGACGCGGTGCTGGGCAACTGGATTCCGCAGCTCAGCGGGCAGTCCGTCTACCTCGGCCACAAGGAG
Organism: Armatimonadota bacterium; assembly: GCA_036504235.1. Taxonomy (GTDB): domain Bacteria; phylum Armatimonadota; class Zipacnadia; order Zipacnadales; family Zipacnadaceae; genus Zipacnadum. Next base: position 1,055 of record DASXVN010000020.1, on the reverse strand, counting down.
CTGACCCCGCATTTCCTGGAGCGCCGCGACCAGGTGCAGACCTTCTTTGAACTGACCACGACCGACCGGGCGCGGCGGGAGTTGCTCGCCACGGCGCGCTGCCGCTGGGTGGTGGCGGAGGGCGAGGAGCGCGAGGGCCTGGCCTCCGCCGTGGCCGAGGGCCTGCTGCTGCCCGAGTTGAGCCTGCCGAGCGTCACCCTGTACCGGGTGGCCGGGAGCTAGGGCAGCACGCGCACCGTCTTGAGACGCGGCCAGAGCGGCGCGATCTGGAAGCCCTCGGCGAAGGGCACCGACGCCTGCAGTCCCCGCGTGGCCGCGGAGGTCCGCACGAATTCCCCCAGGTCTATATTATCGTGCTCCCTCATCCACTTGAGTTGGCTCTGGTGATTGTTCAGCGCCGCGAGCTTGAGGTCAATCGTGTCGGTGATGTCCACGTACTCGTCGGGCAGGAAGTTGGTGCCGCCCAGGGTGTCCATGTAGATGAGGGTGGCGATGCTCTTAGTCCCGGTATGCGCGGACTCGATATGCGGGACGGTGCACAGGAAACTCGCCGCGAAGACGATATCCGAGCAGCAGCGGTGGTCGGGGTGGTAGTCGTCGGGCGAGTGGGTGATGATCACGTCGGGGTCGTACTCGCGGATAGCGTCAATCATCAAGGTACGGGTGCGCCGGTCGTGGAAGAGCCACTCATCGGGCTCGCCCAGCATCTTGAACTGCGCGCCCACGGTCTCCGCGGCGCGGCGCGCCTCCTCGCAGCGAATCTCGGCCAGTTCCTCGGGCGGGATCACCGTGTGGCCCATGTCGCCGTTGGTGAAGACGACATTGACGACCTCGTCCCCCCGGGCCACGTAGCGGGCCAGCGTCCCCGCGCAGAGAATTTCAATATCATCCGGATGAGCCCCAACCGCCATGACGCGCATACCAGTCACCACTTCTCCGTGGAATTGTCGCGGGGGTCAGTTCGGCAAGGGGAGGGGGGAGACCTGCCGGGGCTGGCCGTTTGTAGGGCGGGGGCTTGTACCCCGCCGGACTAACGTTTGCCTAGCGACGGCGGG